>CAYNPL010000009.1:0-21615 GCA_964399135.1 uncultured Gaiellales bacterium
GGAATGGGCCCATTCCGCACCCGGCCCCGGACCTACACGTCCTTTGCCGTCAGGTGGTTGCTCGCCTCGGAAACACCGTTGGGGTCGAAGCTCTTCTTGATCCTTCTCAGCCAGTATGTGTAGTTGTTCGTACGGGGCCCAAAGAAGTCGTGCTGCATGTCGTGGAAGAGGTGGTGCGGCAGGCCGTAATGGCCGTCGACGGTGCTCTGGTTCGCCTTGCCCACGTATCTCATGGCGCCGGCGGCCACCTGCTCGTCAGGCGTCCAGCGCAGGAGCACCTCTGAGTGGGTGAGTTGCCCCTGCTCAAGCGAGGTGATGAACGGATCCACGTTGTCGGGGAAGACAAGATCGAGATCGATCAACTCCTTCTTGTCGGCCCGTGAATGTTGGACGGCGTTGCGGAGGACCCGGTATGAGTCGGTGCCGAACACCTCGCCCCCAAACACGCCGGTGGCCCTCATAGTCTCCCGGATCGACGCCGTCACCCTGATGAAGCGCCAGATGAAGGCGTCCTGGACGTCGCCCTCTTCGACGGCTTTGAGCGAGGCGGCCTTCGTGTCGATGATGATCTGCTGAAGGACCGCCTTCTTGTACTCGAGGTCGCGGGGCGAGTTGCCTGCGATCACTAGACAGATGCCGGGACCGACGATCTCCCTAGCGTACTCTTCCGCGAGCACCAACTCCTGTTCGTTGCTGGTGGCCACGTTGGCGGCCACCATGTTGGGGTTGAAGCCCATGATCCCGAAACAGATCTCGCTCTCGCCCAGCTTGCGGATACCGGCTTGCCGCCCGTCTTCATCCGGCCAGGAGAGGTAGCGAAGCAGGAAATTGCCCGGGTTCTGCATCACGTAGTCGGGAGAGTAGCCCTTGACCTCAATAGTGGGCGGGCCGGGCCAGTGGTAGATCTTGAGGGCCGCGCGAGTGTAGACGCCCAGGCCTCCCAAGGCAGTGACGTTGCCTCGGATGACGCCACGCAGCGAGGGACCGGGACCGTCCGCGCAGAACCATTCGCCCAGAGCCGCGAGTGACCCGGTCTGGATCAGCTCTCCCGCGGGGGTGACCCACTCGAGGGCCAGCTGGTTGCGCTCGCTGATACTGCAGGTGCCGCTCATGTGGCCGATGCCCTCGTGGGCGGCGAGGGGCATGGCCGAGGTGACCCCGCCGGCGCCGTTCACGTTACAGGTGAAGCCCCTCTTCATGAGCTCCGCCTGAAGTTGCGCGTGGATCACGTACGGCTCCACCACCGCGTACATGTTCTCTTCGTTGATCTCGATGATGCGGTTCATCCGCCGCATGTCGAGCTTGATGCAGCCCGGTCCACCGGCGTCGCAGTAGACGCCCCAGCCGGTACTCGACGCCTTGAACTGCACGCCCAGCTTGTTGCACAAGCGGACGATCGCCTGGACCTCTTTCGTGCTCCCCGGCATGAGGATGGCTTCGAACCTCGGCTTGAAGTCCTGAGCCAGGGCCGCCTGGCCGGAACGCCACGCCCAGGCGTCCAGGTCGACGGGGTCGGCCGAGATGTTCTCCGGGCCGACTATGGCCTCGAAGGCCTGATACTGCTCTTTGGTCAGTGCCATGTCTCGACGCCCCCCTAGATCGCTTTGTCCAAGAGCTCGACAACGTCATAGACCTTGAGGTCGCTCGAGTCGCCTCCGAGATTCTGGACGCAGTGCGGGCAGGCGGTGACGAGCGCCTCCACTCCGGTCGACTCGGCCTCGGCCAGCCGCTCGGCCGCCGTGAAGGCCGCGAACTCGGGATTGCTCTCACGCACCCCGCCGCCGGCCCCGCAACACCACGCGTACTCCTTGACGCGGGTCATCTCCACCAGCTTGACACCCGGGATGCTCTTGAGGAGCTCGCGCGGCGGCTCATACACGCCGCCTCCGCCCCGCCGGAGAACGCGGGGCGGGTCATAGACCCGCATGTGGCGGAGTCGCTGTACCCCGCTCCACTCGATCCAGGGCTCGCTCAAGCGGCCCAAGTGGCAGGGATCGTGGTAGGTGACGGTCATATCGACCGATTTCGCAGGCCTGAGCTTGCCTGAGGCCACAAGGTCCGCCAGATACTCGGTGATGTGTCGTACGGGCAGCCCGTGATCGATCCCCAGTTTGGGATAGAGCACCTTGAAGTACTGGTAGCAGTGGGCACAGCCGGTGACCACCTCCTTGGCCCCCGACTCCTTCCATCGGGCCACGTTCAACTTGGCCTGCTCGATGGCGGCATCGCGGTAGCCCATCTCGTAGGCGCGGCCGCCGCAGCACAACTCTTTGTCCCCGAAGAGACTCAGGTCGATCCCTGCCTTGCCAAGGAGCAAGACTGCCGCCGCGGCCACCTGGCCGGCGGCCGGGTCGTGCGAGGCGAGGCATCCGGCGTGGTAGAGGACTGACGCCTTGGCCTCGGCTGGGTCCTTGACTCCAAGACCCGAGGCCCATTGGCCTCGCCTGCCCGCGGGATTGAGGAGAGTGGCGGCCCCTTTGGTCATGCCCTCCACCAACTTGTCCCACACCGGCAGGGTCTGCCCGCTCCTGACACAATCCTCGCGCATAGCGTAGAGGGGCTCGAGTACGTCGAACTCCATGGCGTACTTGCAGGAGACGTCGCAGGCCCCACACAGATTGCAGTTGTAGATGACTTGGGCCGTCCTCGGAGTGTATTCGACGCGCCCGTGGATGATCCCCAGACCGAAGCCCATTCTTCCCCCACCCGAGTGCGAGTGGAAGTTGTAGCGCTGGATGCTGGGACAGGCCTGGGAATACTGCTGCCCGGTGACCTTCTCCAAAGGAATGAACTTGCAGGCCGAGCACCGGCAGCAGGATTCCATATCCGCTCGATGATCCGCTAGAGGCATCTTCGCTCCCCTCCCCTAGAAACAGAGTTTGCCGGGATTGAGGATGCCGGCCGGGTCTACGATGGCCTTGAACTTCTTCAGGGCTTCGACAGACGCCGCATCCCGGTTCATGATCTGGCAGGTGGCCTCACCGAAAGGCCGCGAGAAGAAGGCTCCGGCGCTCATGAGCGGCGCTATGGCGCCGGTCGCCAACGCGCGCACGGCCGTGGTCTCAGCCATGTCGCCGGGGTCATAGAAGAGGTTGAACTCCACGTGGCAGTTCGTCCCCTGCACGATAGGCTGCAGGTAGATACCCATCTTGCCTGGGGGGTACCCCGCTGCCTGGGCGGCTTCGGTCATCACCTTGATCTGTCCGGGAATCTTCGCGTAGGTGGTGACGAAGAAGATGTCCTGCACCCCGCCGCCCCGGCGCAGCTTCCAGTACGGCTCCGCCGACGGTCTCCGGACGGTCTCCAGGAACTCGCCCGCCCCGATGCCGCCGACGTTCTGCACTGGCTCAAGGCTGAGCCGCTGCAGAAGCTCCCGGGTGTCTTGGATCAGCCCCTCCATCCGCATGTCGGGGAAATACTTGTATGCCCCCAGGTTGAAGAAGAGCACCCACTGCGGCAACGCGGCCACGAGCTTGGCATACTCCCTATCTTCGGTGGTGCTGAGGGCGCCGGCATCCACCTTGTTGAGGATCAAGAGCTCGTTCCCCAGACGCAGGCGGATGAGCCAGTGAGCGGCTTCCAAGAGCTTGGCCACGTCATTAGACGCCAAGAAGTAGGGCTGCTCTCTGTCCGGGATCAGCTCACAGCGAGCGGAGGCCCAGGTGACGATGCCTAACGTGCCCTGAGCCCCCTGAAGCATCCGGTGTAGCGACGATGCCGACGGTCCGGCGGCCTCTTTCTGCACGCCTCCACCTTCGCGCTGTTCCGAGATGTCTCCCGGGCCGGCGGCGGCGCCGGTGCGGAACATGTCGCCGGTCCCGAACACCACCTCCGTGGAGCCGATGGGATCGGATATGTCCCAGTGGTAGTGAGGCATGATGACCGGCTCCCGGGAGAGCATGCTGCCCACCACCGACTTGGTCGCCCGGGGCTGCAAAGGCATGTTCAGGCGAAGACCGTGCTTCGCCACCGCCGGGATGAGTTCACCGAACGTCACCCCCGGCTCGATCATGGAGGCCACCCGCTCGAACGGGTCGATGAGGTCGACCTTCTTCATGCCGCTCAGATCGACTATCACCGAGTCCCCGGTGGAGGGGACGGTGTCGCCGTGAAAGTGCGGGCCGCCCGAGCTGACCGGCACCAGACCGGTCGCCGTGTCCTTCGCCAGTGCCACCAGCCTCTTGACGGCGTCCAGGCCGTCCACCTTGACCACAAAGCGGGGTGGCACCCTGCCGACGAAACTGTGGTCCGAAGCGTAGCTCTCGAGTACGGCCGGGTCGGCAGTCACATTTCCTGCGCCCACAGTCTCTGCTAGTCGTTCCCTTGTGACCATCTTCGCTGCCTTCCTGGGCTTGATGTGTCGGGGTCGTTCATGTCCCTTCGCCCGCCCGTGCCCTTCTGCCCGCATCGCCGGGCAGAAGGGCACGCACTGCGAGGGGGGCCGCGTCAATAGACCATGGGCTGAAGCTCAGCCTCCACCTTGATGATGTCCGGGGAGGTGGTGTAGATCAGCACCTTGTCGATGGGCCACTTATCGCCCGGCTCTGCCTTGACCCACTGGCCGGCGGCCTGCGGGGGCACCGCGACGTTGGGATGGGGATGCTTGGTCATCTCTTCGATGGGCAGCGTGAAATCGATGGTGCCGAGCATGCAGGGGAGCTTCGTCTCTTTGATCCTCGACACATACTCTTCCTTGTCATCGACGTCGGTCAGCCGCTTGAAAATGTCGGCCGCCCACTCGAAGCCGGTGAGGATGATCATCGCCTCACTCCACTGGTTGCCACTGAACGCCTCGTATTCTTCGGCGAGTTGTTGGCACGTCATCCCGGTGAGCGAGTCCTTGAATTCACTTCTCGGAGTCCATGTGCCCGAGCAGCACAGGTTGAGGCCGCTCTCGCCCAGCGCCTGCACCGACTCGGGGAAGATGAGGGCCTTCTGGCCGAACGGGATGACCGGCTCGTAGGCCTGCTGCCGGGCTTGGGTCCAGAAGTTGGTGAAGTCGGGCGTGAGCATGACCGCGACCATGAGGTCGCACCCTTCTTTCTTGAGGACCGAGATCTGTTGGGTGAAGTCCTCGGCGCCGGGAGTGTAGAGGTCGGTCATGACGACCTTGAACCCGGCCTGCTCGAAGATGGGCGGCCCGAACTTCGACCAGCTGATGCCGTCGTCATCGTTCGCCAACACCAGGCCCACCGTCTTGTTGTTGGGCGCCATGTTGAAGACCCCGATGTAGTTGATCGCCGTATCAGCGTCATCGAATGCGTAGGTGTACGTCCAGTGGAAACCCTCGGCGGGCGCTTTGCGACCCTGAATGAACCCGTGCCACTCGGCCCAGTTGGAGATGAAGGGGGTCTTCATCGCCTCGGCCACGTCGCCGGCAGGATTGACGGTAGGCGGCGTGCAGGAGGCGAAGACGAGGTCCACCTTCTCGTTGAGGATCATGTCCGAGGTGACCTGCGCAGCCCGGTTCGAGTCGGACTGGGTATCTGTCATCACCACCTCGACCGGATGCTTCTTGCCGTCGCCGAAGACGATCCCGTCGCCGATGGCGTCCTCGAAGTGCTTCTGCGCCCACTTGGCACCCGAAGAGAAGGAGGCAAGCGGACCCGTGATGGGTACGACATAGCCGATCTTCACAGGACGGGCCGTTTCCACGCTGCTGCTCACGGTGGTGCTCGACTCGGGCGCCACGGTGCTGGTGGTGGCCATGCTCGTCGTAGTCGTTGTTTCAGTGGAGGTTCCGCAGGCGGCGAGCAGCGCGCCGAACCCCCCCGCTGCTCCGATGGCCCCCCCGGTCAGAGCGGCGACCCTCAGGAACTCCCGGCGGCTGACCCCGCCCTCGCTCTTGTCGGTCTTGATCGACTCGGAGCCTTCTTGGTAACCCTCATCGTGCGGTCCCATCAGCTTTCCCCCAATCTGCGCGTGTTCGATGCCCCCAGAAATCGTTCATCCGCGTCGGCGAGCCGCTCGCCTGTCCTCCGCACAAGGAGACCGATCACGAATCACAGACCTGCTCGTACACCTCCTGTGATGGCCCCTCAGGCCGGTTTGAACCAGCGCGATGTCCCCGAGATTGATGTCCCGCTCGGTGTTCAGCCCGGCGAAAGAGCGTGCGGCGAAGCCATCGGCGGCGATTTCGAGCGAGTAGGTCGCTGCCTCGAGATCGTTGAACCAGAAGTCGCCGAACCCGTCGGTCCGGACCGTCATCCGCCCGCTGTCTCCCGATCCCGCAGCTTCGTCTACCCTGTCGTCCTGCCTCACCAGTGTGCAGATTGCCCCCCTGATCACCTCCTTCTTGACCGGGTCGTAGACGGTCCCGGCGATGAACTTCTTCGGCAGGTTGCGGTAGTAGACCCGGGGCGAGAGTCCCCGGCCGGGCTCCAGGACTTCTGCCCCGGCGATGATCCCGGCGGCGTCCGACTCCTCCAGGAACTTCAAGGCCCCAGTGGGGCAGGCGTCCACGCAGCGGGGCTCCTTCCAGCCGGCGTCCAGGAGGTGCGCGCAGCCGGTGCACTTCTGGGCGATGTGGAGGGAATCGTTCATGTAGATGACGCCGTAAGGACAGGCAAGGGCGCACTTCGTGCATCCTGTGCATGCTTCAGGGTCGATCACCACCAGGCCGTCCTCGCGCTTGTAGATGGCGCCGTCGACCTCGCAGGCATCCAGACACGCCGGGGCATCGCAGTGATTGCACAGTGTCGCGACGTAGTGCACCTTGACCTTGGGAACGGTACCCCGCACGTGTTCAGTGAGCTTGAGCCAGAACTGGCCGGTCTCGGGCTGGGGCTTGGCATACGGTGTCCAATCGTTGCCGCAGTGCTCGTCCTTGCAGGCTATCTGGCAGCAGTAGCACCCGTTGCATATGGACGGGTCGAAGACGAAGACCTTCATCGGGCCTCTCCTTCCTCGAGCACCCAGGCCTCGAACTTGAGCCCATAGGCGGGGTCGTAGTCCCGAGCGAACGCTTCGGGATATCGCTCTCGCCACGCTTCCATCTCGGCCATGGTCACCTTCTGCACCTCGACCAGGAAGCCACTCGTGGCCATGCCCCAGCAGTTCTTGGAGATACCTTTGAGCGGGGAGATGAGGTTGTTGGCGCCACCCCGGTCGATGTTGCCGTCCGGCCCGCCGACGCAGATCATGTCCGCCCGGGCCCCATGGTCACTCGAGACCGCCCCCGGCCTGATCCGCTCCCACACCAGCGCACCGCCGAGAACGACCCCGCGCTCGTTGAACATCTTGACGATGTCGCCGTTCTTGATCCCCCGCGCTTCGGCGTCTTTCGGGTGGATCCAGATGGGCTCGTACATGTAGCCGTCCCAGCCCTTGACCTTGCAGGTGAAGATCTCGCGAGTCCACGGGATGTCGTCGTTCTGGGCGTGGATACGCCAGCGCCCGTGGTTGGTCATGAGGAGGAGCGGATACTGCTTGGCCCGCTCGCTCGACAACCGTTCGTCGTGGAACTCGTCCTTCTCGATCCACTTGGCCACGGGGCCGCGCACGTCATCGTCGGGGAAGATGTCCGCCAGCCGCTGCGAGTAGAACTCCAGCTTGCCGCTGGGCGTACCCAGCGGGTTCTTCTCGGGGTCTTCGTAGAAGAGCCGGAGGCCCGGCGGCACCTTCTCCCACTCCGGGTCGGTCGGAGCGATCCAGTACTCCTTGTCCTCGAACTCCTCCCAGCTCATGACCTCATGCAGCCGCATGTTCTCAAAGCCGATCTTCATCTTCTCCCTGAACGAGAGGGGACCGGCGAACTCTTCGTACAGACCCAACTTCTTCGCCACCTCGCCCACGGCCTGGAAGTCGCTGAGGGACTCGCCGACCGGGTCTATGGCCTGGTTCTCGATGATGGCGCCGTGCACCGACCGGCCCCCGGCCGAAAGGCGCATGATGTCCTCCTCCTCGAGCTTGGTGTTCACCGGGAGGATGATGTCGGCGAGCACGGTGTCGTTCTCCAGCCACAAGTGTTGGACGACAAGCGTCTCGATCTTGGGGCTGCGCAGCGCTTCCACCGTCTTGAAGCCGTCGTTCCAGCACGTGGTGCGGCAGGGGTTGTCCATCCAGACCATCCGGATCTCCGTGCCGCCTTCTTCCTTGGGGATCGGATAGACCACCTTGCGGAACTGGTCCTCGAGAGGGGCGAAGAACATGGTGCTGCCCGAACTCTCGGTGTGGCCACTCATGATGGCGTCGTAGAACTGGGTCTTGGGGATGATCTGCTTGGAGGACGGCCACAGTTGGCCCTGCCCCGGGAAGAGCACGCCCTTCTGCTGCTTCTTTTCCTCGGCCGGGAAGCGCATGTCGGGCAACTGGATCTTGGTCTTGGGCCCGTCGTTCATCCAGTGGTCGTCGCCGCCCATCTTGAAGTACTGGTGGACGCCGGGCCTGCCGAGCCCCTGCATGCCGAGGAGGTAGGCCTCGAGGCGGGCGGGCTCATGCGAGTAGGGGCCACGGACGTACGAGCCGCCGTAGAAGTGGATGACCGTCGTCACCTGCCGAGCCCATTCCTGAGCGAGGGCCTTGATGGTCCACTCGGGCACCCCGCACTTGGCGGAGGCCCACTCCGGCGTCTTCGGCACTCCGTCCTCGCGGCCGAGTACGTAGTCTGCGAACTTCTCGAAGCCAACGGTGTGAGTGGCCACGTACTCCTTGTCGTACGTCCCCTCCACCATCCAGGTGTAGGCGATAGCCAGATGCAGCGCCGCATCGGTGTTGGGGAGGATGGGGATCCACTTGTCGGCATGGACGGCGCCCGAATAGTTGAGATCGGGCGAGACGAAGATCTGCTTCTTGCCCAGCTTGGTCCAGTAGTAGAGGACGTTGGTGGGGAACTGGCCGGCGAAACCCCAGGGCGTGGTTTCGAGGTCGGACCCGATGTGGATGAGCATGTTCGTGTGCTGGGTCACGTCGTTCATGATGTTGTCGGCCGGCAGACACAGACCGTTCTCGCCGTTGCCCCACACGTGCTTGGTGCCCCAGTACCAGCCTTCCCAGCTGTCGGCGTTCCGCACCACCTGGGTGAAACCGCCGGTGAGGGCCAGAAGGTCCATCATGACCCCGTGGACCCCGTGCACCATCTTGGTCTCGCCGTGGCCGTCACCATGGGCGCAGATGGCCAGCGGCCCGTACTGCTCATTGACCCGCCGGATCTCGTCGGCGATGATGGTGGCCGCTTCATCCCAGCTGATACGGACGAACTTGCTCTTGCCCCGGTTCTGAGCGTTGCGGCCGCCCGGGCCGGTGGAGCCAGGCGCGCCCTTTGGATCCCAATCGACCCTCTTCAGCGGGTACTTGATGCGGTTGGGGGAGTAGACCCGCTTCTTATAGGCAAGGTGAAACGGAGCGAGCAGACCTTTGAGCGGCGTCTCGTAGACCACCCCGTCCTTCTCCAGTCTGTACTGGCCCAGTTCCTCTTTGGTGTAGCGCTCTTCGTGGTGGTGTGGCCGGATGCGGACGATCTTGCCGTTCTTGACGTCGACGCTCGCTATCTCCCCCCCTTGCGCGAACGAGCACTGGCCAAGGGTCTTGAGCACCGTCTTGTCCGCGATCTTCGGACGAGCGTTTGGCTTTGTCCGCCCCATCCCCAGACCTTCCTTTCCCCGCGTGCAGGCGACCGATCACAAACTATCACGACTTAGAACGAATTATCAAGTCCTCGACCTGAGTCGCATAGTAACATCCTGCATCACAGCGCATCGTCCTTAGAAGACCGGCGTGAAACGAGCCGAGACCGAAGATAGAAGCCGCGTGGTGCGGTTCGGTCCCGCCAGCATCGAGGGCAGGCGTTTGGGGCCGCTCAGGGGATGTTGATCACCGTCTCTGCGATGAACGCCCGGGTGCGGGTGGTATCGAGAAGGGACGCCTCCAACTCCCGGACGGCAGCCACAGCCGAGTGGCGCCCGAGCGCAGCGAGGGCGCCAAGGTCTTCCAGGAAGAACTCATCGATGACATCGAAGTACTTGGGATCGTCGCCGTCTTCGTGCTCGGTCTCGCTGACCGTGTGGTTCTGGACGTAGCCGGCGATGCCGGCCGGGCGGGTGTCCTCGGTCAAGATGGATTGCAGGCCCTCAAGCCAGCGCTGCTGGAATTCCACCCGCGTGTAGCCGGGAGCCCGCCGCCGGTAGTAGAACACGCGTCTGAGAGTCGGCTCCCCGTGAAGCACCGGCCACTCTCTTGTGTAGTGCACGACCGCACCTTCGCCGGCGAACCGGTGTTCGTCAGGACGCAGGATCTCCATGTAGCCGGGACGCTTCTGGTTGTCTCTGTGGGCCTGGACGCTGTCGAACGTGGCCTCCGTGCAGATGTCCAAGTGGTCGGCCAACGGGTGGCCGAACGCGGTATCGAGCGCACCCGGCACAGGGAAGTTGTAGTGGTAGTGGCGGATGTCCTGAGCCACCGCCGTCACGCTTCTGACCAGGGGCCCGTGGACCTCGGTGACGTACTTCCGGAACTCCGGGTGGGTCATGCCGGCGCGCCTGGGCGCCAGGATCATCATCTTGATCATGTTCATAACCCTCCACTCGCTAGAAGGTCCGGCTCTGTCCCTCCTCGTTGACGATGACGGCGAAATCGGCGCCGGCCACCTCGACGCGTCCCGGCATGTCACGCAGCTTCTCCCAGATGCCTCCCGGGGCCTTGTCCAGCGGCACGCCCTGCTCTATCAACGCCTGCCGGACCCTGGTCCCGTCCAGGTCGCGAGCCGCGATGCCCTCTTTGGCGCAGAGGGCGGCCGCCGTGCCGGCGGCCTGGCCCATGACCATGGAACAGGCGATGACCCGTATGGTACCGAGCGCGTGAAACTCCGCCGAGACGTTCCGGCCGGCGGCCAGCAGGTTGCTCACTCTGCTCGCCACCAGGCTGCGGTAGGGCACCTCGGCCCAGTCGCGCGGGTTGGTCCGGGCTTCGTAGCCTCCCGGCGTGACGAACGGGTGCATGCGGAAGTTTTCGTCGTCCTGAGACGGACGGGTGATGGCGCCCTCGACCGGCTCGCGCAGGTGGATGTGCCGCACCGCCACGTAGTCCCCGCAGGTGGGATGGTGGGCGTCGAAGAACTCCGGATTGCGGGCGATACCATCGGCGAACTTGGCGCCCCGCGCCATGTCGGCGTCGGAGAAGATGTACTCGCCCACGATCCGCCGGGAGTCGCGCACGCCGTTCATGCTGGCGACGGCGGAGATGGCCGACTTCTCGAAGCCGGGCACGTACTTCTTGAGGAAGGCCGCGAACCACTGCACTTGCCGGTGCTGGTCGACGATCTGGCGGGTGAGGTCCTCCACGTCGTCGTTGCGGCAGAAGTAGGTCTGCGTGGCGTCCAAGGTGACGTCGCAGCATTCGGGGTCGCCGCCCGGGACAGGGTAGACCAGCAGGCCGGGCACGATCAGCCAGGGTAGGTCGCCGTTGGCGATGGCCTCGTGTTCCTTGGCCACCACCAGTTGGACCCGCGTCTCGAGCTGTTGGTCCCTCTGGAAAGCCGCCTCGGCCTCTTCGTACTTCTTGACGTTCACGTAGGAGAGCCGAAAACCCATGGTCACCGACTGGTTGAGGCCGCAGTACTCGGCGTTGCCCACCTCGCACGGCACGCCCGCCGCGAAGGCTAGGTCGGCGTCGCCGGTGCAGTCGACGAACACCTTGGCCCGGATCTCCATCTTGCCGCTCTTGCCATAGGCGATGACCGAGGTGACCCTGCCGTCTTCGACCACGGCGTCGGCCACGTGCACGCCGTACAGGATGCGGCAGCCGGCTTGGAGCAACATCTGTTCGAGCTCTATCTTGCCCACCTCGGGCTCGATGACCGGCAGATGGGGCCGTTTGAGCGCGGCCCCCTTGGCGGCCAGCCGGTCGATCCACTCCTCGCAGAGGCCCTCGACCAATCCGGCAATGCCGCTGATGTAGCCGTTGGTGCAGAGGCCGCCGAGCGACTCTCTACTCTCCACCAGCAGGGTCCTGGCCCCGCCTCGGGCGGCGGCCACGCCGGCCGCGGCCCCGGCGACGCCACCGCCGCAGACGAGGACGTCCACGTCGAACTTCTTGGAGTGGTTCATCCCATGCGCTCCTTCCTAGGCCGGGCGTACGCTCGGGGCGGCCGCCTTACGCTCCTCCCGCAGCTTCGCGGTCGCCGCTTCGTCCAGTTCCAGTTCATCCACCGGGCGCCCTTCAGGTCCGACCACGACGCCGTAGACATCGCGGGCGCGGCCGGGGGAGATGAGCCCGTCGACCACGTCCTCCCACACCTTGCGTGGATCCCGATCGAGGGGATCGCCCCAGCCGCCTCCGCCCGGAGCCTTCGCCAGCACCACCTCATGCGGGAACACCGGCTCGTTAGACATGGTGCGCAGCACGCGGCTGCTTCCGTCAGGGCTTTCGATCCACATCTCCAGCTTGGCCAGCGGCACGCCGGTGGAACCCATCGCCGGGACCACCGCTCCGTCGCAGTTGCCGGTCATGAGGAAGGACGGGTGCCCCGGCTTCACGTCGGAGACCATCTCCACGAAGATACCCGGCCCACCCCGGTACTCGCCGGCGCCTTCGGCGTCGGTCATGAACTCGTACCGCATCACTCGGAAGGGCACCTCGGACTCGAAGTGCTCGATGTCCGGCCGCACGAAACTGCCCAAGAAGGATCCCGGCCCCACTCCGGGCCAGCCGTCGAAGCCCTTCATGGCCCCCCCGCTGCCGTCGGACGCGAACGTCTCCGCCATGTACTGCTTCACAGATCCCGTACGCGGGTCGATCTCGTCCAGGTCCATGCCTACGTTGATGGGACAGGCGTGGCGCGAAAAACCGCCGGTCGCCCTCTCGGGCAGAGCCTGGGCCAGGGCGATCTTGCAGGCCTCCATGATGGGCTCGCCCACGCTGATCTGGCCGGCGCCGACCGTTGCCGGGTACTTCGGGTTCACCACGGTGCCCAGCGGCGCGATGACGCGCACCGGCTTGAAGCTACCCTGGTTCTTGGGCGCCGTGGGGTCGATGAAGGCGTAGAAGGACTCCATGCAGATGGAGATGGTGTTGCCCAGCGGGCTGTTGACGAAGGTCACTTGTGGGTCGCTGCCGTGGAAGTCGAAGGTCAGCTCGTCCCCCTTCACCGTCATGTCCACCCGCACCCACACCGGCTTGTCGGTCATGCCGTCCCAGTCGCCGGCGGATTCGCCGTGGTACGTGCCGTCCGGCATCGCGGCAATCTCAGCCCTTGCCGCCCGTTCGCCGGCAGCCAAGATCTCGCGCATGCAGCCCTTCACCGTCTCCGGGCCGTACTTGTCGACGAGCTTCACCACCTGCTGCTCCGCCTGGGCGAGAGCCCCGTTGATGAGCATGGTGTCCATGTCCACCTGCTTGGAGTTGCGCACGTTGCGACAGACCAGCGCCCACAGATCCTTGTCGACCACGCCGCCTTTGATCACCTTGAGCGGCGGGAGGTTGAGCCCTTCGGCGATGATGTCGTAGGCCTTGGGACCATAGCCTCCCGGCAGGAAGCCGCCGGTGTCGGCCATGTGGCCGCGGAATTGAAAGAAGCCGAACAGCTCGCCGTCGTAGAAGACGGGACGCAGAAAGGCCCAGTCGGACAGGTGGCCGCTCTGCACCAGGTAGGGGTCGTTGCCGATGATGAGGTCCCCCGGGGAAAAGTCCCCCTCGAAGGGTTCGATCATCTTGCCGGCGGCGTGGCCGGCGGCGAAGATGTGCCGGGCGATATAGGCGGCGGCCACCACGATCTCGCCTCGAGGGTCGAGCCAGCACAGCCCGAAATCGCGCACCAACGCCAACACGTAGGATTGGGTGGCATGAAGCACCTTCTCCCCTGACTCGTCCAGCAGGCTCTCCAGCCGGTTCCATACCACCGAGAGCGTGGTCGGGTCCACTATCTCACTCACCCTTTCCCGGAAGGCTGCCGATGGTCGTGTAACTGCCGTCACGATCGACGGTCACCGTCTCGCCGGGAGGAAGCACCAGGGTGGTCATGCGCTCCTCGATGATGCAGGGGCCGCTGACGACGTCCCCGGCTCCGAACCTCTCGCCGTCGTAGACCGGCACCTCGGTGAAGCCGCCGTTCTCCTCGAAATACGCCGGCCGCCGCTCCTTGAGGGCGCCGGCGAGGTCCCCGCTGCCGGGCGGTATCTCCCGCGGCGGCGGCGGCACGATCTTAGCCACTCCGGCCAGATGAAGCCGCACGATCACGGTCGGGTAACCGGGTTCCGAGTAGCCGATGACCCGGCGATGCTTGTCGTGAAAGCGGTCGACCGTGACGGCCAGCGTCTCGGCAGTCAGGGGGCCGTCGGGCACCACCGCGTTCTGCTCCCGCACCTGCCCGTAATAGTGGATGTCCATCGACCGCTCGATACTGACGTCACCCGGCGCCGCGCCCTCACGTTCCAGGGTCCGGCGGGCGTCGGCCTCCATCTCCGCGAACAAGGCGTTGATGCGCTCCACGTCGGCGGCTTCCGCCCGTGCCGTGTATGGCCGGGTGTAGTTGTGCTTGAGATCGGCATACATCATCCCGAAGGCGCAGAAGACAGGGGCCATCCGCGGGCAGATGAAGTGCTTCATGCCGCTTTCGCGGGCGAGGCGGGCAACGTGGAGGGGCGCCGCGCCACCGGCCGCGATGAGGGTGAAGTCGCGGGGGTCGCAGCCGCGTTGGCTGAACATGATCACGATCGCCCCGGCCATCTTGGCGTTCACCACGTCATGTATAGCCGCAGCCGCCTCAGGTACAGACAGCCCCAGCGGATCCGCGATCCTGGTCTTGACGGCCGCCTCGGCCAGGTCCTTGCGGAGCCGGCGAGCACCACCCAAGAAGTAGTCGGGGTTGAGATAGCCCAGCACCAGATTGGCGTCGGTGACGGTCGGCTCTGTGCCGCCCAGCCCGTAGCAGGCCGGGCCGGGGACCGCCCCCGCGCTGGCAGGACCCACCTCCAAGCGGCCGCTCAGGTCGATAGAGGCGATACTACCGCCCCCGGCGCCCACCGCGTTCACGTCCACGGTGGGAAGAGCGAACTTCTTGCCGTCGATGATCTTCTTGGAGCTGACATTCACCTGGCCGTCGGGGATAATGGAGATGTCGAAGCTGGTGCCGCCCATGTCGACCGTCACCAGGTCCTTGACCCCGCGCGCCGCGCCGAGACTCACTCCCAACGCGGGCCCAGCCGCCGGCCCTGAGACAAGCAGCGCCGCCGGGTTCTCACACACCACCTCGCCCGTCGCCACCCCGCCGTTGCTCTGAATGAAGGCGAGAGACCCCGCAAAGCCCTCGGCGGCGAGCAGCGCGCTGATCCCTCTGACGAACTCGGTCGTCTTGGGAGCCACATAGGCGCTGAACATGGTGGTGCTCCAGCGGCCGACCTCTCCTACGACCGGCAGTACCCGCGACGACAGCGCGACGTGCGCCTCCGGATACTCTTCCGCGATGATCTGCTCCACCCGCAACTCATGGGAGGGGTTCAGATGGGAGAAGAGCAGGTTGACCGCGATGGCCTCCACCCCCTTCTTCTTGAGGTAGGCCACCGCGTGCCGGACGTCATCGTCACTGAGCGGGATGAGCACCTCCCCTTTGAAGTTCAACCGCTCCTCGACCTCGGTCACCAGGTGCCGGGGTGCCAGCGGCCGCGGGTAGTCGCTCCTGAAGCTGAACAGCTCGGCTGCGGTCGCTTTGCGGTCGCCCCCCAGGTCGGACTTGGCCACGTGCAGGAAGGACAGCCGGTCGCGGAACCCCTTGGTGGTGATGGCCCCGGTCTTGGCGCCCGTCCGCGTAGCCACGATGTTGGTGGCCAGGGTGGTGCCCAGCACGATGGTCCGCGTGGCGGCCAGCAGCGCCGGCAGGGCGAGCCCCACCTGATCCGCGAGTCTGGCAACGCACTCCACCACCCCCACTTTGGGGTCGGCGGGGGTGCTGTCGGCCTTCGCCGCCCACACCTCGTGGGCGTCGCTCAGAAGGATGCCGTCAGTGAAGGTACCGCCGCAATCAACGGAGATGCGGTAGTCGGTGGTCATCCCTCAAGCCCCTATCTGCAATCCCAGAAGCCTGGGCCGGTGTACTCAAGCACCGAGCGGGCGCCTTCCAGCGCTTCGGGAGAGGGCCGGGCGAACGCCACCTTGCGGCTGATCCAGGGAGAGCCCGCCCGCTTGAGGGCGACCAGAGTCTCGGCCATCTTGACCGTGGCTCCGTAGATGTCCATGATCGGCACCCCGTCCACCTCCGTGACCCCTGACGGGAACTCGAGCGCGCAACCGGGCGCGAAACGCACGCACGGCGCGATCAAGCCGCAACCGGGGATGACGACCTCGGCGCCCCGCGCGATCAGCTCTCGGGCGACCGAGATGAACTCCTCGATGGCGTCATGGGCGTCCACCATGGCCGCTTCCTGCTCGGCGGCAGGCAGATAGCCGGGCACCACTCCCACACACCGTTCCTTGAGGCCGTAGAGGGCCACCCGGTCTTCGAAGTCGGGGACCCCCAGCGGCGACGGGCAGTACAACCCGAACCTGCGCCCCATGGTCAAGGCCAGAAGCATGGAGGATTCGCCGAAGCCCACCACGGGGATGTCCACCGCCTGCCGGGCGGCGAGCAGACTGGGGTCGTGGAAGCAGGCGATGAGGGCGGCGTCGAACCCCTCGCGCTCGGCCTGCATGATCATGTACAGGATCTCGCTGTCGGCGAGAGTGTGCAGGTAGCTGTAGGGTTGGGCCTCCAGATTCACCAAGCCGCGGCGGGGAAAACGGAAGGTCAGCTCAGTATCCGGGGACATGGCGGGCTTGAAGCTCCGCTTCCACATCTCCACGGCCACCGTCTTGAAGATATGGCCCATCTCGCTGTCTTCTTCAGTGGCGGCGACGTTGGCCACCAGTATCCGGGTCTTAGCCACTTCATTCCTCCGGCCTGTGGACGTCTTAGTTAATCTATGTTAACTTAGCCCAAGACGCGGGCGAAGTCAAGGGCGGTATCATGGGCCCCATGAGAAAGAGCCGGGAGGAGAGACGGGTAGAGATCGCCGAGGCCGCGCTGAAGGTCGTCGGCGAGTACGGCGTGCAGGGAGCAACCATGGCCCGCATCGCCAACGAGGTCGGCATCTCTGGTCCCGCTCTGTACAAGCACTTCGACAGCCGGGCGGAGATACTCGACGCAGCCCTGGACCAGCTTCAGCGACGCGTCGCGTCCTGGCTCGATTCTTCCTCCAACCCCGACGCGCTCGAACGCCTCCGAGAGATCGACGCGAGTCACGTGTCGACGGTGGCGCGAGATTACGAGGGCGTGGTAGCCCCGTTCTTCGAGTTCGTCGCGGCCTCGCCCCGCTCGGACCTCAAGCAGCAGATGGGCCGGCGCCAGAGAGAGACGCTCCAGAAGTTCGTCGCCATCATCGAAGAGGGGCAGCGCCAAGGCAGCATCCGTGAGGATATCGACATCCTGGTCGTCGCCTGGAACCTGATGGGGCTCACCTGGATGGAGAACGTGGCCATGCTCCAGGGCGTCGATGAGTTCATCACCGATGGGATCTCCCAAAGGATACTCGAGGGCATCCTGAGGGACATCTCGACAAAAGCCCGGTCTTGACCCTGTTCCGATAGGCAACTTCTGCTGCGACCGGGTACCGCCGCCCCCACCTCCCGCCGCCCTCGGGGCTAGAGAAGATAAGGAGCGCCCCGCAGGAGGGCGCTGCAATCCGCGACCAGCTCTTCCACGATCTCCTTGGCGGTCTGCGTCTTGTTCAGCAGCCCCAAGGCCTGGCCCACGGTGACACAGCCGTTCTCGATATCGCCGTCGACGGCCGCCTTCCGCAGTGAGTCGGTGCCCATCGTCTGGATGGTGCGGATGGCCTCTTCGACCGTGCATTCCCGCTCGGCCTTAAGCAGCCTTTGCGATAGGCTGTTCGGCAGCTGCCTCACCGCGTCGCCGCAGATGACACCGGTGACCACCGTCTCCCCCTCTCGGGCCCGCAGGATGGCGTTCTTGTAGTTCTGATGCACCGGGCATTCCTCGGCCAACAGGAACCTGCTCCCGATCTCCACCGCGGCCGCACCCATGACCAACGACGCCGCCATACCTCGGCCGTCCGCGACCCCGCCCCCGTTGATGACGGGCACCGAGACGGCGTCCACCACCTGTGGAAGCAGGGAGAAGGTGCCGGTGAATCCGAAGATGTGCCCGCCCCCATCCGCGCCCTTGATGGCGACGAAGTCGACCCCGGCCCGCTCGTACGCGACGGCCTCCGCTACCGTCGCCGCCTTGCCGATCACGACGATGCCCGCCGCTTTGAGCTTGGCCACGTGGCCGGGCAGCACGCCGAAATCGCCGGGCATGGCGCCGATCTCGGCCACCGCTACCTCCTCTTCCACCAGCATGTCGCACACCGCCGTCACGTGGGGGAGAAAAGCGTACACGTTGTACCCGAAGGGCCGGTCGGTCAGGGCCTTGATCTTTCTGACCTCCACCCGGCCCACGTCTGGGGGAGCGGTCCCGATCCCCAGGGACCCCAGCCCTCCAGCGTTGGACACAGCAGCGGCAAGGTTGCTGTCTGAGGCCCACGCCATCGGCCCCTGGAGGATGGGGTAGGTGATCCCCAGTCTGTCGCATATTCTGTCGCCCATTGTCTCTCCCAGCTTGTCCGCATGGTTAATCTCAGTTAACTTAACCCAGGGATGAGGGCGAGTCAAGGGCTGTATCATGGCCGCACAAGCGAGAACGGCGGCCGAACGCGCGCCAAGGTGATATCCGCGGCTTCTTGAGGGTGGGGCGCCGAGATCAACGGATAGGGGGGATTCATGGGCATCATGGACGGCAAAGTCTGCGTCGTGACCGGCGGGGCGGGCAGCATCGGTCTGGCCGGCGCCGCCGCGCTGGTGGCGGAGGGCGGCCGCGTGCTCTTGGTGGGCAGGAATTCGGAGAGCCTGCAGCGGGCGGCGGCCTCGTTGGATGCGGCCACCGGCTTCGTGGAGACCTTCGCTGCCGATGTAGCCGATGCGGCTCAGACCAGAGCCTACCTGGACCGGGCCGTCAACCTGTGGGGCCCGATCGACGTGATCTTCAGCCATGCCGGTATCTCCGGAGTGATCAAGCCGGTGACCGAGTATCCAGAGGATGTTTTCGATGCCGTCATCGCCACCAACGTCCGGGGCTCGTTCCTCGCCTGCAAGTACGGCTTGCCCCGCATGAACGACGGGGGCAGCATCATCATCACCTCCAGCATCATGGGCACCAGGGCCGACCCGGGTGTCTGTGCTTACGCGGCCTCAAAGCACGCCCTTATCGGTCTGGCCCGGGTGGTGGCCAAGGAGGCGGCCCCCCGCAACATCCGGGTGAACGTCTTCGCTCCCGGTCCCATCGAGAACGAGTTCCAGACCAAGATCGAGGAGCAGCTCACCGCGGTGGTGGGTCAGGACGGGACCGAGTTCCTCAACCACATCATCCCCTTAGGCCGGCACGGCAAGGCCGAAGAGGTGGCGCGGATGGTTCTGTTCCTCGCCTCGGACCAGAGCAGTTTCTCCACGGGCAGCGTGTTCATGGCCGACGGCGGGATGAACATCTAGCCGATGCGCGCCACCCCCGAACACCCCTACCGCTGGGTCGTGCTGGGCATGGCCTTCATGGGGGTGTTCGCCGGGCTGGGATTCGGCCGCTTCGGCTACAGCGCCGTGCTGCCGGCCATGCAGCAGGCGCTCGGCATCAGCAGCGCCGCCGCCGGCTCCCTCGCCTCCTGGAACCTGCTCGGCTACACCGCCATGGCAGCCGCGGGTGGCGTGATCGCCGCCAGATGGGGAGCGCGCCGCGTGATCACCGCCGGACTGGCCATATCGGCCCTCGGGATGCTCCTCACCGGGGTGTCGGACAGCTTGGGCGGCGCCTCCGCCGCCCGTCTCCTGACCGGTATGGGCAACGGCATGATGTTCGTCCCCTCCATCGCCCTCATGGCTTCGTGGTTCCGCGTGCGCCAGTTGGGTCTGGCCTCCACCATCGTGCCCACCGGTTCTTCACTGGCCATGATCCTGGTGGGCCCGGTGGTGCCGCGACTCATCGCCGCGGGAGGCGACGAAGGCTGGCGGTTGGCCTGGTACTTCTTCGCCGCGGTCACCGCGGCCACGGCCCTGGCGAATGCCATCGTCCAGCGCGACCGGCCCAAAGGAGCGCCGTCCCGCGCCGACTCCCTTGCCTTCGATAAGAACGCCCCCCCGGCCATCAGGGCCTGGTTGCGGGCCAACACCCCCGGAGTGAGGACCGTCCTCCGCTCAGGCTATGCTTGGCACCTCGGTCTGGTCTACTTCCTGTTTGGAGTGGCTTTTCTCCTCTACTTCACCTTCTTTCAGAAACGGCTGACCACCGACCTCGGCTACAGCGGGGAGACCGCCGGCTATCTCTTCATGGTGCTGGGAGCGGCAGGACTGGCGGGGGGCATGCTCTGGGGAAGTGTCTCCGACCGCTTCGGGCGACGGCAGACGATAGCGCTCACCCTTTTCCTTTCCGGCTTTGCGGCCATCCTCTTCGCCGTCCGCCCCACCATGGCGACCCTGGTCATCTCCGCCGTTCTCTTCGGCTCCACCGGTCCGATATTCCCCGGGCTGATGGGGGCTGCCTGCGCGGATCGCTTCGGCCCCATGCTGGCGCCGGCCGCCCTCGGCCTCATCACCATCCTGGTGGGGGTGGGACAGACCGTGGGCCCGCTCATCGGAGGGGCGATGAACGACGCCTACGCCTCGTTGGGGCCCTCGTACCTTTTCTCAGGGGTCACGTTCTTCGTGGGAGGCGCCGTCGCCCTCGCCCTGCACGGCTCGGGCGGCCGGGCCGGTTCGGTCCCCACCCGGCCCCTGCCTGCTCTACCCGTGGACCGCAGGCCCTTCCGATGACCGTCCGCTCTGCCCCCACCACCGCCCCGTGCGTCTGACCGGCGCCCCCCACTACCGCTGGGTGGTGGCCACCACCGCCTTCTTCGCCGTCTTCGCCGCCATCGGGCTCGGCCGCTTCGGCTACAGCGCCGTGCTGCCCTCCATGCAGGACGCCCTGGGGCTGACCAGCGCCCAGGCCGGCTCGCTCGCCTCCTGGAACCAGGCTGGATACACCGTGATGGCCCTCGTCGGCGGCATGCTGGCCTCCCGTTTCGGGCCCCGGGCGGTCGTGACGGCCGGCCTGGCCGTAACCGCCCTCGGCATGTTCCTCACCGGTATCTCCAACGGTCTGGCAGCCGCGTCGGCGGCCCGCCTCCTCACAGGCATGGGCAACGGCATGGTGCTTGCCCCCTGCATCGCCGTGATGGCCGCTTGGTTTCATGAACGCCGGCACGGGGTGGCCACCGGCATCGTCCCCGCCGGGTCTTCCTTCGCTCTTGTGGTCGCGGGTCCCATCGTCCCCGCCCTTATCGCAAACGGCGGGGAGGAGGGCTGGCGTCTGGCCTGGTACCTCTTCGCCGCGGCCACCACAGCCATGACCGTGATCACCTATATCGCCATGCGCGACCGCCCGCGGGAGGCGCCGGCCGAGCCACGGTCGGTCCTCCCCGCCGGGCGGGGGGCGGCGGCCGCGGCCGCCGCCCCCCCCGCCGCCCCCCCCCCCCCGGCCCCCCGAGGTTCGGGTGTTGTTGAACGGGGAGCCTGCTTGGGCGAGGGAGGATAATCGGTTGGCGTTGGCGTTTTTGGAGGCGCATC
>CAYNPL010000009.1:21625-99431 GCA_964399135.1 uncultured Gaiellales bacterium
GGGGGGGGGGGCGGCGGCGGGGCGGCGCGGGCGGCGGCGGCCGCGGCCGCCGCCGCCCAGGCCGCCCCGCCGCCGCCGTCCCCGCCCGCACCCCGCCGCTCCATGCGCCTTGACATACGGGGCATCTCCCGCTCCCGGCACGCCTGGCACCTGGGCCTGACCTACTTCCTCTATGGGTTCGCCTTCCTCATGTTCTTCACGTTCTTCCAGAAACGCCTCATCAGCGACCTCGACTACAGCAGCCACGCGGCCGGCATCCTCTTCCTGCTCGTGGGCATCTCCGGCACCCTTGCCGGCGTGTTCTGGGGAGGCGTCTCCGACCGGGTCGGCCGCGGCCCCACCATCGCCGTCACCTTCGCCCTGCAGGCTCTCTGCGCGCTGGTTTTCGCCCTCTGGCCGAGCGTGGCGGCGCTTGTGTTCGCCTCCTGGGTGTTCGGCTTCTGTGCGCTCAGCATGCCCAGCCTCATGGGCGCCGCCTGCGCCGACCGCTACGGCGTCCGGCTGGCTTCTGCCTCGCTGGGTTTCGTCACCGTCTTCCTGGGGATCGGCCAAGCCACCGGACCCTACGTGGGGGGAGCGCTGGAGGACGCGTTCTCGTCGCTCGCCCCCACCTATCTCCTCGCGGCGGGCGTCTTCACGCTGGGGGCCATCGTGGCCGCGTTCCTCCCCAGACCAGCATCTATACGTGCTGGTCATGGCTCGGGCCAGCCATGAAAAGTTGCCGGGAAACACCGCCGGCGCTCGCGTCGCCCATTACTATGGAGCATACTGATCCGTACCCTGGCAAAGCGAACAAGGCCTGCGGGCCTACGGCATCTGTCGAGAGCTGGACACTCACACTCGTGCGACTGAGGAGGGACGCCGGATGGCAGTAGACAAGCACAAGCCGCCCACAGCGAAGGCGACCGGAGCCGACAAGACGGTCCACAAGGCTCTGGGGCTCAGCGGCGGCATCTTCGGGGCCTGCCCCTGCGCGGTCGATGTCAAAGACGGCAAGGTCGT
This sequence comes from uncultured Gaiellales bacterium, assembly GCA_964399135.1. Taxonomy (GTDB): domain Bacteria; phylum Actinomycetota; class Thermoleophilia; order RBG-16-64-13; family RBG-16-64-13; genus CAYNPL01. The sequence continues at coordinate 22,628 of CAYNPL010000009.1, forward strand.
CCGGATACGGCCCCTCCATTGGGACTCCGCGTACGACCCCGAGACGTTCAACCCCTGGAAGATCACCAAGAACGGCAAGACCCTGGAGCCCATCTTCAAGGCCGTGCCCGCACCCTGGAGCCTGGCCTACAAGAAACGCACCTACTCCCCCAACCGCATCAAGTATCCCCTCAAGCGAGTGGACTGGGACCCCAAGGGAGAGCGCAACCCGCAGAACCGGGGCAAGAGCAAGTACGTGCGCATCTCCTGGGACGAAGCGGCGCAGCTCATCGCCGACGAGATCAGGCGCATCCACAAGGAATACGGGCCGCTGGCCATCCTGGTGCAGGGCGACGGCCACGGCGAGTGCAAGATGGTGCACGCCCCCCACGGCTGCTCCACCCTGCTGCTCGACAAGATGGGCGGCTTCACCCAGCAGGTGCGCAACCCCGACAGCTGGGAGGGTTGGTACTGGGGTTCCAAGCACGTATGGGGCAAGGGCTTCATCGGGATGATGGCGCCCAACGACAACATCGTCAAAGACATCACCGAGAACAGCGACATGGTGGTGGTGTGGGGCGGCGACCCCGAGACCACCACCTGGGGCTTCCGCGGCCAGTTCGCCAGCCGGCTGCTCTACTTCTGGAATGAGATCGGGCTCAAGCAGATCTACATCAACCCCGACCTCAACTATGCAGCCGCCGTCCACGCCGACAAGTGGATCCCCATCCTCCCCAACACCGACGCCGCCCTCCAGCTCGCCATCATCTACATGTGGATCACCGAGGGCACCTACGACAAGGAGTACGTGGACACCCACACCGTGGGCTTCGACAAGATCAAAGCCTATGTGCTGGGCGAGGAAGACGGGGTGCCCAAGACGCCTCAGTGGGCCTCACCCAAATGTGGCGTACCCGTCTGGACCATCAAGGCCCTGGCGCGTGACTGGGCCAAGAAGACCGTCACCATCGGACACTACTTCGGCGGCGGCATGGCCCGTGGCCCCTACTCCCACGAACCGGCCCGGCTCGAGTGCGTGCTCCTGGGTATGCAGGGCCTGGGCAAGCCGGGTGTCCACCAGGCGCAGATCGCCTACACCGGCATGCCCAAGAACATCATCACCGGTGGCGCCGATCACATGGGACCGTTCGGGAACCTCATGTCCACCCCCTACGGCGAGCGGCTGCTCAAGCCGCATCGGGGCACGCCCACCGCGTGGGGCAAGCAGATGATCCCCAAGACCATGATCGAAGAGGCCATCAAGAAGGGCACAGTGGACTTCTGGGGCACAGGCGGCCACGAAGAGCCCACCTCCGACCAGTACAAGAAGTACACCTACCCCATCGAGAAGGAGAAGGGCGGCACCGAGATCCACATGATGTGGACCGACACCCCCTGCCGGGTGACCTGCTGGAACTGCGGCAACGATGTGATGGAAGCCATGCGCGACCCCAAGATCGAGTGCATCGTGGCCCAGCATCCCTGGCTGGAGAACGACGTCCTCTCGGCCGACATCATCCTGCCCACCAATACAACCCTGGAAGTCAACGACATCTCGCCCTGCATCCGGGAAGGTGACAGCTTCCAGAGCGTGGTCCTCATGAACCGGGCGGTGGAACCGGTCGGCGAGTCGCGCAGCGACTACGAGGCGGTGTGCGCCGTGGCCGAGAAGCTGGGCGTGCTCGACCAGGTCACCGACGGCTTCTCCGAGGAGGAGCTCATCCGGGGCACGTACGAGGGCATGAAGTTCAACACGGTGGTCCCCTGGGACGAGTTCAAAGAGAAGCAGTACTGCGTGCTCCCCGTGGCTCCCGACTGGGAGAAGTGGCCGGCCGGTCTGTACAACTTCTGGAAGGATCCGGTGGCCAACCCCATCCCCACTCCCACCGGCAAACTCGAGTTCTGGTCGGAGAGCCTGGAGAAGGCCTTCCCCACCGACGAAGAGCGCCCGCCCATCCCCAAGTGGATCGAGAAGGGCATCACTCACGACGAGCGCATCACCAGCAAGAGGGCTCTCGCCTACCCGCTGCTGCTCATGTCCAACCACGGGCGCTGGCGCACCCACGCCCAGTGTGACGACATCCCCTGGACCCGGGAGGCCGTCACCGGCAAGGTCAAGGGCTTCGACGGCTACATGTACGAGCCTTGCTGGATGCACCCGAGTGTGGCCGAGCCCAGGGGCATCAAGAACGGTGACATCGTCAAGGTCTACAACGAGCGCGGTGCCGTGCTGTGCGGGGCGCTGGTGTGGGAACGCATCATGCCGGGAGTGCTCTCGGTGGACCATGGAGCCCGCGCGGACTTCATCATCCCTTACAGCCTGGACCGCGGCGGCGCCATCAACGTCATCGCGCCGGAAGGGCTCACCTCCAAGCATGCCGCCGGCCAGGCCACCAGCGGCTACCTGGTGGAAGTGGAGAAAGTGACCATGGGGCAGATGGAGGAGTGGATGAGAGACTATCCCGAAGCCTTCGCCCGCGAATACGACCCGGCCTCCGGTCTGCGCTTCAACGGCTGGATCGAGGAGGGGAGGTAGAGATGGGCAAGCGAGTGATGGTCATCGATATCGGCAAGTGCAACGGCTGCTACTCCTGCCAGGTGGTCTGCAAGGACGAGCACGTCGGCAACGACTGGAGCCCCATCGCCAAGCCCCAGCCGGAGGTCGGCCAATTCTGGCTCAAGCTCACCGAGCGGGTCCGGGGCACCGTGCCCAAGGTGAAGGTGGCGTACCGCCCGCACCTGTGCATGCACTGCGACAACGCCCCCTGCATGGAGGCCTGCAAGGTGGAGGGCGCCCTCTACAAGCGGGAAGACGGCCTGGTCATCATCGACCCGGTCAAGTGCACGGGCTGCCGCGCCTGCGTGGACGTCTGCCCGTACGACGTGATCTTCTTCAACGACGACCTCAACCTGGCCCAGAAGTGCACGGGCTGCGCCCATCTGCTCGACGACGGCTGGTCGGAGCCGCGCTGCGCCGACGCCTGCCCCACCCTCGCCATCAAGATGTACGACGAGGACGACCCCGAGGCCAAGGAGATCATCGCCAAGGCCGAGGTGTGGATGCCTGAGCTCAAGGACGAGGTGAAGCCCCGGGTCTACTACCTCAACCTTCCCAAGAAGTTCATCGCCGGCACTCTGTACGACCCCGTCGAAGAAGAGGTGGTCATCGGGGCCAAGGCCACGCTGAAGGCGGCCGACGGCGCCACCCGCGCCACCGAGACCGATGCCTACGGTGACTTTTGGTTCGAAGGGATCGACGGCGGCGTCTACGACCTGGAACTCACTTATGCCGGCAAGACCTTGAGCTTCCCCGGTCTGGATACCAGGGAGGTCGACATCAACCTGGGAGACATCCCGCTCACGTAGCGGCGATACCGGGCACGGATGGGGGGTCCGTCGGCACCGTAGAGGCCACGAGACGACAAGGCGGCCGGGCTCTTGCGCAGTCAAGAGCCCGGCCGGTCTTATCCGGGTGTTCCTGGAGCCCTCGACTCGACTATCATGTACCAGTCTATTCCCTGAGGAGGCCCTAGATGGCAAAGCCCATGTACGAGCACATCTATTCGCCGATCAAGATCGGCAAGGTGCAGCTACAGAACCGCATCGTCAAGACGGCCGCCCAGACCTACCTGTTCGACTCGGGCGACCGCAGGTTCGGCCCTCTGGCCAAGGCCTTCTACGGCGCGGTGGCCAAAGGCGGCGTCGGTCTCATCATCGTGGAGACGCCGGCCATGGAGTGGCCGCTGGCCGATGAGGGCGACCGCCGGCTGCGGGTGGACAACGACAAGTACCTCAAAGACATCGAGGAACTAGCCAAGACCATCCACGCCGGGGGCATCCCCTGCTTCATGCAGTTCTACCATCGCGGCCCCTGGGGCGGCATCTACCACACCATCGCCCGCCGAGTGGCGGCCTCTCCGGTGACGTTCCCCTCCATCTTCGACGTGCACGAAGAGGAGCCGCCCGAACAGCTGAGCAAAGAGGACATCGAGTGGCTGGTCGACCACTACGCCGCGGCCGCCGGGCGCCTGGCCGACTGCGGCTTCGACGGCGTGGAGATCCACGCCGGCGCCGACCATCTGTTCGACACCTTCATCTCCCGTTTCTGGAACCGGCGCGACGACGAATACGGAGCCCAGAACTGGGAGAACCGCACCCGTTTTCTGCTCGAGACCATCGCCGCGGTGCGCAAGAGGGTGGGTCCGGACTTCGCCATCCAGGCCTTCATCAACGGCATCGAGTTCGGGGTGGGAGACGCCGGACTCACGCTCGACGAGAACAAGACCCTGGCTATGATCCTCGAGAAGGCCGGGGTCGACTCCCTGCATGTCCGCTCGCACTGGGTGGGCATGCACCAGGGCTCGTATCTGAGCGACACCCTCTTCTATCCCGAGCCTCACATCCCCTTGAGCGAATTCCCCAAGGAGATGGACTGGAGCCACTACGGGGCCCGCTGCAACCTGCCTCTGGCCGCCGCCATCAAGCAGGTGGTGAAGATCCCGGTGATGTCGGTGTGCGGCTTCGACGTCCCCACCGGCGACGACGCCATCAGAGAGGGCAAGTGCGACCTCATCGGGATGAACCGGCGTATCTTCGCCGACGCCGAGTATCCCAACAAGATGCGCACCGGCCGGGCCCTGGAGGTGCAGCCCTGCACCAAGTGCGGCCACTGCAGCAGCACCTACAACGTGCCCCGGCATTGCCGCATCAACGCCTGCTTCGGCACCGAGTCCTACGACCTCACCCCCCTGGTGACCAAGAAGAAGGTCCTGGTCGTCGGCGGTGGACCCGCCGGGATGCAGACCGCTCGGGTGGCCGCCATGAGGGGCCACGACGTAACCCTGTGGGAGAAGGGCAAGTACCTGGGCGGGTCGATGTCCCTGGCCGCCATGGTGAAGGGCTCCACGGTCGAGGACGTGCGGGAGGTCATCTGGTTCTTCCGCAGGCAGGTGAAGAAGTACGGGGTCAAAGTCGAGCTGGGCAAGGAGATCGACGCGGCCGCCATCGAAGCGGCCCAACCGGACGTGGTCATCCTGGCCACCGGCGGCAAGCCCACCCTGCCCGATATCCCCGGCGTTTACGGCAAGAACGTGATGCGTAGCAGCGACCTCTACGGCACCCTTCAGTTCTACCTGCGCCTGGTGGGGCCCAAGACCCTCCGCGACCTCACCAAGGTCTGGATGCCGGTGGGCAAGAGCGCGGTCATCATCGGCGGGGCCATCCAGGGCTGCCAACTGGCTGAGTTCCTGGTCAAGCGGGGACGCCAGGTCACCATCGTCGACACCGAAGAAGAGTTGGGCAAGATGATGTACCCCGAGCGCAAGACCCGCCTCTTCTACTGGTTCGACAAGAAGGGCGTCGAGCGGCTGGCCGGGGTCAAGTTGCTCGAGATCGAGAGCAAGGGGCTCAGGCTCGTCACCAAGGAAGGGGAAGAACGGCTGATCGAAGCCGACAGCGTGATCTGCGCCCTACCCTTCAGCGGCGATCACTCGCTCGAGGATGCTCTACAGGGCAAGATCCCCGAGGTCTACTCCATCGGTGACTGCGACGAACCGGGGCTGATTCCCGACGCCACGGCGGCCGGCTGGAAGATAGGGAACCTGATCTAGGAGGGCGGCATTGCCGAGTTGGTGAAGCTGGTCACCGACGCCCTCGGGGAGTTCATGGGCAAAAAGTGACCGAGGGCGGTTCGCAGCCCGCTGAACTCGGGACGACTGCCGGACCGCCCCGGTGCATGCGGCCTGTCAGAGTTCGGCGGGATGTCCGACCGGGATCACGTAGAGCGGCGTCCTCTCGACCGGCAGCCGCAGCACCCGGCTGACCTCTGTATCGGTGAAGGCGCCCACCGGGACGCTGCCCAGTCCGAGGGCGACGGCTTGGAGGTGCAGGTTCTGGGCGGCATGTCCGGCCTCCAGGTGCACGTAGCGGACACCCCGCTCACCGTATGTTCCCGTCGTCCGCGCGTAATCCGCGGTGATGACGATGTCGAGGGCCGCGTCACGCACCCAGGCCTGGTTGAGGCTGGCCGCCGCTAGAGCGGCCCGCAGGTCGCCCGCCGTCAGGCCCACCAGATCGTGCTGCTCCGGCCGGTACCGGTAGACCCCCGGCTCCAACCCCGTCACCTCCCCGGCGACCACGTAGAGCTCCAGGGGATAGGTGCCGCCGGCCGACGGTGCCGCTCGGGCTCCCTGCTCCGAAGTGACCCCTTGGGTGGCCCACAGGAGTTGGCCGAGGTCTTCGAGCGACACGGGCTCGCCGGTGTAGTCCCGCAGCGAGCGCCGGGCTTTGATGGCCTCTTCCAGCGACAGGGGGCCCTCGAGGCGCGGCGCCGGCAGAGCGCAGAACTGCCCCTCCTCAAGACCGCCCGCTGAAGCCGCCGAGGTGGCGGTGTGGTCGCGCCCTGCTGATGTCGAGGTCGAGACGGAGGTGTTGGCACTCGGAGCCGGGCCCTCTGGCTTGGCTACCCCGCCGTCCGCACAGGCGACGGCGAAGACGGCGGCCATCGACGCGGTCACGGCTGCCGCCACTACCGGGCACAGTCTGTTGCGCAAGAGGTTCGTCATGGGACCCTCGTCGAACTGCCTCGGACGGCGGTTCGGTCCGCTACACTTCGATTGTACCGACAAGCACCGCGATCCATGCCGATCCATGCCTTGTCATCTCATCGCAGAGGGAGTCCGGTTTGGGCCTTGGCCGTATGCCACCGCCGGCGACCACGACGGTCAGCCCGGCTGCTTTGAGCGGGCGCACGTACCTGCGCGCCCTGCGGGCCAGCATCTCGCCGGTGCGACAGCTCTACCCAGGCCGTTTGGGGGAGGTTGACGCCTGGCGGGGAGTGGCCATCTGCATGATGGTCGTCTACCACCTCATGTGGGACCTCGCACATTTCGGTGGCTATGACATCGCCGTGCGCTCCGGCTTCTGGAGGCTTTTTCAAATCGCCACCGCCGGTCTCTTCACCATCCTCGTGGGAGTGTCGCTCACACTGACCTACCAGCGTGAACGGCGCACCGCTCCCGCCCGCGACCTTTGGCCCCCTTTCTTGGTCAGGGGCGCCGTCGTCTTTACCTGGGGAATGGTCATCAGCCTCGTCACGCTCCTGATCTACGGTCCCGACCGCTGCGTGCGCTTCGGCATCCTCCATCTCATCGGGCTGTCCATCGTGCTCGCCTATCCCTTGCTGCGGTTCCGGTGGCTCAACCTCGTGCTCGGGGTGATCATCAGCGCCCTGGGGCCGGTGATGCGCTCGTTGGACCTCGACTTCCCCTGGCTTGAGTGGCTGGCGGCGACGCCGGGCAGCGGCGTAGACTATGCCCCCCTCATCCCGATGTTCGGCCCGGTGCTGATCGGTGTCTTTCTGGGCAACTCGCTGTTTCCCGGCGGCTCCGCCCGCTTCCCGGTGCCGGCGCAGGTGCTGGAGTCCCCGCCGGTCCGGTTGCTGCGCCATCTGGGGCAGAATTCGCTGCTCATCTACCTGGTCCACCAGCCGCTCCTGATCGGTCTGCTGCTGCTGGTGGGGGTGGCCGAGTGGTGAGCGCAGCCGCCCCCTAGAGGTCCCTCGCCACCGCGTAGGCCATGCGGGTGGCCTCGAGCACATTGCGCGGGCGCCAGCAGTCCCCAATCTCGTAGAACTGGGGGGCGCAGAAGCGCAGGACCTCGGTCTGAGCCCGGCGGGCGCAGCGGCCGGTGGCGTTGACCACGGTGTCGGCCCGGAAGACCCGGCGGCTGCCCACCTCGGCATCGGCCCGCACGGCCCGGCCGAAGCTGTTGGACTGCAGAACCGCCGCCTGCACGGTGGGGACGGGGGGCAAGGTGTAGGCGCCGCCCACATACTCACCGACCGCGCCCTCAGCGGTGATCCCCACCGCCCTGGTCGAGGTGGTCACCCCGATGTCGTACCGCTTGATCTCGTTGATCATGGCCAGGGCATGGACAGGGTTGCCGCCGTCGCTGAGCGTCTCCATCATCTCCATGATGGTGACCCGCCTGCCCAGCCCGGCCAGGAAGATGGCCAGTTCAATGCCGACCAAGCCCCCGCCGAGCACCAGCACTGTGTCGCCCGCTCGCTCCGGCCGCAGATAGGCTTCCTCCGCTCCCAAAACGTTGGCTCCGCCGATGCCGGGGATGTCGGGCACCGCCTGGTCAGCGCCCAATGCGGCGATGATCACGTCGGGCTCGGCCGCCGTTGCCAGTTCCGGCCTCACCTCGGTGCTCAGCCGCACGTCGATGGGCGCCCGGGCTACCATGCGGGCCTGGTAGGCCAGGTACTCGCGCAGCAGCCGTTTGAAGGGCACCCGCTCCTCGCACAGGAGGACGCCGCCCAGCCGGTCCTCCTTCTCGCACAGGACCACCCGGTGCCCCCGCTCGGCCGCCGTTAAGGCCGCCTGCATCCCGGCTACGCCGCCCCCGGCCACCAGCACCGTCTTGGGCCGCGTGCGCGGCAGCGCGTGGCGGCTGTGCTGCTCGAACCCGGTCTCGGGATTGACGGCGCAGCGGAACTGGCGCTTGGTGGTGATGCCGGCGAAGCATTCAAAGCAGCGGAGACACGGGCGGATCTCGTCGGTCTCGTCGGCCCGGGCCTTCTTGGGCAGGTCGGGGTCGGCCAGGAGGGCGCGGGCGGCCAGCACCACGTCGGCTTTGCCGGAGGCGATGATGTCTTCCATGAGCGCCGGGTCGCCTAGACCGCCGACAGTGGCTACCGGGGTGCGCACATGCTTCTTGACCTCGGCGGCGAACCGCACATTGGGCCCATCGGGCAGGAACATGCTGGGATGGGTGACAGTGAAGACCTCAGCCACCTCGTGACTCCCGGCCGATACGTGGATGAGGTCCACCTTGCCGTCGAGCTGCGTGGCGATGGCCACGCCCTCGTCGATGCCGTAGCCCCCTTCGTAGCAGGTGGCGCCGCTGATGCGGACGTCCACCGGGAACCCCCGGCCGCATTTCTCTTTGATGCGCTCCACCACGGCCAGGACGAATCGACAACGGTTCTCCAGGCTGCCGCCCCAACGGTCCCTGCGGGTGTTCACATCGGGGTCGAGGAACTGGTTGAGCAGCCAGCCGTGCCCGGCGTGCACGGTGACCAGCCCGAACCCGCAGAACTTGGCGAAGGCGGCGGCGTCACCGAAGGCTTCGATGGTTTCTTCGATGACCTCTTCCGGCATGGCCTTCACCGGCTGGCCCAAGGCGTTCTCCCCGTCCACGGCACCGTAGATCTGCTCGCCCCGCATCGCGCAGATGTAGGAGTTGGCACCGAAGTGGCCCAGTTCGATGGCCGCGACGGCCCCGTGCCGGCTGATGGCGGAGGCCAAGCGATACAGCGGAGGGAGCGCGCCCGGATCGTCCAGGCGCGGGTTGCTCAGTCCGATGACCCCGCGCTTGCTGTCCACGGCCCCGGACCCGTAGTTGACCGTGGCCGCTCCCCCCACCGCGATCCGTTCAAAGAAGGCGACAGTCTCCTCCAGGGGATGATTTTGGGGCGACAGATACTCATAGCCCATCGGCGCGGCGAACAGGCGACTGCGGAAGACGGTGTCGCCCAGCCGGATGGGACTGAACAAGTGCGGGTACTTGCAGGTGTACACGTCGCCCCTGTCAGCCTCTCCAGGCCCGCCCGGTGTCGATCATGGCCTTGAGGTTCTCGGCCTTGGCGTCGTCGAGCACCGCCCCGTTCTGCAGGTAGAAGCCGCCGTCGCGGGCACAGTCATTGAGCAGATCGGTGACGTACTTCTCGACCTCGCCTGCGCCGGCCAGGGCCAGGAGCGCGGTGGGGACGTTGCCGGCGATGCAGGCCTTGCCGCCTAGAGCCCGCTTGGCGGCCCGCATGTCGGTCTGGTCGAACAGCCAGGTGACGCTGCCCGTCGGGATCTCGGGGTCGGCGATGACGTCGAGCCGCTTGTTGTAGGCGCCCTCGGCGAACATGAAGGGGACGATGCCCTGCTCGATCAGGCCCAGCATCACGGCCTTGAGCGTGGGCCAGTAGAAGGTCTTGAAGTCGGCATCCGACATGAAGCTGTCGGCGCCCTTGTGCAGCACGAAGGTGATGAGCGGTGCATCGGACCTTTCGGCCTGGCGCACCCCCCAGTCGATGAGGATGGGCACCAGCCGCTCGGACGCTTGCAGGATCTTCTCCGGCCTCCGGAAACGGTCGATCATAATGCCTTTGGTGCCGCGTAGGGTGTCGGCCATGATGTCGTACGGCGCCTTGCCGAACCCGGCCATCGCCCGGGGGATGCCCAGGCGGGCGGCCGCGTCGGCGCCCGCCGCCCCGGTGGTCATGAGCCACCTGAGGCATTCCTGGGCGGCCTCGGTCAGCCGTCTGACCCCGTCGAGCACCGCGGGGTCGGCGAAGGGAAGGATGGCGAAGAGCATGGTGGTGGCTTCCATCATGTCGGTGAAGGGGACGGGGCCCGCCAGGCCCGCGAAGGCCGAGCCGAAGCGGGGCAACAGGGTGCGCCGGAAGTAGACCTCGGGGTCGGCGATGAGGGCGTCGTACTCCCCTTCCCCCATATACTCGGCCTCCACGTACTGCCAGGGGGTGTCGTCCGATAGGCCCCGACCGGGCCAATCCACCAGGTTGAGCCCCAGCAACTCGAACACCCGGGCCGGCGCCACCGCAGCCCCCTGGAAGTCGGGCATGAAGTCCTCGTGGTACTTCTTGACCGCAGCGGCGGCCCGGTCATAGTCGTACATGAACTCCTTCTTGGTGAGGCCGCTGTGCTTGCCGACGAAGTAGCCGCACAGCGCCGTCACCGGCACCCGGGCCGGCTTCTTCGCGAGGGTCATCGCGTCGATGAGCAGCGTGATCCGCTCTTGGTAGGCCCGCCGGGCCTCGTCGCTCTGGAACTCCACCCCCGGAGCGCTCAGCCAGCGCCGGAAGCGGCGCTCCCGGCGCTCCTTCCAATCGAGGGCCTCCCAGCCGTCGAACATGGGGTCGCGACCATCAGTCGTCATGAGTCCTTCTCCTTGTAGACCTTGCACAGCAGTGCCCGCAGCGGCCAACCGCCCGTCACCGGGTCAAAGGTATCAGGGTCGTCGGCCGGAGTGAGGACGTTCGCGTTGGATTCCCACAAACCGTGGAGCCAGGGCTCCCGGGCCGGGCGCTCCGGGAACCACCAGTGCCGCTGCACGTTCACCACCTGGGGATGGATCTCCTCGGTCACCCGCGCCCGCTGGCGGATCACCCCTCTCCGGGTCTCGATGCAGACCCAATCCCCCTCGGCGATCCCCAGGGGTGTGGCGGTGTCGGGGTGGATCTCCATGATCGGGTCGGGGTGCTGCTCACGGGTCCCCATCCCCCAGTGCCTGTTCTCGGAGTGGAACATGGGCCGGAAGTTCCCCCCGGTGATAAGAATCAACGGATAGTCCTTGGCCACCTCGGGCGTGCTGAGGGGACTCTCCGGGGGCTCCTCATAGTAAGGCAGCGGATCGTAGCCCAGCGTCTCCAGCACCTGGGAATAGAGCTCCACCTTTCCGGACGGCGTGGCGAAACCGGTGGGTCTGCCCGTGCGGGGATTGATGGTGGCGTAGGTCCACGGCTGTTCGCTGCGGACGAAGTACCTCTCGGTGGCCACCTGATGGAAGGTGAGGCCCAGGGGAGCCAACCGCTCGTCGGCCAACGCCTCCTCGGTCTCCCAGGGGAAGTACTCCCCGAAGCCCAGGCGCTCGGCCAGCCCCTTCCAAACGTAGAAGTCGCTGCGGCGCTCGCCCAGCGGCTCCACCGCCTTCTCCCCGCAGGCGATGGTGGGCGCGAAATCCTCGTGGGTGGCGCACATGGGCTTCTCCAACTTGCTGGCGATGGGAAGCACGTAGTCAGCCAGCAGGGCAGTGGGGGTCATGAAGTGCTCGAGCACCACGTGGAGCTCCAGGTGGCGGCTCTTGAGGGCCCGGTAGATGGTCTCGACGTCGCCGCCGTTCAGGAGGACGTTGCTGCCCCAAGTGATCATGGCTGTGACGGGGTAGGGGTCCTGTTCGAGCACGGCCTTCCAGATGAGCGGCTGCACCGCCACGAAGTTGTGGGCCGCGGTGGGGAAGGGAACCCCGTAGGTCTCCTCGTGATACCGGGCCATGGCCTCGTATCCGGGCCAGCCCATCAGTCTGAAGCGGTCGGAGCCTAGCTGCTTGCGGCGCTGCTCCGGGGCGATCATCTCGGGGAACACCAGCATGGAGTCGCGGACACCCATCTTGCCTCCGATGAGCGGTCCCGGCCCCACGATCATGTCGCCGCCCCCCTCGGCCAGGTTGCCCGTGAGCGCCCGCAGGCAGACCCGGGCCTCCTCCACCCGGATGGAGTTGCGGCCCAGCATGTCGGTGGCCGAACCCCAGTGGAAACCCGCAGGCCAGCTGGTCGCGTACATGCGGGCCGACTGCCGGATGAGTTCCGCGGGCACCCAGGTAATCTCGGACACCTTCTCCGGCGTGTATTCGGCCACCCGCCTGCGCAGCTCCTCGAAGCCGAAGGTCCACCGCTCGACGAACTCCTTGTCGTACAGCCCCTCTTCGATGATGACGTTGATCCAGGCCAAGAGCAGAGCGGCGTCGGTCCCCGGTCGCAGCTGCAGCCAGAGGTCCGCGTAGCCCCCGGCCTCGGTCTTGCGGGGATCGATGACGATGAGCTTGGCCTCGCCCGCCTCCACCCGGCGGCGCAGCCGCTGCCAATCAAGCGGAGCGGTATGTGGGATGTTGTTGCCGTGCAGCACCACGCAGTCCAGCCGATCGAGCTTTGCGCGCCCGTTCGCCATGCCCAGCAGCGCGTAGTTCATGGCCACGGTGTTGCAGCGGCAGATGGTGCCGGCGCAGCCGATGTTGGAGGGATTGCCGAACAGATTGAGGAAGCGGGTGCGCAGGGGGTAGAGATCGCTGCGGTAGGTCCCCTCATGGAGGGCCAGCGTCTCCGGCCCATACTTGGCCTTGAGCTCGGCCAGCTTGGCCGCTATCTCACCCAGCGCCTGGTCCCAGGTGATCCGTTCCCAGCGGTCCTCCCCCCGCTCTCCCATCCGCTTGAGGGGATGATGGAGCTGCTCCGGGCTGTAGAGCCACTTGATGTGGTGGGGCATGCGGTCGGCGCACCCACGGTTGGGGGTAGGGTAATCGGGATTGCCCCGCAGGCCCACCAGCCTCCCGTCCTTCACCGTGGCGATCAGGCCGCACTGGTGGATGCAGCCGGGCGAGGCCCAGCAGACGATCTTCCTTTCCGTCACGCCCACGAGCCGCTTTCTCGCCATGGGATACACTGGAGGAGACCATGGAGACCCGGCAAGACAGCATGGTGACGGTCGAACGGTTCCCGGCGCGGGCAGGCGACGCTCCCCGGGTGGTGCCGGTCAGCGACGGCATGACCCTGGGTGACCTGTTGGACCTCCTCGCCCTGCCCGCCGACACCGAGGCGGTGATCGTCAACGGGGCGCACGCCCGCCCCGACTACCGTCTGCAGAGCGGCGACCAGGTGAGGATCATCCCCTTCATGTCCGGAGGCTGAACGGCCGCCTCTCACGTCATGCACCCCGCTCCGCCAGGGTGAAGTCCAATCCGTAGCGGCGCAGCGTCTCCGGCAGAGGCTTGCCGGTGGCCACATCCCAACCCATCTTCTGGTAGTAGTTGTCGCGGATGGCGTCCCAGTGGGCGGCGATACCGATGCCCGCGGCAGGCCCGTCGACGGGAGTGGAGGCGTAGCGCACCGAGGGAGCCTCCAGCTCTTTGCTCAGGCCGTGGCGGAAGTTGAACATGCGCATGAGATTGACGATGCGCAGACCGAAGTGCCTGGCGTCATCGACTCCCCAGTCCCAACCGGTCACCGCGTTGAGGCAGTCGAGGGTGAGGGCCAGATTGGGCGTGCAGAGACGGCAGATGCCGAGGGAGTCTTCCAGGTTGCGCCCCCCATTGAGGTTGGCGTTCTGGTCGGACATGGCCAGGGGGTCGAAGCGGTCCTTGGGCCGCTCCAGGCCCAGATTGGGCGGGGTGAAGAGATGGCCGCCCGACTCCACCGTGCCGGTGTTGGAGAGGCAGGTGTCGATGAACTCGGTCCAGTGGCCGCGATGGTCGTGGCCACGGGGGGTGGCGCCCTTCATGGTGTAGACGGCACAGTCGCGGGCCTCGCCCCCCAGCTTCTCGGCCGAGCGCTTGACCCCGTCGGCGAAGAAGTCGCCGCAGCCTTCGCGGCCGGCTATCTTGCGCAGGAGCGCCGCCGCCGCCTCGGGGTCGCCCCAACGCAACTCGATGCCATCCAGGTCGTCCGCCGACACCAGGCCCTTCTCGTAGCACTCCATCAACCAGGCCACCAGGTAGCCCGACTCGTTGACGTCGAAGCCCAGGCGATCCACCAGGTTGCAGAGCATGACGGTGGCGCCCGGGTCCGTCATCCCCACCAAGGGGCCCATCTCAGCCATGCCCTCATACTCCGGCTCCTCGCCGCTGAACCCGGCGTACGGGCCTTCAGTCACCTCCATCAGGTGGCAGTGGGCGATGACGCAGGCCCAGCAGGCGAGCGGCCGGGCTTTGAAGTGTGTGCGCAGATAGTCGGGCACGTACTTGTTGGGCTCGGGGAAGACGTTGGTCTGGTAGTTGCGAACGGGAACGGCCCCCATGGCGGAGAGGGGAGCGAAGCCGGCGTTGGTGCCCCACTTCACGAAGGGCGGATCCACATCCATGGATACCTGGCCCAGCTCCTTGGCCTTGGCCACGAGAAGCTCGGGATCGATGATGCGGGGCCTGACCTTGCCTTTGACCGCCGAGATGCACTTGAGCTTCTTGGAGCCCATGACGGCCCCCACCCCGTTGTGGGCGGCCACGTGCCCCCGGTCGCCCACGATGGCCGCGAACCGCACCAAGTTCTCGCCGGCCGGGCCGATGCTGAAGACGCTGCAACGGCCTTCGACCTCTTCCTTGACCGCGTCTTCGGTCTCCCAGGTGTCTTTGCCCACCAGGTGCTCAGCGTCCAGCAGCCGCACGGTGCCGTCCTGGATGTGCAGACGGGTCCAGCGGTCGGCCTTGCCCTGCACGATCAGCCCGTCTATGCCGTTGAAGCGCATGAAGGCGCCCATGAAACCGTTGGCCTGAGAGGTGCCGCACATGTTCGTGCAGGCGCCCTTGGTGCTCACCGAGAAGGTGCCCGAGCCCGAGACCCTGGTCCCCGCCAGGGGTCCGGTGAAGAAGGTGAGGCGGTTCTCCGGGTCCGACCAGTCGACCCCGGCCGGGACCTCGTCCCACAGGTACTTGGTGGCCAGTCCCGTGCCGCCCACGTAGGTGCGGGTGGTGTCTCCGTCGATGAGCTCCTCCGTCACCGCACCGGTGTTGAGGTCCACCCGGACGATCCGCAGGGTGTACGGGGCTTCGTTCTTCATCAGTCTCTCCTTGCTGCCGCCGTCGACGCTGGCCCGCGATGGCCGAAGGCCGTTGCCGGCCTCACGTGGCGCCACCCGACAGGTTGATGTCTTCTCCGGTGATATAGCTCGCCCGGTCGGAGACCAGGAATGAGACCAGGTCGGCGATATCCTGAGGCGTCCCCAGCCGGCCCAGAGGGATGGGCGGGGGACCGGCGCTGCCGGTGGGACCGGTGGGTGGGTTCCGCAGCGATTCTTCCACGGTCATGCCCCGGTCCCGGGCCTGCTTCAGCAGGCTCTCGTCGCGGAAGTTGGTCTCGAACGCCCCCGGGTTGATGGCGTTGACGGTGATCTTGTGGGGCGCCAGCTCCCGGGCCAGGGTCTTCATCAGGCCCAGGACCCCGTGCTTGGAGGCGCAGTAACCGGCGCCGCCGGGGTAGGGAGACACTCCCGCCAGCGACGACACCAGGATGATCTTCTTGCCTTCGCTGCCGGCAGGGTCGGCCAGCATGGCCCTGGCCGCCGCTTTGGCCACCAGGAACGCTCCGGTCAGGTTGACGTCCAGCAGCATGCGCCAGGTGGCCTCGTCCAATTCGACCACCGGCACCGGTACCGGCCCCCGCACGCCCACACAGTGCACCAGGATGTCGAGCTTGCCGAACTCCTCCACCGTGCGCGCCACCATGGCCTCCACGTCGGCGGCCACGCCGACGTCGGCGGTGAGGGCGAGGGCCTTGCTCCCCCACCCCTCGATCTCGCCCACGACCGCGCTCAGCCCCTGCCAGCCCTCATCCCCCGGCCAGATGCTCGGGGGAGCGGCCAGCTTGTCGGCGACGGCCACGTGAGCGCCCTCCTTGCCCAACTGCACGGCGATGGCCCGTCCCATGCTCCTCTTGGCCGCCGCCCCCGTGACCAGAGCGACTTTGCCTTCCAGACTGCTCATGCTCCCTCCCCCAGCATCCCGCGCTCCCGTAGATAGGCTTCGATGTTGAACGTGGCCTGCTGCGAGAGCATCGGCTGACCACCGGCCACGCACAGGGTCTGTCCGGTCACGTAATCGGAGAGTTCGGAGGCGAAGAAAAGGCACGCCCCCGCGATGTCCTTGGGCTGGCCCATGCGTCCCAGGGGCACTTCGTGCTTCGAGACTGCCGCGAAGAAAGCGTCCCGCTCTGGGCCCGGCGGCATCAAGGAGTCCCAGAAGGGAGTCTCTACCGGTCCCGGCACGATGGTGTTGACACAGATGCCGAGCGGCGCCAACTCGAAGGCCAGGTTCAAAGAGAGACCGATCACCCCGGCTTTGGCCGCGTGATAGTGGAGCACCGACACCACCGGCGACACCGCGCCGGTGGAAGAGATGAAGACGATCTTGCCGTAGCGGTTGCTCTTCATGGTGGGAAGGACGGCTTCCGTCACCAACCAGGGTCCTTTCAGGTTGATCCCGACCACTCGGTCCCACTCCTGCTCGGAGACGGTGCCGGTGGCTCCCGCCCCGTGCGTGCCCGGGACCCCGCCGGCGCAGTTGACCAGCACGTCGATGGTGCCGAAGGCTTCCAGCGTGCCCGCCACCATCCGTTCGATCTCGGCGCTCTTGGTGATATCCATTTCGAAGGCCAGCGCCTCCCGGCCCAGCGCCTCCACCTCGGCGGCCACGCTCCGGGCCCCGGCCGCGTCGAGGTCGCAGAGCACGACCTTGGCCCCCTCCTCGGCGAACTTGAGGGCGATGCCCCGGCCCATGCCTTTGGCCCCGCCGGTGACGATCGCCACTCTGTCCTTCAGATACATCTCATCAGCCCCCTATTCGGATCGGGTCGGCGGTCGCCCAAGCGCTCCGATCGACTCCGCGGTCCAGTCGCCCCCGCACTCCGGTCGAGCATGCTTCCCCCTACAGTACGTCATCCAAGCCCAGGGCGGTGATCCGCGCCCGGTCGATGGCCCCGGTCTGGGGGTCGAAACCCATGGCTTCGTAGAACTGCCGCTTGAGCCCCTCGGTGTCGACGGTCACTCCCTTGAGCGCCCCCGCCGCGAGCGGCGGGTTGCCCCGTACCCGCTCGGGAAGCCGGAACTCGTCGGGCCGGAAACCCTCCCGCAGATTGAAGCCGTGCAGCAGAGTGGTGATGCGCATGCCTGTCCACACGATCTCGTCGTAGTCGAGGCCCCAGCCGGTGATGGCGTTCATGCACCCCACGAAGTCCAGGGGCATGCTGTCGATGCCGAAGAGGCAGGCCCCCGAAGTGTTGACCCAGTGCTGCCAGCCGGCCAGCTTGGCGTGGTAGGCTCCCTTGCCGGCGGGGTCGTAGCGGTCCATCTTGAAGGGGATGCCCATCCCGGCATAGGCCCGCTCGTTCACACCCCCGTGCTCGGCGAAGGCGGTGCCGCCCCGGGTGTGCCGTCCCGGGGTGGAATCGGACACATAGGTCGCCCCCCAGCCCGGGAAGCAACGGGGATCGTGCATGGCCAGCATCTCGCCGCCTGCGTGCATGGCGAAGGTCTCGGCCCCGCGGCCGATCTTCCCCGCCGCCCACTTGGCCCCGTCGGCCAAGACGTCGCCGATGCCCTCCCGGCGGCACATCTTCTCCAGCAGGGCGATGTGGGCGTCGCTGTTACCCCAGGTGAGCTCCAGCCCGTCGGTGTCGGCCCGGGAGAGGATGCCGTTCTCATAGCACTCGATGGCAAAGGCCACTGTGGCCCCAGCCGAGATGGTGTCCAGCCCGTGGCGGTTGCAGAGCTCGTTGGCGTAGATGAGGCTCCGCATGTCGGCGTTCAGGCACATGGGCCCGAAGGCGGCCAGGGTCTCGTATTCGGGCTTGTGCGCGTCGCGCACCGGATATCTGCCCCCTTCGACGGTCACGATGGAGCCGCAGCGGATGGGGCAGCCGGTGCAGGCATAGGGTTGGGTGACATACTCGACCATGCCGTCCCAGGCCACCGAGCCCCACTTGGACTCGGGGAAGTCCTCCACCGTGTTGCCGCTCCAGTTCTTGATGGGCACGTCGTGGTCGGCCAGGTGCATGGGCATGGCACCGGGCGTGCCCCCGTGGCTCAGGCCGTAGAACATGCCGGAGGGATGCTCCTGGGTCTCCCGGAGCATCTCCTTCATGAGCGCCCGGACCTGGGCCCGGTCCAGCACCTCGGGGCGCAGCGAGCCGGCGCAGGCCACCGCCTTGAGGTTCTTGGAGCCCATGACCGCGCCCAGCCCCGACCGCGCCGCCGCCCGGCCCCGGTCGTTGATGACCGCGGCGATGCGGGCCAGCCTCTCCCCGGCCGGGCCGATGACGGCCACCTTGAGTCTGCTGTCGGCGTTCTCCCGCCGGATGGACTCTTCGCTGACCGTGGTGTCCTTGCCCCACAGGTGGCGGGCGTCTTTGAGCTCCGGCCTGCCGTCCTGGATCTTGAGATACACCGGCCGCTCCGCCCTGCCCTCGAAGAAGACGAGGTCGTAGCCGGACCCCTTGAGCGCGTTGGCGAAGTCACCGCCGCAGTTGGCGTCGCCCCAGTAGCCGGTGAGAGGCGACTTGCCCATGGTGGCAAAGCGGCAACTGGAAAGAACCCCCGACAGGGTGAGCGGCCCCGTGCCGATCCCGAAGATGTTCTCCGGCCCCAGAGGATCGACCCCCGGCTTCATCCGCTCCATGATCACTCGGGCGCCCACGCCGTAGCCGCCCACGAACTTGCGCGCTGTCTCCTCCGACAGCTCCTCCTCGCGCATCGTCCCGTCCGTCAGGTCGACGAACAGCAACCTGCCCATGTAGCCGTATCTGGCTGTGGCCATCACCACCTCCTAGACCTCGCGGGCGGTGCGCAGCCCGGCGCTGATGGCATCCCGGATCAGGCCGGGCTTGCCGGCGTCGCCCACGGCATGGACCTCCGCCACCGTCTTCTCTAGAGCCGGCAGAAGATCGTCGTTGGAGCTGAGGGGGAGGGCTGAGACGAAGGTGTCGGCCTGGAGAGTGCGGGTGACGCCGTCCCGGTCGACGATGGTGAGGCCGCGGTCGCTGATCTCCACATACTCCTTCACGCCCGAGATCATCTCCACCCCCTTCTTGCCGAACCAGATCATTAGGCTGAAGAGCATGGCGTCCACCATTCCTTCGCCCAGCATATCCGCCTGCTCGACGATGGTCACCGTCCGGCCCCGCTTCACCAGGAACTCGGCCAGCTCGCAGCCCTGCAACGCGCCGCCGATGACCACCACGTTCTTGCCCAGGGGAAGGTAGTACTTGGTGAGCGAGCGGATGGTGTAGGGGGGGATGACCCGGGTGGCCAGCTTCAGCCTCTTGTGGAGGGCGGCGCCGCTCACCACGTTCGGTCGGTCGATGCCCTTGATGGGGGGGATGGTGGCGGTGGCGCCGGTGGCCAAGAACACCACGTCCGGCCGCAGCCGCTCCACGGTGGCCAGGTCGGCCGCCTTGCCGGTGACCACCTTCACCCCCAGCTTGCGCACCTGGCGCTCGAGATAGTCCACGATGAGAGGCACATCCTCGGGATGGTCCCCCTTGACGATGGCGGCGATGGGGAGCAGACCGCCCAGTTTGGGCTGCTTCTCGTAAAGGGTGACGTCGTGCCCGCGCAAAGCCGAGACCCTCGCCGCCTCCATGCCACCGGGACCGCCCCCGATGACCAGGACCTTCTTCTTCACCGGCGCCGGTTCGATGTCGGTGAAGGGAGTGCCGAGCAAGGCGTTGATGCGGCAGGCTCTGGTACCCAGGCAGTTGTCGCAGGCCGTGCAGGGAGCGATGTCGTCCAGCCGCCCCTCTCGGATCTTGTTGACGTAGTCAGGGTCAGCGTGGAGGCGGCGGGTCATGCCGATGAAATCCGCCGCCCCGGCCTCCAGCAGGCGCTCCCCAAAGTCGGCGTCCAGCCGACCGACCACCGTCACCGGGATGGACACCTCCTTCTTGAGGGCGGCCGCGAGCAGGGTGTTGGCCCCCACTCCCTTCTCCTTGGCGTAGTACTCCGGGGGGAACTCCTCCACGGGGATGGGCGGGTCGGGGTAGAAGAGCAGGTCGGTCAGATACCCGGGGACGTGGTAGCCCAGCCAATGGCTCCGCACCATGATGGCATCGGCGCCGGCCTTCTCGATCCAGCAGGCGTTCTCACGGGCCAAGGCCGGGGTCAGCATCTGCTCGTCGGGAAAGCCCAGCACCCGGCCCACCTCCAGCCCATTGATGATCATGGTGCAGGCGAAATCCTTGCCGCAGCGGCGCTTGATCTCTTCGATCACCTGGCGGGGGAAGCGGGTGCGGTTCTCGCTCGAGCCGCCGTAGAGGTCCTCCCGCCGGTTCCAGAAGGGAGAGAGGAAGTTGTGCAGCAGGTGGCTGCTGGCGGCGTTGACGTCGACCCCGTCGAAACCCGCCTTCTTGGCCCGTTCGGCGGCGGCGGCGAACTTGTCCACCAGGTCCTCGATCTCGGGGATGGTCAACTCCTTGGGCACCTCGTTGTGGAAGTCGGCCTCGTAGGGGACCGACACCGGTGAGGCGGCGAGAGGCGGCCCAGCGTACACCTGATCGGGCTCGATGTGGCGGAGGTCGGCCTGCCAGGGGCCGTCGTGGTTCATCTGCATGAAGGTGGGACAGCCGTGCTTGTGGATGACGTCCACCAGCTCCTTCAGCCCTTCGATGAAGCGGTCGTCGTCGATGCGGTAGCGCATGCGCCAGCGGGCGCCTGCCGGGTAGTCGATGGTGGGCGACTCCACGATGATGAGCCCAGTGCCGCCCCGAGCCATGCGCTCATAGAAGGCCAGCATCTCGGGGCGCATGTGGGTATCGCTCTCGTGCCACATGAGCATGCCGGCGCCGGTCTTGAGAATGCGGTTGCGGGTGGTGACCGGTCCGATGCGGCCGGGTTCGAGCAGCTTCTCGTAGTTCGATGCCATCGTGTGTCAGTTCCCTTTCGCGGCGCCGGAGTACCTTGCGTCGACCTCGGGCGGCGAGGCCTCCCAGAAGAAACGGATGGTCTTGATCTTGAGCCCGCCCTGGTCGTCGACGACCAGCTCGTAGAGGGGCAGGTAGTGCTTCTGCACCAGGAGCCCGTCGTCCTTGCTGCTGTAGATGCGGGCGATGAGGAAGGCCACCGCCACCAGCCGCTCCACGTCGACGAAGATGTCCAGCACCTCGAATCGCTCGTAGTCATCGGGATGGCTGGTCAGCATCCGGTAGAAGTCCTCGGAGCTGTGGTGGCCGGCCTCCGGCCCTCCGAAGATGTACATGTAGGGCATGAAGCGCAGGTCGGGGGCGAAGTACTCGTCCATGCGGTGGACGGTGGCCGCGTCCTGCGCATAGAGGTTGTAAGCGGCGAAGTAGTCCTTCATCCACCGCACGATCTCGGCGTACGTCGGCTTCATGCCGGGCCTCCCCGCCTCTTCCAGTCCCGCTCGAACACATCGTCGATCTCCATGGCCCCGGGCGGCAGGACCTCCCAGAAGAAGTCGAGCCGTGCGATCTTCATCTTGCCCTCTTCTTCGACCAGCGGATAGCGGGCCAGGTAACGCTTCGTCACCAGGACCTCCCCGCTGTCCCGGTCGGAGATCTCGGCTTTGATCTGGGTGACGAACACCTGACGCCTCTCGTCGATGACCGTGTCCTCGGGGGTCAGAGTCTCCACCCCCGACGGATGCGAGGTGATCACTCTGTACCAATCCTCCCGACCGGCCACTTTGCCCACCCCGGCCACGAACGGGTTGAATACGAAGTCCTTGGCGAAGTAGTCGTCCATGCGGTGGACGGTGGCGGGGTCCTGCCCGTAGGCGTTGAAGGCGGCGAAGTACTCCTCGATCCAGGCGGCGATCTCATCGTAGCTGAGCTTCATCAGCATCTCCTTGGGGCCGGCGGCGCGCCGTCAGAACAGCTTCTTGTAGTCCGGGTCGTTGGCCGCTTCGAACATGACGATGGGCGTGGACACGCTCTTTATGGTCACCGGGCAGTGCTCTACCCCCTTGGGCACGAAGATGAGGCAGGTCTTGGTGAGGGTCAGCACCTCGCCACCCATGAGCAGCTCGATCTCGCCTCCCAGCTCCCGGGGGTGCTCCCGGTCGGTGCCCACGAAGCCGATGACCTCGTCGAAATCATGAGTGTGGGGGATCTCGATCTCGACCGGCTTGCCGCCGGGCAGACCCCACAGAATCTCGCAGCCCACGAACAGGGAGCAGCCGGGCACGATGGAGTCCATGATCCCCAGCAGCATGGTGCGATCGAGGATCCTGCCCTGCTTCTCCTGCTCCTCCATGGCCCGTACCATCACCTCGGGCATGGGCGGCATGAGGTCTTCAGTGACCACGTAGCGGCTGTAACCGGGTTTCGACACGGCGCCTCCCCTACCGGGCCTTCCGGTGCCCGCCGGGGTCGGCCTCCCCCAGGGTGCCGGCGCCGATCATGATGGTCATCTCCAGGTGGGGCCTGCGGAAGCTCTTCCAGGTGAGCGGCCCGTGCTTGACCCCCTTGGGCACGAAGACCGACGAGCTCTTGTCGATCAAGTAGGGCCGCCCGTCGACGACGAACTCGATCTCGGCCCCCAGGTCCTCCTGGTCGTCTGGGTCGGTCCCGATATGCAGGACGATCTCGTCGTAGTCATGGACGTGTTCATCGATATGGGGATTGGGGTCGGGCATGGCCACGATCCAGCCGCATTCCACATACATGTCCGCGCCGGGGACCAGGTTGTTGCTGAGAAGGGTCATCGGCGGGATGCGCCCCAGGGTCTCGATGACCGGCACGATCTCGTAGGCCGGTTCTGCCACCACATACTTCGCGCTGTCAGACGGGGACATACTGGTCGCTCCTTTCGGGTGTCTCGCCCTCGTGCCTGCCGGTTGTTTCCCCACCGGGTCCCTCCCCGGTTGCTGCCCGCGGCTGCCCTGGGGAGAGGGGCACCACGTACCTCTGCATCAGCCGGCGGGCCTTCTCCGGCTCGCTCTGGGCTAGAAGACCCAGGGCGAAAAGCACATACTCCTTGTCCAGGAGGAACCGGGCCGCCTTGGGCTTGAGGATCAGGGGACGCTCCCGCTCGAACAAGGCCCCCGCCAACACCGCCGCCGGGTCGGCCGAGAATGCGATCGGCCCCCCCGCGCCGATCACCCAGGGCACGGCGGTGAGGTCCTTGCCCCGCTGCACCATGACCTCTCCCTCCGGCGTGACCACCGGTTTGAGCGTCCCCACGTGCCGGTCGACGGCGGATCTGACCGCCGACCGCGCGAGCAGGAGATGGCAGGCCGTTTGCTCCTCCCCGCTCGGGATGCTGTTCTCACGGCACATGGCCTCGACCAGTTCATCGAAGTCGCTCGGCCGCCGCCCCCCGTGCGCGGCGTCGTCCCGCGCGGTGATGACCTTCAGGGTGTCCAGGTTGTGGAAGAGGCCCAGGTCACCCTCCACGGTGCGCTTGGCGTAAGGCTCGGGCAGGCCGAGCAGCCGTACCGCTCCCGAGGATGGCGCCCCTGTCGCCAGCGAGTAGACGTCGGTGGTGGCACCGCCCACGTCCACCAAGAGCAGCTCGCCCAGGCCGGGCTGCGCCCGGCCGGGGCCAACATCCTCGCCGATGTCGCCCGCGAGCAGCCGGGCCGCCTCCAGGACGGCGACCGGAGTGGGCATGCTGACCTCGGCGATGAGGCTGCGGGCCCGGGCGATGCCCTTGGCCTCGGTGATGCGGGCGATGAACAGGTCGCGGATGGCCTGGTTGGCGGCATCGACCTCAAGAACGCCGATCTCTGGCATCACGTTGGCCGAGAAGGTGACGTTCTTGCCGGAGTCCGCGAACCGGGCGGCCACCTCGTCGTAGGCGCTCTTGTTGCCGGCCACGATGACGTTGGTCACGCCGGCCCCCGCCCGGGCCAACATGGCGGCGTTGTGGAGGATGACCTTCTTGTTGCCGCCGTCGGTGCCCCCGGTCAACAGGACGATGTCAGGGGCGATGTCCTCGATTTCACGCAGTTCGGCGGCCGAGAGCTCGAACGAGTAGGAGCCGACGATCTTGGCCCCCGCCCCCAGCGCGGCCCGGCGTCCGGCCTCAGTGGTGTACTCCGGCACCAGCCCCACACAGACCACGCGCAGGCCGCCGGCGGCGCTGCTGCAGGCCACCGTCCGCCGCCGCTCGGTCTCGCCCACAGGGATGACCTCGGCCAGCAGCGCGAAGGCCTGCTCCAGACCGATGGTGATGTCGGAAGCGACCGTGGACGGGACCTGCACCCTGGCCAGCAGCTCTTCCGCCTCCAGGTCGAACGCCACCAGCTTGGTGAACGTGCTACCGAAGTCCACGAAGAGCCTGGTGCTCGTCACGATATCTGCCCTTCCCGCCCCACTTCCAGCTTGGCCGGGCCCTAGGCCCGCTCGGCCCGCTTGCGGGCGAGATCGCCCTTGAGGTCTTCTATGGCCGCTCGGACGTCGGCTTCGGGAGGATAGACCCGGTCGAAGCCCATGGCCTTGAACTTGTCTTCGTCTTGCGCGAAGTCCCGCCGGGATACCCCCAGGATGCCGCCCACATAGAGGATGATCCCTTCCAGGCCGGCCTCGGTGCACTTGTCCCGGAAGCCCTCTAGGTCCATCTCGGCCATACCGTAAAGGGAGCTGATGAGCATGGCGTCGGCCGCCGTCTCCTGCGCGGCCATGATGAACTCTTCGGGAGGGGTCTGCGCCCCCAGTTCGACCACCTTGAAACCGGCGTCACGCAGAGCCCGTGAGATCACCTTGGTCCCGATGACGTGGGCATCTACCCCCACGGTCCCCGTGATGACAGTGCCCAGATGGTCCACCACTCCCCCTATCCCTGTCGGTTGCGGCTTCCGCCCACGGCGGGCGGCTAGACGGCCACCTCGCAGTGCAGCCCGCGTGACTCCACGATCCTGCGGGCAGCGGCGAGGAACTCCTGCGACGGCGTCTCGGCCGTCTCCAACTCATAGTCCAGCCCCAGCATGGCGTACTTCTGCTGTCCGTAACGGTGGTAGGGCAGAAGGTGGACTGTGCCCCCGGGTACCCGCTTGGCCACCAAGTCGGCGATGTCGGCGATAGCATCCACCGAATCGTTGAAGCCGGGCACCACCGGGACCCGCACTACCAGAGGCACCCCGCTGGTGACGACCTCGACGAAGTTGCGCAAGATACCCTCGTTGCTGATGCCGGTCTCGTTGCGGTGGATGCGGGGGTCGAGGTGTTTGATGTCGAAGTAGAAGAGGTCGACGTAAGGGAGGAGTCTGCGCAGCCCCTCGGTGCTGCCCTGCCCCGAGGTGTCGACGCAGGTGTGGAACCCGGCCTCTTTGCAGAGCTTGAGGATGGCCAGCGCGAAGTCCGCCTGCAGAAGGACCTCGCCTCCGGAGACCGTGACCCCCCCGCCCGAGTCTTCGTAGAAGTCGGCGTCGCGCTTGAGGACGTCGAACACCTCGTCCGCCGTCATGGTGCGCCCGGTGATGCGCATGGCATCGTGCGGGCACACCGCCACGCATTCGCCGCAGGCGTCGCACAGGTCACGATCGATGACAATCCCGTCGGAGCCCACGGTGATCGCGCCCAGGGGACAGGCGGCCACGCAGCGGTAGCAGCGCTTGCAGAGCGAGTCCCGGTGCATCAGCTCCGGCTGGAGGTTCTGGGACTCGGGGTTGGAGCACCACACGCAGCTGAGCGGGCAACCTTTGAAGAACACTGTGGTCCGGATGCCCGGACCGTCGTCGATGCTGTATCTCTGTATGTTGAAGACGGTGCCCGTCACCTCTGTCACTGCCGCTCGCTCCTCGTCCATCTCGACCTCAAGAAAGGGGGGCGCGGGAGCGCCGCAGGCGGCGCTCCCGCTAGGGGGACCTAGGTTCAACCGACCTCGTGCATCGTCCGCTCGACGATCTCGTCTTGCAGTTCGGGCGGCAGGTCGACGAAGTAGGCGCTGTAGCCGCCCACCCGCACCAGCAGGTCTTTGTGGGCCGCGGGCTCCTTGCGGGCCTCCATCAGCTCCTCAGCGCTGTGGATGTTGAACTGGATGTGCCAGCCGCCCCGCCTGGTGAAGGTCTTGATGAGCGAAGCCACCTTGGCCAGCTTCTCCGGGGTGTTCAGCACCGCCTTGGAGAACTTCATGTTGTGGGCCACGCCCGCGCACTCGTAGGCGATCGGATACTTGGTGGCCGACAGGATGAGAGCCGTGGGACCGTTGACATCCGCACCCGGCATGGCCGAGGTGCCGCCGTCGTAGATGGGGGTGCCGGCATAGCGGCCGTTGGGCATGGCCCCCACGGCCTTGCCCTGGGTCACGTGGCCGGCGGCGGCCCCCTTGAACAGCATGGGCTTCGCCCCGGTGATGGGGTCGGGCCGGCTCAGCAGTATGGCCTGCGTGTCCCGCGCCACCCTGACGTACCAGTCGTCCACGTAGTCGTCGTCGTTGCCGTACTTGGGCGCGTTCACGCACAACTGGCGGATGTCCTCGTAGCCCTCCCAGTTCGCGTCCATCGCATCCAACAATTGAGCCATGGTGACCTTCTTCTGGTCGAACACCAGATACTGGATGGCGGCCAGGTAGTCGGCACAGTCGCAAACGCCTTTGTCGCCCACCCAGGACGCCTTGCCTTCGGGATAGCGGCACCCACCCTCACGCGACGCGAGCCCGGCCGGGATGCAGTCGCGGAAGAGCATGCCGGCTCGCAGTCCGCTCATGGGGCTGTTCGCGATCTCTGTGGTCCACCAGATGAAGTAGTGGTCGCGCATCTTCTCCGCGAAGTAGTCCTCCTGCCTGAGGAAGGCCTCGTAGAGCTGCTCCATGGAGGTGAAGGTCCTGGGGTCACCGGTGTGCAGGCCCACCTGCTTGCCGGTGCGGGGGTCGAAGCCGTCGTGCAGGGTGACCTCCATCACCTTGGCCTGCACCAGGTTGACGGCCCCGGCCATGTGTTCGGCGGCTTCCAGGTGGTAGCCGAGGCAGCCGCTCGCGCTCCAGTTGCAGGCGTCCTCGATGGGTATGCCCCGGTCGAGGTAGCGCCGGGTGCCGAGTTCGTCGTTGAGGAACGCGGGGTTCCCACCCCCGAACTCCCGGTTGCACTTGAGGGCGTGGATGATGAACCTCTCGTCCTGGTCCTCGTGGTAGCGGACGTACACGGCCGGCTCCGACAGATGCACCTGGGCCATCACCTCGAGGATTATCCAGGACAGTTCGTTGGTGAGGTCGTTGCCGTCTTTGTCCCGGCCGCACAGGGTCACGTTCGGCAGCTGGCTGCCGGGGGCGGCACGGTGCTCGCGCTTGATGGTGACCAGGTTCTCGACCTCACGGATCTTGAGCCACATGGCGCCGATCAGCTCGGCCGCCTGGGCGCGGGTCAGCTTCCCGCTCTCGATGTCGGCCTTGTAGTAGGGGTACCAGAACTGGTCGATCCTCCCGATCCCCACTTCAGCCCGCTCCGGGCTCTCTTTCCAGGCCGCCAGATGCATGAAGCGCACCGACTGCACCGCCTCCCAGAAATCCCGGGGCGGTTCGGCCGGGACGTGCTCGCACACGTCGGCGATCTTGAGCAGCTCGGCCTTGCGCACGGGGTCGGAGGTCTTCTCGGCCATCTCCCGGGCCAGCGCGGCGTGCCGCCGGGCGAAGGTGATGACCGCCTCGAACATGATGATGATGGACTTGAGCAGGTACCACTTGCGGAGGGCGTTCACGCTCGAGCGGTCCTCCAGGGCCCCCTCGGCCTTCATCTTGGCCATCTCGGCCTTGGCCAGACCGATCACGTGGTTGAAGCCCAGCCGGAGCACATCGCCGGAGAGCATGATGACGCCGCCGCCCATGGCGCCGTACCCCTGGAAGAGACCGCGGTCGGGGTTCTCGCGCACCCCCCGGCCTTCGAGGATCATGGCGTGATCGAACAGGAGGTCGAAGTGCTCCCTGCCCAGCTCCTCCTCCAGGGCGACGTTCACCGGGTTGACCGGGTTCATGTGCTCCACCCAGTACTCGGCGTCGGCCTTGAGCTTCGCCAGATCTTCGGGGTCGATGACGGTGGAGGAGATGTCGCTCAGCTTGCGGTCGAACTTGCCGCTCTCGCACATGGCCAGGATCTCGCGCGGCTTGACGGCGCAAAGCGTGTTGTTGCCGCGGATGAACTTGGTGGACGAGCCCACAATGATCTCAGGGTCGCGGATCAGGATGGGGCACTCCTCCATGCGCTTCTGGAAGGCCTTGGCCCAGCGGTAGTCCACGGGCATCTGCTCGGTCTCTTTCCAAGACTCGGTGAAGAGCAGGGTGTCGTCCACGTACACCTGGGGAGCCGCGTCTTCCCACTCTTTCTTGAGCTTCCTGAGGCGCTCGGTCATGACCACGAGCGACCCGATCTCTTCGGCGGCGTCCGGATGGATTGCGCCTTGGATGACGGGGGTTATGTTCGAGGACCCGGATGTCATTGCTTCTCCCATTTCCTGGTTCCTGTAGTTCCGCATACGGAACAGTGTTCTGGATTCTGCCTTCATATTGTCGCTTTTCCGGTCCGTCTTGTCAACCTCCCGTATGCCCCGGGATCCCCCGCCGGCGCTCACCTACCCTTGCAGGCCCAAGTAGGCCAGCGCGCTCCTGGCCGCGATGCGCCCCGAATTCAGGGCGAAGGCCGACGCCAGCCCGGACGAGCTCTTGATGGGATAGCTGTCTCCGTACATGCCGCCGGCGTCGAAGCCCCCGGCGTAGAGTCCGGGAATGGCCGTATCCTTCTTGTCCAGGACTTCCAGCCGCTCGTTGACCTTGATGCCGCCCATGGTCCCCAGGAACACGGCCCGGCCCCTGACCGCGTAGAAGCGAGGGCCGACGAGCGGCCGCAGGAAGCGGCGGTCCTTGGCGAAGAGAGGGTCGTGGCCCCGGGCGCAGGAGTGGTTGTACTCCGCCACCGTCGCCTCCAACGTGTCTGGGTCCATGCCGGTCTGCGCCGCCAGGTCGGCGAGCGAATCGGCCGCGAACACCTCGCTGCTCCGGTTGTCGAGGGCCGCTTGGATCTCCCGGCGCAGCTCCGTCAGCTTTGTGCCCGGCGGGAAGTCGATGCCCACTCCCTTGTCCAGCCCGTGCTCCTCCAGCCGCTCGATGATGGAGTCGTCCAGGATGCTGAACGTGTGGCCGTCGGCCTTGAAGCGGGCCTGGGCGTTGCCCACCGGGCTGTCGTAGAAGCCGATGGTCTCGTCGCAGAACCGTTCGCCCCGGGCGGTCACCCACAGGTCGGGTTGGGCCGCCGCCTGCTCCAAGTTGCAGCCCATGGCGAACTCCGGGCCCACCGGAGCCACCCGGAACATCTCGATGGTGGTGACGCCCTCTTCCGCGGCCCCCGCTTCCCAGGCCATGCGGAGGCCGTCGCCGGTCTTGCCGGTGTTGCCGACGGGCATGAGATTGATCCCCAGGTCATACCCGGTGTACTTCTTGATCCACTCCTTGTTGTTGGCGAAGCCTCCGGTGGCGATGACCACCGCCTTGGCCGCCACCTCCACCTCGTCGCCGTCGGCGTCGACCAGTACGCCGCTGACGCGGCCGCCCGCCTTCAGCAGCGCGGTGACCGGAGTTCCCGCCACGATCCGCACGCCGCGCTCCTTGGCCCGGTCGACCAGGGCCTTGACCACCGCTTCTCCCCGGCCCTTGATGGTGTGATAGGTGAGCGGGGAGTCGGGCATGTTGATGGTCGCTTCGATGAAGACCACCCCTCGCTCCTCCAGCCAGGCGATCGTGGCCGCCGACTCGTCGATGATGGCCCTCACCAGGCGGGGGTTCGCCCGCCAATGGCTGTAGTCCATGGTGTTCTTGAAGCACTCATCGCGAGTGTAGTCGATGTAGCGCTCGCGCTGCAGGTGGCTCTCCACGGCAAAAATCCCCTGGAAGAAGTTGGAGGTGCCCCCCAGAGACCGTTGCTTCTCGAAGACCGCCACCGTGGCCCCGCCTTCGGCTAGGGTCACCGCCGCCGCCAGCCCGGTGGCCCCGGACCCGGCCACCACTACGTCGGCCTGTGTGGGAATCGCTGTCATCGTCATGCCCCTTTGCTCGAGATGTCCTCGCCTGGCCCGCAGGCAGAGCCCCGGCCTAGTATTCGCTCCAGAACTTCACCGTCTGGATACGAAGTCTCAGATCGCACTGCAGGCACCGGGCTGATTCGTGCCCGGCGGCGTCCTCGTCCATGCCCTCCAGCACCTGGCAGAGGTCGTCCACCAGGACCTCGGGGATCAGGCAGTGCCCGGCCGCCCGCCGCATAGCGGCGAAGCTCTCGTCCCGGCCCAGACAGGGTCCCGGTCCCGCGACCGCCGCCGGCCTCCGGTCGATGCGCCCACTGCCGCCGAGGAACTTGTCGATGGCGACCGCCGCTCTGCGTCCCGAGGCGATGGCTTGGATCACCGAAGCGCTGCCCGAGACCGCGTCCCCGGCGGCGAACACTCCCTCCCGGCCGCTCGACAGGGTCAAGGGGTCGAGTTCGACCAGTCCGGCGGAGGTCGTGTCGAGAGCAAACCCCTCCGGCAACTCGGGTTTCTGCCCCACGGCGAAGATGACCGTCTCGGCCGCGAACGCATGCTCCGACCCGGCGATGGTCTCGATCTGGGGGACACCGTCCTCATCGAAGACGCAGCTCGCGACCCTGACGAACTCCGCGCCGGTGACCCGTCCTTCATTCCGCAGGATGCGCACCGCGGAGCAGGCGGGACTGACGCAGACTCCCTCGTCCAGCCCCTGCTTGATCTCCTCAGGATCGGCCGGCATCTGATCCTCTGCCTCCAGACACGCCACGCGCACCTCCTCGGCCCCCAGCCGCCGCGCCACCCGAGCGCAGTCGAAGGCAACGTTGCCGCCGCCCAAGACCACCACGGTCCTTCCCAACGGGGGCCGGTCGCCCAGGTGGACCGCCCGCAGGAACTCCACTCCACCCAGGACGCCCTCACCGGCCGCTCCCGGTACCCGCAGCTTCTGGGCCCTGTGCGCCCCCACCGCCACCAACACGGCGTCGAAGCCGCGCTCGAAGAGCGGGTCGAGCGACTCGACCTGGGCGCCCGTCTCGATGACCACGCCCGCTCCTGCGATCTCCCGGATCTCGGCGTCCAGAACGGCCCGCGGCAACCGATACCCGGGGATGCCGTAGCGGAGCATGCCTCCCGCCTGGGGCAGCGCTTCGTAGACCGTCACCTCGTGCCCCTGCAGCCGCAGCCAGTACGCCGCCGTGAGCCCCGCCGGCCCCGACCCCACCACCGCCACCCGTCTGCCCGTGGCCTCCCGCGGGGTCGTCCGCTCCTTCCATACGCTGCCGTCGTCATGCTCGGCGGCGAAGCGCTTGAGTTCCCTGATGGCGATGGGTTCGTTCACCTCGCCCCGGCGACAGCCCGTCTCGCAGGGGTGGTCGCACACGTAGCCCAGCACCCAAGGGAACGGCACCTTCTCGCGGATGACGGCGGCCGCCCCTGGATAGTCGCCTTCCTTGATCAGGCGGACGTACCGAGGCACGTCGATCTCGGCCGGGCAGCCGCTCTTGCACGGTACCAGGACGGCCTTGCGCTCCGCTCCCGCGAAGATCCCCGCCTTGTCCCGGATGGCGCCCGTGGGGCATACCTCGGCGCAGGCCCCACAGAAGCGGCACCCGGCCTCGGCCAACGGCGCGTCGCCGGCAGTGTAGATGTAGTACTCACCGCCCCGCCTGCGGTAGCGAAGCACGCGGACGTCGCGCAGGTCCCAGCAGGCGCGCACGCACCGTTCGCAGAGGACGCACTTGTTGGGGTCGAACACGAACAAGGGGTTGGAGTCGTCCACCGGCAGCAGCTTGGCCCGGCGGGGGATGCTGAGCTCCTCCACCCCCAGATACTGCTTGAGCGACTGGAGCTCACAGTTCATGTACTTCTCGCAGGAGCCGCACTCCGGGGGGTGAGCGACCAGCAGCAGCTCCATCGCCAGCCGTCGCCTGCGGGCTATCTCCTCAGACTGGGTGCGCACCACCATCCCGGCGGCCACCGCAGTCTCGCAGGACGCGACCGGGCGCTCCCGCCCCTCGACCTCGACCACGCACAACCGGCACGTCCCCTCGGGAGGGAGGTCAGGGTGATGACACAGATGCGGCACGTAGATGCCGGCCGCCAGCGCCGCGGCAAGCACGCTGGCGCCGGCGGCGACTTCTACGGTGCGGCCGTCGATGGTGAGGGTCACCTGCTCGGTCATGCGCCGCCTATCGGTCGCCGCCCGTCACCCGGGCCCGGGTGGATGCGATCACCTCTACCCGATCTGGGTCCATCGCCCGATCTCCGGCGGAGCCGCCATCAGCGGGTCGATCCGGGCCGACAAGGCCTTGAAGTGATTAGTCGAAAGGTGGTAGGCGAAGGCCTCTTCGTCCTCGTACTGCTCGTAGAAGAGGAAGGCGTCCGGGTCGTCCGTCGAGCGGTGCAGCTCGTACAGCAGCGCTCCCGGGTCGTTCAGCACCTGGGGCCGCATCCAGCGGTAGGCCTCGAGGAATTGCTCGGCCGCGCCGGGCCGCACCTTCACTTTGGCGGTGATGATCAGCATGGTCTTGGGTCCTCTCTATCCTAGCCGCCCAGATAGGCCCGTCTCACGATTTCGTTGCACCGGATGGTCTCGCGGTCGCCTTCGAGAACCACCCTGCCCACTTCCAGCACATAGCCCGTCTGGCAGACGCCCAGAGCCAGATGGGCGTTCTGTTCCACCAACAGCACGCTGATGCCACGGGCGTTGATATCCTTGATGGCCTCGCCCACCTGCTCCACCACGATGGGGGCGAGCCCCACCGACGGTTCGTCGAGGCACAGCAGGCGCGGGTGGGCCATCAGACCTCTGCCGATCGCCAGCATCTGCTGCTCCCCGCCACTGAGGGTCCCCGCATTCTGCTTGAGTCGCTCCTTCAAGCGGGGGAACAGTTGAAAGACATATTCGAGGGACTCGGCGATGCCTGCCCGATCCCTGCGAAGAGTGGCCCCCAGCTTCAGGTTGGTGGCTACGGAGAGATAGGGGAAGAGTTGCCGCCCTTCGGGAACCAGGACGATGCCCCTCTTCACCCGGTCGGCGGTTTCCAGCCCAGTGATGCTCTCGCCGCCGAAGACGATCTCTCCACTGCGGATGGGCACTAGCCCCACGAGGGACTTGAGGATGGTGCTCTTGCCGGCCCCGTTCGCGCCGATGATGCTCACCACGCCCGCCTCGGGCACCCCGATGGTGACGTTCTGGAGCGCCATCGACTTGCGGTAGTAGACGGATATGTCTCGCAACTCAGCAAACATAGTCGGCCCCAAAGTAGGCGGAAATGACGTCCGTATTGGCCCTCACTTCGTCCGGCAGGCCTTCGCAGATCTTCTGGCCGAAGCTGATGACCACCACTCGGTCGCACAGGCTGAGGATCTGCATGTTGTGCTCCACGATGAGCACGGTGATGCCGTTGTCACGCATACCGCGGATAGCATCGAGGCTGTGCTGTATCTCTTCCGGGTTCATCCCCGCCAAGGGTTCGTCGAGGAGGAGCAGGGTAGGCTTTGTAGCCAGGGCCCGGGCCACCCCGAGCATCTTCTGATGGCCGTGGGGAAGGTTCCTCGCCAACTCGTCGGCCTGGTGCGCGATGCCCAGCAGCCCCAGTATCTCGTGAGCCTTCTCTTGGATGAAGGCTTCGTTGCGACGGTACGTGCGGGTGTTGCAGAAGATATCCACCAGCCTCGAGTGGGGGTGCAGTTCGAAAGAAGAGGTCACGTTCTCCAGGACCGTGAAATCGGCGAAGAGAGGGTTCAGCTGGAACGTCCGGCCGACACCCCGCGCCGCCACGTATTCCGGCGACTTGTGAGTGATGTCCTCGTCGCGGAACTTGACCGTGCCGGCGGTGGGCCGGATAACCCCGGTGATGAGGTTGAAGACCGTGGACTTGCCGGCCCCGTTCGGACCGATGAGTCCCACGATCTCGCCTTCCGCGACGTCGATATCGAACCGGCTGACAGCCTTGAGTCCCCCGAACTGCTTTTCCAGACCTCTGACCTCAAGGAGCATCGCCGTTCACCTCCTCGTTGCTACGCAGCTGCGAGATCCTCGCTCTTGCCGCGTTCACGAGTCCGACCACGCCGTTGGGCATCGTGAAAGCGATGATCAGCAGGATCGCAGCCGTGACGTATGGAAGGTAGCCCTTGAGGTCGCGGAAAAAGAACTCGGGGATGATGAGAAGGACGCCGACGCCGACCGCGGGGCCCCAGAAGCTGTACAAACCTCCCACGAGGACATACATGATTATCCAGAGCGTCGCACCCAGGCCATAGCTGTTGGGTGAGGCGACTCCCTGGTAATGGCAGTAGAAGGCGCCCAACAGGCCGGTGAAGAAGCTACTGAACGCCACGGCGAGAATGCGATTACGCCTTTCCCCTATGCCGACGCTCGCCGCCACTTGGTGGGATTGCGCCACGGCTTTCATCCTGACGCCTATGCGGCTGAACTCGAACCGGTACATGCAGACCAGGCTGAGCAGCATCAGACCGAATCCGAGATAGTAGTACCAGGTGCGGGAGCTGAACAGAGGTTGCACTCCGCCCAGTCCGGTACTCATACCGGTGGTCTTTCCGCCCGCCGTAATCAGGTTCATGATCACGTAGCCCAAGAAGAGCGTGCCCATGGCGTAGTACACCGCACGCAGACGGGCGAACGGATAGGCGATAGCCGCGCCCAGGATGGTGGCCGCCACAGCCCCCAGGGGGATGGTCACCCAGGGCGGCCAGCCCAGCCAGACCGACGGTATCGCCGCGGCGTAGGCGCCGATGCCCATGAAGGCCCCTTGGGCGATGTTGAACTGTCCGGAGATGGATATGGTCCGAAATCCGCTCGAGACCACGGTGTAGACGAAGGCGAGGATGAGGATGTGCATGTAGTAGGAGCCGGAGATCACCAGCGGGAGCAGCGCCAGCACCACGACGATCAGGCCCACGCCGCCTCTGCCGGCCCAACTCCGCAAGGCGGGCCCGGAAGCCCTTGGCTTGTCCGCCACCGGTTTTTCGACCTCCATCAAGACGTCCTTTGCCTCACTCATGGCCGAAGAACCCCTGCGGCCGGATCACCAGTAGTGCGAGCACCAAGATCGACGCCAGCGCGTCGACGACCGCCCCGGGAAGCACCACGGGCAGCGCGCCGTAGAGCAGGCCCAATAGAGCCCCCACGTAGAAGATGCCGTTGAAACTGCCCACTCCGGCAAGGATCACCAGCATCAACACCTTTATGAGGGTGACGTCGCCCATGAAGGGGGTGAGGTTGTACAGCGACCCCATGAACACACCGGCTACCGCCGCCAGTCCAAAGCCCACCGACACGGCCAGCATGGCCACTCGGCTGAAGCGTATGCCCTGCAGGGCGGCCCCTTCTCGGTTCTGGGTGACGGCCTGCATCTGGGCTCCCCAGCGCGACCGATCCACGAACAAGATGATGGCGATGAGGATCACCACCCCGATGGCGAAGGCCAGGATCCTGTCGGTCTGCACCCGGTAGGGGCCCATGCCCGTCGTCCCCTCGATGAAGGAGGGGATGGCCAGCACCTTGGTGCCCAAGAACAGATTGAAGGTGGTGACCAGAATGGCGGAGAGAGCGATACACACCATCATGGTGCGGTTGAAATCGGCCTTCATGGGCCGGAAGAGGAACCTCTCCACCAGTATTCCGAACGCGGCGGCGACGAGGACTGTCAAGGGGAAAGCGACGAAGCCCGGCAGGCCGACTTTGACCACCAGGAGGTAGCAGCCGTACGAAGAGGCCATGAAGATGGCGCCATGGGCCAGGTTGAATATCCCCAGCAGGTTGAGGATGAACGCGAATCCGATGCCCATGAGGATATAAACCACCGAGAGCAGGACCACGTTGATCACTGTCTGAACTAGCATCGCTTCGCTTTCAATCAGTCGAATCGGTCTTGATCGCCCTGAAGAGCGAAGAGCCGGCCGGTGCGAGACTGGTGCGTCTCGCCCGCACCAGCCGGCTCTTCACGTCCCGTGGATCAGCTACCCACCGCTACGGGGTCACATCCGGAATGATCCAGGGTTTGTACTCAATCTTGCCGTCGTTGACGAGACACACCGGGATCGGATTGGCCCAAGCATGGTTGGTCAGACCGTACAGCTCGTTGCCGCTCGGGAAGCCATCACCGTAGAGCGTGGGCAGGCTGGTTAGCGTCTCCCACTTCTTGGCTACCTCGGCGGGATCCAGGCTGTCGGCGGCCTCGATGGCATGCTTCAGCAGATAGAGGGCGTTGGGCGCCAGGCCGAACACGTGCCGGGTGGGATCGCCCATCTCCAGCAGTCTCTTCATCGGCGCCGCCATGTACGGGTCTTCCAGCTGCTTGCTGAGGACGCCGACGAGGCCGGTGGCAGATTCGCCAAGGGCGGCAACCGCCGACGGGGCATCGATCGGGAAGCCGATGGGTCCTTCATAGCCCAGCGTGCGCAGCCCTTTGATGATGCCGTAGAAGGATGGATCGATGCCGATAGCCAGCCACACGGCGTCTGGGTTCTGAGCCATGATGGCGGAGGCGGTGGGGTTGTAGTCCTCAGCGTTGGTGGCAAAAAGCACCGGATCGCCTGCGAGGGTCAGACCGGCCCTTTCGGCGGCAGCCAGCAAGTGCGGCTCAAAGGAGGGGAAGGTCGCGTCTTCGGAGGCCAAGGTCACGGTCTTGATGTCGGGATAGTACTCCTGGAGAGCCTTCAGTGTGGTCGAATGCTGGGTGATCGGGTCAAGTCCCAGGAACGCGTACGGAGTGTTCTCATTCATCTCGGCCGGGTTGAGGCCGTTGTAGTTGGCGACGTGCAGGACCTTGTTCTGCTCGAAGATCGGGGTGGTGGCCAGGTTGAAGAACGCCCCCGGGCCGACCACGAACTGGAGCTTCTCGTCCAGCACCAGCTTGGTGGCGGCAGCTGTGTTGCCGTCGAGGCTGCTCTTGCCGTCCTCGATCACCAGTTCGATCTTGTAGTTCTTGCCCTGGACTTTGATGCCGCCGTCGTCGTTGATCATCTGCGCGACGTATTCGAGGTCCACCTTGTCGGCGGCGTCGACCACGGAGTACCAGTCGGTCAGCGACAGGATGGCGCCGATCCGGAGGGTCTCCATCGCCGCCGCGGTGGTGTCGGTGGGTGCCGCCGTGGTATCCGTAGGCGCCGCCGTGGTGTCGGTGGGTGCCGCCGTGGTGACCGGAGCGGCCGTGGTCGTAGTCTCTTCCCCTTCGCCGCAGGCGGCCAAGACGGTCACCAACCCGACCATCAACACCAGCAACAACAGACAGAGACCCCATTTCGTGTTTCTCATCTCACTCCCCTTCCCAGATAGTCTTGATCGCCTCTTGTTCGCCCTGCTTCGTTCCGTTCGCGTCATCCGCACCCCCTCGCTCTCCGGCACCCCCTTTCGCTCGACACAAGAGCGTTTGACCCACTTGAGGACCCAGCGTCCCAAGAGAGGCCGGCCACGAACCTACCCGCCACTGTGGAACCGTGTCAGCATCAGTTCACCGCCGTCCTCGATCAGCTCGTCTCGATCATGCGGCCAGGAGATCCGCCGGCCGCCCGTCGCCATAGTCATCGCGTAGTGCAGCCTGCCTTTGTCGTCGAGCAACTGGGCACGCAGCCGCGGGTAGCGCTCAACCATCTCGTCGAACGCCGCGCCGACGGTGCACTTGCCGTCCTCCACCTCGATCTCAACGACGTCGGCATCGACGAACCTGCGCAGGTCGCCTATCAGCCTCACTCTCACGGGCATCCTATCCGCCCCCCGCGCCCAGACGCTCGGCGGCCAAACGGTTGATGGCCGCCCCCGACACATCCACGGTCAGCGCGCCCCCATCCACCGGGATGACGGCCGCGGTTAGGAAGCTCGCGTCATCACTCGCCAGGTAGCTGCAGAGCCCGGCGATCTCGTGCGGTGAAGAAACCCGGCGCAGGGGAACGTCATGCGAGAACGCGGCCAGCACATCGTCCACCGTGAGCCCGCAGGACTGGGCAAAGGGAGCCATCGCGCTCTCGATCATCTCGGTGCGCGTGCCTCCGGGGCAGACCACGTTGCAGCGCACCCCCTGGGCTCCGTAGTCCACCGCCACCTGCTTGGAGAGGCTGATAAGGCCCCCCTTGGAGGCGCAGTACGCGGGCAGGCCGGGCGGGCTCACCAGCCCCGCCAGGGAGGAGATGTTGATGATGGAACCGCCTCCCGCCTCGATGAGGTGAGGGATGGCGACCTTCATCAGGAGGAACGGCCCGGTGAGATTGACCTCGAGCACCCGGCTCCACACCTCCGGATCGAGGTCGACCACCCCACCCATGGGTTGCTCCATCGCCGCGTTGTTGACCACAACATGCAGCCCCCGGCCGAACTCCAAGGCTGTAGCGACGACCCGCTGCACATCGGCCGGAACGGTGACGTCGGCGGGGCAGGTCTTGACCCGGCCGGCGGCAAGGGCGGCGGCGGTCTGGGCGAGTGGTTCCGGCCGCCGTCCGCTGATGACGACCTGGGCCCCGTCCGCCACGAAGCGCTCGGCCACAGCCCTGCCGATGCCGGTCCCGCCTCCGGTGACGATAGCCACTTTACCGCCGAGCCTGGTCAAGCCGCCCCCCATCCGCGTCGCTCTATCCAGCCGTCCGCCTGATCGGCGCGCCTCCGCACTGTCGCGGTGCCCGCCTCACCGCCGCGTCCCCGGCAGGCCTTTGAGTCTCCCTTTGCTGATGGCCCAGAAGTCCTCGATGGCCGCGTAGTAGTCCAACCTGCGGCCTTCCGCCGCCTCCCGCTCGGCCACCTTCTGCCGGTGGAAGTCCTTGATGTCTTCGGGGATGGGCAGGTTGCCGAACTCCAGATAGCGGCAGGCCCCGTCCTTGTCCCGGATGCCCATGACCTCATCCCGGGCGTGGATGTTGATGGACATGGGCGAGTCGAGTACCCCCGCTTCCACCGCCTTGCAGGTGCCCACGGCGATGTCGCCGCCGCCCAGCTCCAGGACCCTGTCCAAGATGGCGTCGACCTCGGCGGTGGCCACCGCTTCTTCCTGGGCGATGGCGGCATTGTCGATGTCGAACCTCTGGTCGTGCATCACTCCGAAGACCCACTGGGCGGCCAGATAGCTCTGGCGATGCGAATCCATGCTGGGCACCCCGGCCGCCTCGTCCACGGTCTTCATGCCGCAGACGTCGGCGCCCCCCAGCGCCGCGGCCACGGCCGTATAGCCGATGTAGCCGAAGGCGCTGCCCAGGTCCTGGGGGAAGGGGAAGAGCGGCGATTGGCTGGCGAACACCCCGGGGATGATCACGTCACTGTGGCCGAAACGGTCCAAGTACTTCCGCAGCAGCTTCGGCAGGGTGCGCAGGTCGGCCACATCCTGGGTCAGACACCCCTGCAGGTTCACCTGCGGGAACACGCTCTTGACCCCCTGCTCGGCCGAGACGAGGGCCTCGATGATCTGGGTGGCCATGTTGACGCTCATGGGGATCACGAAGTTGGGCAGCCAGCCATGGCAGTCGGTGGTGATGATGACGCCGTGATCTGCGTAGTAGCCGATCAGCCGCCCCGAGTACTGGGCGGTCTGGATGCATTCCTCCACGGTGGCCTTCTTGTCGTAGCCGGCGATCCAGCCGAAGAAGCTGTTGGGCATGGCCGTCATGCCCGAGGCGAAGGCGATCTCGGCGACCAGGGCCTGGCCGATGCGGGAGGAGCGGGGGTCGAGGGCCCCTTCAGTGGCCTCCACCACCTTGCGGTTGGTCCTGACCCCGTGATTGATGATGGGGTAGCCGTTGAGGGCCGGTTTGCCCGTTCTGATGCTCTCCTCCAGACCCCGTTCCACTTTGTCGAGCTGCAGGTTGCGGGTGTAGCTGTCGGTGGTGAACGGGATCAGGTAGATGCCCAACTCGTTCAAGGAGCGGATGAGGGCGATCTCGTCGTCGACCAAGGGGGTGCCCTGCCGGGGGAACAGGGTGAGCCGGCGTTCCTCGTGGAAGCGCTGGAGGATCTTGTGAAAGCGCCTGCTGTCGGGGAGGGCCTTCTGGTAGGCCACCGCCTCCTCCAGGTCCACCTCCCCGCCGGTGGGCCAGAGCGCCAGGACCTCCTTGCGCTTCTCCATGAAGAGGTCTTCGTCGAGGCGCCGCTGGCTGACTTTGATCGACGCCGCTCCCGTGGTCTCAGCCATAGATCTGAAGCTCCTCCACCTTCTCCGGCAAGGGGACGCCGTCCTGGTCCCAGCCCATGATGGTGTAGTAGTACTTCTTGGCGGCTTCCATGGTGTCGGGGTCCAGCGCCGCTACGTACGGACCGTTCGTCTTCGGCTCGAAAAAGCGCGGGGGCAGCGCGTCGTCGGCGGCCGTCAGGCCCTCGCGCACGTTGAACAGCCGGGCGGCGGTCTGGATGCGGTCGCACGTGCGGATCAACTCGGCCGCCGCCACATCCCAGCCCGTCACCCGCTTGAGGATCTCCACCGGCACGTCGAAGTTCACCCCCACGAAGGCCAGATGGCAGAGCAGCAGGCAGTCGTTGAGGAACTCCCGGGCGTGGCCCACGTGGAACAGGGCGACCTTGTACGGGCCGAGATCCTCGAAGGGCACCGGGTCCTGGAAGCCGAGGCCGTGGAAGTCCAGCATGCCGTGCTCGGAGGCGAACAGGTCGTCGTGGACGTTGGCGCAGTGGTCACCGCCGTTAGGATTGACCATGAAGCCCAGGGCGAACGCGGGAAGGCGGCGGGGTTCGTGCATGCCGGGGTGGACCCCTTTGAACTCCACCGAGATCCTCTCGGCACCGCGCCCGATCTTGACCGCCGCCCGCTTGGAACCCTCCGCCAGCAGGGCACCGATGCCCTCTCGTTTGGCGATGAGCTCGCAGCACTCCACCAGCGCCGGGCCGCTGCCAAAGCGGAGCTCCAGCCCCCCCGTGTCCTCCGGGGTGAGCAGGCCCTTCTCGAAGCACTCCATGGCGAAGGAGATGGTGTTACCGGCCGAGATCACATCCAGCCCGGTGGCGTTGCAGACCTCGTTGGCCTTGACCACGGCTTCGGTGTCGTCGACCCCGCAGTTGCTGCCCAGACTGCACATGCCCTCGTATTCAGGCCCGCCGTAGGCCTCATCGATGAAGTAGGGCGCGCCGGAACGGAGCTTCTTCTTGCACCGGAGCGGACAGCCGAAGCAGCCCTCCTGGCTGCCGACGCTCAGCTTGTCCTTCATGGCTCCGCCGTGGATGTTCTTGATCCCCGGGAAGGGAGCGCCCTGCCAGTTGTTGACGGGGA
This sequence comes from uncultured Gaiellales bacterium, assembly GCA_964399135.1. Lineage (GTDB taxonomy): Bacteria > Actinomycetota > Thermoleophilia > RBG-16-64-13 > RBG-16-64-13 > CAYNPL01. The sequence goes on from CAYNPL010000009.1 coordinate 64,055, forward strand.
GATGGCCTACGGCCTCCATCCCCTCCATCTCCGGCCCGCCGGTGCCGTACTCCACTAGCACCCGCTGCAGCCAGAAGTTCGCCCAGTGTTGCTTCTGCAGCCAGGAGTTCATCGCCTTGACGCCCTCGCGGTCGTGGACGCTCGGGCGGCCCGTCCCCCGCACGGCGATGGCTTTGAGGTTCTTGGAGCCCATCACGGCTCCCAGACCGCCCCGCCCCGCCGCGTCGAAGGGTCCGTTCATGACGCAGGCGAAGGGGACCAGGTTCTCGCCGCCGGGGCCGATCATGGCCACCCGGGCCCGCCCATCGCCCAGGTCGGCGCGGACGGCCGCTTGGGTCTCTTTGGTGCGTAGGCCCCAGAGGGCGGCGGCGTCACGGATCTCGACGGCGCCGTCTTTGATCCACAGGTAAACCGGCTTCTCGGCCCTGCCCTCGACGATGAGGACGTCCCAGCCGGCCTTCCTCAGTTCGGCGCCCCAGTACTCGCCCACCTGGCACAGGGCGATGCCCCCGCTCAGCGGCGACTTGGCCCCCACCCCGTTGCGGCCGGTCGCATACACAGGCGTGCCGGTGATGGGGCTGAGCGCGAACACCAGTTTGTTCTCGGGACCGAGAGGGTCGACTCCCGCGGGCAGTTCGCGCAGGAGGGTCTCAGCGATGAGCCCCGACCCGCCCAACCACTTGCGATAGTAGCGCTCATCCTGCTGTTCGCTGGAGACCGACCCGGTGGTGAGGTCCACGCGCAGGATGTGGCAGGGGCAGCCGGCCCAGGATGTCTCGGTCATCTGCGCCCCCTTCGTGCCCGTGTCTTCCATCGTCTTGCCCCCCACACCCTCAGCGGTGCTGCGCCGGCAGGGGCAGACCGCCGCTGACCGGGAGCACGGCGCCCGTCACATACGACGACATGTCGGAGGCCAGGAACAGGGCGGCCTTGGCGATATCTTCAGGTTCGCCCATCCGCCCCAGCGGCGCCTGTGCGCCGATGAATCGGAAGAAGGCGTCGGCTTCTTCAGCCGTCTTGCCGGCCACGATCTCATCGAAGAAGGGTGTACGGATGGGGCCGGGCATGATGGCGTTCACGTAGATGTTGTGCGGCCCCAGCTCGGCGGCCATGTCGTAGGTCAGACCGAGCACTCCCGCCTTGGCCGCGTGGTAGTGCGGGTGAGGCGACGGCGGGCTGATGGCCCCCAGCGACGACACGTTAACGATCTTGCCGTACCCGTTGGCCTTGAGGTGGGGCACGGCCTCCCGGCTGCAGAGAAAGACGCCCTTGAGGTTCAGGTCGACCACCCGGTCCCAGGCGTCCTCGCCAAGGACTTCCAGGTTGGTGGGCCTACCCTGCGCCCCCACCACCGCCCCCGCGTTGTTCACCAGGATGTCGAGCTTGCCGAAGGCGGCGACGGTGGCGGCGGTCATCTCCTTGACCTGCTCGCTGCTGGTGACATCGCACTTGACCACGAGGGCCTCTCCCCCTGCCGCCTCGATCGCCGCCCGCGTGGCCTCGGCCTCGGGCAGGTCGATGTCGGCGATGGTCACCTTGGCACCTTCCTTGGCGAACAGTTCGCAGATGGCCCGGCCCATGCCTTTGGCCCCCCCTGTGACGATGGCCACCCGCCCCTCCAGCAACATCGGCTTCATCCCCTGCGTCATCCTTCCAGGTCCAGCAGCACGCGCACATCCTCCAGCTGCTCCAACCGGTCCACCCGCTCCACCAGCCGCCGGGCGGCGGCCGCCGATATCGGCTGCCCGGCGTGGGCCAGACAATCGTCGAGCTTGCGCTCGATGTCGGCGAAAGAGAGCGGGCGGGCGGGGGTGCCGGTGGGGAAGTCCACCTGCTCCGTGAACACCGCGCCGTCCTTCATGGTGATCTCCACCCGGGCGGGCTCCATCCCCTGGTCGCCTCGGTCCAAAGCCGGGTCGTTCCGCACGTCGATCTTGGCCGACACCGCCAGGATATCGGGGCTGCTGATGGCCTCCGGAGTGAAGTCGTCCAGGGAGGCGCGGCGCCGGGCGATGGCAGTCGCCACGCCCCAGGCCAGGCTGAACTGGGCATCCACGAAATTGCGCGGCCGCGCCTTGACCTCGAGCGGCGTCCCCAGCAGTCCGTAGGTGGCCTCCCCGCAGTAGATGACTATGCTCTGCACGTCATCGGGGCGGATGTCGTAGTCGCGCGCCAGGGTCAAGGCCGCGTCGATGGAGGGGTGCACCCCCCGGCAGCAGGGGTAGGGCTTGATGGAGACGTTGACTCCCTCGAACCGCGTCCCCAGGTCGCCCACCAACTTCTCCCGGGAATAGGAGCCGCCGTGATAGACCTTGTACATCCCGGCCGCACCCTCCAGGCAGTTTCGGGCCCCGGTGATGCCCCGCTTGGCCATGAGGGCGGAAGCGATGCCGCCCCGGACCGCCATCCCAGGGCCCATCCGTTTGGTGAGGGCGCCGTCCCTGACGCACTGCCCGTTGCCTGAGGACTGGTGATAGCCGATGCCGATGGCATCGCTGATCCCGGTCTCGTCCATCCCCAGCAGACGCCCCGCCACTGCGGCCGCCGTCATGTAGCCGAACAAGGTGGTGAGGTGCCAGCCGTACTGGTGGATACTCTCGCCGGGGCGGGTGGCCAGCCCCAGACGGCAGATGAAGTCCGTTCCCACCGCCACTGCCGTGATGAACTCGCGGCCGCTCACGCCCCCCACATACTCGCTCATGGCCAGGGCCGCGGGGATGGTCACCACCCCCGGGTGCATGATGGCGTCCTCGTGGACATCGTCGAAGTCGAGAGCGTGGGCCATGGTGGCGTTGACCTGACCGGCATTGGGAGCCGGGACTTTGTCGCCGAAAAGGACGATGGTGCTCTGTGGGGCACCGCCCCACTCCAGCACCAAGTCGCGCATCTCACCTACCCCGGACTCACCGGACCCGCCCAGCGCCACCGCGAAGAAGTCGAGCACCTGGTCCTTGGTGATCTTGACCGCCGCGGCAGGCAGGTTCTCGAAGCCGGTGTTCCGGAAGGCGTTAGCGAACAGCTGGGTGGCATCGACCACCGCTGTGACGGGCGAGGTCCGGCTCATATCAGCAAGGGCCTCGACAGGGGGAAATGAAGGTTGACCGATTGCAGCAGCGGGCCGAGCCGCTCACTCATCTCGGCCGCCTGGGCGACCAGCAGCTCACCGATCTGACGGGCGCGCTCGGGCGAGAACGAGCCCACCGCCACGATGCACCCCACCACCCGCCGGCCCTCGGGCAGGTCGGGCACCGAGGCGGTCAACACCGCGCTCACCGCGTTGAGCCCGGACCACGTGGTCCCCAAGCTCTTGCCGTATCCCGCCCGCCGGGCTTCTTCCACCTGGGCCCGCAGGGTGTCTCGGTCGATCTGGTCGCGGTCGGTCTCGCCGGCCTGGATTATGGACGAGTGGCTGAGCCGGCGTTCCAGCTCTTCGGGAGGCAGGGTGGCCAAGTAAGCCCGGCCGTGGGCGCCCCAGGTGAGGGGATACCGGTGCCCCACGTCGATGGGGATGTACGAGCCACCGGGAGCGTGGCGTCGGGCTACCACGAACAGGGTCTCGCCCGAGACGACGCCCAGGTGCAGACTGCAGCCCGTCTCGGCCGCCAGCCTCTCCAGATAGGGCGAGGCCGCCTTGGCCAGATCGGTGTTGTTGATGAGGGCCCGGCTGAGCAGAAGGAGGCTGGGGCCCAGCGCGTAGTTCTTGGTGCGGTCGTCTCGCACCACCAGGCCGGAGTTGCGCAGGGTGTTGAGGATGGCCAGCCCTTTGCTCTTGCTGATGCCGACCTCTTTGGTGAGCTGGGTGAGCGAGGCCTCTCCGCCCACTGTGTTGGCCAGGAGGAAGAGCAGGCGGACGGCCTGGTCTACGGCGGGCACGGACTGGAGATAGTTCTCCTTTTCCGGCGGCCTCGCGCCGTCGGCATCCTGTCCCTCAGCGGTATCGGCCGACGCTATCGAGCTCACAGGATCCATGCCGCTCCCCTGTTGAGTTCCGTAGACGGAACATCGTTCAGTAATTCTGCCTGGTTAGCAGATTACGCAGCTCAAGGCTCCGTGTCAACTCCGATCTGCTGATCCAGCCGCGGCCTTGCTCGACAGGTATTCGGCCAAGCTCAGCGCCCGGCGTTCGCACAACTTCGGCACCGCGTCACTCACCTGAGCGACGTCGCCCGTGGCGATCTGCCGGTAGTGCGAGACCCAGATCTCGACCTCTTCGTCGCTCAGGCCTCGACCGGTGCGGGCCTTGCGAGCCGCCTCCATCTCCTCCATGCGGCTGGCGTTGCGCCTGGTCCTCGTCTCGTCCGGGGATTGGGCCTCGTAGGTGATCCTACGCCCCAGTGCGGTCGCCAAACGTTCCGCGGTCTCGGCCATGGTGAGGGCCTCAGGGCCGGTGAGATCATAGGTCTGCCCGTCGTGCCCGGTCCCTATGAGCACACTCACTGCAGACTGGGCCACATCATCGCGGGCCACCCAAGCCACTCGCCCTTCTCCGGCGGGAGCCCGGATGACATCACCTCCGGAGACGAGCTCGGGCACCTTGTCCATGTATAGGTTCGGCCTGAGAAAGGTGAACGCGAGCCCGGCGGAGCGGATGTATTGCTCGGTGTGGAAGTGATCGTGGGCGAGGATGAAGGTGGCATCGGGGGCCGCGCCCACCACAGACAGGTAGACGATCCGCTCGACGCCCACCGCGGCGGCGGCGGCCACGGCGGCGATGTGCTGGTGCAGCCGGTCATACGCGGGGGCGGGCCTCCCGCTCATCAGAGAGCGGTGGATGACCCCCATGATGTCGTGGGCCGAAACCAGGAACAAGGTCGTGACTCCGGCCAGGGCCCTGCCCATGGCTCTGGCGTCGGCGTAGGAGGACACGAGCGCGACCTCCGCTCCGGGCAGGCGGGGCGCCCGACTCGGATCGCGGACGAGCAGCCGCTGCTCCACCCCGCGTTCGGCCAGGCCTTCCGCCACCCGGCGGCCGACCTCCCCTGTGGATCCCGTCACCGCGAACACGGCCTTCCTCCTCCGGCCCCTGACGGGCGCGCGGTCCCGCTGTGCCGGCGCGGCGGCCACCGCTCTGTCCCTCAGCGGCCCCGGTTGTCTATGACCGGTTTGATCTCCTTGCCCGCCTTCATGTCGGCGAGCGCCTGGTTGATGTCCTCGAGCCGGTACTTCCGGCTGACAATGTCGGCGAATGGGTACCTGTGGCGATGCGTCTTGATGAACTGCAGAGCCTTGTAGAAATGGACGATATGGGCCGACACGCTGCCAACGATGGTGAGGGCCTTTTCGTTGATCCGGCTGGGCATGATGGGGGTGGTGGCAGCCGAGGTTTGACCTAGGATGAGGTACTTGCCCCCCTTCTGGATCATCTCCAGCCCTTCGGCGAAGGCGGCCGGCACGCCGGTGGCTTCCACCACGTTCTCCGGACCCCGGCCTTGGGTGAGGGCCAGGATCATCTGCCGGCGTTCATCCGCCGACGGCACCTCCTCGATGTTGATGACGTGGTCGGCCCCCCAGCGCGTGGCCAGCGCGAGCCGGTTAGCGGGCGCTCCCACCACGATCACGGTGCGGGCACCGCTCTCCCTGGCCACCACCGTCGAATAGAGCCCGATGGGACCGCACCCCTGGATGACGAAGTCCTCCATGAGGCCCACGCAGCCGAACCGCTCGTACCCGCCCAGCACCGACCGGAAGGCACAGCCCACCCCCACCGCCTCTTCTTCGCTGAGCTCGTCCGGCACTCTGACGACGTTGGTGGCCGGGGTCACGTACTCGTACTCGGCGAAGCCCCCCCGCAAGGCGCTGGGCGGCGCCCACCCGTAGCCGGAGCGGCGGGCGCAGAGCACCGGGTCGCGGGCGATGGTGCACCAGTAGCACTCCCCGCAATCAGCGTGGGCCCACATGATGCGGTCGCCGACCTTGATCTCCTCGCCGGCGGCGTCCTTCACCCTTCCCTCGCCCAGCTTGACGATGCGGCCGATGGTCTCGTGTCCCTGGATGTTGGGCAGCGGGCTCTTGATGGTGAGTTCCCCCTGCTGCTGATGCACGTCCGTCCCACAGATGCCGGCCATCTCCACCTTCACCAGGATGGCCCCCGGGCCGATCTCCGGGATCGCGACCTCGCGAATCTGCAGCGGTTTGCCGTACTCTTCCAGGACGGCCGCCTTGCACGTCTTCGGGATGGAACTCATGGATCACTCCAGTCTCGGGTAGGGTACGCGGTCAGCTGACGCAGAAAGCCCCCTTGCCTGTCATCCCGGGGCCACCTCCTGCGCGTAGGTCGATCCCGGCCCCGAGGAGAAATGGAAGATCGGCCGGTCGACCCTGTGGATCACGAAAGGGCAGTGGTGCATGCCCTTGGGGATGAAGATGAGGCAGCTCCTGGTGATCGTGAACTTCTCGTCCTCGATCCAGAACTCGATCTCGCCCCCCAGGTCGTACGGGTCGGCGAAGTCGGTGCCGAAGAAGCCCAGGGTCTCGTCGTAGTCGTGGGCGTGGGAGAGGGGCTCGGCGGTCTCGGGGTAGACGCCTTCTCCGCCCGGCCACATCCACACGCACTCCGCGTACATCGACCCTTTCAGCACGTGATCGTCCAGGCTGACGATCTTGCGGTGCGACGGGGTGTTGGTCACCGATTCGGGGTCGACCCCGGCAGGCAGGACGGCGTCGCGGGAGTCGAACCGGCGCTCGCTGATGATGTACTTGCTATATCTCGACTCGGCCATGGCTACACTCCTTTCGGCGCCACGGTCGCTCCCGGTGCCGAGGGCAGCGCGGGGCTCACTTCGGCCCGCGGCGGCCGCCGCCGGGCGAGTCGAAGAAGCTGTTCCGCCACCCCTCCTCCAAGGTGCCGGCACCCACCATCACCGCCATCTCGATGAGCGGCCGCCGCAACTCCTTCCACACCAGCGGCCCGTGATCCACTGCCCTCGGGATGAAGGCGCAGTGGGTGGTGTCGAACTCCAGCAGGTCGGGCCCGATGCCGAACTGGAGCACTCCGCCCAGAGCTTCGGGGAAGTAGGGGTCGCTACCGATGTGAAGGACGATCTCGTCGAAGTCATCGTGACGCATCTTTGGGATGGGCGGCTGAGGCACGTCCCAGATCCAGCCGAACTCCAGGTAGGTCGTGAGCCCGGGTATCTGGTGTGCGCTCAGGTAGGTCATGGTGGGGTTCTGCCGGCCGTCCACGTGGACCGGACCGGCCTCACGCAGCGGACTGCGGATGACGTACTGCTCGTAGTCGATGCCGGCACCGGGGACCGCCGTCCCCGGGATCGGCACAGGGGGCGAGGCGTACTTCCGCGCGGCCTCGCCGTCCCACCACTGGCCGATGGGTTCCTCGCCGCTCCCGAAGACCAGGCCCAGCATCACATAGGGTCGCCGGAACTCCTTCCAGAACAGAGGCCCGTAACGCATGCCCCTGGGGATGAAGATACAGGTGGTCGTGTTGAACACGATCGGCTGCCCGCCCAGGTAGAACTCCACGGTGGCCCCAAGGCTCTGGGGGCGCTGCCAGTCCATCCCGATGTTGAGCACCAGCTGGTCGTGGTCGAGCACCCGCTCGGTGGCGAAGGCGCCCGGCTGCGAGTCGGTGTCGATCCAGGTCAGGTCCAGATAGTGCCCGCAGCCCGGGACCTGGGCGTCACTCAGAAACACACGCCGCGAAGCGTCGCGCCCCTGCACGCCGGCGCAGCCCCCTTCGGCCAGGGGCCGCCTGACCACGTAGCGCTCATACTGCGACGGCGACTGCGAGACGGCCATCCTCACTCCTTCCTCTGCCGGTCTTCCGCCCCCTCCACTATGCCCAACTGCGAGAAGAAGGTGAAGGTGTCGGCCACATCCCAATGCTCGGCGATGAGGCCGTCCTCCAGGCGGAAGATGTCAACCACGTCGAACTTCACCGCCCTGCCGCTCGGGGCCCGGCCCAGGAACTCGCCCCCGGTGTGGGTCCCCATGGTGGTGCACCAGACCATCACGATGTCGCCGTCGGCCACGACCTTCTTGATGCTGTAGCGGAAGTCCGGCATGGCCCGGAAGATCACGTCGAAGAACTCGATAAAGCCCGCCTTCCCCTGGGGGCAGTCCGGGTTGTGCTGGATGTACTCGTCGCACAGGTACTCGTCCAACCGGCTCAGGTCGCGGCGGACGAAGACGTCGTCCAAGAAGCGCTGGACGAGCTGTTTGTTGGCGGCAGTATCGGCCATGAGGACCTCCTTTACCGGGCCGTGAGCCCCCCGTCGACCGCTAGGCACTGGCCGGTGATGAAGTTGGCCGCGTCGGAGCACAGCCAGATCACGGCCTCGGCCATGTCGACGGCGAAGCCCAGGCGGCCGAGCGGGACACTGCTCTCCATGTTCTCCTTCTGGAGCGGGTCGGTGCCGGTGAGATAGTCGAACAGCAGTGTGTTCTGAGTGGGCCCGGGCATGATGGTGTTGACGCGGATCTCATGCTGGGCCCCTTCGAGCGCAGCCGTCTTGGTGAGGACGTTGAGCCCTCCCTTGCTGGCGCTGTAGGCGCAGAAGCCCGGCAGCGGCTTGACCGCTCCCACTGAGGAGGTGTTGACGATGGCGCCACCCCCGCCCTGCTTCATCATCTGTCGCATCTCGTACTTGAGGCAGAGAAAGACGCCCTTGAGGTTGATGTCGAGAGTGCGGTCCCAGATCTCCTCGGTGCAGTCGACGATGTCCATCAAGGGGACCCGTTTGCCGTCAGGCCCGATGCCGGCGTTGTTGAAGGCGAAGTCGAGGCGGCCGTAGCGGCGGACGCATTCCTCCACCAGGGCCCGCACGTCGGCTTCCTTGGCCACGTCGCACTGGACGTACGACGCCTCGCCGCCCTGGCCTTGGATCAGGTCGCAGGTCTCCTCGCACCCCTGGAGGTTGGCATCGGTGGACACCACCACCTGAGCCCCCTCCCGTCCGAACGCGAGGGCCGCCGCCCGTCCAATGCCCGAAGCTCCCCCAGTGACCACCGCCACTTTGCCCTTGAAGCAATCGCCCATCTTGCCGTCCCTTCCAGGCGGAGTGCATGTCTGTTCGCGCACTGTTCGCGCACCGCTCGCGAGGCTGTCCACCGGCCGTCTCAGTTTTGTAGCCGGAACTTGGTTCAGCATCGACCGAACAAGAACTTACGCCCGCCGGCCGGCCTTGTCAAACAGACGCCACTCTGCGACCAAAGTCGGATTTCAACGACCCGCCTCCTGCGGCACGATCGTCCCAGTAGCCGTGGCGTCGTTCGCCGCAAACTCGAGACCGTCGCCGGCACTTGCGAGGTATAATGAGAGCACAAAAAGCACTATATGTCTTTCGGGAGATCCTCATGCCTCGCATCGGCCTTCGGGAACTCAAGATCCGCACCTCTGAGGTGGTCCGCGACGTCCAACACAATCAAGAGCGCTACACCATCACCAACCACGGCCTGCCGGTGGCCATCCTCATCCCATACACGCGGGGCGAGGAGACGCTCCAGCTCTCCCCTGAAGAGATGACCGCGCGGCTCGACGATCTCGCCAAGAGAGTCACCGAGACCTGGACTGATTTGCGACCCGTAGCAGAGATCATGGATGAGATCCGCCGGTGAAGGAAGAGGCATCGTGCGATACACGATAGATACGAGCGTCTTCATCAGCCGGCTGCGAGAGAACGATCCGTCGCACGCCGAGAGCCGGGCGTTCCTCGCGGCCCTGCCGGGCAAGGCGGTCATGATCATCCTTCCGACGCTGATTGGTCCAGAGATAGCGGGAGCGATACGTCGTTTCACCGGACGGCCCGACATCGCCCGCGAAGCGCTCGAACTTCTCGATCCGCTGCCGAACCTCAATCTCGTCCTCCTTGACCGGCGACTTGCCGCCCATGCTGCCGGTATCGCCGCCGACACAGGTCTGCGGGGATGCGACGCAGTGTTCGCTGCGACCGCACGGTTGTTCGACGCGGTCGTGATCAGTCTGGACAAGGAGCACGCGTCACGATGCCCGAAGGACCTTCGAGCGCTCACGCCCGCAGAGGCGCTCGCGGAGTTGGAGGCGGCAGGATAGGACGTCACGCGGCAGCGCCGGTCACTCCCGATAGACACGCCCTCACGGTGATCGCCGCAGGGCCGACCGACCTCACGTCGGTTGAAGACGAATCTCAGTCTACCGCGCCGCCGGGATGAGAGGGGGGCTGAGTGATGGGGCCGTCCCGGGACTACGAGGAGCTTGTGGAAGGCGGTGAGGCTCGACGAAAAGCCTCCCGACTCTCTCCTATATCGACCGAGGCCCAGCACTTGCAGGACAGGCTGGAGCCGGCCGGTGGGAAGGCGCCGTGAATCACCTTGCGACCCTTGGCTTGCAGGGCTTCGGCAACTGGGATGAAGTCCGCAGACGTCCACGAAGACGCGCCGAAGCGCTCCCTGGGTTACTCATTACGAGCGGCTGACCCCGGTATCAACCGTTGCGCCCGCCGGTGGTAACTAATGTGACAATCATGCGGACTGCGGTCCCGTTCGTCAAGACTTCTATCGGCACTGATTCCCTTCAGATGATGATATCCCCCAGGTTGACCGACCGCGACGTCTTCACCGCGAGTTCACGCGGGGCATATCCGGGGGCGGCGATCTTCACCGTGAAGCTGGTGTTGGCCGGCAGCCCCTCGAACTCGAAGTCGCCGAAACCGTCGGTCACTGCAGTCGCCACCGTGGCGCCGTCCGCATCCACCAAGGTCACGGTGACGCCCTTGGCGCACTCGTCCTTGTCGCCGAAGACCACGGCGCCCGCCACGAACTCCTTGGGCAGCCCGATGTAGCGGACTCTCTCGCCCAGGCCGTACGGCCCGAACGCTTCGGTCTTGCCTGAGGCCACCAGCTTCGCCACTTCGCTGGCGGGGTCGTCCAGGTCGCCGAAGGTCAGACACCCGGTGGGACAGGCTTCCACGCAGCGCGGCTCTTTCCAGCCTGCGTCGAGCAGGTGGGCGCAGAAGGTGCACTTCTGAGCCACCTTCTTCTCCTCGTGCCAATACACGGCCCGGTAGGGGCAGTGGGTGACGATGTCCTTGTTCCCGGCGGCCTTCTCCGGGTCCACGATCACGATGCCGTCCGCCCGTTTGTACACCGCATCGGGAGCGGGCACCGCGCAGGCGGGCTCGTCGCAGTGCATGCAGGGGATGGCGATGTAATCCACCTTCACCCTGGGATAGCGACCCCGCTCCTTCTCGATGACCTTCATCCAGGTCTGGCCGGTCATGGGCTGGCCGACGGCGTAGGGCGCGTGATCGATCTCGCAGTGCTCGTCTTTGCAGGCGATGAAGCAGTTGTAGCAGCCGTTGCACTTGGTGACGTCGATCACCATTCCATAGCGGGTCATCTCAGGCCTCCCACTTCCGGATCTCGATCAGACAGGAGTTGGGAGCCATACCGGGGACGTTCTGGGAGAGCATGCGTCCCGGCGTGAGCAGGTTGACGCAACCGCCCCGGTCGGTGGTCCCGGCCTTGCCCGGTTCGATGGGGTCGTAGCTGGCCGATCCTTCGTAGGAATGCACCACTCCCGGCCTGGCCCGTTCGGTCACGTGAGCCACGCACAGCACCGAGGCCCTGTCGTTGTAGAGCTCGATCACGTCGCCGTGTTTGATGTCTCTGGCTTCGGCGTCGGTCGGATGCACCCGGGCCACCCAGTAGTAGTAGCCCCCGTTCGGCAGCCGGTGCCCCGGGATCTCCGAGAGCCAGGCCACGTGGTGGTCGTGGTGGGTGTGGAAGGTGAAGCGCGGATGCGGAGAGATGAGGGCCAGTGGGTATTTCTTGAAGATCTCCGACTCGTGCCCCTCCCAGCTGGGAATGTAACGCGGCAGGGGCGGCCGCTCGTCGTCGTCGGGCATATTGGCCTTCAGGCTCTCGCTGACGAACTCGATCTTGCCGCTGTAGGTGCCGAGCTCCTTGGCCTTCTCCGTGCCCCGTTTGGGGTTGCCGAAGTCGGGGGTGTCGCACTCCCGGTCTTCGTACCACCAGCGCAGAGCAGGAGTGGGCTTGTAGTCTGGGATCTGGGGGACAAGGAAGTAGCCCTTCTTCTTGAAGTCTTCGAACTCGACATACTGGGGCAGGTCGGACTTGTAGAACATCTTCTCGATCCACTCTTCCATGGTGTTGCCCTCGGTGTACTCCTCGAGGACGCCCAGCTTCTCGGCCAGGCCGCAGAAGATGTCATAGTCAGACTTGGACTCCCCCACCGGTTCGATGCACTTCTGCTGGTAGATGATGATGCGGTGGTTGGCGCTGCCCGAAGCGTGCAGGGAGTAGCCGCCGGAGCTGGCGTACTCGCTAATGTCGTTACGCTCCAGGTTGGTGCAGGCCGGCAGGATGACGTCGGCCAACCGGGTCTCGGTGGAGAACCAGCAGTCTTGGTTCACCACGAAATCCAACTTGGGGCTCTGGTACATGCGCACCCACTTGTTGGTGTCGACCATGGTGGACAGGAACGCCCCGCCGTAGCGGTAGAACATCTTGACCTCGGAGTGGCCCGGCAGCGGGTACTCGTAAGGGATGAACTGCTGCTCGAGGGACTGGCCGCAGAAGGTCTGGCCGTACCACTTGACGTGGCCGTCGAGAATGGCGTCGGGCACGGTCAACCGGTACAGCCGCTGCTTGACCGGGTTGTTGACCTGCTTCTCGGCCATCAGGTTGAAGCAGGCCCCGCTGGCGTAGCCGGGGAAGTCGAGCGTATGGTTGTACGGCGGCCCATTGGCCGTCCCCCAGATGCTCACCCCGGGTTTGCCCAGGCCCTGCATGGCCTGCAGCAACACCAGCATGCGGGCGTGCTCGGTGGCATAGGCCTGCCGGCAGTAGCCGCCTTCGCCGCCCTTGGTGCCACCCGCCAGGCAGGTACGGTGCGAAGCCCACTCCCGCGCCAGCGCCACGATGGTGCGGGCGGGCACGTCGGTGACCTCGGCGGCCCAACCCGGGGTCTTGGGCACCCCGTCGCTCTCGCCCAGGACGTAGGCCCTGAACTCGTCAAAGCCCAGGGTCTTGCGGGCCACGTATTCCTTGTCGTAGGTGCCTTCGGTCAGCCACACGTAGGCGATGCCGAGGGCCAAGGCCGACGTGGTGCCCGGGCGGTAGGAGATCCATTTGTCACCCACATGGGCGGCGGTGTAGTTGAAATAGGGGTCCAGGAAGATCTGGCGGATGCCCTTGTCCCGCAGCCACAGCCGCCACTGGGCCGACTCGTTGCCGCCGTAGATGCCGTGGGTGGTGTCGCAGTCGTTACCCCAGTGGATGATGAGGTCGCTGTGCCTGAGGGTGTCCTCGAGCATGTCGTAGTGCTCGGGGTTGCCCAGCCGCCAGTAGAAGCCGAAGCTGTGAGTGGCCCCCCAGTGCCAGCCTTCCCAACTGTCGGGGTTGTCGAAGATGTCGGTGAAGCCGATGAGGCTGAAGAAGCGGGCCCAGGCCCCGGTGCGGTAGCCTAGGTTGCCCCAGTTGTGATGGGAAGAGGCCCGGGAGGTGATGGCCTCGGGACCATAGGTCTCGCGGATGCGCTTCATCTCGCCGGCCACCAGGTCGAAGGCTTCGTCCCAGCTGATGCGCACATAGGGAGACTTGCCCCGGTTCTGGGCGTTGCGGCCGCCCGGGCCGGTGGAGCCCGGAGCCCCCGCCGGGTCGAAATCCACCCGCTTCATGGGGTACATGATGCGGTCGTCGGAGTAGACCCGGGCCCGCTCGGTCAGCGTGAACGTGGCCACGCAGGCCTTGCGGGGCGGGGTGTAGCTCTTGCCGTCGACCTCAATGGTCCAGGAGGGCGCGTCGGTCTCGTCGAAGACGAGCGGGCGCACCTTGGTTATCTTGCCGTCCTCAACGTGGACCCGGATGGGGCCCCCGCCCGTGCAGTTGACAAAGGTCTGTTCTGCCATACCCCAAACCCCCTATGCGGTCGGCGCTCCGATCAGCAGTGCGACTTCGGTCGTGGAAAAGCCGTGCAGGAACGTGTAGACGTCCCGCAGATACTTCGAGATGGGGAAGTCGTCGTCTCCGGTGCCCATGCCGCCGAAGAGGCCGATGGCCTTGCTGGCGATCTGGACCCCGATCTCATCGACATACGCCTTGAAGAGCATGCCGATCTTGGGATCGTAGTCGGTGCGGGTCTCCCAGGACCAGCACGCTTTGTAGAGCAGGGCCTGAGCGGCCGCGAGCTGCACCTTCATGCGGGCCAGGTCGATGGCCACGTGCTGCTGCTCGATGACCGGCCGGCCGCCCTGGATGCGCTCCCGGGTGTACTTGAGCGCCTCTTCGTAGCAGGCCCGCACGGTGCCCAGGTTGACGGCCGCGCCCAACAGCCCGAACGGCGGCGGCGCGCCGGGGCCTTTGGTCCAGTCCTTCTGGGGACCGCCGCCGCCTTCACCCTCCGAACCCCAGGCCTCGCCCTCCTTGCCGATGAGGTAGCGGGCGGGGATGCGGGCGTTCTGGAAGACCAGTTCGGCGTTGGGCAGCAGTCGGCGGCCGAACTTGTTGTGGAAGCGGCCGATGGTGAAACCGGGGGTGTCCGAAGGCACCAGGAACACGCTCATGCTGGTGGAGATGGGGCCCTTCTTGTCGGTCCGCGCATAGAGGAAGTAGAGCTTCGCAACCCCTCCGCTGGAGATGAAGTGCTTGGTCCCGTTGATGACGTACTCGTCGCCCTGCTTCTCCGCGTAGGTCTGGATGGAGGCGCCGGGCTCATCGTAGAGGAAGTGGGAGTCGGTGCCGGCGTCGGGCTCGGTGCGGGCCAGACCGAGCAGGAAGGTGTCGTCCTTGAGGAACTTGGGCAGGAACTCGTCCCGCTGTTCGGGGTTGAGCTCATGGACCAGCCGCGGTGATTCGGTGTAGCAGCCGCGGATGATGCTGGCGAAGCCGTGGTCGGCGGCCCCCAGTTCTTCCAGGATGAGGGCGAGGGTGATGTAGTCGGCGCCTTCGCCGCCCCACTCCTCGGGGATGGCCGCCGTGCGCAGGCCCAGTTTGGAGGCCTTCTTGAGCAGGTCCCAGGGGATGCAGTCCTCGGGGTTGGTCTTCTTGTCGAGCTCGATGGCGGCGGGCTTGACCTCGTTCTGGGCGAAGTCCCGCACCATCTCCCGGGTCATCTCTTGTTCTTCGGTGAACCTGAAATCCATACCGACGTCTCCTGACGTGCGTTGATGACGAGTCTGCGGCCGCCCGAAGCCGACCTCCGGACCGGTGGCAGGTCCCATAGTAGTCCCCAGGGGACCACCCCGGGGCCTTTCGATTCAACTTTTCATGAGTGGCCGAAAGTATTACGCGGCCGTATAGAAGGGGTTCCTCACTTCATCTGGCGGGATATGGAGCGCCCCCTTGTTGTTGGCCGCACGGGCATCTACCCAGGAGCTGAGCCGGCACCTGCCTGCGCGCTGTCGCTCCGGCAAGATCACCCTCGGAGGGCCGGAGCAGGAACCTCTCGAAGCCGTTTTGCTAGATCGCCTGCTGAACGTCCGATCCGAGTTCCTCTGCACGCCGGCGCAGGCGACGCCTGGCATCATTCGAGCTCACATCAGGGCCTGGTGTTCATGAGAGGCCACGCACCTTCGACTTGCTCAGTCCGGAAGCGAGAGGCTGAGCTTCTCGGCCCACCGATACGAGATCATCCCTCGCAGAGCGGTCTCCGCGTAGGCCGCTTCGGCATGCGACAGGTCCGTGAGTTCCTTGGATGTGGCACGTGCAAAATGAGCCCGCACGAAGTCGAGAACGCGCCTCTCATGGTCGCCAAAGACCGACATGTCCGCCGGGCGCAGAGCGGTGATGATCTCACCAGACTTCTCACCCGAGGCCCATTCCGTGGTCTGGATCTCCCCGCGTTGCTCGAGGTCCTCTGTCATCCAGTCATAGTGCTGTGGGACAGGGCCACGTTGAAAAGCCAGATAGGGAGCTCCCGAGATCGAGACTGTGAACTCCTTGCAACTCAGGAAGTCCGCGTAGAACAGCAGCTTGTTGAGCTTCGTGCGGAACACCCCGGATGCGCCGGCGAACTGCAAGACCATCTCGGCGAACCTGTCCTCATCAAAGACCCGAAAGCCGCTGTACTCGTCGGCTGCACGCGTCATGAACGCCCAGCATCGCCGGCCCAGGGCGGTGGCCGCGGCGTTCTCCTGGCCTGCCAGCGCGGCCTCCAGCCGTGCCCTCTGCCTTGCAGTCAACCGGCTACCGTTCGTGGACAGAAGCAGCGTTATGTTGCTTGGATCAGCAGCCATGCGCAATTGGGTGTCGTGAGCCGGATCTTGAAGAGAACCGGCCTCGTATCGATGCACGGTGATCTCACCCCAGCCGAGCACCAGGGCGAACGCACGCTGACTCAGACCATACCTCTCCCTGATCTGCCGAATCTCCTCCGGCGACAGCAGGCCGTGACGAAGGCGATACTCCGCGAATGCCTTCTCGAGCGCCAGTATGTCGAGTTCCTCGATGGAGAGGTCTTCTCCACACTCTGGACAGACCGCCACCTCGGTCTCGACCTCGATATCCTCACCCCGGACCGGAAACGTCTCCATCCGCGCTTCGATAGTCGCTGCGACAGAACTCCGACAGTTGATGCAGAAGGCCGTGTTCACGACATCCCTCCTAGTCGCCCGGCGGTTGCAGAGGATACGACAATGGCCGCTCTGGATGGTGGAACGAGATGCATGTGCACAGCAGTGGCTCCGTGATGACACAAACCTTAACGTAGATCTCGTGGCCTTCCACTCGCAAACCGAACACCCACACCTCATCACCGGGACGTTTGTCGTCAGGAGCCGGCCCGCTCACGTAGTCCTCCGGTGCGAGACCAAGCACACATTCCTTGGCTTCTGCCAGACCCATGCCAAGCAACGCCAGCGTATCGAGGTTCTTCTTCCGCGTAGCCAACACAAACTCACTGGCAGCAGCCGCCTTCATCAGGGTCAAGAATAGGGCGACTCTGAACCGCTCGGTCAATTGCGCCTCCCGGTATTGTTATCACATGATAACATCTCTCTGGGCGCGGATGTGGCCGACGGCAAGTCTCAGCTACAAACGACGTCTTTCAGGTAGACGTCCGCCGCCTGATCCCTCAGTTGAGCCAGCGCCTCCTTTGCGTTGAGACCGAGGGCCTGAGCCCTTTGCAGGGTGGCCGCCCGCTCTTCGGGCGAATACGGTCTGAGAATGCTCTTTCCCCTGGCCCGCATGGTGGCGCCGCCCTTACCGCCGGTCACGCAGCGGCCGGAATCGCACGAAGTCGCTCCACGCGACTGAGGCGCGCATTGTCCTCGACCGTGACCCCCATCCAGACGTTTCCGGGCCATGGGAGCAAAGACGCGATCTCACCCAGCCGCTCGGCGCGCTTTGTCAGAAGTTGATAGGTGTATCGAGGGGTGTGCTCCATCACCTCGAACACGTGCTCGATGAAGCCGACCGGCACCTCCTCGTGGGAAAGGTCACCCATGGAGTTGACGAAGACCAGGCGAGGCTTCATCCGCGATAACGGAGCTTCCAGCATGTGCTCATGAGTGCGGACGGCGAAGCCATCGCGGTAGTTGGGCTGTCCCATGGCCTGCAGCCGTTTCGCCATGCGTTCTGCGTAGCAGTTGAGGCAGCCCGGGGACACTTTGGAGCGCCCCGTTACGGGATTCCACGTGACCTCGGTCCACTCAATGGTGGTTGTGCTCACGTTCCCTGGTTCTTCACGAGATGGTTCGCGATCCTCCGGGCGATCTCTTGTGCGGCATGACTCTCGCTCGAGACCCCAAGTACCAGACCAAATAGCGGCGCTCCCTTACTGTTCCAGAGTACTTCAGCATTCGACTCCGAGGGGAAGACGTCCTGCAGACGGTGTCGCACGTACGCGAGAACGTGGGTGGTGGACGCATCGTTGAGCCGCGCGTTCTGGGTGCCCTCTCCCGATAGCCTCGTATCCCGCAGATCGCTCAGGTAGGTCTCGAGTGCGCCCATGGGCTCCTTCTCTGCCAGTGGACTCCCAGACACTCTAGCGCTCAGGGCGGACGGGGGGCAACGCGACCGCACGCCCCTCACTCAGCGCGCGAGGTGGCAATTCAGCCGATGCCCCGGTTGCCCAGACCCATCCGTATGTGCGCCATGAGCGCGCGGGCCGCGGCCGACAGCGGACGGTCGCGCGGCGAGATGAGGAACAGGTCCCGGCTCAGAGGTTCCGCGAAGGAGATGATGAGCAGTCCCTCCAGGGTGTCCGGGGCGGCCAGCATCTTCGGCATCGGCGCCACTCCCAGGCCGCGCCTGACCAGAGCCTTGGTGAGTTCGGGGTAATTGGGCCGGTAGGAGATCTTCGGTTCGAAACCGGCCCGACGGAACGCTTCGGTCACGATGTTGCTCACGTTGAGGGTCGGGCGCGGCAGCAGGATCGACTCGTCGGCCAGCATGCTCACCGGCACCGACCGGCGACCGGCCAGCCTGTGCCCGCGCGGCACCACCAAGACGATCTCCTCGGTCATGAGGTACTGGGTGGCCGCCCGGGTGGGTCCCCACGGCGTGAAGACGGCACAGTCGAGTTCGCCGCTGAGCACCGCCTCCTCCAGCTCCACATCGTCCTTGTCGATGAGGTCCACCCGGGCACTGGGATACGCAGCCAGGAACGACACAAGGATGGGCGTGAGCAGCAGGGCGAAGACGTTGCCGTACGCCCCGAACCTCACCGTGCTAGAGCCCGCCCCGGCATGCTCCCGGATGAGGGCGACGGCGTCGTCCGCCCGGGCGACGATGGCCTGCGCCAAGGGCAGCAGCAGCTGCCCGGCCACTGTGCACTCCACGTGCCGGCCGTAACGCTCGAACAGCCGTTCCCCCAGTTCGGCTTCCAGGCGGGCTATCTGCCGGCTGAGGGTGGGCTGGGTCGAGTGCAGGGTGCGCGCGGCCCTGCTGAAGCTGCGGGCCTCGGCCACGGCGACGAACGACCTGAATAGATCGAGTTCCATCTATTCCACATCGTAATACTTTGCTGAGTCCATGAAAAGTTCCGGCGAAGCTTCCCCCGAGGAGGGCCGCGGACTATCATGTAGCATCCTGCCGTTCCGCGCGGTTGGCGGCCGCGCGACCTAAGGTCATCGCGCCCAGGGAGGACTGACCGGTGAACATAGTAGTGTGCGTGAAGCAGGTGGTCGACACCGAGGCCGAGAAGCGCCTCGATCCCGCCTCCTGGCGGTTGGACCGCAGCGTGGCCAACATCCTCAACCCCTACGACGAGTACGCGGTGGAGGAGGCCCTCAAGTTGCAGGAGGAACACGGCGGCGAGGTCACCGTCCTCTGCATGGGGCCGGAGGAAGCGGCCGAGGACGTCCGCAAGGCCCTGGCCATGGGCGCCGATAAGGCCGTCCTGGTGAGCGACCCCGCCCTGGCAGGCTCCGACGTGCAGGGCACGGCCTACGCCCTGGCCGAGGCCCTCAAGACCCTGGCCTGCGACCTCGTGATCTTCGGCAACCGCTCCACCGACGGCGAGACCGGCTGCGTGCCCGCCGCTGTGGCCGAGCTGCTGGGACTGCCCCTCCTTTCTTCGCTGTCCAAGCTCGAGGTGAACGACGGCACCCTCGCCGTCCACCGCGAGACCGACCTGGGCTACGTCGCCTACGAGTGCCCGCTGCCCGCCGTCGTCTCCGTGGCCAAAGGGATCAACGAGCCCCGTTACCCCACCATGAAGGGCATCCTGGGCGCCAAGCGGAAGCCCCTGGACGTGACCGACGCCGCCTCTCTGGGCCTGGACCCGGCGAGGATCGGCCTGAGCGGCGCCAAGACTAAGGTGCTATCGGGCCGGGTGGCCCCGCCTCGAGCGGCCGGGGTCAAGATCGAGGACGACGGTACGAGCGCTCAGAAGATCGCCGATTTCTTGGCGAGCCAGAAGCTCGTCTAGAGAGGAGACTACAGTGAGCGATAAGAAAGGCATCTTGGTCGTAGCCGAAGCCGGGCAGGACCGGCTGGCCAACGTGACGCTGGAGAGCATCAGCCACGCCCGCGGGCTGGCGGCGGCGGTGGGCGGCCCTGTGAGCGCCGTCGTCATCGGCTCCGACGTCGGCGGCCTGACCGCCCAGGCCGCCGCCTACGGCGCCGAACGCGTGTACGTGGTCGACAGCCCCGAAGCCACCACCTTCCGGCCCGGTGTCTTCACCGACGCGGCGGCGGCCGCCATCGCGGCGGCCGCCCCGGCGGTGGTCCTCTTTTCAGGGTCGGCCGACGGCCGCGACGTCGCCTCCGCCTGCGCCGCCCGCTTGGGCACCGGCATCCTGGTCGACATCACCGGTCTGCAGGTCGAGGACGGCATCCTCACCGCCACCCACCCCTGCTTCGGCGGCAATGTGATCGCCGACAAGCAGGCCCTTGCAGAGCCCGTCATCGCCACCGTGCGCCCGAGTTCGTTCGCCCGGGTCGAAGCCCCGGCCTCTGCCGAGATCATTCCGCTGGCCGTCGACTTCTCGGCCGCCGGCCTGCTTACCAAGGTCACCGACGTCGTGTGCGAAAACGTCGGCATCATCAACCTGGAGGAGGCCGAGATCATCGTCTCCGGCGGCCGGGGCGTGGGTAGCCCTGAGGGTTTCGAGGTCATCCATGCCTTGGCGAACGAACTGGGCGCTGCGGTCGGGGCCAGCCGGGCCGTGGTCGACGCCGGCTGGAAGCACCACCAGTTCCAGGTGGGCCAGACCGGCAAGACCGTCGCCCCCCAGCTCTACATCGCCTGCGGCATCTCCGGCTCCATCCAGCACCGGGCGGGCATGCAGACCTCCCGCTACATCCTGGCCATCAACAAGGACCCCGACGCTCCCATCTTCCAGTTCGCCGATTTCGGCGTGGTAGGCGACCTCTTCGACGTGCTGCCCAAGCTGACGGAAGAGATCCGCCGGCGCAAGGCCGGTTCCTAGGAGCGCGCCTTGACCGTCACCGGCATCGTCTTCGTCATAGTCCTGGTCGCCGCTCTGGCGGTCTTCGCTTATGCCCTCACCCGGCGGGTGCAGTACGTACTGCTGGGCCGGCCGGAGCGCCGTTTCGACCAGGTGGGCAGGCGCTTCGGGGGCTTCGTCTACCTAGTGTTCGGCCAGCGGAAGCTGTTCAAGGAGCGGGTGGGCGTCATCCACTTCTTCATCTTCTGGGGCTTCATCATCATCGCCTTCGGCACGCTCCAGATCATCGCCGAAGGGATCAGCCCTGGGTTCACCTTCCCCTGGGCGGAGAGCTACGGCTTCCTGTTCGTCAAGGACCTCATCAGCCTGATCGTGCTGGTGGGCCTGCTCGTGCTCGCCTACATCCGTTACGTCGTCCGCAAGACCCGGCTGGAGCCGAGCGCCGAGGCGGGCATCATCCTCGGGCTGATCTTCTTCTTGATCCTCTCTGAACTCCTCTACAGCGGTTTCAGCTACGCGCCGGAGCCGACCGCGGCCCAGGAGGGGGCCTTCATCGCCTCTGCCATCGCCGGCGGCTTGGCCGGGCTCAGCGCCGAAGCCCTCGAGCTGGGCCGGAGCATCCTGTGGTGGATCCACATCGTGCTGCTGCTGGCCTTCCTCATCTATATCCCGCTGTCCAAGCACCTGCACCTCATCATGTGCCCGGTGAACGAGTTCTTGCGCGACCTGCGGCCGCGGGGCGGGCAGATAGCCGCTCTCGACCTGGAGGATGAGGAGGTGGAGGAGTTCGGGGTGAGCAAGATCCAGGGCTTCACCAGCAAGCAACTGCTCGATCTCTATGCCTGTGCCGAGTGCGGCCGCTGCCAGGACCACTGCCCCGCCACCCAGAGCGGCAAGGCTCTCAACCCCAAGCTGCTGATGACAAAGCTCAAGGCCCACCTCGACGAGCAGGGGCCGGTTCTGCGGGCGGCCGCCAAAGCGGCCAAGACCGGGGGTGACGCCAAGACCGAAGCCCCGGCCAAGGCGGCCCCGGTCAAAGCGGCGGCCGGCGGCGGCGCCACTCAAGCCGAAGCCCCCAGCATGATCGGCGACGTCATGACCGAGGACGAGATCTGGGCCTGCACCACCTGCTACTCCTGCCAGGAGCAGTGCCCGGTGCAGAACGAGCACGTCAACAAGATCATCGACATGCGCCGGCACTTGGTCATGGACCTGGGCGAGTTCCCCCAAGAGGCCATGCTGGCGGCGCGGAACGTGGAGAAGAACGGCAACCCCTGGGGAGTCGGCAGGCAGACCCGGGCCGACTGGGCCAAAGGTCTGGACGTACCCAAAGCCGCAGAGGGCGAGCTTGGCGAATACCTCTTCTGGGTGGGCTGCGCCGGGGCCGTCGACGACCGCAGTGTCAAGATCAGCCAAGCCATCGTCAAGATCCTCCGGCATGCCGGAGTGACCTTCTCCATCCTGGGCACCGACGAGACCTGCTGCGGCGATCCCATGCGCCGTATCGGCAACGAGTACCTCTTTCAAATGCTCGCCCAAGAGAACATCGAGACCATGAACGCTCTCGGGGTCAAGAAGATCGTCACCAGTTGCCCGCATTGCCTCAACACCCTCAAGAACGAGTATCCGGCGTTCGGCGGCGGCTACGAGGTCGTCCACTACACTGAACTGATCGCCCGGCTGCTGGCTGAAGGAAGACTGAAGCTGGCGGACGGTCCGGCGATAGGCGACGGCGGCGCCGGCGACGCAGCGACGGCAGGTGACGGCGTGGCCCGGGTGGCCTATCACGATTCCTGCTATCTGGGGCGTTACCAGCAGGAATACGAGGCTCCCCGGAACGTGCTGCGGGCGATGAGCGGGGTCACCATCCTCGAGGCCGATCGCAACCGGGACAAGAGCTTCTGCTGCGGTGCCGGCGGGGGCCGCATGTGGATGGAAGAAGAGGCTGGGCATCGCGTCAACGAGGCGCGGGTGGGCCAGCTTCTGGAGAAGACGCCCCAAGTCATCGGTGTCAACTGCCCCTACTGCCTCACCATGATGGAGGACGGGGTCAAGACGGTGGAGGGAGGCGCCGGGGTCAAGGTGATGGACCTGGCCGAGATGGTAGCGGCCCGCCTGAACGGCGGAGCCAAGACCGGCGGCGCGCAAGCAGCCGACGAAGCGGCCGCCGAGCCCGACAAGAACACAGAGACAGCCCCCAACGAGAAGGAGTGAAACATGCCCAGACCAGAAGAAGTAGAAGTCGTCGAGGCGATGAAGGCGGCCAAGACGGGCGAGGAGATCCTCGCTTCGTGGGCCAAACAGCGCCCTGGTTACAAGCCAGGTGACAAAGGCGACCCGTCCCTTGACTTCTGGGTCAAGAACCGCCCCGACATGCTGCAGACGTTCGCCCAGAACCAGCTCACCGGGCTGCTCGACCGCGGGATCCTCGATCCCAAGACCCGCTACCTGCTCCTGGTGGGCCTCTACATGATGAACGGCCACTACGACGGCGTGCTGCCCCAGGCCTGCAACGCCAGGGCGGCCGGCGCCACCGACGAAGAGCTCATGGAAGTGGCCTTCTGCGTTTGCTACTCGGTGGGCAAGGCCAAGCTGCAAGAGACCGGCCTCTGCCTGGACACGGTCTTCAACAACCCCACCTTCCAGGGGATCAAGCCGCTGAAGAAGGACGAGTAGCGGCCATCAGGTTCAAGGCCCGGGAGGCGACTCCCGGGCCTTTTGCTTTCTCAGCTCGGTGGAGCCATCTGAAAGGGATCGACCACGCGGACGCCCTCGAACACGCGGCCGTGCTCGAAGTCTTCGGAGAGCAGCCACGTGCAGCCGGCCGTCTGGGCCGCGGCCACGATCAGGCAGTCCCACCAGGAGAGGCGGTGGCGGTCCTGGATCGTCCAGGCAGTCTCGATCGTCGCGGAGGTCGTGGGCAAGGGGCTCCACACCATCAGATCCCGCATGTCTGCCCGGGCCTGCTCGCGATCCAAGCCGGGCTTCAGCTTCTCGGTGACCACGACGTAGTATTCATCGAGCACCTGGTAGCTGAGACGCCCTGTGCGTGACCGCCAAAGGTGCTCCAGCCAGCGCCGGGCACAGTCCTGCTTCGCGGCCTCAGACGCGTCCCGGGCGTAGACCAGCACGTTGGTGTCGACAAACCATGTTTCCAGTCGAGCTCGGGCCACGCGGCACCTACGACCCCGGCCGGCGGTCGTGGATCTGCTCCCGAGTGGGGTATCCACCCCCCTGCTTCAGACCGCGGGCAGGGACGCTCAGGAAATGCTGCATGGCAACGTCGTAACCCTCCTCGCGGCACATTCGCTCCCGCAGCAGTTCGCCCAGCAGTTGGGAAACGCTGGTGTCGTGGCGCGCGGCGTACACCCGAGCCCAGAGGGCGACATCCTCATCCAGTGTGACCGTGACGTTCTTCATCGACACGATTCTAGTGTTACACGAAGTTCGTGTCAACCTCAGCACCTCCCGCGAGCGCGTTCCGGTCGATGTTGAGCGCACGGACGCAGGGCACTGCGACTTTGGATGGATCAACTGGTTGCACCTGCACGAAGGCGTCCGGCGGCCCCGGTCGACCGCCTCTCTATACGCCGTACTCCTTGGCGAAGTCCACCATGGCCTTGACGTTCTCGATCTTGACGTCCTCGGTCTGCCCAGAGGGACCCAAGATGAAGCCACCCTCGCGGCCGACGCTGTCGATGAGGCCTTTGCAGTAGGCGCGGACGTCGTCGGGAGTGCCGACGCTGAGCAGGGAAATGGGCACGTTACCGGCGATACAGGCAGTGCCGCCCACCACCTCCTTGGCCCGGCGCATGTCCACGTGGTCGAACCAGTAGCAGATCTTCCCCGCCGGCACCTCGGCCATGATCTCAAGCCGGGAATCCGAGCGACCCTCCACCAGCACGAAGGGGTACAGCCCCGCCTCGCAGAGGGCAGCCAGCATGGCCTGGAACGTCGGCCAGTAGAAGCGCTTGTATTGCTCCACCGACATGAAACCCTCAACGCCGCCGTGTACGGCGATGAACACCCGCGGATTGCCCGACATGCGGGCGCCTCGTACCGCCATTTCCACGGCCATGGGAAGCATCTTCTCGGCGGCCGCTTCCAACTTCTCCGGACAGCGGAACATGTCGAGCATCACCCCTTTGCGGCCGCGCAGGAAGTCGCCCACCAGGTCGAAGGGCACCGCCCCGAAGGCCGACCAGCTCAAGGGGAACCCGGCTTCGGCCAGCCGGCGGCCGTGACCGGCCAGGGCGGCCACCGTCCGCAGAGCGGCCGCAGCGGCCTCGCGCAGCGCCTCCAGGGCCTCCAGTCCGGCCGGGGTCCCGAAGGGGAAGAAGGCGAACGGGGCGGCGAAGTAGCCCTGGCCCTCGCGTAACGGGAGCAGGTGGGCCAGGCCAGCCAGCCGCGAGTAGGCCCGGGGCCAGTACTTGCGCACGATGAAATCGGAGGGGTCGTAGAGGAACTCGTCGTACTCCTCCGGCCTCATGACCTCTTCGTCCACGAACTGCCAGCCGGACGTCCCCGGCAGCCCCTGGCCGGCCCAGCGCAGGTGCCGGTAGCCCAGGGGGGCGAGCGTCGCCCCGATGGGCGGCATCAACTCCACCATGTCCGACTGGTAGAAGAGGGCGGTCTGGAAGTTGGCCTCCAGCGACCGCTCCGGGTCCATCATCTGCTCTTCACGGGATATCCCCAGCCGCTCGGAGGGATAGGGCCCCGGCACCCCGTGCCACACCGGCACCCGGTCGGGTTTGCGCAGCGCGATGGCGTCGGTGATGCGCTTCTCGCGCTCGGCAAAGAGCCGCGCCGCCTCCGCGCCGGTCTCGGCGGCGGCAGGAGCAGCCCAGGCGCTGGACGTGGTGGGGTCTGGAGTATCGTCGGCGGTCTGCATGCCCACCTACTTCGAGGCGACCATATGCGGGCAAACCGGGATCTCCGGCGTGGGCTGCAGAGTTGTGGCCCGGGCTAGCTTCTCGAACGAGTCCACCAGAGAAACCCCCTGCACGGCGTGGACTGAAGTAAACCTCATTTTTGTAAAATGGATTTATTAAGTTACAGGTGGGCGGTGTATCCTGTCAAGCACCATGACCAGTCGTGTGAAGGAACATGTGAGAAAGCACGGTCCCGAGCGCCGGCGGGAGATACTCGAGGCCGCTCTGGAGATCATCAGCGAGCGCGGCGTTGAGGGGGCCACGGTCTCCCGTATCGCCGGAGCGGTGGGACTCACCCCCGGCGCCCTCTACCGGCACTTCCCCAGCCGGGCGGCACTCATCTCCGAGGCCAACAAGGTGGCCAACGAGCGGGCGCTGAACTGGGTGGAGTCCTCAGCCGAGCCCGACGTCATGCGGCGTCTGGAGAAGATAGCCGACGCGCACTTGGCCTGGACCAGGGAGAATCGCAGCACCGTGGTGCGGCCGTTCTTCCTCGAACTGGCCTCGACGTCCGGCGCCGACGGGCCGGACCGCCTGATGTTGGCCGACTTCAAGTCCTTCACGGCCTTGACGGAGCTGGCCGAGGAAGGCGTACGACAAGGCGTCATCCGTCCTGACGTCCGCCCAGAAGACGTGGCCTGGGCTCTCCACATGTTCGCCTGGACGCAGGACATCGCCTTGCTGGCAGGCGCTGAGGAAGCCGTGGACGACGGGGCCATCCGGCGGAACCTGCAGCGGCTGCTGGAGACGTTCCGGGCAGGCAAGCCCCCCGAGCCGGGAACAGAGGCCGCCGCGCCGGGCGGAAGCTAGACCAGCCGCACAAGCTCGCTGTACGGGAGCAGAGCGGCGTCGGCCGTTAGCAGCACGAGCGGCTCCGTCATCGCCTGAGCGATCAACAGCCGGTCGAACGGATCCCGATGGTGAGGAGGAAGCTGGGCCACGAAGGCCGCGTGCTCCGCCGTCACGTACAGTTCAAGAAAGCCGCCGGCATCCATGGCCGCGCGCAATCGGCTGACGTCCGCCCGCAGCTTGCCCATGCCTGCCTTGATAGCCGCCTCCCAGATGGACACAGCGCTGACATAGACCTCGTCCGCGTCTTCGACCGCCGCCCTGGCGGCAGGCGTGAGTCGCGAGGTGACGCCGACAGACCACAGGAACACATGGGTGTCGAGGAGAACCCTCATCCGCGCCCCTCGAACTCCGCGAGGACATCATCGGGAAGCGGCGCGTCGAAATCGGGCGCTACTTCAATCTGACCGTTGAGTAGCCCGAACTTGACAGGATTCCGCCCAGTCGGCTCGAGTGGGCAAAGGCGCGCTACCGGCCTTCCGTTGCGAGAGATCACGATCTCCTCGCCCGCGGCAGCCCGGTCGATCATTCGCGAGAGCTGGGTCTTGGCTTCGTAGATATTGACGGTGGTGCGGCCCACGTCGTGCTTCCTCCCGATAGACTAGACCAAGTCTAGTCTACAGTCGCGCGTGTCGCAACTGAGTCGGCGCGCGCGGACCCGCTCAGCCGGCCCGGTCCCTCTTCTTGGGAGCCGCGACGTAGGTGCCCCAAGCGTTGAATTCAGCGATCTTGGCCTGCACCTCGGGCAGCGCGAGCTGCTTAGGCTCTTCCACCCACTCGTGCTCCACGATCCAGTGCAGGTGATGGGCCTCTTTGGGAGCGGAGAAGCGCGGTTCCCGCACGTCGTCTTCGTTCCAGGCCACCGAGAACTTGCCGGCGGCGTCGACGGAGACCATGCCGTGCACCTCGCAGGTGGGGCACATGATCTCGGGGAGATCTTTCTCGATGTAGAGGATGTTGCAGTGGCACACGGGGCAGGCCACCTCCGGGTCGTCCCCCAGGAACTTCCATTCCTCGAAGGGAAGGTCCAAAGTGCGGGCCATGTTCTTGCCCATCTGCCGGCAGCGCTCCACGGCCCAGGCGTTGTCGGGCGTGAGGGCGGCGGCGATGTTGGCGCAGTGGTCCACCTGCACCTGGTCGATGAGGGTGGTGAAGTGCTGCAGGAACAGGTTGATGGAGGTGAGCCCCAAGCTGGTCCAGCCGTCATATCCAGAGCCGCCCACGGAGATGGCCGCCCCGGGCCGGCGCCGCTCGAAGATGCCCTCCTTCTTTGAGAACAAGTGGTTGGTCTTCTCGGCGATGATCATCAGGTAGCTGCAGGAGCGCAGGTGGTAGACCGGCGCCGAGACGATGATCCCGCCGTCGCCCAGAAGGGTCTGCTCAAGGATCCAGTCGACATCGTCCTTGGCGCACCTGCCCGTCTTCATGCAGGTCCAGCACGAGTTGCAGGGCGTGACCTTGTGGTCCATCGCCCGGATGATCTCGGTGTGGCAACCATCTTCCTCTGCTGCCATGAGGGCCGCCTTGAGCAGCACCTCGCTGTTCGAGTTCCTGCGGCCGCATGAGAGGCCGACGATCTTCTTCGTCACCTGTCTTCTCCTGTCGCTTGGAATACCGTGTTCCTACGCCCGGCTCCCGCCACGCCGGCCCTTCTCTACCTGGTGGTGATGTACCCGCGCCACTGCTGCAGGTGGTCGGAATCAGGCCGGTCGAGGATGAACACGCCCACGAAGTCCCTGTAGGGCTCGAAGAACGGGAACCGGTCCCAGGTCGCCCACGCCGGCCTGGTGTATCGCCCCGCCCTTTCGACCACGGCCTTCCGCCACCCCTCCGAGTCGTCGAACCAGACCTCGACGATGCGCTGGAAGGGGTTTATGCGCGGATCGTCCAGCTGCCGGCTGGAGATCATGCGGTTCACCTCGGGGTTGGCGCACATTTCGGGGGCGAACACCTCCTTGAACCAGACGTCGCCCTCGTCGATGGAGACGCCGTCGGGATACTTGAGGAGGAACAGCCAGCGGTAGTTGGGGCCGGCGTCGGTCAGCCGCCCCTCGCCTTTGAAGTCGTCCTCCCAGAAGACGGGGGCGAAGGAGAACACCACCGGATGATAGCCGTCGCGGCTGCCCTGCCAGCCCGATTGCCGCAGCACTCTGCTGGGCGGCTGGCAGGTCATCTCCATGAAGTCGTCCGGGAACTCCTCCCCGAAAGCCAGACCCCGGGGCATGCCCGTGCCCTTGTCCTGGAAGATATTGAAGAGCCAGTAGTGCTCGGTCATCATGCCGTTGTAGGTGCCGAACTCCTCGGCGCCCTCGGGCAACGGCAGGGCATGGTAGGTGCAGTACTTGGTGCAGTAGGGCATGAACTGGGAGATGCTCTCCGGCACATGTTGCTTGTAGAGCCAGCGCCAGATGGCGGGCCGGTCGTTGTCGGAGCGGAAGTTCTGCAGGATGAAGCTCCGCATGGGACGGAACTCGGGGAAGTAGGCCATTACAGCTCCTCGCCCTCTTCGGCCTTCTCGCCCTTGTCGCGGGCCGGAGGCTTGATGGGGGTCAGGTACTCGCGATACTTCTTGGCCCGGTCGTTGGCTTCGTGGTAGTTCGCCGGCGGCTTGAGCGACACGTCGGCCAGTTCCTGCAGGTGCTCGAACTTGCCCGAGAGGAACAGGTGGGAATGCGGCCGGTCCTCGTCGCTGACGGTGAAGTGCACCTTGCCCTCGGCATCGGTGGTGAGTGTGCCGCGCACCCCGCACACCCCGCAGATGCAGGGATAGGGATCGTTGTCGTTGCGCACCTCGATGAGCTTGCAGTGACAGAGTGGGCACATGCCCGGCTCGCCGATGTACTCGGCCTCACCGTCGGGAGTACCGTGCTGCTCCACCACCTGCCTGCCGGAGCGATGAGCGCGAGCCAGCATGTCCTCGTGGAAGGTGACCACTTTGGGCAGCCCGATCCAGTTGATAAGGATCCTGTCCACCACTTCGATCTGCAGGGTGAGGGCAAACATGCTCATGATCGGCAGCGCCAGAGTGTCCCATTCCGATCCGCCCACGGCGATGAGCGAAGCGGTGCGCCGCTTGAAGGCCCGGGGATCCGGCCCGGTCCCGGTGGTGATGCCCTTCTCCTCGCGGATCTTCTGGGCGATGATGCGAAATCCCTGGTCGTGGCTGGGGCCCATGCGGTCCTCGAGTGTCTTGAGTTGCCCGGTGGGAGACTTCTCGTAAATGGGCGAGCCCAGGATGAGACCGTCACAGTCCATGATCAGATCGTCGATGAATGGAAAATCATCGTTCTTGAGGACGCAGGCTCCGCCGCCGCCCCTCTCCATGAGGTCGATGACGCAGGAGTTGCAGCCGGTGCAGGGCTTGATGTAGTAGTCCTGCAGGCGGAGGAACTGGACTTCAGCTCCCGCCTCTTGGGCGCCCATGAGGGCTTCCTTGACCATGATCTCGGTGTTGCTCATGCGCCTACCGCACGAGATACCCAGTACTCTCATCGCTGCGCTCCTGATCTGCCTGGTCGGTCTGTTTCCACCGTCCGCCCGGTGGGGCGCGGCGCCCTGGATCGATGTGCGCGGGCCCCTCCTCGGCGGCCCCCGCAGCCCTTTCCGGCGGGGGTGCGGGGGGCCGCGGCGATGCCGCGGCCCCCAGCCTCACTCAATCGGGACCGTCCCCAGGGGGAAGGGGCGGTCCCGAGTCACCGGGGATCGGGGCCTAGTTGACGGTGTTCACCAGCACGAACTGGGCGCCCTGCACCTTCCACTCCACCATCTGCCCGGTCACGCCCTGAGAGGTCGCCTCGGGGGTGAAGTTGACGATGCCCTGCAGGACCACGAAGTCCTTCAGGTTTATGAGTGCCTGCGCGACTTTGGCCTTGTCATCGGGGTCGCCCGCCTGCTTCATGGCCTCAGCGAGGACCGAGACCAGGTCGGCGCCTGCCGCCGCGAAGAAGTCCGGCGCCTGGCCGTACTTGGCCTGGTAGGCGTCGTAGAAGGCCAGCTGCCCTTCTTTCAGCGGCCAGTCATCGGGCAGACCTGCCGGGTTGACCAGACCACCGGAGTCGAGGACCAGGAGCCCTTCGACGGCATCAGGACCCATGGCGAAAATCGCCGGGTGGGCCGCAGCGGGGCTGCCCTGGATGGGCACGTCCACGCCCAGGGACCGCAGCCCCTTGTAGAGCGGCGGCATCGCGATCGGGTTGACATAGAGACAGATGGCATCCGGCTTCTGGGCGTTGTAGGCTTCCATGATCTTGTTCAAGATGGGCTGGAAGTCGGTCTGGTCGAAGCCGAAGGTGTCGGGCAGTTTGGTGAAGGTGTAGCCTTCGGCCGGGCCGGCCTGCACCACCAGGTCGAGAGTCTCCTGATGGATGGCCAACTGATCGCCGATGCCGATGATGTTCTTCCAGCCGTTGGCCTTGATGACCTTGATCGTGGCGTCGGCCTGAGTCGGGGGGGCCGCGGAGACCATGACGCTCATCTGATATGTCCCAGGGGCCTCAAGCTGCTCCAGGGTAGCCGGGCCCATGCCCACCATGGGGGTGCCGGTCTGCTCGGCGATGGCGCGCGCGGGCTCCTGCATGAACTGGGCGAACGGCCCCACTGTCGCAGCGACCTTGTCCTCCTGGATCATCTTATTGATGTTTGCGAGGGCAGGAGGCACGTCCGACTTGTCGTCGAGCATAATGATCTCGAACGGACGGCCGTTGATCCCGCCGTTGGCGTTGATGATCTCCGCCATCAGGGCCACGCCGTTGCCGGTCGAGGCAGCCGGAGCGGCCGAAAACCCGGTGATGCTGTTTGAGAACCCGACCTTGATGGGGGCACCGGTGGCCGGGCCGCCTGTCTCGGTCGTGTCGGTGCTCGGAGCCGCCGTGGTCTCGGTGCTCGGAGCCGCAGTGGTCTCGGTGCTCGGAGCCGCGGTAGTGGTGGTCTCCTCGGTGCCCCCGCAGGCAGCCGCCGCCAGGGCGACCACCAGCATGAGCACGAGAAGCCCGATTGTCAGATAGCGCTTTTTCATCCGATCCTCCCTGTCTTTCACGTCGTTTCTTCCCCCTTGTCTGATAGCGTGCGTTCTAGGGTCGAGCCGTGCCGAGGTAGCTCGCCTGCACGCGATCATCCGTCTTGAGTGCCTCCGCCAGACCGGAGACGACAACCTGCCCCGTCTGGAGAACGAGGCCGCGGTGAGCCAGCGAGAGCGCCATCTCCGCGCTCTGCTCGACCATCAGCATGGTGAGACCGTCCTTGTTGAGCTGGGCCAGAGCCTCGAAGATGCGCTCCACCACCAACGGGGCCAGGCCCATGGAGGGCTCGTCCAGCAGTAGCAGTTGGGGCCGGCCGATGAGAGCCCGACCGATGGCCAGCATCTGCTGCTCCCCGCCGGAGAGTGTCCCCGCTGGCTGTCTCCGCCGCTCCCCCAGGATGGGAAACAGCTCGTACACATAGGCGATGTCGTCGGCGAGGGTCACCCGCCAATCCTTGCGGCCGGAACTCCCCACCACGAGGTTGTCCTGGACCGAGAGCTCCCGGAAGAGCCGCCGACCTTCCGGCACTTGGCACAGCCCGCGGGCGGCGATCTTTTCCGGCGCCAGACGGGTGATGTCGGCCCCCTGGTAGGTTACACTGCCGGCCTTCGGCCGCAGGAGACCCGAGATGGTGTGAAGGAGAGTGCTCTTGCCCGCCCCGTTCGCCCCCAGGATGGCGACCACTTCGCCCTTGGGCACGGCGAAGGTCACCCCGTGCAGGGCTTCGATCGCGCCGTAGGAGGTGGTGAGCCCTTCCACCACCAGCAGGTCCTCCGGTTCGGGACAGCTGCCGTCTGTGAGCTCCCGGGTCTGACAAAGGTCGTGCCGGTGTTCCAGTTTGACCCCCAGGTAGGCCTCGATGACGGCCGGGTCCTTCTGCACCACCTCCGGCTTGCCCTGGGCGATAAGCCGCCCGTAGTCGAGGACG
Organism: uncultured Gaiellales bacterium; assembly: GCA_964399135.1. Lineage (GTDB taxonomy): Bacteria > Actinomycetota > Thermoleophilia > RBG-16-64-13 > RBG-16-64-13 > CAYNPL01. The sequence goes on from CAYNPL010000009.1 coordinate 96,588, forward strand.
TACACCTGCTCGGAGATGCCCATGACCAGCTCGATGTCGTGCTCGACCAGCAGCACGGTGATGCCGGAGTCCCGGACGCTCCGGATCTGTTCAACCAGGTGGGCCCGCTCGGCCGCGTTCATGCCGGCGGCGGGCTCATCGAGAAGGAGGAGCCGCGGTTCGGACGCTAGAGCCCGGGCGATCTCGACCAACCGTTGCGAGCCGTAGGGCAGACTGGCGGCGGGAAGGAACGCCTTGTCGGCCATACCCACCGCGGCCAACGCCTGGAGGGCCCGCTCCCGCGAAGCCTTCTCCTCCCGCCGCTGGTGGGGCAGGCCCAGTCCGCCCGCCCAGAATCCAGAGCGTTCGTGCCGATGGCAACCCACGAGGACGTTCTCGAGCACAGACATGTTGACGTAGATGCGTAGGTTCTGGAACGTGCGGGCCATCCCCAGGCGGGCAGTATCGGCGGTCGCCAGCTTGGTGACTTCCTGCCCCGCGAACTCCACGGTGCCTGTGGTCGGCTTCTGCAGGCGGCTTACCGCATTGAAGAGGGTGGTCTTGCCGGCTCCGTTGGGGCCGATGAGGGCGACGATCTGCCCCTCCTGCACCTCGAGCGAGACCTCGTCCACAGCCTTGAGGCCTCCGAAGTGGACCGAGACGCCCTTCACACTGAGGAGGGGCGCCCCCGCTGCCTCCCCGGCCTTGGTCCGCGCTGCAGAGGCAGCCGCACCGGGCGTCCGCGCCGCCGTGCCGACGACGGCTGCGGCCTCCGCAGACACCGGCGCAGCCGCACCCGCCGGCGGGACGGACAGGGGCATCGCCACTGTGGTGGTGCACTGCCCCGCCGCGTCCTCCGCTTCGGCCGCCACCAGGCACTGGGCCGGTTCCTGCAGCTTCTCCCGCCGCACCAAGGCTTTCAGGCGGGCGCGCTGATCGGGCCGCAACATGAGACCGGCCGGCAGGAAGATCAGCAGGAGGATCATGATCACCGAGTACAGCACCCCGCTGTACTGCTGGACGCCGGAGAACCCGTTGATGACCCAAGTCATGAGGATGGCGCCGACCACCGACCCCCAGACGGTCCCTCCGCCCAGCAGCATCATCACGATGGGGAGGATGGCGGCAGTGAACGTGAAGGCCCCCGGCGTGACGGCCATGCTGACGAAGGCGTAGAACCCCCCGGCCAACCCGCAGATGAGGGCGCTGGCTACGAAAGCGAGCAGCTTCCAGTTGGCGGTGCGCACGCCCAGGCTCTTGGAGGCGATCTCGCTGGTGGCGATGGCGCGCAGGGCCCGCCCGGCCCGGTACTTGAGGGCCCGGTCGATGAACACGATGATCACCGCGGCCGCCACCCACACCAGGTAGTACTGGCGAAGGTTGGTGTTGAAGTCGAAACCGAGGATGCTGAGGTAGGGCACGGGGGCGAGTCCGGTGGTGGAGCCGGTGATGGTCCGGAGCTGTTGGACCAACACCAGGAAGATCTGCCCCAGCCCGATGGTGGCCAGGGCCAGGTAGAAGTAGCGCAGCTTGAGAACCGGCCGGCCCACGATGAGGGCGACCACCCCTGCCACCAAGGCCCCGATGACCAAAGCGGCCAGAGTGGGGAAGCCGGCCTTCATACTCAGCAGGGCGGCGGTGTAGGCGCCCATGCCGTAGAAGGCCGAATGGCCGAAGGACAGCTGCCCAGCCTGCCCCAGGATGATGACCACGGCGATGGTGATGATGGTGTAGAGACCGCCAGTGGTCATGATGCGCATGGCGTACCCGCTCTGGTAGAGGAGCGGCCACACCAACAGGATGACGAGCAGCAGGGCCTTCAAGAGGAAGCTTTGGCTCTTAACGAAGGCGAAGCGTTCCATCATGCCTCACCCTCAGCCGAGGGCTGGCCGATGATCCCACCCGGCCGGAAGTACAGGATGAGGATCAGCACGAGATAGGCGATGGCATCCTGGTATCCCGCGGGCAGAAAGCCGGTGGTCAGCGACTGGATGATCCCCAGAGTGAGGCCGCCCACCACAGCCCCGACGCTCGAACCCCAGCCCCCCAGGATGGCGGCCACGAAGCCGCTCAGGGCATAGATGCCCCCCGACAAGTATGAGGTCGAGTTGATCGGGGTGATGGCGATGCCGCCCAGCGCTCCGATGGCGGCCGAAATGGCGAAGGCAAGCAGGATCATCCGGCCCGTGTTCACCCCGGACAGGCTGGCGGCGCCGGGGTCGTTGGCCGTCGCGGTCATCTGTTTGCCCACGCGGGTGAGGTTAGTGAGGGCGTACAGACCGATGAGCACCAAGATCATGATGCCGATGACCCACAGGCTCTGGGGGAAGATGGCCACCTTGCCGATGAAGAGAGCCTGGTCGCCGGTGAAAGCGGGGACGCTCTTACCGTAGCCACCCCATTTGAGCAGGGCCACGTTCTCGAACAGGATGCTCAGAGCCATGGTGGCCAGGATGATGGAGACGAGCGAGATCTTGATGAGGGGCCGCAGCACGAGCAGATACATCACCACGCCCAGAAGGACAACGCACGCGATGGAGAGGAGGGCGGAGAGCCAGTACGGCAGCCCAAGCTCGGACAGGAACGAATAGACGAAGAAGGCACCGAACATCACGAAGGCGCCTTGAGCCATGTTCACGATGCGGGAAGTCCGGTAGATGGTGACGTAGCCCAGCGCGATAAGGGAGTAAATACTCCCCACTGTAATGCCCGTCACCAAGAGCTGGATCCACTTGGCCACACAAGCCCCCTTGTCTGCTCCCCGACCGCCCCTCCAGCCGAGGGAGTGCCCCCATGCTACATCCTTGCTCTTGTTCTGTCAACGACTTGCGTTATGATTGTAAATCATTAATAATGGACGCAGGC
>CAYNPL010000009.1:99531-118763 GCA_964399135.1 uncultured Gaiellales bacterium
AGCGAACGGAGGGGACCGTCATCGCTGAAGCCTTGACCATATCCGCCCTGGAGCGAGAGACCGGGGTGCCGCGAAGCACCATCCACTTCTATGTGCGGGAGGGACTGCTCCCGGCTCCCCAGAAGACCGCCGCCAGCCGGGCGCTCTACAGCGAAGACCACGTCCGGTTGCTCCACCAGATCACGGAGCTCAAGAGCGCCGGCCGCTCTTTGGCTGAGATCAAGGCTGAACTCGAAGCCGAGCTCTCCCAGGCTCATGCCAACGGGGTCGATCTGGCCGGCAGAGAGTACGAGCGGATCCACCGGGAGATACTCCGGGTGGCCACCGAGTCATTCGCGCAGAAGGGCTACGACCGGACCCATGTGGCCGACATAGTCAAGGCCGTCGGAATCACACACCAGGTCTTCTACAGCCACTTCCCCAGCAAGCTCCAACTCCTGGTGGAATCCTTCACCACCTTCATCGGTTGGAACCTCGCGTTCATCGAACCTCGACTGGCCGCCGCCGAGGACGTGGGCGAACGGCTGCTGTGGAGGTTGCTGGCCGACGAGCGGGCCAATCAGTTCGGCTCCGACGTCCTCGACCAGATCCGCTCCCTGCCGGGCGGGAGCCAAGAGGACAAGCGCAGACTTGCAGAGAAGGCCTGGGAAGGCGTGGTGGGATACGTCAAGGCCGAGTTCGTCCAGACAAGGCCACCGGATTCACCCCCGCCTCCGATCTCCCTCGACCTGCTCGTCTACAGCCTCCTGGGAGCGCACCACAACGCAAGCGCGCACGCTTCCTGGGACGGGACTTCCACCAAGGCCGACGTCCTTCGCGTGCATCTCTGGCTGTGGCTGGCCGTGATCGCAGCCCTCAGCGGAGAGGTCGACATCGACTCCCGCATCGCCCGCTACGAGAGCCTCATCCAGGAGGTAGCGAGCCGGAAGGCGGAGACTCCGCCGGCACCTCGCGAGTAGGGGCGTCGCCCGCCGCGGCGGCGACCGCCGGAGCCGGATGCACTTCGGGCGGCGTGGCCGCCAAAGAATCCACGAGCCCGGCGACGGCGGCCCACTCTTCGGCGAGATCGAGACCCCCGGACAGCGCCGCCCGCACAGCCATGTACATGGCCAGGAGGTTGCGCATGACGTCGCGTCGCGTGTAGCGGTCGTCCCACGATGCCCGCATCTGCATGTTCTCGAGAGCACCGATGAACGCGTACGCCACCAACTCCTCGTCCAGCAGCCCGGGGCCGGCGCCTGCCTGGGACCCGTCCTCCGGACGGCGCTCCTCCTTGAGCTCCTCCACGGTGCTCTCCAGGATCTCGGCGTAGAGATCGTGTACCAGGGGGCGCAGATCGCTCTGCGGGTGGACGGCCTCCACCCGCGCCATCGCCTGCAGGTCGGGGCTGAGGGACTGGATGCCGAAAGAAGCCCAGCTCCGCCAGGCCAACCGGGCGTTCAGGTCGGCGGTGCTTTCCACAGAGGGTTGCACCTGAGCGTACATCCACTGGTAGTAGACCCGGTAGCAGCTGATGAACAGGTGCCGTTTGCTGGGAAAATGGCTGTAGAGCACTTGGGCGGTGACCCCCACCTCCTTGCACAGATCGGAGATGCGCGTCCGCTCATACCCCCGCTCGGCGAAGCGGCGGGCGGCCGTCTCCAGGATGGCGGCACGGGTCGTCTCGCTCTGCTTGGCCACCAGGTCAACGCCGTTCTGCGCGGCGGCCTGGAGGCGGTCCTGCAGCCGGGCCCGGATCGCTTTGAGACTCAGCCCCTCCGCCTTCAGCCGGGCGATCTCCTGCAACACGTCCACGTGCGAGCGGTCGTAAATGGAACGAGTGGCACTGGCCTTCTGGGCCGGGGGCAGCAGCCCCTGCCTGATATAGAAGTGGATGGTGTCGCGCCCGAATCCGGACACACGTTCCAGTTGAGAGATGGTGAGGGGCTGCATTCGAACTCCCGGCGGGGGCCGGCCCTCGGCTACCTATCCCTTGACCGAGTCGACCATGGCCTTGACGTTCTCGAACTTGGCGTCGGGCGGTATGGCACACCCCATGGCCATGATGTAGCCGTCAGGGCCCACCTCGGTGAGCAGCCGGTGGCAGTAGGCCTTGACCTCGTCCACCGTGCCCAGGGTGAGAAGCCCGGACGGCACGTCACCCAAGAGGCACATGTGCCCGGCCAGGATCTTCTTGGCCCGGAAGATGTCGGTCTTGCCGTCGAGAGCCAGGACACAGCTACGGGCGGGCAGTTCCAGCAGCCGCTCGATCTCGCGGTCCCAATCGGCGTCGTAGTGAAGTACGGGGGTGCCCCCCTCTTCGGCCACGATCTCGACGAGTTCCTTCATGTACGGCCACACGAAGCGGTTCCACAACCGGGGCGAGAGGAACTCGGGGGCGGTGCGCCAGCCCCCCACCCAGTAGCCGATGGGGCCCACGGCGCGGACGGTCTGCCGAGTCTGCTCCCTCTTGACGGCCATGATGGCTTCCATGGCCGCCTGCACCTTGTCGGGGATGTGGAAGAGGTCAAGGGTGAACTCCTTGACCGTCCGCCCCCCGCACAGGTGCTCGTACGGATGATCCACCGTCATGGGCGAGAAGATCACGTAGCCGCGTTTGATGTACTCCGGCACCCAGCGGGGCCCCGCTTCCATGAGGGCCTGGCCGGCGGCCGCCGCCTCACCCAAATACTTGCCGATGTATTCGCCGAGCCAGGGGCCCCACCCCATCTGCACGATACGGTCGTAGTCCTCCGGCTGGATGCGCACCTGCTCGTCCATCTGCCACAGGCTGTCTTCGGGCAGGTCGCGCCCGGGCAGCTTCATGGGCGCCAGCCAGAGCATCCCCAGCACGGCCGGAGCATAGGTGGCGAACTGGAGGGAATCGACGTCGCCCAGCTTCTCGAGCGCTCCCAGCATCGTGCGGCCGGCCAGGTCGACGTCGGTGGCGAAGTCGGAGAATCGCACCCCCATGGTCCTGGCCGCGAAGGTGTCCATCACCAGCGAGATGGGCACCCGGTCGGGGGTGCCGCAGGCCACCGCGGTCTTGAGCCGGGTCATGCGCTCCAGGAAGAGCGGCGGTGGGGCGAAGCTCCCAGGGTCCACTGCGGGCCCGCTCCCAGCCGGCGCCGCGCCGGCCGCCGCAGCGCCGCCGCCACCGCCGGCCTCACCGTGCCCGTGAGTCTCGACCATCTCACCCCACCCCCAGTACCCGCTTGGCGGCGGCCACGCCGTCTTGGGCGGTCTTGCAGTAGTAGTCGGCGCCTACGTAGTCCTTGGTGGCCTCGTCCACCGGGCCGCCCCCAATCAGGATGGTGACCTCGTCTCTGAGGCCGGCCGCTTCGATGGTGGCGATGGCTTCTTTCATGTCGTCGAAGGCGGTGGTCAGGAGACAGCTCAGGCCCACCAGCTGGGGCTTATGCTCCTGGATGGCCCAGACGAAGGCCTGGTGTTCCACGTTCACCCCCAGGTCCACCACCTTGATGCCGTTTGCGCTCATGATGGTGGCCACGATGTCCTTGCCGAAGTCGTGGATGTCGTTCTTAACCGTGCCTAAGATAAGGGTGCCCAAGGTGGAGCGGGCCTCCCCTTTGAGGCGCTCCTGCAGGGGGGCGCCCGCCTTTTTGAAGATGTCGGCGGCGTAGATGAGCTCAGAGAGGAAGTACTCCCCGCTCTCGAAGCGCTCACCCACCAGGGTCATGCCGGCCTGGAGCTCCTCCAAGACGTCAAGGGCCGGCTCACCCTTGGCCAGCTTGTCGAGGACCAGGATGACCGTCTTCTCCTCCTCCAAGTCGCCCACGGCCTGGGCCAGGGGGGTGGCATCGCTCATAGGGCTCACGCACTCCTTTCTATATGCCGGGGCAGGAACGAGGCCGGGTCCAATGCTCCAGGTCCTCGTAGCCGTCAATCCTAGTAGTCCTGGCCGGTTCTGTCAATAACAAGAATCATCGTTGGTAGTTGTTGAGTAAGGCGGGCGCACTCCGGCGGGCGGCTGAGCCGGCCGGACTGGGTAGAATAGCCGTGGCGCGGGTACTGACGATCGGGCCGGTGGGGGTGCTGATGAAGGACGCGGTACTGCAGGGCAAGATCGCTTTCGTCACAGGCGGAGGTTCCGGCATCGGGCGAGCCGTCGCCGGATGTCTGGCCGAAGCGGGCGCCACGGTGTGCGTGGCCGGTCGCAACCGGCAGAATCTGGAGACGGCGGTCGACGGCATCGCGGCTGCGGGCGGCGCCGCCCTGGCCGTGCCCATGGACATCCGCGTGGAGCAAGAGGTGATAGGCGCGGTCGCCCAAGCCGTCGAGAGTCTGGGCGGCATCGACATCCTGGTGAACAACTCCGGTATCGGGGGCCCCACCAAACCGGTCTGGGACCTCTCCCTGGACGAGTGGAACGAGGTGCTGGCGGTGGACCTCACCGGTGCGATGCTGGTCTCACGGGAGGTGCTCAAGCGCATGGTGCCCGCCGGCAAGGGTGGGGTGATCGTCAATATCGGGTCCGAGGGCGGGCGCTCGGGCGACGGGCGGTCAGGCTACCCCTTACGGGCCCCCTATTGCTGCGCCAAAATGGGGCTCATCGGTCTCACCGAGACCCTGGCGCGCGAATGCGGACCGCACGGCATCCGGGTGAACTGCGTGACCCCGGCGGCAGTGCGGGGCGAGCGGTTCGTCCGCATGATCCGAGGGAGAGCGGAGGCCGCCGGCATCTCCTTCGAAGAAGCGCTGGCAGCGGAGATGAAGATGTACTCCTTGGGCCGCCCCGCGGAGGAAGCCGAGATCGGGCGGGTGGTGGTCTTCTTGGCTTCCGACGACGCCGCCGCCATCACCGGGCAGACCATCCCCGTGAACTGCGGCATGAACATGTGGGGCTGAGGTGCCGACGGCCGGCGCCGCGTGCCGGCCCGGCCGCAGGCGCCGCTCAAGCCCCCCACTTTGCCCGGAACGCCGCAGCCGCCCCTCCCCGGATGGGATCCCCGTGCGCGAAGCAGGCGATCTCGAACTCCAGACCCGACAAGTAGCGCAGACTCTCGAGCAGCAAGCCCCGGTCTTCGTGGATGGGGGGCTCCTGCAGGCCGGCCACGTTGTTGGCGGCGTCGCCCGTGAACAGGATGCCACCGTCGGCGGGCCACAAGAAGCAGAGGTGCCCCTGGCTGTGGCCGGGAGTGCCGATTGCGGTGATCCCGCCGGCGACCGGGATGACCTCCCCCGAGGCCACCTCCCGTTCGACCTCCGCCGGCTCAAAGGTCTGCGGCCCCTTCTTGATGACCTCTTCCACGAACAGCCGGCTCTCCTCCCCCGGTGCGGGATGGTAGGAGCGGAAGGCTTGGCCCCGGCGCACCAGCTCGGCGTCGGCGGGGTGCATCCAGGCGGTGGCCCCTGTGGCCCTCTTGATCTCGGCCAAGCCGCCGGCATGGTCGGGGTGGCAGTGCGTCACGAGCACGTCGCGCAGATCAGCCGTCTGCCGCCCGAGCTCTCGGAGCGCTTCCTCCAGTATGGGCATGATCCCCGGGAAGCCGGCGTCCACCAAGGTGACGCCCTCAGGCAAGACGATCAGATAGGCGGTCAGGTCGCCGCTCTCGACTCCGTAGACGTGCTCCGTCACCTGTTTCATGTGCCGTCATCTCCTCTGCGTTCCCCGGTTGCCGGGCGGGCCCGCACCTTCCCGGCGATGATAGCAGAGGCCCCTCCGCCCACCCGCGCAGCCGCCCCTTGCGGTCCCCGACACCGTGCTACTATCGCTGCCATGGAGACGCATTGGAAGACCCTTCCCAGCGGGGATCTCGGGGTGGTCACCGCCCCTGTCAGGGCCAGCGACAGCGTCGAGCGTCTCCTGCGCGCCCTCATCTTCTCCGGCCGCCTGGCCCCGGGTGACAAGCTGCCGGCCGAGCGCGAACTGGCCCTCGAGCTGGGGGTATCGCGGCCGACAGCCCGGTTGGCGCTCAACTCCCTCAACGCCCTGGGCTACCTCATCGTGAAGATCGGCTCCAAGGGCGGGTACTGGGTCGCCGACGTCGACTCCATCAAGCAGCACTGGAAGGAGTGGATGGAGACCAACCGCGACCAGATCGAGGAGATGCTCGACTTCCGCCGCTGGGTGGAGATCGAGATCGCTGCGCGGGCGGCCGAGCGACGCACCGACGCCGACATCCAGGCCCTCGAGACCTTAGGATTGGGGCCCACAGCCGACCGGCCCTCGTACGTGCAGTGGCACATCGACCTGCACGACGCCATCGCCCGCGCCGCCCACAACCGCTACCTAGAACAGGCGGGAGCCACCATCCGCGGTGAGCTCTTTGTGCCGGTGGGTTTCAGCGTCACCCGCTTCCCCATCGAGGAGGCGGTAGCCCTGCACCGGCCGCTGGTGGCCGCCATCTGCGCCGGCGACCGAGCGGCCGCGGTAGAGGCGATGACCGCTCACATGGCCCGGCTTGACGAACCGTTCCGGTCGGGGGTGTAGACCGGCCGAGGCTTCCATCTACCCAGCCCGAGGGCGGCACAGCCGCCTGCAAGACTACCGGCGGTGCGGACCGGTCTACCTGATGTGGCGGGCGATATAGGCAAACACCCGTTCCATGTTCTCCTGCGACTCGAACAACGGATCGTCGTGCCCGGCACCTTCGAAGAGGTCCAGCTCGCAACGGTCCGGCCCTACCCTCTCCTCGATCACTCGGGCGAATTCGAGCGACTGCTGATAGGGAACGAGACAATCCGCGGTCCCGTGCTGTATGAGGATAGGGGCCATCCCCTCGTGCACATACGTGATGGGATTCGCCAGCCGCACCTGGTCGGGGATCTCGGGGATCGGCCGGCCCAGGTAGCGTGACTCCGGTGAGTCCGCCTGGTTGTGGTCAGCCGGGCCCAAGCCGTTCTCGATAAGCTGTTCATCCATCTTGAGGAAGTCTGTAGGACCGAACCAGTCGACCACAGCCTGCACTTCTGAAGACTGCTCCTGGTTGCCCAATCGGGGATCATCGAACAACGGGACTCTGGAAGTCACCCCCATCATGGCAGCGTAGTTGCCCCCGGATGAACCCCCGCAGGCCACGATCCGACGGCTGTCGAGGTGATGATCCTCGCCGTGGGCCCGCAGCCACCGCACCGCGGCTTTGACGTCCTGCAGACCCGCGGGGAAGACAGCCTCCCCACTCAGGCGGTAGCCTACGGCGGCTACCGCGTACCCTAGCTGCAAGCCCTGCAGCCAGACGCTCACGTGGATGTCCCGCTTGTCGCCGATGGCGAAAGCTCCTCCATGGATGTGCAGGATCACCGGGAACGGCCCCTCTCCCTCTTCGGGGAGATAGAGGTCGAGCTTCTGGGCCGGGGACAGGTCCGCGTAGGCGATATCCAGCCATTTGCGGCTCACGTGAGAGACATCGGCCTCGGGGATCTTGAAGTCGGCGGGGGGAGGGCCTCCAATGGGGGGCCGGTGTTCACTGCTGCACACTTGGCATCACCTGTGCTTCGTCTTGAGTCTGAGACTCTTCTGGTACTCGTCGAACGCCACCGCGGCCAAGAGGATGATGCCCCTGACGATGAACTGGGCGTAGGCACTCCAGCCGGCCAGTTGCATGCCATTGCCGAGAACGGCTAGCACGAACACTCCTGCAACCAAGGCCGGGATGTTCCCCTCGCCCCCCAGGAAGCTGACCCCTCCCACGATCGCCGCTGTCAAGGCGGTGAACTCGGTGCCCGGACCGAATGACGACTGCATGGAGTTGGCCTTTGAGACCATCACTATCGTCGCGATCGCGGTGAAGAAGCCGCAGGTGGTGTAGATGATCGTCTTGAGCCGCCGCGTGTTCACCCCGGCGAGCCTGAGAGCCTCTTCATTGCCGCCCAGGGCGACCACCCGCGTGCCCCACTTGGTCTGGTAGAAGACGAAGGAGGCGAACAGGACGATGGCGACGGTCAGGTACACGTCGAGGGGAATGCCGAAGATCCGCAGCCGCGTGATGGCCTGGAACGACTCCGGGTAGTCTCGGTACGTCTTGGCCTGCGACACGATGTAGGAGATGCCCTGGAAGATCACGGCCGTCGCCAGGGTCACGATGAGAGGGAAGGTGCGGATGCGGGTCACGATCGACCCGTTGATGAACCCCAAGAACGTCCCCAGGATCAAGCCGGAGACGATGACAAGCCACACGGGGAGTCCGTACTCCGTCATCATCATGGCGATGATCACGCCCACCAGCGACATCTGGTAACCCACCGAGAGGTCGATGCCTCCGGATATGAGCACGAAGGCCAGGCCGATGGCGACGATGATGAAGTAGGTGTTCTGGGTGACGATGTTCATGAGGTTTCGAGCCGTCAAGAACTGCGGATTGACGATGGAGAAGAGCACGATGAGGCCCAACAGGACGAAAAGCACCGCGTACTTGCGCAGCACGCCCAGGTCGAACTTCCTGCCCCCTGCCGGCTCTGCCTCCATCCTCGTATCCTGGTCTGGCGCCATCGTTCTCTCTTATCCGAAGGACTTGTACTCGACGTCGACGGGCTCTGCCTCGGCCTTGTCCTTGCCTCGGACTATGAGGGTCACCACGTCGTCAAGGGTCACCTCGCCCACATTGAGCACCCCTTGCCGCTTCCCGCCCTTGAGCACGAAGACCCGGTCGGCAATGGCCAAGATGTCAGGGATGCGCTGGGTTATCAGCAGGATGGAGAGCCCCTTGTCGGCCAGGTTCCTGATGAGACCGAGCAGCTTGTTGGCCTCGGTGACCCCCAGGGCTGCGGTGGGCTCGTCCATGATCAGGATCTTCGACTCGAAGGCGATGGCTCGGGCGCAGGCCACCATCTGCCGCTGGCCTCCGGACATGGTCAGCACTTGTTGCCTGGGTGACTTGATGTCTACCTTGAGTTCGCGGATCAGGTCTTCCGCCTTCTTGTACATGCGCTTCTTGTCGAGCACGACGCCGAACGGGCCGCGGGTATACTCCCTGCCCACGAAGATGTTCTTGGCTACGTCGAAGTTGTTGAAGAGGGCGAGGTCCTGGTAGATCATCCCGATCCCCAAGTCGGTCGAGTCCTGGGGGTTGCGGATGTGCACCTTCTTGCCTTCGACCCAGATCTCGCCCTCGTCGGCGACATAGGCTCCGGACAAGACCTTCATCAACGTCGACTTGCCCGCTCCGTTGTCGCCGACGATACCCATGATCTCGCCTCGCCGGAGTTCCAGATCGACGTCGGCCAGAGCATCAATGCCCCCGAAGCGCTTGCAGATACCTTTCAGCTGGACGATGTAGTCTTCTTGCATAGCTCCAGTTGTGCTTCGGTTCCGGCCGAATGAAGAACCCAGACCGGGGGCGGGTCCGGCCGACGGCCGGCTAGGAGGCCCCGCCCCGCGGTCTGGAGCAAGGGGGGCCTCTATTCTGAGATCACCACCACGCCGGAGTTGGCCATGGGCTTCACCACCAGTTCGCCGTTGACGACTGTCGCCAGCCCCAGTTCGTCCCAGGTCACCTCAGGGTAGTCGTCACCGTTCAGCATCAGGGACGCGATGCCCACGGTCTTGCCGGCCAGGTCGCCGCCGCCGAAGGCGACCGCGCCTCGGAACACGCCTTTGTTCTCAGCCGATGCCTTGATGGCGTCGGCCTCCGGCCCGAACATCCCCACACCGAAGACGGCCATCTTGCTCAGGTCTTTGACCACGCTGGAGGCACCCTTCCCGTATTCGTCCATGATGGCCTGGGAGGCCCCGTTGCCGCCATCAGAAGCATACGCCAAGACCAATTGCACGCTGGGGTGGGTGGTAAGAACATTCTGCATGGCGGTCTGGCCGGCCTGGAACATCTCAGCCGTGGGGGTCTCCACGATCTTGACCGCCTCGCAAAACACCGGGTTCGGCACCCTGTCCGCATCCGACTTGCCTGCGAGATAGACGCCCTTGGCGTCGGAGATCGGCGTGCCGGTCGCGTCGATGTATGCCCCCTCCCAGTTCTTCAGGTAGGGTTCACTGATCATCAGGAGTCCGTTCGAGCGCTGCACCGACTCGGTGGTCAGCGAAGACAGGAAGACCGCGGTCTCGATCGAACCCGGCGCTGCGTCGGGGAAGGTCTTCTCCACCCAGGACTTGCCCAAGAAGGCGCAGTATTCACCGGCGAGGAACTGGTCCATCTTCATGACGGCGTCCCGCCCCGATTCACCGGGTTCGCCGCCGATGACCATGACCAGGACCCCTGCCTCCCGCGCGGCTTCGAGCTTGGGCAAGAGGCTGGTGGCCTCGACCGCCATCACACACAGGAACTTCGCCCCCATGGCTGTGTAGTTCTCAACCTGCTGCGCCTGGGTGTTGGGGTTCCCGTCGGCGCTCGACACCTGCACGTCGTACGTCTCACCGAAGTTCTTGACGAAGGTGTCTTGGATCTCAAGCATGAGCGGGTTGTCCAGAGCCGGCAGACAGACGCCGATGACCTCCTTCTCGCCGTTGCTCGCTGCGGTCGTGGATGTATCCGCGGGCGCGGTGGTAGGGGCCATGGTCGTCGGTGCACCCGTGGTCGTCGACTCCTCCGTCGACGTCCCGCAAGCCGCCAGCAGCAGGGTCGATGCCACTGCGACGATCGCCAGTACGCACACTAGTCGCCTCATCCCCGTCCTCCTTCAGGTCGTAGCGCGGTCGGAAAGCCCGGAGCCCCACACGAGCAGAGCCACCGGCCCCCTTCACATTGAGCCAGAATACAGATTCTGCCATCGCTTCGCAAGATGGCAGAACGAAGATTCTGTTATTGTCTATACTGGGTGCATGGAACAAGAGCAGACCACCTTCCACCCGCCTCGCCGCAAACCCGGTCACGCGTCCTTGGAGCGGATCATCGCGGCTGCCGAGGACCAGCTGCGGGAGGAGGAGTTGGACCTGTTCACCATCCAGCGCGTGCTGGAGCGCAGCGGTCTGTCGGTCGGTGCCTTCTATTCCCGCTTCCCCGGTAAGACAGCGCTGCTGCACACGCTGCAGGCCCGGCTACACGCCCGCTTGGAGCCTGCCATCCTCGGCCGCTTGGAGGCGCTCACTCACACCCAGCAGTCCCTGGAGGAGGCGGTCGACGACGGCTTCGGCACTGTGATCGACCATGTGCTCTCAGAACGGGAGCTGTCAAGGGCCTTCATGATGCTGTCGGCTTTCGACCCGGTGATGCGCGCCAGGGGCGAACAGATCAATCAGGAACGCAGGCGCGCCGTCGGGGCCCTCCTGCTCGCCCATCGGGACGAGATCGGGCAGCCGGATCCCGAAGAAGCCGTCGGCATGGCCTACGCCCTGTACGCTTCCGTCATGCACGGCAGGCTGGTCTTCTTTGGGCCGGCCAACGTGCTTCACTTCGGTGTGACCGACCACGCCGTCTTTGCGCAACTCAAGCGCTCGATCACCAGCTTCTTGCGCGGTAGAGAGGCCGACTTAGTCGCGCCGTCCCCGGGAGGCAACCCGGCCGGCATAGCTCTCTAGACCCCAGAGGGAGAAGGGGGCGCCTGACGGCGCCCCCCGGGTGACTCATACCGGTTCACGGGCGCGGCTGCGAAGGCCGCGCCGCGAAGCCGTCACAGAGCCAGGTATGCTTTCTTGACGTGGTCGCTGTCCTGCAGGAACGAGCAGGCCCCCTGCAGGACCAGATGGCCGTTCTCGATGACGTACGCCCGGTCGGCCACCTGCAGGGTCTGCCGCACGTTCTGTTCCACCAAGAGGATGGTGATGCCCTCAGCGTGCAGCGACTTGAGGATCTCGAAGACCTCCGACACTACCTTGGGCGCCAGGCCGTTCGACGGCTCATCCACCAGCACCATCTTGGGGCGCGACATGAGTCCGCGTCCCATGGCCAGCATCTGCTGCTCGCCGCCGCTTAGGGTGCGTGCGAGCTGGTTCTTGCGCTCCTCGAGCCGGGGGAAGAGCTGGAAGACCCACTTCATCGTGTCGAACCGATCCTTCCACGACCGCCGCGGGTAGGCCCCCATCTCCAGGTTCTCTTTGATCGACATGTCGGTGAACAGCTTGCGACTCTCGGGGATGTGCGAGAGCCCCAGGTCGACGATGTCGTTCGGGTGCATGGTGTCGATACGCTGGTCGCGGAAGGTGATAGTGCCCGTCCAGGGCCTCATCACTCCTGAGATCGTCTTGAGCAGGGTGGTCTTGCCCGCGCTGTTGGCCCCGATCAGGGCCACGAACTCACCCTCTTCGACGTTGACCGACAGGTCCCACAGGACCTGGACGTGACCGTATCCTGTGCTGAGACCTTCAACTCGCAACATCGCATTCTTCCCCAAGATAGACTTCGATCACCTTCTCGTTGGAGGCCACTTCGGCCGGCGTTCCTTCGGCGATCTTCTTACCGTAGTCAAGCACGATGATGCGGTCGCTCACACTCATGATCGCCTGCATCACATGCTCGATCATGACGATCGTGACGCCACGCTCCCGGAGCTGCCGGACGTCTCCAGACGCTTCGGCCACCTCTGTGGCGGTCAGACCGGCCATCAACTCATCCAGCAACAGCACCTCGGGCTCGCTGGCAAGCGCCCTGGCCACCTCCAGCCGCTTCTGGTTGGCCAGGGTGAGGTCGCCCGCGGGCACGTCCTTCAACTCCGTCAGATCGACGAACTCGAGGGCTTCTTCCGCCTTCTTCATAGCCTCGCGCGAGCTCATGCGATGCCCGGTTCCGAACAAAGCGCCCACCATCACGTTCCTCACCACGGGCACGTGAGGGAAGATCTTGACCGTCTGGAAGGTCCGCGCTATGCCGAGACGGCAGATCTTGTGAGGAGGCAGCGGCGTGATGTCCGTCCCCTTGAACATGATCTTGCCCTTGGTGGGCTTGAGCGCGGCTGAGATGAGGTTGAAGAGGGTGGTCTTGCCGGCGCCGTTCGGTCCGATGAGCCCGACTATCTCACCCTGGTCCACGTAGAAGTCGACGTCGGACACCGCGGCGAGACCGCCGAAATGCTTGGTGACTCCTTCACCCTCAAGCAGGTGCACGTCGACCCCCTTTCCGCCGGCGCCACACGTTCTGCGCCACCCCCAGAATCCCATTCGGCATGAACAAGATCACCAGGATCAGCACGACGCCGAAGATGAGCATATACAGATCCGGGAACCGGGTGAGCAGAAGTTCCCCGACGTAGGTGAACACTGCCGCTCCGATCACCGGACCGACGAGATTCGCCATCCCCCCGACCATGGCCATGAGCACCGGCAGGAACGAGGTATTCATATTGAAGGCGATCCCCGGGTCGATGTACGTACGCCGGGTGGCGATGATGGCACCCGCCATGCCCATGAAGACGGAACTGGCGGCGAAGACCAGGACCTTTGTACGCACCACATTGATACCGCTGTGGGCGGCTGCTTCTTCGTATTCACCGATGCTCTGGAGGGCGAGACCGTAACGTGAGCGCCTGATGAGCACCGCGGTCACCAAAGTCAGAATGGCCACTATGAACATCGCGTAGTATGCGGTCTCAGCAGTCTCGGTCTGCACAAAACGGCCCCGCGTCCCCGTCACCAGACGCTCGACCTCGAGCACCACCTGGTTGACGAGAAGCACCACCGCAAAGGTGAAGATGGCGAAGTAGACCCCCCTCAGCCTGAGCGTCAGCGCGCCGATCAGCAAAGCCACTATGAAGGCAGCGACCCCGGCGATGATGACGGCCACCACAAACGGCACCGGCCCGCTGAAAACGGCCGCGATGTAGAAGCCGAGACCATAGAACGCGGCGGTGGCCAAGGACATGTAGCCGGTCGGGCCCGAGAAGATCACCCAAGCCACGGTGAGAACGGCATACCGCAAGATGTCGGTGAGGAGGGTCACCAAGTAGCCCTCGGTCAACGTGGGGATCACGGCGAGAACCACGAAGATGACCACAAGGATGACCAAAGATACGATTCGGGCTGTGGTGAAGGTAGTCTTGTTCATGGCTACCTTCCCATGATCCCTTTAGGCCGTATCAACAGTAGCAGGATGAAGATGATGTAGTAGGCGATGAACGTCATGGTGGGCTGGAAATACGTGACGAGCTGCGACACGATCCCGAGGATGACGCCGCCTATCATCGCTCCCGTTATACTGCCCAGACCGCCCAGCACCACCACGATCATGGCTATGACGGTGTATTGGAGCCCCATGCTCGTCGATATCGCGAAGACGGTGCTGATGAGGCTGCCTGCTATGCCGGCCAAAGCTAGGCCCAGGCCGAAGCAGATCGCCAACACGGTATAGATGTTCACGCCCATCAGCCCGGCAGTCGTCGGGTCCTGAGCCGAAGCGCGGATGGCCTTGCCCAGCCGTGTACGGGCCAAGAACAGATAGAACACCACACCCACCACGATGCAGACCATCAGCGCCACCAGACGGTTCAGCGGGATCTGGGCGCTGGTGACGGTCCGGTTCAAGAACAGCACTTGGTAGGTCTGAGAGCCCCAGATGATACGGGCTATGTTCTGCACGACGTACAGAAGCCCGAACGACGCCAGCAGCGAGGTGCCCTCGAACACGTCCAGCGAAGGGGCGGTCTTCATGAGGCGTCGGAACAAGGTGGTGTGAAGCACCCAGCCGATCGCGAAGATGAAGGGTATGTTGATGAGGAGCGACACCAGCGGATTGAGATTGATGCTGCTGTATAGCCAGTACGTGATGAACGCGCCCAGCATGATGAATTCGCCGTGGCTGACGTTGAGCACGCGCGCCACCCCGTATTGGAGACTGAGCCCCACGGAGACCAAGGCGTAGATGCCGCCGAGCAACAGCCCTGTGATGAGAATATCCCTGATTGCTGCCATCCAATATCCTTTGCCTGACGTGCCTAGAATTCGGGGGCATCCTCGGGGCGCGCCTCCCGCGCGCCCCGAGTGCCCCGCTCAGCTTGACTGCTGCTCTGCGTTTCCCGCGAACCTTTTCTCGGCCTAGGTGGTACTGCTCGTGCCCATGGCGGGAGCTTCTGCCCAGGCCGGCTTGGGATACCAGATCTCCTTGGCGGTCCGCTTCGCTCCCACATCGATGACCTGCGGGAAGCCGTTCTGCCACTGGCCGATCTGTCCGGCGTAGCAAGAGGCGTCCAGGATCTGATTGGTGAAGAAGGTGTCGTCGCTCATGAGCGTCTTGAAGTGGGCGGTCCGCATGACCTCGGCCACTTTGGCCTGCTCCAGAGTCCCCGCCGCCTGGATGGCCTGCCCGAAGAAGTCCAGCTCGGCCTTGTAGATCAGCGGTCCCCAGAAGTCCACGTTCGCCTTGTCGCCCACGAAGGCCACGAGTTTGTCGTAATAGGCTTTGACGTCGGCGTTCTGGCCCGGAGTCCATGCGCCTTCGAACATGCAGCCGTCCATGCCACCCTGGAAGATGTCGTAGATCGCCTGCGTGGAGCCGCCGGGGCCGACCAGCACGGCGTTGGGGTTGTAGTTGAGCTGCATCATCGTCTGGATGGTCAGGATGTTCTCGGGCGGATACTGGAACGAGCACACAATGTCCGGGTTCTCGCCTTGGATCTTCTTGACGATGCTCGACACGTCCTTGATGCCCGGCGGAACCGCCGTGTTGCTCAGGATCTGCACTCCGGCGCCTGATGCGAAGACCTGCCACTGGGCCTGGTACTCGATGCCGTGCAGGTCATCGATGTACATGACCGAGGAGGTCTTGACCCCAAGTTCCTTGCAGATCTCCGCGAGCATGGGCATCTGATAGTGGTTGGAGTAGTTGAGCGCCTGGAAGAACCAGGGCAGGTTGCCTTTCGCCATCTCGGTCTCGAGCGTGGTGGCGCCACCCTCAGCGCTCATCAGGATGTAGTTGTTGGCGTTCGCCACCCCGGCCGCCGCGAACAGGAACGCGGTGCTGCACGGGGCGAAGACGAAGTCGACCTTGTCCTCCAACATCAGCTTCTGCAGCAGACGCATGCTGGTATCGAGGTCGCTTTGGTCGTCGTAGACGGTCATCTCGATGGGCAGCGGCTTGCCTGCCACCACGAGGCCGCCGGCGGCGTTGACGTCTTCCACCCACAGCTTGTAGGCCGGACCGAAGTGAGCCTGCTCGAACAGCGCGTTGACACCCGAGATCGGCCGCGCGGCCCCGATCCTGATCTTGTCGACCGCCGGGGGTTCCGGACCGGTCGCCACGGTAGTCGTGGGGGCGGCCGTAGTGGTCGGGCCCATAGTGGTAGTGGCGCCGGTGGCAGCGGTGGTGGTAGTCGTCTCTTCGGCGCAGGCCGCCACCAGGCCGCCCAGACCGGCGCCGACGGCGACCGTCGCCCCGGCTAGGCCGGCATACTTCAGGAACTCGCGCCGGCTGAGCGACCTGCGCCCGGCCAGACCTTCCTCTGTCGTTTCCCTGGTCTCTTCATCTGCCATCGTATGGCCCTCCCTCCATCTGACTGACCGTTCTCGAACACTTCACCTCGCGGGACCCGCCCTTGTCGGCAGCCGACCGCCCCGCTCAGAGCCACCCCAATCGCAACCGACCACCTCCTGACCCGTATCGTCCCCCTGTAGTCCCGGTCCCCGTATCAATAACGGCCGTAGCTGCGGGCCGTATCGACCATAGCGTGCAGGTTCTCATCCTTACCCGAGTCGGCCACAGCGCCTATGTCGACGATGAAGCCCCCACCTTCTCCGGCCACATCGATCAGGTTGCGCACGTAGTCGGTGACCTCCTCCGGGGTGCCCGCGTGCATCAGCGACAGAGGCACGTTGCCCTGGATGCAGGCCACCTGCCCGATCGTCTTCTTGGCTTTGGCCATGTCGGTCTGATCGAACAGCCAGATCGTCCTTCCCTTGGGCAGGTCCATGATCGCCTCCAGGCGCGAGCCGTAACGACCTTCGGCGAACAAGAAGGGTATGCAGCCCTCTTCGATGAGACCCAAGAGAACGGCCCGCAGCGTCGGCCAGTAGAAGGTCTTGAACTGCTCGTCGCTCATGAAGCCGTCGGCGCCTTTGTGCAGCGGCAGGAAAACCACCGGACTGGCGATGCCGCCCGGGCGCCTGAGCGCCCAGTCGATCGCCACGGGCACCAGCCGTTCACAGGCCGCGATGACCTTGTCGGGCCGGCGATACATGTCGATGATGACCTCGCGGGTGCCGCGCAACGTGTCGCCCAGGATATCGAAGGGAGCCTTGCTAGCGCCCCCGAAGTACCCGGGCCATCCCATGGCCATGAGCTTGCCCATGGTGGGGAAGATGACGCTCCCCCAGCCCGCCACCGCCCGGGCGGCGGCGGCCAACCGTTCCAGCCCGTCGGCCATCTCGGGGGTACCCCAGCCCGCCACCTGGCTGGACACGAACGGCAACTCGGTGTAGTCGAACAACGAGGAGGTGTTGGCGAAGCCGGCGAAGGCGCCCACCGTGCGGGGCAAGAAGACGCGCAGCAGGTAGTCGCTGGGGTCGGAGATGAAGTGGTCGTACTCGTCGGCCAACATCCATTCCTTCTCGTTGTACTGGTAGCTCGCCTCCTTGGCCACCCCATGGCCCGGCCACGAATACAGCTTGTAGTCGATGCTCTCGAACACCGACGCCGGCGTGGTGTACAGCAACTGATTGCCCATGGTGTCCGGCTGGAACGTCTCGTTGAAGTCGATCCAGCAATCCATGGCAGCCTGCGTGTCGGTCATCGCCTCATACGGCGTGACGCCGCGGCGGTTGACCGGCCACCAGCCGGCGTTGATATTGACAGGCACCACATCCGGCTCGCGCATCTCCCAGGCTGCGACCAGCCGGGCGCAGCGGGCCTCGAAGATGGCCTTCGCCTCCGGGCCGGCGAACTCAATGCCGGGATTGCGCCACTTCTCAAGGCGCCACGCGCGCTTCTCGTCGGCGGTCATGTCTTTCCAGGCTTTGTCAGACATAGTGGAATCTCCCGTGCTTAGCGTGCGCTGTCTTTGGCTGCTTGGATCATGGCCTTCATGTTCTCGTCCCGGGCTTCGTCGACCACGGCGCCCACATCCAGGATGAAGCCGCCACCCGGCCCCACGGCTTCGATGAGGTCGCGACAGTAGGCGGTGACCTCCTCGGGGGTCCCCAGCTGCAACAAGGGCAAGGGCACATTGCCCTGGATGCAGGCAGTGCCGCCCAGGATCTCCTTGGCCCGTCGCATGTCGGTGTGATCGAACTGCCAGACGGTGCGCCCCTTGGGCACATCGGCGATGGTCTCCAGGCGAGAACCGTAGGCCCCCTCGGCGAAGAGATAGGGCACGAACCCGTCGGCCACCAAACCCTCGATCACCTTGCGCAGGCTCGGCCAATAGAACTTCTGGAACTGCTCCACGCTCATGAACCCGTCGGCCCCCTTGTGCAGGGGGATGAATACCAGTGGCGCGGTGTAGGGGTTGGCCCGCCTGGTCACCCACTTGACACAGACCGGTGCCAGGCGGTCGCAGGCCTCCAGCACCGCGTCGGGCTGGCGGAACATGTCCATGAGGATGCCGCGCGTTCCCCGCAGGGTGTCACCGATGAAGTCGAACGGGGCCAGCGACATGTGCTGGAAGGGCCCGGGGAAACCGGAGGCCACCAGCCGACCCAGGAGCGGGTAGACGTTGCCGGCCCAGGCCCCGCACTCGCGCCCGGCCGCCGTAAGCTTCTCGAGGGTGGCCTGCACGTCGGGATCGGCCCACCGCAGCATCCAGGGCGGACCGCCCACGATCTCCACCATGTCGAGAGGAGAGGCCAGCTTGGCCAGGCCCGCCAACCCTCCGGCCACCCGGGGCAGGTAGTAGTGGAGCAGGTAGTCGGTGGGGTCATCGATGAGCAGGTCGTATTCGTCGGCCTGCATCCACTCCTTCTCGTTGTACTGGAAGCTGGCCTCCTTGGCCACCCCGTGGCCGGGCCAGCTCAGGATCTTGACGTCGAGGATCTCGTAGGCCCGGCCTGGTATGCCGGCGAAGACCGGGGCCATGAGGCTGTCGGGCTGGAGCTCGAGGTTGCACTCATACCAGGCTTCCGCCGCCCGCGGATAGTCGTACATGGCGTCGTAGGGCGTGAGCCCCCGGCTGGTGCCTGGGTAGTAGCCCGTGAGGGCACAGACCGGTACTCGGTCAGGCTCACCCTCAAGGAGTATGGCCTTCTTCAGGCGGGTGGCCCTGGCTTTGTACTCGGCCGCAGCCTCAGGGCTGATGAACTCAAGACCCGGCTCGACGAAGGCGGCCCAACGCGCCGCCGATCTCTCGTCCGCCGTCAATCGTGACCACGACTGCTCCCCCACTGGCGTTCGCCCCCTCGCGTCGTGCAGATAGTTACCCTACCCCCACCGTCTCTTTGGCAAACGCGACCGCGGCCATGGCATCGTCGCCGTAGGCGTCGGCCC
>CAYNPL010000010.1:0-75743 GCA_964399135.1 uncultured Gaiellales bacterium
GTGGTTGGCTTGCGGGGGGGGGCCCCGCCGGGGTGCGGGCAATATGGGGGGGGCGCCCCCC
Source organism: uncultured Gaiellales bacterium (assembly GCA_964399135.1). GTDB lineage: Bacteria > Actinomycetota > Thermoleophilia > RBG-16-64-13 > RBG-16-64-13 > CAYNPL01. The sequence continues at coordinate 62 of CAYNPL010000010.1, forward strand.
CGGGGGGGGGGGCCCGCCGCCCCGAGTCGTCTCTGGGTCTAGCTGAAGATCTCCTCGCGGCTGACCATGCCCTCATGCAGCTTGAAGGCCTTATGCAGGGCCTGCACCGCCGCCTGGGCATGCTGCTTACGGATGACACAGCTGATCTTGATCGAGCTGGTCGAGATCATCTCGATGTTGATTCCGTTCTCGGCCAGCGTCTCGAACATCTTGGCGGCGATACCGGGATAGGTCTTCATACCGGCCCCGACCAGAGTGACCTTGGCGATCTCCTTGTCGATGTCGAAGGAGGAGAACCCGATGTCGGCTTGGAGACCGCTCAGCACCGACGTGATCTTGGGCAGGTCGTCTGCGGCCGCGGTGAAGGAGATGTCGGCCGCGCCGCCCGCGGAGACGTTCTGGATGATGACGTCGACGTTGACGTTCGCCTTGGCCAGCGAAGTGAAGACCTTGGCGGCTACGCCGATCTTGTCGGGCAGGTCGTGGATGGTGACCTTGGCGTCGTCGAGTGCGTAGGTCACACCGGAGATGATCGCTTGTTCCATGCCTGGTTCTTCCTGTCCTATCAGTGTGCCGGGGGCGTCGGTGAAGCTGGAACGTACCCACAGGGGCACGTCGAAACGGCGGGCCACCTCGATGCTCCGCAGCATCATGACCTTGGCGCCGCTCGCGGTGAGTTCGAGCATCTCGTCGTTGGAGATGAAGTCGAGCTTGCGGGCTTCGGGCACCACCCGGGGGTCGGTGGTGTAGACGCCGTCGACGTCGGTGAAGATCATGCAGGCCTCGGCGCCGAGGGCGGCCGCCAGGGCCACCGCGGTGGTGTCCGAACCGCCCCGGCCCAAGGTGGTGACGTCCTGTGCGGTGGAGACACCTTGGAAGCCGGCCACCAGCACGATCTTGCCTTCGTCCAGCGCCCGCTGGATGCGGTGAGGCCGGATATCGAGGATCTTGGCCTTGGTGTGGACGGTGTCGGTCACGATACCGGCCTGGGATCCGGTGAGGGAGATGGCGTCGTATCCGAGCTCATGGATGGCCATGGCCAGCAAGGCGGCGGAGATGCGCTCCCCGGTGGAGAGGAGCATGTCCATCTCGCGGGCGGGCGGGTTCTGGGATATCTCCTTGGCCATCTCGATGAGCTCGTCCGTGGTGTCGCCCCGGGCGGAGACGACGGCCACGACCGGATGGCCGTCCTTGCGGGCATCCACGATGCGCTGCGCCACGCGTTTGATGCAGGTGGCATCTGCCACCGACGTCCCTCCGAACTTCATCACGATGATGTTGGTTCGCTCCGCCTTGCGCTCCGGGCCGCCGATGACGACGTACTGGGAGCCGAGCGCGTCCTCCGTGGATGGGCTGCCGGCGTGCTTGTGGTGCTTCTTATCGGCCACGTGGATCAGTGCTCCGCTTCGTGGGTACAGATCGACGCATTTTATCCGATATCCAGCGGAAGTATCGGGCTTGGCGCAGAAGTGGGCTCCGGCCTGGTTAGAGCTCTCGCCGGCCCGCCAAGGCCCGCGCGAGGGTGACCTCGTCCGCATATTCCAGGTCGCCCCCCATGGGCAGCCCCGCCGCGGGCCGGGTGATGCGGAGGGTGCCGGCCGCCACCAACGGCCGCAGATCCTCGGCGATGTAGAGCGCGGTGGCTTCTCCGGCCATGGTTGGATTGGTGGCCACGATGACTTCCCGGGTGCCTTCGTCGCGCACCCGCCGGCTCAGTTCGGCCAGGCGCAGCTTCTGGGGGCCGATGCCATCGAGAGGAGAGAGGGCGCCCCCGAGCACATGGTAGAGACCGCGATACTGATGGGTGCGCTCGATGCTTATGATGTCGGCTGGTTCTTCCACCACGCAGATGATCGAAGGGTCTCGCCCTCCGTCCAGGCAGATGTCACAGAGTTCCTGCTCGGTGAGGTTGAAGCAGCGCACGCAGAAGCGGACCGTCTCTTTGACGTCGATGAGGGCCTGAGCCAGGGGCAGCGCTTCCTCAGGCGGCAGCTTGAGCAGGTGGAAGGTCAGCCGCTGAGCGGTCTTGGGCCCGATGCCCGGCAACTTGCTCAGCTCATCGATGAGCTTCTGGACGGTGGGGCTGAACACCCGATGACTGGCGTCAGAAAGGCAGACCGGGGATGTTGAGCCCGGCGGTGATGCCGCCCAACCTCTTGTTGGCCAGCTCTTGCGCCGACCGCAGGGCTTCGTTGGTGGCGGCCATGATCATGTCTTCGAGCATCTCCACGTCATCGGGGTCGACCGCCGCCGGGTCTATCTTGATGCTCTTGATCTCCACCGAGCCGGTGGCCTGCACGGTGACCATGCCTCCGCCCGCGGAGGCCTCGACCACCTCGTTGGCCAGGTCCTCCTGGATCCTGGCCATGTCGGCCTGCATCTTCTGGACCTGTTTCATCATCTTCTGGTAGTTCGGATTGGGGTTCACTGGTGTCTCCCTCGGCCTGCTAGCGCACGGGCCCGTCGTCGATGAGCTCGGCGTCGAACTCCTTCTTCAGCACCTGAAGCAGCTCGTCCTTCTTCAGGATTCTAGCATCTTCGTTCTGGGGTTCCGGCTCTCCGGCGGGCTCGGCCGCCACCCGCGCCACCACGGTGAAGTCGTTTCTGGTGACCTCGCGCACGACGTCGGAGATCACCTTGGGATTGTCGCCCCGGTTCACCTGGTCGGCTTGGAACCTGTGGCCGGCGGGGAAGCGGATGACGAGTTGGGTGCCCTCGATGGCATCGGGCCGTCCGTCGAACAGCACCGCGGAGAGACCCAAGGCCCGCTTCTTGATGGCCTCCACGATGACCGGCCAAGCCCGCCGGATATGCTCGAGCTCGGCACCGGCGGCGGCCGCGGGCTCGGGAGCCGCCGGGGTGGGAGCGGGAGCGGGAGGCGCCTCCGCCGGCCTGGCGACCGCCTCTCCGGGCTCAGCCGGGCTCGGCTGGGGCGTGGGCCGGCCGACCGCCGCCGGCCGTTCACGCGCCGTGTCAGCGGACCGGAGAGCGCCGGCCGGGGGCGGGGGGGCGGGCGTCCGCACGGGTGCCGGGACCGCGGCGGGAGCCAAGGCCGCGGCGGGGGCGGCGGCTCCTTCCGGGCGGACCGGCGCCGCCCCTCCCAGGGCGGTCATCTTGATGAGCACCAACTCCAGCTCCAGCCGGGGGTCGGAGCCCTGGCGGATAGCCCTGGTTGCTTCTCCCAGCAGATCTATGAAGGCCACCACGCGGGCGGTGGGGACCCGGGCTGCCTGGCTCAGCAGCGTCTGCTGCTGCTCCTCGGTCATGGCTATGCTGCCGGGTATCTGCTCCATGTGCTTGACCACATAGAGGTCGCGCAGGTGGCCGAGCAGGTCGCGGATGAACTGGGCGTAGTCGGTCGCACCCTCGCCGAGCCGCTCCACGAAGAGCAAGGCGCCCCGGGTGTCGAGGTCGTTGACGAGGCCGACGATCTCGAACAGAAGGTCGTGCTGGACCAGTCCCAGGATGTCCAGAGTCTGCTCCAGGGTGATCCTTCCCCCCGCGTACGTGGAGAGCTGATCCAGAATGCCGATGGCGTCGCGGAAGCTGCCCCCCGCGGCCCGGGCGATCACTGTCAAGGACGACTCGGCCACGTCGATGCCCTCGCGGGCGGCGATCTCGGCCAACACCCGCACCACCTCGGCCAGGGCAGGCCGGCGGAAGTCGAAGCGCTGGCAGCGGGACAGGATGGTGGCCGGCACCTTGTGCGGCTCAGTGGTGGCCAGCACGAAGACGGCATGTGCCGGCGGCTCCTCCAGGGTCTTGAGCAGGGCGTTGAAGGCCTCGGGGGTCAGCATGTGGACCTCGTCGACGATGTAGACCTTCATCCGACCTTCAACGGGTGCGAAGTGGACCTTGTCGCGCAGGTCGCGGATGTCGTCGATCCCTCGGTTGGAGGCGGCGTCCATCTCGATGACGTCCATGGAGCTGCCCCGGCGGATGGCCTCGCACAGGGGACAGGTGCCGTCGGGCTGCGAGGTAGCCTTGCCGGCTCCCCCCTCACAGTTGAGGGCCATGGCCAGGATCTTGGCGGTGGAGGTCTTGCCGGTGCCCCGTGGACCGGTGAAGAGGTAGGCGTGACTGACCCGGTCCTGGTCGATGGCGTTGACGAGCGTGCGGGCGACGTGGTCCTGCCCGACGATGTCTTGGAAGCGTGCAGGCCGGTACTTGCGGTAGAGGGAGACTGCCATGCGCCGGATGGGTCCTTGGTCGCGCTCGTCGAGTGTGGCGATTATATCAGGCGCCTCGGGCGCCTCGGCGGTCGTCACGGCGACCGGGCTGGACGTGCCCGGGGGTGGAGTAGCGTTCGTCCTGCCTCTGAGCCAGGTGGCCGGCATCTGCCACTCCGGCTCGCTCCTGGACCGACCAGGCTCCTATCCCTCCGGGCCTGATTGAGGGCGGTCGGTCTCTCCGGCCGCGCAGGGCTCCGCGCTGGGGCGGTCCGCCGGGTAGTCGCAAGTCCGGTCGTCCTGCGCTCGGCGTAGCACCCCATAGTGGTCCTCGCGGATGGCGTCCTCCAGACGCTGGACCTCCTCTTCGGGGAGGTCCAAGTAGTGGGCCATCCTGTGGAAGATCTCGATGGATGTCTCGAACTCCTCGGGTACTACGTCGCTGGCGCCGAGGGCGTACAGCGGCTGCACCTCGGTCAGGAAGCGGGTCCGGGCGATGATGTGGAGGTCGGGACACAGGCGCCGCAGCTGGGCCACGATGCTTCGGGTCGCGACCGGGTCCCCGATGACGACCGCCGCCGCCCGGGCGCGCTCGGCCCCGGCCTGGTGAAGCACCGCTTCGTTGGTGGCGTCGCCGAAGTGCATCGGCTCGTTCTGCGCGACCTCCTCGCGGACCGTCTGCGGGTTCATCTCCACGATCGCGTAGGGAAGGCCGAACTCGCGGGCGGCCCGGGCCAGGTTCCTACCGTTGATGCCGTATCCGATGATGAGCAGATGGTCGGCGTGGGCCGGCTCCGGCGTCGTCTCGACCCCGCGCCCGGCGGTGATCCAGCGCGGGAGGTGCAGTCGCTCCACCAGCCGGTAGGTACGTTCGGTCTGCGCCATGACGACAGGGGTCACGGCCATGGTGAGGACGGCCACCGCCAGGAACTCCTGCCGCAGGTACTCGGGGAGCAGGGATTGGCTGGTGGCAACAGCGGCCAGCACGAAGGAGAACTCGCCCACTTGGCTGAGGGTCATCCCCGTTCCCAGCGACACCCGCAGGGGGTAGCGCAGCGCCGAGACGGCGATGGTCCCGGTGAGGGTCTTCACCAGCAGCAGCCCGGCGGCCCCCAAGATCACGATCCACCACTTGTCCGCCAGAAAGCCGGGGTCGAGGAGCATCCCCACCGAGACGAAGAAGAAGCTCACGAGGAGATTGCGGAACGGCATCACAAGGCCGAGCGAATGGTGGCCGTACTCCGACTCGGAGATGATGAGGCCGGCGAGGAAGGCGCCCAAGGCAAGGGATAGCCCGAGCCGCGCCGATAGGGCGGCCACAGCGAAACAGATGGCCACGACGACCATGAGAAACACGTCGGCACTGCGGCTCCGGGCCGCCTCGTACAGGACCCAGGGCACCACCCATTTCGCCAGGACGACGACCAGCACGACCACACCCACCGCGACGGCGGCGAGGACCGGGGGCCGCATCGAGATATCCGGTTCTTCTCCAGCCAGCAAGGGCAACACCAGCATCATCGGCACCACCAAGATGTCCTGGAAGATGAGGATGCCCAGGGCGTTGCGGCCCCGGGGGGTGTCGATCTCGGCCCGCTCGGTCATGGTCTTGAGGACCACCGCGGTGCTGCTCAGAGCCACCAGCATGCCCAGGACGATGGCCTCGGCGGTGGAGAGACCTAGAGCGAGGCCCACCCCCAGCCCCACCGCGCCGGTCAGGATCACCTGCAGGGGCCCAGCCACGAACAGCACCCGGGCGAGGCGGGCCATCCGCTTGAAGGAAAGCTCCAGCCCCAGGGTGAAGAGGAGGAAGATCACGCCGATCTCGGCCAGTTGTTCGACGCTCTCGGGGCTGCCGATCAACCCGAAGGCGTTGGGACCGATGAGCACCCCGGCCACGAAGAGCCCGACGAGGGCGGGGAGACGCAACCTGCTGAAGAGCAGAGTGACCACGACGGCCACGGCCATGACGATGATGATGTCGGTGAGGATCTGTGGCATCACCGGGACATCATAGGGCGGACCGGTAGGACCGTGCACCCACCTTCGAAGACAGACCTCCAAGCGCCCGCCGGCAGCCGGCTCAGGCCAAGCCACCCTGCGGCACATGGAAGAGTCCGCTTAGGGCTGCTACCTCCCGGTCCTGACCCGGTTCACGGATTTCCATTGCGCAGGACCTGGCCGTCAACACCACACACCGGCGTCAGACCTCACAGGCCCGCTCCTCGGGTGGGGATTCAGCCCCGCTGAAGCGGATTGCGGGTACAGGGCACCGCTAGCTCCCCACCTAGCACGGTCGCCGGGGAGTATACAGGGACTTGGCGGAGTGGGAGGGATTCGCCGCGCTTGCTTAGCAATCGCCGTCCTCGCCTCGCCTCCGGCTCGGCTCAGACCGCTCGCTACTCGACAGTCCACCGGACTGTCTCGTTGACGCTCGCGCCCTCGCGGGTTCGGAATCCGGGCCTGCCGAAGAGCCGGCCCTCACCCTTGCGCGGAACAGGCGGAGTGGGAGGGATTCGAACCCTCGAGACGGGTTACCCCCGCCTACACGATTTCCAGTCGTGCTCCTTAAGCCAACTCGGACACCACTCCGCGCGGCGCGCCCGGCTGCGCTGCGGGCGCCCCTCCAGCAGGCCGCGATTATAGCCCATGGGACCGCCACGGCCCCGCACTCGCGAGCCGCTGATGACAGCGAGGCTGTGTCTGCTTCCGCCGAACATCGTCGCAAAACGCAGTTCGGCGGGAATAGGCGCAGCCTCGCCCTACGGCCACGTGGGCTGCCCGCCCACCACCACCGTCCAGACGATGAGGGTCAACCCGGCCAGGAAGGCTCCCGGCGTGACGAAGGCGCCGATGGGGTCGTGGGTGACCTCCGAGGGCGGAAGGATCCAGAGGCTGGCGCCGCTGAGGACGACGCTGGCGGCTATCGCGGGGATCACCTGTCTCCCGGCCACCCCTATGTAGACGATGATGAGCCCATAGGTGGCCAGCGACCCCAGGATGAAGAGCAGCCGTTCGGGGCTGGTGAGGCGTTGGCCCGTCCCCTGGCCCAGGAAAATGATGGCCAAGGTGGCCAGGAAGAAACCGAGGCCCAGCAGGAGGTATCCGGCCTTGACGTCGAGGAAGACGATCTTGGCGGCATAGCCGCCCTCGGCGAAGACCGCGGGCATGGCCCGGTAGAGGGAGTGAGCGGTGATATGCATGCCGTGACCGATCAGACCGATGCCCAGTCCCACCCAGAATATCCAGGCGAAGGGGCTGGAGAGCACGGAGTAAACATTGAGAGTACCCCGGGCCGACTGCGTGATCACGAGGAAGAGCCGGGTATAGGCGAAGGCGGCCAGGGCCGGCAGCAGTACCAGGAAGACCAGATCGAAGGGGGTGTGCGACCAGCTGCCGGTCGGGATGGGAGCTCGGGCCCGTAGACCCTGGAACAGCACCCAGGCGAGGAGGGCGATCATGAGCCAGAAGACGCTTCGTGCCACCGGCACCGTCGCCCGGATATGCCCGGTGCTTCCTCTCAAGCTCTCCCCTGACCTCCCAGTGCTCCCACCCGGCGCTTCAACGACAGCCCCGCCATTCTATCGCGACCGCCGGTCGGGCGGCTATCGGCGGTCTTGGGCCCGTCTAGACGACATAGGGCACCAAGGCCTTCCGTTCCGGCGGGTAGTCGGGGAACTCCCGGCGGTACCAGCGGTGGGTCTTGATGGCCCGGGGAGTCAGGTTGGCCACGGTCCATAGGAAGAACGCCAGCGCGCCCGGATTCCAGCAGGCAAGGGCCCAGCCGCCCCATTCCACGATCTCTCCCAGGTAGTTGGGACAACTGACGAACCGGTATCCGCCCCCGTACGGGACCTTGTAGCCGGTCTCGCCCGGCTTGCGCAGCCGGAGAAGGATGCGGTCGGAGTGCTGGTTGAGCACGAACCCGCCCAAGAATAACAGGAAGCCGCAGATGAACCGGGGGTCGAGCAGCCAGGACGTCTCCAATTCCGGCCCCAGTGTGAACAGATAGCGGGCGTTGAGGTAGCCGTTGCCCACGTTGAAGGCGGCTCCCATGGCGATCACCGATACGGTCATGCTGGGACGGCTGCTGCGCAGGCGGAAGGGGTAGATGAAGGACCGGTGCAGGTAGTGGGCCGTCCACATGAGCACGAAGACGATGGCCATCGGCTCCCCCCGGCTGTCGCTGACCGCGTAGAGGACCAGGAACGTGAGCAGAGCGGGGGACTCCATAAGCACCCAGCCCCAGCGGGAGTTGACGCGGGGCCCCCAGCCTCCTCGGGTGAAGCGGCCGTAGGGAGCGGTCACGAAGAAGAGGGCGACGAAGGTCACGGCCGCGAGCATCACCCACGCGATGACCAGCCAGTGATAGAAGGTCGCCTCATCCATTGGAGGACTTATAGCACATCAAACGGCCCCGTCTGGCGCGCGTGGGCAGGTGCGTGTACCCTGGCCGGGTGAGTCAGATAGTCACCATCATCGGCCCCACCGTCTTCGTGATCTTCTTGGGCTACCTGTTTCGCCGTCTGAGCTCGGCGAGCATGGTCCCCATCATGGACGTGGCTGTGTTCGTGGCCACGCCCTGCCTGGCCTTCTACTCCATGTTCACCAGCGAGATCGTGCTGCGGGAGGCCGCCGGGCTCTGGATCTCGCTTCTGTTCGTGATGGCAGGGACGTTACTGGTGGCGCGGGTCGTGTTCGCCATTCTGCGCCAGAAGCACTCTGGGCTCTACCTTTCCATCGTGTTCGCGAACATGATCAACATCCCGCTTCCCATCATCTATCTGGCGTTCGGCGAAGAGGGGGCGGCGCTGGTCATCCTCATGGCCATCCCTCAGGCCATCCTCCTGTACTCGGTAGGCGTGTATGTCGCCTCCAACAGAGGCAGCATGCGCGTGGGTCTCCGTACCATGCTGCGGACGCCGCTGATCTACGCGGCCATCATCGGTCTGGCGCTCAACCTGGCGGGCGCCTCCCTGCCCACGGTGTTCGTCGAATCGGTCCGGTTCATGGGCCAGGCGGCGGTGCCGCTCATGCTCCTGGTGCTGGGATCCACCATCGCCGGGTTCCGCTTCACCCAGCTGGGGCTGACTCTGGGGGCGGGTTTCATGCGGATGGGGGTCGGCTTCGGCCTGGGCCTGCTGATTGTGTGGCTCCTGGGCTTGGAGGGCGTGCCCCGGGCAGTGGTCATCTTCGAGTCGACCATGCCGGCCGCGGTCATGAACGTGGTGCTCTGCGCCAAGCACAAGAACGAGACGGAGCTGGTGGCGTCGGTTGTGCTGGCGACCACCCTGGCCGCCGTGGTGGTGGTGCCGGCACTGCTCTATTTCTTGACTTAGAACGAGTGCGCGGTGGGTACATACCGCCGCGTATGGACGAAGACCGCAGCATATACGCCACCGGGATCGCCCGCTACTTCGGCGAAGTGAAAGCGGTAGACGGCGTGGATCTGGCGATCGGCTCCGGGGAGGTGTTCGGCTTCCTAGGGCCCAACGGTTCGGGCAAGACCACCATGGTGCGCATGCTCACCACCATCCTGGCGCCCACGGAGGGTTCGGCGCGGGTGGCCGGGTTCGATGTGACCAAAGACCAGCAGCAGGTGCGGGCGCGGATAGGGGTGGCGCTGCAGGAGGTGGGCCTTGATCTGCTCATGACCGCTCGGGAGATGCTTCTCCTGCAGTCCCGCCTCTTCGGGGCCGACCCGGCGACCGCGGCGAAGACGGCCGCGCGTCTGCTCAGGACGGTCGGCCTGGACGAGGTGGACCCCAAGAAACGGGTCGGACAGTACTCTGGAGGCATGAAACGCCGCCTCGACTTGGCCCTCGCCCTGGTGAACGACCCCCTGGCGCTCTTCCTCGACGAGCCGACCACCGGGCTGGACCCGGTCAGCCGGAGCGCCGTCTGGGAGGAGGTCCGTCGTCTCAACACCGAACGGGGGATGACGATCTTCCTCACCACCCAGTATCTGGAGGAGGCGGACAAGCTTGCCGATAGGGTGGCGATCATCAACAGGGGCAGGATCGTGGCCGAGGGCTCTCCCCGCGGGCTCAAGAAGGAGATCGGCGAGGAGGTGGTGACCTTGTCGTTCTCTTCGGGGGAGGCGGCCGCGAGGGCGGAGGTTGTGCTTGCCGACCTGGCTCCAGCCCGACGCCTGGCCGACCGGGAGCTTCTGTGCTACTTCGCTGCCGCGGCTGCCCGCCTGCCCGAACTGGTACGCGTGCTGGACGACGCGGGGGTCGCCCTGGAGGGTATCTCCATAAGCGAGCCGACTCTTGACGACGTCTTCTTGCGGGCCACCGGGCATCGTATGGCGCTCGGCCGCGTGGCGGCTGACGGTCCACCGGCCGACGGGGCTCCGGCGGCGTGATGGCGCGCGTGACCGACATCAGACTGCTCGTCTCCCGGTCGCTTCGTAACAGCCTGCGCGTACCGGCTGCCCTTCTCCCCAACGTGGCCATCAGTGTCTTCTTCCTGTTCGTGTTCACCGCTGGTCTTTCGTCCGTGGCGAACCTTCCGGGATTCGAGGGCTCCTATCTGGCCTTCATCATCCCGGTATCGATCGTCTCGGCCTCGGTCGGAGGCGCGGGCGAAGCGGGTCAGTCCCTCATCCGCGATCTTGAGTCGGGGTACTTCACCAAGTTGCTCTTGACCCCCACCTCTCGGCTCGCCCTGGTTTGGGGGCCGATGGTGGCTGGGGCCGTGCTCCTTGCCGGCCAAGTGGTGCTCATCCTCGCGCTGGGGTTGGCCATGGGCCTGGAGTCCGCCACGGGAGTGCCCGGGCTCGTCCTTGTGCTCGTCTATGCCTTCTTGTGGGGTATGGCCTTCGCCGGGTATGCGGTGTTCATCGCGCTCAAGACCAAGAACGGCGCGGCCGCACAAGCGGCCACGTTCGCGTTCTTCCCCCTCATCTTCCTGTCCACCACCTTCGTCCCCATCGAATACATAGAGGCCACGTGGCTCAGGTGGGCGGCGACGGTCAACCCTACTACCTACATCTACGCGGCCATGAGATCGCTTCTCATCGACGGGTGGGAGGCCAGACCACTGCTCATGGGGTTTGGGGTGGTGCTCGCCTTCGGCACTTTGACGGGGCTGCTGGCCCTGCGGCAGGCCCGGCGGGCCACCCAACTGGGCTAGCTCACCAGGCGGCGCGACTCTCCACTGAACGGGATGGGACGCGATTATCGCCTGTGCGATGAGTCCTTTACGGCCGCTTTGTTAACAGAGTTGATATTCTGGGTTCGCATACACCAAGTCTTCCCAGTTTTGGAGGAGCAGAAGAAGTGAAACCCAGTTCAAAGAGATGGTTCGCCGTGTTGCCCCTGGCGCTGCTGGTGCTGGCCACAGCCTTCTTGAGCGGCTGCGGGGGCGAGACCACCACCACGACTGCCGCAGCCTCGGCCGATACGACCGCCGGCCCCGTGGTCGCGTAGGACGCTACGACGTCCGTCGCCAGCGCGCCGCCCGGGCGCCCGCAGGGTGGAGGCGGAGGCAACGCCGACACGAGTTCGATCGAGAACAAGTACCTCGATCTGGCCTATGCCGACGCTTCCGCGGCACAGAAGCTGGATATCTATCTGCCCAGCAGCGGGACCGGACCCTTTCCCGTCATCGTGGCCATTCACGGGGGGGCCTTCATGATGGGGGACAAGGCCGATGGGCAACTCACCCCGATGCTGAGCGCACTCGACCGCGGTTATGCTGTGGTCTCGATCAACTACCGCTTGAGTGACGAGGCGGTGTTTCCGGCGCAGGTGAACGATGTCAAGGCCGCCATCCGCTACATCCGGGCCAACGCTGAGCAGTACAACCTCGATCCCGAACGGATAGCGGCCTGGGGAGGCTCCGCGGGTGGATACCTCGCCGCCATGCTGGGCACCTCCGGTGGAGTGGCGGCGCTCGAGGATGCAGGGCAGGGCAATGCCGACCAGTCCAGTGCGGTCCAGGCTGTGGTGGACTGGTTCGGGCCCATCAGCTTTCTCGATATGGACCCTCAATTCACGGCCAGCGGGACCGGGCCCGCGAACCACAACGCGGCCGACTCTCCGGAGTCAAAGCTTCTTGGAAGCGCGCTGCCTGAAGTACCCGAGTTGGTCGAAGAGGCTGATCCCACCACCTACATCACGGCGGACGACCCGCCCTTCCTGATCCAGCACGGCACCGCCGATGCCAACGTCCCCGTGGAGCAGTCCATCGTCTTCGCGGACGCTCTCACCAAGGTGTTGGGTGCGGAGAAGGTCACGCTGATGCTGCTGGAGGGTGCCGGCCATGCGGACGCCCAGTTCACCACTGCGGCGAACGTGGCCCTGGTGCTCGACTGGCTCGACGCCCATCTGAAGTAGCCGGCGGTCGCCGACCGCCGGCTACTCACTCCGGCGCTCTTCGCTGCTTGAGGTAGGCGGTCACCACCGCCACCGTCTCGTTGACGAGGACCTCGTCGGAGAAGGGGCCGCTTATCTGAGCCGCTGAGCCCCAGAGCAGACGGCCGCGGATGAGGGCCAGGCAGGTGGTGTAGGCCATATCGATGGCCAGCTTGGGGTCGGGATGGCCGATCTCGTCCCGGTGCGCGAGCAACGCCTCGGCGATAGCCAGGCGTCGGGCCAGGTTGGCCTTCTGCCCACCTTCTCTCAGTATCGGATCGAAGACGGCGCGCGTGAAGAAGGTGGAGAAGAGCTCGCGTTCGTCGAGGAAGTGCCGGGCGAGCCGGCCGAAGATGCGTTCGGCCGCTTCTTCAAGAGTGCCGCCTCGTTCGCGCTCGCGCTCCATCTCCTCCAGGAAGGCGGGCTCGATCCTTTGGTGGAGCCGGTCCTGGATGGTGCGAAGCAGCGCCAACTTGTCGGGGAACCGAGAGTAGACCGTCCCCACGGAGGCCTCGGCCCGCCGGGCCACGTCGGCCATGCGTAGAGACTCGTAGCCGTCCTCGCGGATACAGAGCTCGGCAGCCTCGAGTATCCGCTCCATCATCTCCCGGCTGCGTCTCTGCTTGGGGGGGCGGAAGGTGTGCGGCGTCACGTCCACCGTACGAGCATAGCACCTCCACAAGCAGAACAAGTGTCGAGGTGCGCCTTGTCAGGACGGGCCTTAAGACGGCGGCAAGGCTGCAGACCTGCTAGCATTCAGAGGGCAGCAGCGGCCGCTGCCGGGATCTCCGGGGGAGGGGCTTACGGTCGCGCATCGAGACGAGGAGGGCCGTCCTTGGGGGCCGACCGCACAACGGGAGCCGCGGGGGCGGCCGATCTTCGGGGTTCTTGCTACCGGTTCCTTCCCGACGGGTCTCCTTTCCGTGTCTCCGCCGTGCTATTCGATTTCGACGGTACCCTGACCCGGCCCGGACTGCTCGACTTTGCCGCCATCCGGGCGGCCACGGGGTGTCCTCCGGGCCAGGGTTTGCTGGAGTACTTGGCCGGCATCGAAGATCAGGACGAGCGCCGGCGCCGAGAGGCCATCTTGGTGGCGGCAGAGATGGAAGCGGCCGGCCGGGCTGAGCCGGGCGAGGGGGCGGAGGCGCTGCTCGCCTACCTGCGCGCGCGCGGAGTGCCCGTGGCGATCATCACGCGCAACGCGGAAGCCATGGTCAGCCGCTCTCTGGAACGGTTCCCCGGGGTGAGGATGGAGGACTTCGCGGTCGTGGTCACGCGGGACACGCCCATCAGTCCCAAGCCCCTCCCACATGGGGTGGTGTTCGCGGCCGAGCGTCTGGGCGTGCCGGTGGGTGAGCTGCTCGTGGTGGGTGACCACGCCATGGACGTGGAGGCGGGCAGGCGGGCGGGCGCACTCACCATGTTCTTGCGCAACGACCCAACGGAGGACCTGGGTCTCATAGAAGCCGACTTCGTGGTCGAGAGGCTGGAGGAGGCCCGACGGGTGATCCGCTACGGGCTGCCCTTGCCGGCCGGCAAGCTGCCCCCCGACCTGCTGGCCGAGAGCCTGTCCGGCATCGCCACCACCGATCCCGGGCTGCTGGTGGGCGCCGCCGTGGGCGAAGATGCCGCCGCCGTCGCCGTCGAGGGGGCAGAAGTACTGGTGCTGGCCTCCGATCCCATCACGCTGGCCGTCGACTCCCTGGCTCGGTACGCCGTCCTCGCCAACGCCAACGATGTGGCCGCGGCTGGAGCCACCCCTCGCTGGCTGCTGATGACCATGCTGTTCCCGCTCGGCTCGACCCCGTCGCAGATCGCCGCCGTCATCCGGGATGTCCAGGCCGTATGCGCCGTCCACGGCATCACTCTGTGCGGCGGTCACACGGAGCTGACCGACGCCGTATCCCGGCCCCTCGTGGTGGGTACGATGGCGGGGGTCGCTTCCCGGCAGGCGCTCATCGATAAGAAGCGGATGCGGGAGGGCGACCGCATCATCCTGACCAAAGGGGTGGCCGTCGAAGGCACCGGCCTCCTGGCACGGGAGTTCGGCGGCCGCCTGGCCGCCGCCGGCATGACCGTGGACGAGATAGCCGAGTGCGGGCGCTTCCTGGACCGTATTGGCATTGTGGAGGAGGCCGCAATAGCGCGTGGGTTCGCGGGGGTGACGGCAATGCATGACGTGACTGAGGGCGGTCTGGCCACGGCGGTGAGGGAGCTGGGCGCAGCCGGCGGCTGCCGGCTGCGCCTCCACCTCGACCGCATACCCGTGTATCCACAGACGGCTCGGGTCTGTGCCGCACTCGGTCTCGACCCCATGGGGCTCATCGGCTCGGGCAGCCTCCTCATCACTTGCGCGCCGGCGGCAGCGGCCGTCCTGGCCGCCGCCCTGGCCGCCGCCGGCATCGAGGCCACGGATATCGGCGAAGTGCTCGAGCGGGGGGAGGGAGTGGAGGCACTGCTGGAGGGAGCCCCGGCCTCCTGGCCGAGCTTCGAGCGGGACGAGGTCTCCCGGCTGAGCCTATGATCTCGCGCGCTCTCTCGTCGTCCACCCAAGCGTTCCGCTCTCTGCGCAACCGGAACTTCCGCCTGTTCTGGTCGGGCCAACTGGTGTCGCTCGCCGGCACTTGGATGCAGGACGTCGCCCTCAGTTGGCTGGTCCTGACGCTGACCGATTCCCCCGTCGCTCTGGGGCTGACCATGACCATCCGCTTCCTGCCTGCCCTCCTTCTGTCTCTCTATGGGGGGGTCTTGGCAGACCGTTTGCCCAAGCGCAAAGCGATCATCGCCGCCCAGATCGCGCAGATGCTGGTGGCGCTTGCTCTGGCCGTTCTCTACTCCACAGACTCCATCACGGTGGGTCTCATCTACCTGCTGGCCGGGGTGCGTGGCGCCATCGATGCGGTGGAGGGCCCCACCCGGCTGGCCTTCGTGCCCGAGATGGTGGGCAGGGAGGATGTGCCGAATGCCATCGCCCTCAACTCCACCCAGTTCAACGCCGCCCGCATCGCCGGCCCCGCCATCGGGGCGGCCGTGATAAGCACGCTGGGCATCGGAGCCTGCTTCTACCTGAACGCGCTCACCTTCGCGGCCGTCATAGGTGCCCTCTTCGCCATGCGCCCGAGCGAGCTCCATATCACTCCGCGGGCGTCCCGGGAGGGTTCTCTCACCCAACTGAGGGAAGGTCTGCGCTATGCCCGCTCCACCCCCGAGGTCGTACTGATCCTGATCATCATGGGGGCGCTGGGTGCTTTCGGCTACAACTTCATGACCATGTCCCCCTTGGTCACCAAGTACGTGCTCTCGGCCGGGGCCTCGACCCTGGCCCTCCTCACCACCGCGATGGGGGCGGGCGCGGTGATCGGCGGACTCTACGTGGCCTACCGGGGCAGGCCCACCCGGCGTCGCCTTCATATCTCTTCCATCTGGTTTGTCTTCATGCTCGCCGGCACCGCTCTCTCCGTGTGGGTGGGGGTCACCACGGCCTTGATGTTCGGCATGGGTTTCGCGGGGATCCTCTTCATGACCACGGCAAACACGCGCCTACAGCTCTCGGTGCCCGGGCACATGCGGGGCCGGGTGATGGGAATCTACGGCCTGCTGTTCGTGGGCACCACTCCCATCGGCAGCTACCTCATCGGCTGGTTGGCCGAGGTGGTGGGAGTCACCGTCACCGTTCTCATCATGGCCGGGCTGTGCGCCCTCGGCGTGGTCGGGGGTCTGCTCTATGCCCGCCGGGCCTTCCCCCGGGGGACCTCGCGCCTCGAACCGGTCCCGGCCGAGGGTGAGGACGAGTTGGTGCTCGATCCTGAAGCGGCGTAACCTCACGGAGAGTCGCCGGTACGAGCCGGGGGGAGAAGATGAAGACGCGCCATTGGGTCGTTTCTTGCCTGGTCTTGCTCGCGGTCCTGGGCGTGGTCTTGGTGCTGACGACCAGGCCCCCTGATGGATCGGCGGCCGGGTCGGAGGCCGCGCCGGCAACGGAGTCGGCGGCGTCTGCCGGCGCCCCGGGTGTCGGTGATCCCTACTTCCCCCTGGCCGGCAACGGCGGCTACGAGGTGTCCCGCTACGAGCTCACGCTGGCCGTCGACCCCCTGGCCGGCAGCCTGGAGGGCACGGCCCGGATCGAAGCGACCGCCCTCCAGGACCTGGCGGCCTTCAATCTCGACTTCCTCGGCCTCGAGGTGCGGCGCCTGTCGGTCGAGGGGACGGCGGCCGACTATGACCGCGAGGGGCAGGAGCTGACGGTGGAGTGCCCCCGGGTGGTCACTGCCGGCCGGCCCTTCGTCGTCGAAGTGGACTACTCAGGCACGCCGGTCCCTCCTGCCAAGACCGGGGCCTTCTCCAGCGGGTGGGTGCACGCGGGCGATACCGTCTACACCCTGGACGAGCCGCAAGGGGCGGCCACCTGGTTCCCGGTGAACGATCATCCTTCCGACAAAGCCGCCTACCTGTTCCGGCTCACCGTGCCCACTCCCTATACCGCGACGGCCAACGGGATACTGCGGGAGGCGCGGGCCCAAGGGGCGGTCACCACCTTCCAGTGGGAGATGGATGAGCCCATGGCCAGCTATCTGGCAGCCGTGGTGGTGGGGCGTCTGGTCGCCGACACGCCCGGGGCCGCGGCCGGGGTCATCCTGCGTGACTACTTCGCCGAGGAGTGGGTCGACGAAGGGCGCCGGGCCTTCGAGCGCACCGGGGAAGTGCTGGAGTTCTTCGTAGGTCTCCTCGGCGACTACCCCTTTGCCGCCTACGGCGCGGTGGTGCCGGCGGCGGACGTGGGCGGAGCCATGGAGAACCAGACCTTGTCCCTGTTCGGGCAGGACGTGCTCAACAAGCGGATGTCCGACCCCTTGGTCGGCGAGGTCTTCATCGCGCATGAGATGGCTCATCAATGGTTCGGAGACAGTGTCACCATCACCACCTGGCAGGACGTTTGGCTCAATGAGGGCTTCGCCACCTACGCCAGCTGGCTGTGGCTTGAGTACGACCGGGGTCCGGCGGCGCTCGAGGAGATGGTCGTGCAGAGCCGGCGGATGCTCGAAGCCGCGGAGGATCCGGTGCCGCCGGGTGATCCCGGTCCCGATCAGCTGTTCGGAGTGAGTGTCTACCGGCAGGGGGCCCTCACCCTGCACGCGCTGCGCCGCCTGGTGGGCGACCAGGCCTTCACCCAGATCCTGAGGGAGTGGGCCGGGCGCTACCGCCACGCCAACGCGACGACGGCCGACTTCATCGCCCTGACCAAGGAGATCGCGGCCACCGTGCCGGCCGAGGAGATCGACGCGCTGTTCGAGACCTGGCTTTATCAGGCGGGGCTGCCCGCGTCCTCCGGCTAGGTTGCACAAACGGCCTGAGAGGACAAGAATAGAGGCGGCCTGTACCGCTGATTGGGCGAGCATCGGGGGAGTCGTCCCGTGTTCGGAGTCCTCGAGTTCGAGGGTCAAGAGGGCGCCGGGGAGCATCCGCTCACCCACGCCCAGACCGGGCTGGGACGGGCCCCTGCCAACGATATCCGCCTCGACCACCCTACCGTCTCCCGCTTCCACGCCCGCATCGTCTCCGACTCTCAAGGCAGCCGCATCGTCGATCTGGGCAGCGGCAACGGCACCCTCGTGGACGGGCTCGAATTGGAGCCTCGGGTGGAATGCCCGCTGGCCGATGGCGCCCACATCCGGATCGGACCCTTCGACCTGGTCTTCCGCGGACCGCAGACCGGGGTCGCCGGCCCCGGGGAGGCCGCTGCCGGCAGGGCCTCCGCCGGGGCCGCGACCACGGTTCTCCTTGCCCCGCCCGCCCCACCCCGCCTGCGGGTGACCACGCCGCGGGGGGTGAGCGAAGTCCCCCTGCTGGGGGCCTCGCTCAGCCTGGGGAGGGACCCCGGGAACGACATCGTCGTCGACAGCGAGGCCGTCTCCCGCCGCCATGCCCGCCTGGAGAAGCGCGATGCCGGCTGGCTGATCAGCGACCTGGGAAGCACCAACGGTCTGCGCTACCACGACGGACTGGTAAAGGCGCTCCTTCTCAAGCACGGCGATACCCTGCGCATAGGCCGGTCGGTGGTCCTCGAGTTCCTCGACCCGGCGCCCGCCCGGGAGGGGGCTGCGCCCACCCGGGAGGGGGCTGCGGCCGCCCCAAGCCGGGCCCGGGTCCTCGCTCTCCCGGCGGAGGGTCCCTTGGTGCTGGGGCGGAGCGAGCAGGCCGATGTCACCCTGTCCCATCCGGCGGTGTCGCGCGCTCACGCCCGCATCGTCCCGGGGGCGGACGGCTTCTACCTCCAGGACCTGGGGAGTTCCACGGGGACCTACGTGAACGGGGAGCCGGTCGCCCGGCGCCTGCTGCGGGAGGGCGACGTGCTTCGCATCGGCTCGAGCCGCATGGTGCTGGAGGAGGGCCGGCTGCGGGTGGTGGATGAGGAGGGGGACCTCCGCCTCGACGCCCTCCACCTTTCCCGGGTGGTGGGCAAGGGCGTCCGCATCCTGGAAGACGTCTCCCTCTCCATCTATGCCCAGGAGTTCGTGGCCATCGTGGGCGCCAGTGGGTCGGGCAAGTCCACTCTTCTCAACGCCCTCTGCGGTTTCCACCCCGCCACCACGGGACGGGTGCTGCTGAACGGCACCGACCTCTATCGCAACTTCGGAGCCTACCGCAACGATCTGGGCTACGTGCCGCAGGACGACATCATCCACCGCGAACTGCCCGTCCAGCGGGCCCTCGACTATGCGGCCCGGCTGCGGATGCCGGCCGACACCTCCGCCCAGGAGCGCCGGCAACGGGTTTTCGAAGTCCTGGAAGACCTCGATCTCGGTACCTGTGCCGGCCGTCCCGTCCGCCAGCTCAGCGGAGGCCAGCGCAAGCGGGTGTCGATGGGGGTGGAACTCCTCACTCGTCCCAGTCTGTTCTTCCTTGATGAGGCGACCTCCGGACTCGATCCTGGCACCGAGTCTCAGATGATGAGGCTGCTGCGGCGGCTGGCCGACCAGGGGCGTACCGTGGCTCTGGTGACACACGCCACCAAGAACGTGATGATGTGCGACCGCGTGGTCTTCCTAGCCAGAGGGGGGCTGCTGGCCTTCTACGGGCCGCCGGACGACGCCCTGCGCCACTTCCAGGTGGACGACTTCGACGAGATCTACACCCGGCTGGAATCCGAGGACCCGCGGGAGTGGAGCGATCGCTACCGCCGTTCAAGCTACTACAAGGACAACGTGGAACGGCGGCTGGCCGAGGTGGAAGCGGTTGCGGTAGCGGATGCCGCGGCGGCGGCCGCAGGCGCGCCGCCCACGGCCGCCGCCACGGCCGTGGCCGGGCTCCCGGCTGCCGCTCCCGCCCCCCCGACGGTGTCTCCCCCCCGCCGGGTCGCGAACTACCGGCAGTTCGCCATCCTGTCCCTGCGCTACCTGGATACGATCTGGCGTGACAAGAAGACGGCCGCCCTGCTCCTTTCCATCGCTCCCTTGCTGGGCCTGCTCGACTTCGTGGTCTGGCAGCGCGACATCTTCGACCTGCAGACCGGGAGCGCCACCCAGGCGGTCATCATGCTGTTCATGGTCGCCATCATCACCATCCTCATCGGGACCGTCACCTCGGTGCGGGAGATCGTCAAGGAGGACGCCGTCTATCGCCGGGAGCGCATGGTCGGGCTGCGGGTGTTGCCCTACGTGGGTTCCAAGGTGGCTGTGGGCTTCCTCTTCGCTCTCTACAGCGCCCTCATGCTGTTCGTCTTCAAACTGCTGGCCATCGACTTCTCCCACCTGTCCGGCGGCGAGACGATGCTTCTGCTGGTCCCCATAGTGTTGGGCACCTTCGCGGGGGTCATGTGGGGTCTCTTGGTCTCGGCGGTCGCGCCCAGCGAAGACCGCGCCATGCTCCTGGTGATCCTGGTACTGGTGCCTCAGTTCGTCTTCTCAGGCGGCATGCTCCCGGTCGCCGACCTCGGCATCGCCGGGAAGGTGCTGGGGTGGGTCACCTCCACCCGCTGGGAGCTGGGAGCCCTGGTGACCTCGGCCCGCATCGAAAGGGGGCCGGGTCAGGCCGTCGACCTCTCCGATGTGGCCCTGCCCGGCATCGAGGGCCTGCCCGGGCCGCAGGAGAAGATGGCCCTCGTCGGTTCTCTCCGCGACCAGTACGGTGACATCTTCCACGTCAACCTGCCCCTGTACTGGGGCATGAGCTTCGCCCTGGCCCTGGCCCTGTTCGTCCTGGTCGTCTTTCTGCAGAAGCGCAAGGACACCCTGTGAAGAGGCTCACCCGCTGGGGACGCGACCGCGCAGCCGGGGGAGGTGCGCCTTGTAGGTGTGGAGCATCGCGTCGAACGGGGAGTCGAACTCGATGGTGGTGAAGTGCCCCTGGGGCCGGCTGCAGACCAGGTCGAGGGGCAAGAAGCCGTCCCAGGAGTAGGCCGGCTGCGGGAGGGCGCCTCGGCCCGCCGCTCGGATGGCGGTGACTCCCCGGGCCGCGCAGGCGCCGGCGAACTCGAGGAAGCGCTCGCTCAGTCCTTCGCCGGGGCGGCCCATGGCCACACTCAGGCTCTGCAGGGAGGAGGGCCGCAGCAGGCTGAGGTAGTCCCGGGGCACCGCCATGATGTCCGTCACCGGCCGCACGATCACCACCCGGCCCTGGCAGTCGTTGACCGCGGTGGCGAAGGCGTAGGGGTCGGGCTTGGCGCCCGGCGCCTCCCTCTCGTCCAGCACCACCACGAACGGGTCGTCGAACATCGACAACACACGCAGGCCTTTGGAGGCGGCTTCGCTTTCCTCCAGGGCCTTGTAGCGGTCGAAGGTGTCCTTGAGGTGGCGCAGGGGCCAGGCCCCGCGGGGGAGGACCGCAGAGAGCCGGCGGAGCTGGAGGGTCAGGCGCTCGGCGTACTCGAGGGCAACCCAGTCCGCCCGATCCTCTCTCTCCACGAAATGGATGCGGGACGACAGACAACCGAACTGGTCCCAGTAGGCCGAATCGAGCGCAGTGAGGAGGGCGATCATGTCGAGGGGGTCGAACCAGGTGTGGCCGGCCGGGGCCGGGACGGGTCCCCCGCCGGCCGGCGCCGGGGCCGCGGGTGGCGCCTGGGCGCTCTGCATCAGGACCGGGTCGAGCGCCTCCCGCCCGATCACGGAGAAGCTCACCTTGTGACCATGGGGATGGAACCGGGCCGGTCTGGTGCCGGGGGCGGCGCTCGCGCGGAGGGCCGCCTCGATCTGGGTGATGGTGTCGTCACCGGCCGCGGCGACCACCAGGCCGGCCCGGCCCAGGAGGCGCCTCTGCAGCGCGGAGTCATCGTAGTCCCACACCAAGACCGCCACCATCGAGACCAGGTCCTCGTCCACCTCCTCCAGGGCGGACAGCACCAGGGGGCTGAAGATGGGCTCCCGTCTGGAGTTGCGCACCACGATCGTGGGCGCGGGCCCGCCGGCCAGTGTCGTGGCCAGCCCCAGCAGCGTGATGATGAGGGCGGTGCCGGGCACGTTCCCCGCCCCGTAGCCGATGATGGTGTCGGGCGCCTGCGCCGGTCCGAACAGGGGCATCTCCCAGGCCACCGGGATCAGTGGGACCAACCGGTCGGCGGCCCGCTGGGCGAAGAAGCGCACCCGGCCGGGCAGGCCGGGGAGCTGCCGCCAGCGGGCCGCCTGGGCTTTGGTGGGGCGGTGCGAGAAGGAGGCGGCCATGGGGCCTAGGTCCCACATGTCGGGGGAGTCCACGGTGGCCGCGATCATGGCCGGGGAGAACCCCGTATAGGCGGGGAGGATGCTCCCGAGCAGATGCCGGGCCGGGCTCTCGGGACCGGTCAGCCGGCGGGCGGCCTCAGGCAGCGCGGCCTGCAACCGGCTCCAGAACTCCTCTCCCCGAGGTGCCCGCAGGCGGGCCTGCGCCAACTCCTCGAACAGGGTGTCCCAGCCGGCCGGCGTGAGCACGGGCCAGCGGGCGGCCACCGCCCCCGGCTCGCTCGGGGGACATTCGACGCCGCACTCGCGTCCGCGCGCGAAGCAGGCTTCGGCCCACGCGCTGTCGGATCGGAGCAGTCGCGCCCGCAGGGGGCGAGGGAGCCAGAACCCGTCGACGGCGTCGGTCATACCTGGGCCGCGCATCCCGCCTCCCCCACGAGGTCTACCCGCTGGATGGACGCCCGCTCCAGGTAGGCTCCCCGGTCGCCGCAGGGGCAGGCGGTGCTCCCGCCCCCGGTGGCCAGTGTCACCCGGTCGGCCGAGCGGAAGAAGGCGGGGAAGAGGTCGCCGCCTCCGAAGGGGTCGTAGAAGGCCAGCAGGCCGGTGGTCCTGTCGCCGGACTGAAGATCCCCGTCGTCATCCACGGTGACCGCATGCACCCAGGGAGGCACGTGGTAGTTGCCGTGCGAGCACTGCATCGCCGCCCAGTTGGCCTCGGCCATGCCGTAGACGTCGCGGATGGGCACCGGGTCGCCCGAGCTCAGCACGAAGGCTCTGCCCAGATCGTGCCGTATCTCCTCAGGACCGGCGGGATAGATCTCTTTCATCCCTCCCCCCGTGCCCAAGAGACTCCCCGGGGCCAGCGTCATCTGTCTCCCCGCCGCGATTAGGAAGGAAGCCAGGGCATGCAGATGGGTGAGGCTGCCGAAGAGGAGGACGCGTTCTCCATGCGCCACCGCCGGGATCAGGGCCGCCATGGCCTTCTCCACGGCCTGGGGATCGACGTAACGCTCCTGCAAGAACCTCATGGCCGGGTGCCACAGGCGCCTTTCCACGGCGCCGTGCCAGCCGGGCCGGAAGGTGCGCCCCGCCCGGATGCGCACCTGGTCGGGGTAGGCGGGGAAGGGGATGGCGAAGTGGACCCGGTCGGGCGTCAACCCCACCCGCTCCACGCTGAACCGGGCCATGCGGGCCATGGCGATGCGGGTGCGGCGCGGCATCATGAAGACGGCCCGGTGGTCGGCCTTCATGCCGAAGTACCGTTGGAAGGCCAGATAGAAGCTCTCCACCGTCAGGTCGGTGCTCAGGGCGTCACGGGCGATGACGGTCGCCCGGCCCGACGTCCCGCTCGAGGTGAGCATCTCCAACCCCAGGTCGGAGAACAGGGACTCCACCCCCCTCAGCAGCCTCTCCAGGGAGCGGTACTGGGGCCGAAGCCGGTCGAACCGCTCCCGCGGGAGTTCCACCGACAGCTGGTCGGCCAGCCACGCCACGAAACCGCGCGCGTCTTCCTGCGGGAAAGGGGTGCCCAGCGCGTCGATGTACGACTTGAAGGTCTGCGAGGTGGCCCGCAGCAGGCGGGGGAGGTCGGCCGGGTCGGCCAGGGGTCCCACGCCTCGAGCCGCCACCGTGCTGCGGTAGGCGTTGTTCAGCCGATAGTGCAGGGCGTGCTGGTCGAGGATGGCCGAAAGCACGGTCCGGGCTCTCTCGGCCTCGGGCATATCCCAAAAACCGGCCAGGGCCGGCCTGTCCTTTGCCCCATCGTTCCGGCGCCCGGGCTTGATCGTCATGCCTCTTGTCATCCCTTCCGATCCCGCCGGCGGGGCACCGGCTCCGGCTCCCGCCCCTCGAGGCCGATGATGGCCTCACGCTGGGCGGGGCGGAGGGAGACGGGGCGGCCGGCCTCGAAGTCGTAGGCCACCAGCAGCGCCTCTCCCTCGGCGGCCACCCGCTCCAGGTGGCGGCTGACCGCTCGGTACTGCATGAGCAGGCGGTCGCGTCCCCAGGCCGATACGCGCGCTCCCACCTGCAGGGTGTCGGGATAGGTGACCGGAGCCCGGTAGCGGCAGGCGATGGAGGCCACCACGAAGCCGTGTTCCCGCCAGGCCGGGCCGGGCGGACCCATGCCCATGCGGTCGAAGTAGATGATCCGCGCGGCCTCGAAGTAGCGCAGATACACGGCGTGGTTGACGTGGGCGAGGGCGTCCATGTCCGCCCACCGCACGGCGACCTCGATCACAACGGGATAGCCGGTCACAGGGGTCCCTCCGGGGCGATAGGGCCGTGGGCACGAGAGGATTGTAACTCGCCGTCCGGTCGGCGGTCGCGCTCCCAGCCGAGACGATCATCGTCCGGCTTGATATCATAGAGATATCGTAGTAATATTGTGTGGTCAGGACTTGTCAGGACCTTCCCTGGCTTGACCGGTCTGATCGGCACTCTACCCGCCTTCGCGGCGGCCGAACGGAGGAGACATGGACGCGCAGCAGGTTCCGGTGAATCACGAGAAGGAGATCACGACGGTCAGCGGATGGCCCATGCTGGTGTTGGTGATCGCCGTCTTCGCCGTCGCAGTGGCTCTCTTGATCAGCGCGGTGGTGCTGGGGAGCGACCTCAGCACCGCACAGATATGGGCGCTGGTGGGTCCGGGGCTGGCTCTGCTCGCCGTGGGGATCGTTCTCAGCCCCGGCTTCTTCACGCTCGAGCCCAACGAGACCCGGGTGGCCGTGCTCTTCGGTGCCTACAAAGGCACCGTACGCCAAGGCGGCTTCCGCTGGGCCAACCCCTTCTGGTCCAACGGACCCACCGTCAAGACGCCTCTCGATGCCCGGGCGGCCGACGGCCAGGCCGCCGCGAAGAAGGGCAAGCAGCAACCCGCTCCCAAGAAGTTCCCCCGCTACAAGGTCTCGGTGCGCGCCCGCACCCTCAACATGCAGAAGCTCAAGGTCAACGACCGCCGCGGTAACCCGGTGGAGATCGCCGCGGTCGTGGTGTGGCGGGTGCGGGACACCGCCCAGGCCGTGTTTGACGTGGAGGACTTCGAGCAGTACGTGGAGACCCAGAGCGAGACCGCCCTCCGTCACCTGGCCAGTTCCTATGCCTACGACCACGGGGAAGAGAACGAGATCACCCTGCGCAGCAACGTGGACGAGGTCTCCCAGGCTTTGAAGGCCGAGCTGGAGCAACGGCTGGCCCTGGCCGGCGTGGTGGTGGAAGGGGCCCGACTGACCCACTTGGCCTACTCGCCCGAGATCGCTCAGGCCATGCTCCGCCGCCAGCAGGCCGAAGCGGTGATCGACGCCCGCCAGAAGATCGTGCACGGCGCCGTGAGCATGGTCGAGATGGCTCTGCGCGAACTGGCCGAGAAAGGCGTGGTGGAACTCGACCCTGAGCGCAAAGCGGCCATGGTCAGCAACCTCATGGTGGTGCTGTGCGGCGAGTCGGAGGTGCACCCCGTGGTCAACACCGGCACCCTCTATTCGTAGCCACGCCTGAACTGCCATAATGGCCGAACGCAAGCAGTTCCTGCTTCGCATCGATCCGCAGCTGTGGGCGGAGCTAGAGGCCTGGGCCGCCGACGAACTGCGCAGCGTCAACGGACAGATCGAATACGTGTTGAGAGACGCGGTCCGCAGGCGGCGGGGCGCGGGGCGGAAAGGACCGGAGGATGAGAGACCCACGGCTGGGACTGCTGGCGGCGACCCTGCTTGACTATTCGCTGGAGGTCAAGGCGGGGGAGAAGGTCCTTATCGAGGGCGAGACCGAGTCCCGGGAGCTGATGGCCGAGCTGGTGGAGGGCTGCTACGCCCGCAGTGCGGCGCCCTTCGTCTTCAGCGGCGAGGCCCGCCTGCGCCGGACCTGGTTGCTGGGAGCCACCCGGGAGCAGATGGACCTGCAGGCCTCCTGGGAGATGCAGAAGGTCCGCGATGTGGACGCCTCCATCTACATACTCGCGGGGCAGAACGCCTCTGAGTTCGCCGATATCCCCCCCGGTGTGATGGAAGCCTCCCGGCTGGCCAACGAACCCCTGATTGAACTCTACCTCAAGAAGAAATGGGTGCTGCTGCGCTATCCCACCGCGGCGGCCGCCCAGGCGGCGGGGATGTCCACCGAGGGCTTCGAGGACTTCTGTCTGTCGGTGTCGACCCTTGACTACGCCCGCATGGACAAGGCTATGGACCCGCTGGTGGAGCTGATGGCGCGCACCGACCGGGTGCGGGTGGTCTCTCCCGGCACCGACATCTCCTTCTCCATCAAGGGGATCCCCATACTCAAGGCCGCCGGCAAGAACAACATCCCCGACGGCGAGGTCTTCACCGCCCCGGTGCGCGACTCGGCCAACGGGACCATACTCTTCAACACCCCCTCCCTGGAGGACGGCACCACCTACGAGCGGGTGCGGCTCACGCTGGAGAACGGCAAGATCGTCGATGCCGACGCCAACGAGCCGGAGAAGCTCAGGCGCATGCTCGACACCGACGAGGGCGCCCGCTACCTGGGTGAGTTCGCCCTGGGCATGAACCCCCGTATCGAACGGCCGATGAAGGACACCCTCTTCGACGAGAAGATCGGCGGGAGCCTCCACCTCACCCCCGGTCGGGCCTACGACGAAGCCGACAACGGCAACCGCTCCAGCGTGCACTGGGACCTGGTGCTCATCCAGACCCCGGAGTGGGGCGGGGGAGAGATCTGGTTCGACGGGGTGCTGGTGCGTAAGGACGGCCGCTTCGTCCTGCCGGAGCTGGAGGGGCTCAACCCCGAGAATCTGGGGTAGGGCCCCCCGGGGGCGCCGTGGTGCCCGGCGACCCACCGCCGTCTCTTCGCGACGGACCCGACGCCTTGCCCGCCCGCCGATAGAGGGGCGCGGCCAGGAAGTAGACGGCTCCGCCGATGGTGTAGGCCATGGCCTTGGAGGCGGCCTGTGCCGCGTAGCCCAGGCCGACCTGGCCCACCACGGCCCCGATGTCTCCGAAGAAGGAGTCGAAAGACAGCACCGTCGCCCGCTGGGCCGAGGGGATGTGCTCGTTGATGTAGGCCTGCCGGATCGGTCCCCCGATACCCGACAAGAGCCCGAAACCGATCAACAGCACGATGAACACACCGAATGCCGCAGGGCTGCTGCCGTCGGCCACCAATCCGGTCACGCCCAGGCCGGTAGCGCAGGAGGCCATGCCGAGGGACGCCCACACCAGCACCGTGGCCGGTCTGGGGCCCAGCCGGGTCCGCGAGATCCGGCCCACCAGGGTGTTGCCCGCCACCCCGGAGAGGGCGAAGAGCGCGGTGATGAGCCCCGCCACCCACACCAGGTTCTCCCGGCCCAGCAGCTCGAGGGCATAGGGCTGGGAGGCGTAGAACAGGTACCAGGTGAGCAGGCCGTTGAACAGAGAGGTGAATAAAAGGGGCCGGACCACCGGGTGGCGCCAACCGTGGGCGATGCCGGCCCGGAAGATCTTCCGGCTCTCCTCGCCGAAGCGGGACAAGCGGAGCGGGCGGGGCTCGAACCCGATCTCGTGCATGAAGACGAAGGTAATCACAAACACCCCCAGCAGGAGGCCGGCCCGCACCAAGTAGGGGACGGTGAGGCTGAGTTGCCCCAGAAGCCCGCCGGCCACGGTGCCGATGAGCATGGATATGCCGGTGAAGACCCCGGTGCGGGCGAACACCCTGTCTTTGCTGCCCGCGAAGCCGCTGGCGTCGAGGGCGTCCACCAGCCAAGCGTCCACCGCCCCGGTCTGGCAGGTGAACCCGAAACCCAGCAGCACCGAGAAGAGGATGAACCCGGGCAGGCCCCAGGCGAACACCGAGGAGGCCACATAGCCCAGGGTGGCCACCATGAGGGAAGCGATGCCGATGAGGAACGAAGCTCGGCGGCCGATGGTGTCGGCGATGACGCCGGTGGGCACCTCGAACACGATCTGGCCGGCGCTGAAGGTGGCGTTGACGGTGAACACCCAAAAGATGCTGAGGCCGGCGTCGAGGAGGAAGAGAGTGTTGACGCCCCAGATGAGAGAGGCGGAGAGGACGAACAGGGCGCTGAGCGCGTAGTAGGTCCGCTTGATGCCGGTCACGGTGGCCGCCGGGTCGCGCGGGGTCTGCGGTCTAGCTCCAATGTCTCACCGATACCGGATCCTGGGGTTGAGGGCCGCGTAGATCACGTCCGCCGTCAAGTTGGCCAGCGCGAAGATGACGACGATGACCATGGTCGTCGCCTGGATGAGGGGGATGTCCCTGCGCTGGACGGCGAAGAGGACCAGTCGTCCCAGTCCGGGATAGCTGAAGACCGATTCGGTGACGATAAGACCGCCGATGAGCCAGCCCACTCCGGCCGCCACCACTGTGACCGTGGGCAGCAGGGAGTTGCGAAGCACATGGCGGAAGACCACGCTCAGTGAGGAGAGGCCCTTGAGGCGGGCGGTGCGCACGTAGTCGGTATCGAGCACCTCGGCCGTACCGGCCCGGGTCATGCGCAGGACATAGGCGAGACTGGTGAGGGCCACGGTCATGGCCGGGAGGATGAGACTGGGCAGGGCGTCCCAGAAGCTGGTCCCCGGGGGGATGGCCGAGGAGGCCGGCAGCCAGCCCAGGGCGCGGGAGAAGATCCCGATCAAGAAAACGGCGGTGACGAACTCCGGTAGCCCCACCAGGGCGAGAGAGCCGGCGGAAAGGAATTGGTCCGTGTAGGAGTTGCGGCGCCAGGCAGCGACCACCCCCAGGAGGATACCCAAGGGCACGTACAGCACGAAGGCCACGAAGGCGAGCATGGCCGAGTTGCGCAGCCGCTCGAGGGTGACCGTCCGCACGTCTTGGCCGGTGCTGAGAGACTCCCCCCAGTCGCCCCGAACCAGGTCGCCCAGCCAATCGACGTACTGCACGGCCAGGGGCCGGTCGAGCCCGAGCTCTTGCCTGAGCGCGTCCTTCGCCTCCTGCGAGGCCTCCCGGCCCAGGATCATGGTGGCGATGTCACCCGGCAGCACGCTGGTGGCAAGGAACACCAGCATGCTGGAAAGCAGGATGGTGAGCACCACCAGACCGCTGCGGCGGAGGATGAACCGTAGCATCTATCCCACCCCCTGCAGTGCGGCCAGGTCTTCCAGAGGGATGTGGCAGCAGACGGCGTGGGCGGCGGTGGTGGGGCTGAGGTCGCCCGAGGCGACCACTCTCCCGTCCGCCAATCTCCAGGGCGGTTGCTGCTCCCGGCACACGTCTCCCAGATAGCGGGGGCAGCGGGGGTGGAACCGGCAGCCCGAAGGAAGGGCGCCGCCGGCGGGCTGGCTCCCCCGCAACCTGATGCGCGCCGCGCCGTTCTGGAGGCCCACGTCGGGCACCGCCGACAGGAGGGCCTCGGTGTAGGGATGGTGGGGCGGGCTCAGCACGGCCGCGGTGTCCCCCTGCTCCACCAGGACGCCCAGGTACATCACCCCGATGCGATGGGAGAGGTGCTCCACCGCCGCAAGATCGTGGGAGATGAAGAGATACGAGGTGCCGGCCTCGTTCTGCAGGTCCACCAGCAGGTTGATGAGGGCTCCCTGCACCGACACGTCCAGAGAAGAGACAGGCTCGTCGCAGATCACCACGTCGGGTCCGGCCGCGAAGGCACGGGCGACCGCCACCCGCTGTTTCTCGCCCCCGCTGAGCTCACCGGGATAACGGTCGTAGTAGGCGGCCGGCAGCCGCACGGCCTCGAGAAGCCGGTAGGCCCTATCCACGGCCGCCCGCCGGCTGAGGCCGGCCAGCAACATCGAGGGCCGGACCAGAGCCTCCCCCACGGTGCGCCGGGGGTTGAGTGAGGTCTCGGGGCTCTGGAAGACCATCTGCAGACGGCGAAGGACGGCCGTATCCCGTCCGCTCACCTCGGGGGGCACAGGGACCCCGTCCATATCCACCCGCCCTCCCGTGGGCGCCGTGAGTCCGGCCACGATGCGGGCCAGGGTGGTCTTGCCACTCCCGCTCTCGCCCACCAGACCGAAGGTCTGCCGGACGTCCAGGGACAGGCTGGCTCCGTCCACCGCTCTCACGGCGGCGCCGGCGCGCGAAGGCGGGAAGACCTTGGCCGCCCCCCGCACGGCCAGCAGAGAGGGGCCGCCGGCCGCGGCGGCAGCGGCCTCGCCGGGGGCGGCCGCGGCCGCCCCTGCGGCGGCCCGGCCCCTGCCGGTCACGGGCCTCGCCGCCGCCGGCGTAGCGCTCCCCAGGGGGCGGTCGTCTGTGCGCACAGCCGCCCCCTGTCCCTCGTCCGAGAGGAGAAGCCGCCACCTGATACAGGCCGTCTTGCGGCCGGAAGTGGGCTCGATCAAGGGCGGAGGGGCCTTCTCGCACTCCGCGTAGGTCAGGGGACAGCGGGGGGAGAAGACGCAACCGGGGGGCAGATCGGCGTTCTGGGGGAGGGAGCCCGGGATGGTGGCCAGCCGGGTCTCTCTGCGGGTCGAGAGCGGGGGAGTGTCCGCCGGCCGGCCGTCGCCGGCCCCGGGACCGGCGCCCACGAGCCCCGCCCCGCCCGCGCCACCCAGGCGAGGCAGGCAGCGAATGAGGTTGGCGGTGTAGGGATGCAGCGGGCGCTCGAACAGCTCCGCGGCTGTGGCTTCCTCGAAGACCTCGCCCGCATACATCACCGCGATGCGATCGCAGACGCTGCGGACCACGCCCAGGTTGTGCGTGATGTAGAGGATGGCCATGCCGAACTCGGCCCTGAGGCTCCCGATGAGGTCGAGGATGACGGCCTGGGTGGTGACATCGAGGGCGGTGGTGGGTTCATCGAGGATGAGAAGGTCCGGATGGGTGAGCAGGGCCATGGCGATGGCGCAGCGCTGGAGCATCCCACCCGAGACCTGATGGGGATAGCGGGACGCCACCGCCCGGGGGTCGGGCATCTCCACGCGCTCCAGCATGGACAGCGAGGCCTGGCGGGCCGCCGCCCGGCTGAGGCCCAGGTGCCGACGGCCGCTCTCGTCGAGTTGGGCCCCTATGGTCATGCTGGGGTTGAGGGCGGTCTGCGGATTCTGGCTCACCAGCCCGATGCGCGACCCCCACACGGCCCGGAGCTCGCGGGGGGATCGCCCTGTCACCGGCTCTCCGGCCAGGTAAGAGGCGCCGCCGGTGACCCGGCCCCCCGGAGGCAGGTAGCCGATGGCTCCCAAGGCCAAAGTGGATTTGCCCGATCCCGATTCGCCTACCAGACCGAGAGTCTGGCCGCCGGCCAGGGTGAGACTGACCTCCCGCACCGCCGGCACCAGCCCTTGCTCACCGGCGTAGGCCACTGACAGCCGCTCGGTCCGCAGCACGGGGACCGAAGGTTCGACAGGGGCGGACGTGTGAGGAGTGGGCGCCACCTCAGCGGGTGCCTCGCGACCCGGGGGGGCTGAACACGTGGCGCAGGCCGTCGGCCATGAGGCTGGTGCCGATCACCAAGAGCGAGATGGCCGCGGCCGGGAAGAGCAGCATCCAGGGAGCGGCATCGAAGAAGGTACGGGCCTCGTTCACCTGGCGGCCCCAGTCGGGAGAGGGCGGAGGCACCCCCAGTCCCAAGAAGCCCAGGGACGCCACCAGGAAGATGGCGTAGGCAAAGCGGATGGAGGCCTCCACCAGGAGGGGGGGCAGAGCGTTGGGCAGCATCTCCCTAAACAGGATGTATCTGCGGGTCTCGCCCCGCAGCCGGGCCGCTTCGACGAACTCGCGGGTGCGCAGGTCGAGCACCATGCTGCGGGCTATGCGGGCGAACATAGGGATATAGACGACGGCGATGACCAGGATGAGGTTGAGGTCGGACGGTCCGGTGGTGGCCAGCAGCACCATGGCCAGCAAGAGGGCGGGAAAAGCGAGGAGCACGTCGAGCACGCGCATGATGGCTTCGTCTCCCCAGCGGCCCAGGTAACCGGCCAGCAGCCCCAGCGAGGTGCCGACGATCGCAGCCAGAAGGGTGCCCACCCCACCCAAGTAGAAGACGTTGCGCGCTCCCACCAACACCCGGCTGAACACGTCACGGCCGAAGTTGTCGGTCCCCATCCAGTGCTCGAGACTGGGGGGCTGCAGCCTTTGGGTGGCATCCTGGGCCGCGTAGTCGTAGGGCGCGATGAGGGGCCCGAAGACGGCTATGAACAGGAAGACGGCGAAGACCACCGTCCCGGCCAGGGCGACCGGCTGCCGCCGGAGCCGCCCCCAGTGGACGGCGGCTCTGCGGCGGGGCGATGGGCGGTAGGCCTGGGCTTCTACCTCTCTCGTCACCTGGTGAAGTAGGCGGTGCGGAACAGAGTGCGCGACCAATCGGGCGCCAGCTCGACCCCTTGCAGGGCCGCGTTCACGCCGGCGGCCGCCGTCGAGAAGAAGGGCACTATCACCGGCCCCCTGTCGATGAGGATCTCCTGGGCCTTCTTGTAGAGTCCGGCCCGGGTGGTGCGGTCGAGTTCGCTGTTGATCTGCGTCACCAGGGTGTCGAACTCGGCGTCGCTCCAGTGGGATTCGTTCCAGGGGGCGCTGGAGACGTAGGCGGCATTGAAATAGACGTTGGGAGTGGCCCGGGCGCCCCATTCGGTGATGCCGAAGTCGACCACCAGCCAGCTGCTGTCCCCTTCGCCGTAGTAGACGTCGGGGGGTATCGTCTGGATGTCCACGGTGACGCCGATGGCCTTCATCTGCTCCTTCCACACGGTGGCGATGGCGGGGATCTCCAGGGCCTGCTGGGCGTAGAGGGTGATGGTCAGACCGTCCCCATGGCCGGCGTCGGCCAGTAGGCTCTTGGCCCGTTCCGGGTCGTACACCGGCGCCTGGTCGAGGTAGTAGTCACCATACGCGGGGCCCACCGGGGTGCCGTTCCCCACCACCGCCAGCCCCGGGCGGACCTGGTCTATCAGCCCCTGGTGGTCGGTGCCGAGCTGGAGGGCCTGGCGGACGCGGACGTCGGCGGCCGGCCTCCCCGCGTCGGAGCGCATGTGGATGACGTAGTGGAAGGCGCTGGCCGGGCCGGTGATTACCCTGAGGTCGGCATCCGCTTTGATGGAGTCGACCAGTTCAGAGGTCAAGCCGGCCACGAACTGCACCTGGTCGCCGCGCAGGGCCTCGATCTGACCGGCCAGGTCGGGGGAGAAGACGAACTGGATCTCGTCAAGATAGGGAAGTTGAGCGCCTGCGGCGTCCCTGCCCCAGAAGGCCGGATTGCGGGTGAGAACGGCCCGGTCCTCCGCCGAGTAGGAGGTGATGGTGAACGGTCCGGTGCCCACCCACTCAGCGGCGGGGTCGGTCACGCTCTGGGAGAGGATGGCGGCATGGTAGTCGGCCACGTCACTGGGGAACTCCGGGTTGGGCTCGGCCAGGGTGAACTCCACCCGGGTGGGATCGATGGCCTTGACCTCGAAGACGTTGGCGAACAGTCCCACTCCCGGGGAGCCGACGTCGGGATCGCGCAGGCGGTCGAAGGTGTAGACGACGTCGGCGGCCGTCAGCGCCGACCCGTTGGAGAACTTGACGTCCGGGCGCAGGGTGAAGGTCCATATGCGGCCGTCCGGCGAACTCCACTCGGTGGCCAGGCCGGGAAGCAGACCCCCGTCTTGCCCTATCTCCACCAGCCAGTCATATACCTGCTGGTTGATGAGGATGTCGGCCCGGGCGCTGGCGAAGGCCGGGTCTCGGTTGACGGCGGGCTCGGTGGCCACCTTGAGGACGCCACCGGTCGTGGGCTGGCCGCCCGTGGGGGATGTGGTGCCGGGGGCCGCGGTGGTGCCGGGGGCCGCGGTGGTGGTGGTCTCGTCTCCTCCGCAGGCGGATAACAGAAGGGCCCCGGCAATGAACATCATGACCAGGGTCAACAGGGTTCGGTTCAGCAGGCGGCGCCTGTCCATGTGCACCTCTCTTGGTCGGTCGCGCATCGAGGAGCATGGCATCGAGGAGCATGGGTCGATAGTAGACCATCTGCCCGCCTGCAGCGGGCCTCAAACGTAGCGGAGCCGTCGCTGGGTTTGGTCAGGGCCGTGCAGGGCTATACAACGGTGTGGTCATGCCATCTATGAACAGATACGACTCGATCATCATCGGGGCCGGCCAGGCAGGAGTACCCCTGGCCCGCAGCCTGGCCGGAGCGGGCTGGAAGACGGCGTTGGTGGAACGCGAGCACGTTGGCGGCACCTGCTACAACGAGGGCTGTACGCCGACCAAGACCATGATCGCTTCGGCCCGGGTGGCCTACCTGGCCCGCAGGGCCGCGGACTACGGGGTCACAGCGGGGCCGGTGGCGGTGGACATGACCGCCGTCAGGCAGCGGAAGCGCGACCTGGTCGAGAGTTGGCGGAGCGGCAGCGAGAAGCGGCTGCGGAGTACCGAGAATCTGGACTTGCTCATGGGTGAGGCAAGCTTCGTGGGGCCTCACCGGCTCGAGATACGCCCGAGGGTGGGGGCCAGCCGGGTCATCGAAGCCGAGCGCATCTTCCTCAACGTTGGGGCGCGTCCTTCGATACCCGTACTGGCCGGTTTGGAACAGGTCCCTTATCTGACCTCCACCACCATCATGGAGCTCGACCAGGTGCCCGCACGCCTGGTCATCCTGGGCGGAGGCTACGTCGCGGTGGAGTTCTCCCAGATGTTCCGGCGCTTCGGGAGCGACGTGACCATCGTCCAGAGACGCGGCTCACTCCTCCCCCGTGAAGACCGGGATGTGGCCGGCGCGGTCGCGAAGATCCTCGAAGAGGACGGCATCGAGCTGGTCCTCGACGCTGAGGCGCAAGGCGTCGCGGCAGGCCCGGGCGGAGGGGTGTCGCTGGAAGTCATGACCGGGACCGGGCCTCGCGCCGTGACCGGGTCGCATCTGCTCATCGCCACCGGCAGGACTCCCAACACGGAGGCGCTCGCCCTGGCCGCTGCCGGCCTGGAGGTCGATCGGGGCGGATTCATCCCCGTGAACGACCGGTTGGAGACGAGGGTGGGCGGGATCTACGCCCTGGGAGACGTGAAGGGGGGGCCGGCCTTCACCCACATCTCGTACGACGACTACCGCGTCATCCGCACCAACCTGCTCGAAGGAGGCGACGCGACCATCTCCGACCGGCTGGTGCCGTACACGGTCTTCATTGACCCCCAACTGGGCCGGGTGGGCCTCACCGAACAGGAGGCGCGGGACAAGGGTCTAGCCGTCAAGGTCTACACCATGCAGATGGACTGGGTGGCCCGCGCCTTGGAGGTGGACGAGTCGCGCGGCTTCATGAAAGCCGTCGTCGACCAAGCGACGGATCGCGTCGTGGGCTTCGCCGCCCTGGGGATGGAAGGGGGCGAACTCATGGCCGCCATCGAGGTGGCCATGCTGGGCGGGGTGACGGCCTCGACCCTCCGCGACGCCGTCTTCGCCCACCCTACCCTGGCCGAGTCGCTGAACAACCTCTTCGCGGGATAGACGGGCCGGGAAGGGCGCGTGCCGGCCACGGCGGCGGACCTAGGGCACGACGGCCACGCTGTAGTCCCGGCCTTCCCAACGGTCTTCATCCGTCCAGTACTTGGTGAAGCGGACCGGCTGCTCCTGTTCCGGCGGGATGAGCAGGTCGACGAAGTCGAGGCCCAGGGCCGTATGGGATGACG
This sequence comes from uncultured Gaiellales bacterium, assembly GCA_964399135.1. Classification (GTDB taxonomy): domain Bacteria; phylum Actinomycetota; class Thermoleophilia; order RBG-16-64-13; family RBG-16-64-13; genus CAYNPL01. The sequence goes on from CAYNPL010000010.1 coordinate 35,792, forward strand.
CGGCCGTTGCCTCGGTCCCCCAGCCGTCGAAGGTGTAGAGCAGCCGGAAGCCGCGCGTGTCCTGAACGCGGAGGGTGGAACCCCGCTCCACCCGGGTGGGCTGCCGGTTGGGCTTCCAGATCTCGAAAGGCGTGCAGCTTGCCCTGTCCCCGAGATACCGCTGGGTGACCGCCTCCACCCGGTCGAAGACCCGTCCGTCGCGGACCGACCGCAAGAGCTTGATGTACTCTGCGTGAGCCCACATGAGGGGCATGGCCGAACCCGTAGGCTTGCCCAGGTACAGGTGAAGCGAGGGCCGGTCTTCCTCGTCCCAGACCTGCTCGGGAAGGAGGCCGCTCGAGGAGGCGAACCCCTCCATCGCGGCGATGAGCGGAGTGACGTCGGCTCCCCGGCTCAACTCGTAGTGGGCCCGCTCTCCCGTCAGGAGGGGCCACGCCCGCCCTTGCCCCCAGCCCTCGAAGGGCCCGCCGTCCTCGCGCTGCCCGTAGCCGTCGTGGTTGTAGCGCCGCCAGCAGGGGCCGGCCGGGGTCTCGACTCTGAGGACCGCGTCGATCACACGCAACGAATCGACGACGAGGGGGTCGTCGGCCGCTCGGATCCCGTATCTCACCAGTTCGAGGAAGCCGGCGTCGACGATCTCCTTGGCTGGGTAGTCCCAGCGCTCGCCCGGCGGCAGGTTCTTGATCCCGAGTACGGCCGCCTCCAGGTCCTCAGCCGGTCGGGGATCGGCGATGTCGACCGGCAGGATGCGGATGAAGTGGCGGGGGACCTCAGGGAGGAGGATGCCCGCGGTGGTCACAGTCCAGGTCTCGAGATGGCACTCGAGGAAGTCCGCGTAGTCTTCCAGGAACTCAGCGGTGGCCGCGTCGCCTCTCTCGCGGGCGAAGAGGGCGGCGCAGATAAGGGCGGCGATGTTGGAGGCGAGGGTGGAGGGCGAATAGCCCGAGGCCTCCTCCCAGCGTTCCTGCTCGGTGGCCGGCCCGTTTCTTGCCAGGTACCCTGCCGCCCGCAGCACCAGCGGATAAGGGTCGAAGTCGGCCAAGGCGCCTTCTTCGTGGAGGCGCCAGGCCAGCAGGATGGGGAAGGCCACCTCGTCCAACTGGACGCCGCCCCAGTAGGGCCGGCCGTCGATCCAGAAGTTCTGGGGAAAGCCCCCGTCCTGTTGCTGGCTGGCGGCCAGATAGATGAGCGCCCGCAAGGGGGTATCGGTGTTGCCGGCGGCCAGGAGCCCGGTGGCGCTGTTCACCATGTCCCGGGTCCAGACCAGATGATAGCCGCCCATGTCCTCGTCGCCCCGGGCCTCTCCCCAGGGGATGGCCATCGAGGCGATGAGGGCCCCGGGGAAGATCTTGTCCTCATGGGCCATGAGGAGATCGTAGCTGCTGCGGTACAGGCGGCCGCCGTCGCCGGAGAACGGGTCGAGGGGGAGCATCCTCTCGCACGGCCGCCGCCACTGCTCCTCGAAACGCTGAGCCTGGGCGGCGAAAGGCACGCTCAGGGCTTGGAACAGCGTGGTGACCGCCGCGTGGAGGCCGTCACCGAAGGCGAGTCCCAGGGTGAACTCGGTGGTGTCGCCCAGGGCGAGTTCGCCGGTGAGGGCCACGTTGCCGTCGAGGGCCTGGTCGAACTCCCAGTCCATCTGATAGTCGCCGGCCAGGTCGGTCCAGCCGTCGGAGGCGCCCACGTACCCGGCTGATCCCCGGGAGAAGGGGACGGTGGCTCCCAGCGCCAGCCACACCCCGCCCTTGTCGGCCACCAGGACGAGCCTGCCGCCGATCTCCATCACCCGCGCGTTGTTGCCCCAGCCTCCCACTTGGAGGTGCGGGGCGCAGAGTACGTAGACATGCAGGGCGGAGAGAACACCCGCCTCGCCCTCCAAACGCGTGCGCTGCAGGACACAGGGCAGATGGGGGGAGGAGATGATGTCTTTCACGATCCGATAGCGGCCGTCCGGGTCCTCGTTGGTGATCCGGTAGGCGAGCGCCGGTCCGCCCATCCGTTCGGTCGTCGAGCGCAGGTTCCGTTTCTCTTCGTGAAAAAAGCTGGAGCCGTCGCTTACCAGATACTGGAGATCGCGGACTTGGGCCCGGTCGACGGTGGGATAGAAGACCTCGGTGAGGCAGCCGTTCCAGAGCGTGAACCAGACCCGGCTGTCGCCGGAATAGGCGGTGCCGACCCCGTCCTTGTTGCCTTGCGTCCAGCGGGGCGGGATCCCCGGCCATCCGAAGGCGTCGCGCTGACGCCGTCCTCCAGGCATCAGGACTCCTGACCTCCTTCCCGATTCACCGGCCGGGTGAGCCTGACCTCCGCCTCCCGCCACCAGGGCAGGCGGGCACTGAGCGGCCGTCCCAGCCCCACCAACAGCCAGGCGAAGATCGACAGTCCCGCGGTCGCTCCCACCACTGTCCAGCTGGGCCACACCACCGCGAAGAACTCCCGCAGGTAGGGAATCATCATGCCCACAGCCAGGATGGCGGCCATGGCCAGCACCAAACCGAGGCGCCAGCCCCGCAACGGCCGTTCGATCAGCGCGATCACCCGCAGGCCGATGACCGAGAAGATCACCATCTCCATGGCCCGCGCCTCCTCCACCGAGGCCCCCAGCTCCTGCAGCAGCAGGAAGGAGAGCAGCATGACGAAAGCGCTGAGGAGGCCGGTGGGGATGACGAACCTGCCCACCCGGTAGATGAAGCCCGGGACGAAGCGGCGCTTGTTGGGGGCCAAAGCCAAGAAGAAGGCGGGTATCCCGATGGTGAGGCCGTCGATCACCGTCAGATGCCGGGGCAAGATGGGGTAAGGGATGGTGAGCACGGCTACAGCCACGGCCAGAGCGGCCGCCCACACGCTCTTGTTGGTGAAGAGGCTGGCCACCCGTTCGATGTTGGCCGTCACCCGCCGGCCCTCCGCCACCACCCCGGGCAGAGTCGAGAAGCGGGAATCCACCAGAACCAGTTGTGAAACGGCCTGGGCCGCAGCCGTGCCCGTGCCCATGGCGATGCCCATGTCGGCCTTCTTGAGGGCGAGGACGTCGTTGACCCCATCGCCGGTCATGGCCACCGTGTGGCCGCGACTCTGCAGGGCCTCGACCATAGCCCGTTTCTGGTCAGGGTCCACTCGCCCGAAGACGGTGGCGGAGTCCATGATGCCGGCCAGCTCCTCCCCGCCCGGGGGTAGGGTCCGAGCGTCGACGGCGTGCTCGGCGCCGGAGATGCCGGCCCTGGCCGCGATGGTGGCGACGGTGGCCGGGTTGTCGCCTGAGATCACCTTGATCTGCACGCCTTGCTCGCGGAAGTAGGCCAGGGTCTGGGGCGCGTCGGCCCGCACCCGCTCACTCAGCACCACCAGGCCGACCGGGACCAGCCCGGGCGGCAGGGCCTCTCCCTGGAGTGTCGCGTCGGTGCGCGACAAGAGCAGCACCCGCATCCCTTCCGCGGCCATCTCGGCCGCCCGGTCCCGGACGGCGGAGCCGGCGTCGTTGCCCACGATCTCGGGAGCTCCCAGCACCCACGAACCGTGGCCGTCGAACCGGGCGGCGCTCCATTTGCGGGCCGAAGAGAAGGGGACGGAATCCTCCACCACCCAGCCTGCCGGCGCCGGCAGGGCGGCGCCGATGGCGCTCAGCGTGGAGTTCGCGCTGGAAGCGGTTGCTGCCATGGCGCCCAGCACCTCCAGGGCGAGCGCTTCGCGTCCCCGGCCATCCAGCAGCTCCACCCGCTCGAACGCCGGGTGCGGCTCGGTGATGGTCCCGGTCTTGTCGATGCAAAGCACATCCACGCGGGCCAACCCCTCTACGGCGGGCAGCTCGCGGGTGAGCACGTTCCGCCGGGCCAAGGTGAGCGCCGACAGGGCGAAGGCGATGCTGGTCAGCAGCACCAGGCCCTGGGGGACCATGGCCACCAGGGCGGCCACGGTGTTGGTGACGCCCTCCTCCATGGTGGCGTCCATCCGGAACTGGGCCCAGATGAGGAGCGCGCCCACGGGGATGATGCCGAGGCCGATGATCCGCAGGATGGTGTTGATGCCCGCCACCAGATCGGAATGCAGACGCACGTAGCGTTTGCCCTCACCGGTGATCCGCTGGGCATAGGCGTCGGCCCCCACGGCAGTGGCCTCGTAGACGGCACTGCCGGCCACCACGAACGAGCCTGAGAGCAGACGGTCGCCTGCCTGCTTGACCTCGGGCACCGATTCGCCGGTGAGCAAGGACTCGTCCACTTCGAGGTCGCGCGAGAGGAGCACCACGCCGTCCGCCACTATCTGGTCGCCCGAGGCGGCCCGGACGACGTCGCCGAGCACGACCGTCCCCACCGGCACCTGCACGTCCTGCCCGTCTCGTATGACCTTGGCCGCCGGCGAGGAGATCAAAGTCAGGCGGTCCAGAGCTATCTTGGCGCGCATCTCCTGGAAGATGCCGATGCCTGCGTTGATGAAGATGATCCAGCCGAACAGGGCGTCTCGCCAGGAGCCGAAGACCATCATGAAGACGAACAGGGTGCCCAGAATGAGGTTGAAATAGGTGAGGGTATTGCTCCGGATGATGTCTCCGGTGGTGCGGCCGCCCGGGCGGGGGGTGAGGTTGGTCTGGCCGGCGGCGGTGCGGCGGCGCACCTCAGCCGAAGTGAGGCCGGTGAATCCCCGGAGGTCTTCCTCACGTGTCAGTCGCATCTCCAAGAAGGGCCCCCGAGTCGTGGCCGCCGCGCCCTTATCACCCACGCCAAGAGGGTACCATGGAGAAGCGAGCGGACCGCGGGGCCCGCCTGCGGGGATCCGCCGGCCACGGGAGAGAGGAGCTACCGCCTGCCATGAACGCGCAACCCGTCAGCGAGCACGTCTATCGGATATCCCCAAGGCCGTGGCCGCAGAAGGCCGCGGTCGCGAGCGGGAACGCCCCTCCCGGCGGAGGGACGCCATGATCCACGCCGACCTGGCTCTGGCCCGCCGCCTAGAGACCTTGATCTGCGCCGAGCTCCGGACTCTGGGCACGGTGGGGCGCGCGGCCCTGCCCGGCGCCGGCGCCACCTGGGCGGAGGTGGCGGGCGGGGTCGCTCTTTGGCTGGGACCGGGGTCGCCGGTGAACGTGGCGGTGGGACTGGGCATGGACGGGCCGGTGAGCGACGCCGACCTGGACCGGGTGGAGGAGTTCTACTTCTCTCGGGGTGCCGAGTCGATCGTGACCTTGTGCCCGTTGGCGGACGAGTCCTTGTGGGACGGGCTGGGGCGGCGGGGTTACCGGGTGACCGAGTTCGAGAACGTGCTGGCTTTGGAGCTGGGCGGAGGCGGTGCCGAGGCGCCGCGGCGGGCCTCGGCGGCGGAACCGGAGCCCGCCGCGGCGGCCCCGCCCGCCCCCGCCGCCCCGCCCGACTCCGCCGAGCCGCCTGCTCCCGCCGCCCCGCCGGGGGTGGTCGTCCGCACCTGCACGGGCGAGGAGCGGGCGCTGTGGGGCAGGATGGTCGCCCGCGGCTTCGCCGACCACGCTCCGCCGGGTCAGCCGCAGCTGGATGTCGGTGCGGTCATGGCCGCCAGGGATGATGCCGTCTTGGTGATGGCCTGGGTGGGCGGTGAACCGGCGGCGACCGGAGCCATGGTCATCGACGGGGGAGTGGGGTGGCTCATGGGCGACACCACCTTGCCTCCCTATCGGCGGCGCGGCATCCAGCAGGCCCTGTTGCGATACCGGCTGGACCTTGCTCAGGAGGCCGGGTGCGACCTCGCTGTGGCCGAGACGGCCCCGGGCAGCGGCTCCCAGCGCAATCTGGAGCGGCTGGGGTTCCGGGTGGTCTTCACGCATGTGGAGCTGGTGCGGCCTCCAATGTAAGCGGCGTCAGCCATGATGGAGGCGATGTCTTCTACTAGCCAACCCGCGGCTTCGAACCTGCAGATAGGCCGCATATGAGAAAGGCGGAGTCTTCGTCTCGCACTCTGGCCGCACACGACGGGACGACCCACGAGGCCGGCTTGATTAGCAGTCAAACTCATGACTGACGTCTTCTCCGGCGCCCTGGGACCGAAGGGGTGTCGCCTGAGAGCTGGCGGAGATCTCCCAATTCTGGCGCCAGCTCACCCCCGACTATTATCGCTTCGACCCGCTACTCCGCCTCCGCTTTGTTGACGACCAGTGCGCAACGAAATGACGAAAACCGAATGACTGTCAGCGGAGGAGGAGGTGACCGCCATCGAGCGGGCTTTCTCAGCGCTCCAAGGAAGACAAACTGCCGCTACTCCTAACCTACTCTCGCCATCTCCCGGAACGACTCATTGCACGCACACAGTCCGTCGAAGGTATCGATCCCCGCCACTCGCCCGTTCTCCACGAACACCACCCGGTCGGCGTCGCGCACGGTTGAGAGCCGGTGGGCCACCAGCAAGATTGTATGGTCCCCGCGCAGGGTCCGGAGCGCCCGCATGAGCTCCTGCTCGGTGGCGTTGTCGAGGGCCGAGGTGCCTTCATCGAAGATCAGGACCTGTGGGCGGTAGTAGAGGGCGCGGGCGATGGCGATGCGCTGCCGCTCGCCGCCTGAGATCCGTACCCCGCGCTCGCCCACCACGGTCTCGAGCCCCTGCGGCAGAGCGGAGATGAACTCCTCGAGCTGGGCGAGGCGGACGGCCTCGGCGACCGCAGCCTCGTCCACCTCCTTGTCGGGGATGCCCAGGGCGATGTTGCGGCGCAGGGTGTCGTCGGTCAAGAAGACCATCTGGGGCACCATGCCCAGGTTGCGCTGCCAGCCTCGGACGTTGGTGCTGATGTCGACTCCGTCCACCAGTACCCGTCCCGCGCTGGGGGAAAGAAGCCCGGCGATGAGGTCTACCAGCGTGCTCTTGCCCCCGCCGGTGGGACCGCAGATGCCGATCTGCTCGCCGCGGGCGATGCTCAGGTTCACGTCGGTCAATGCGGCGGAACGGGTCCCCTCATAGGCGAAGGAGACCTCCTCCAGAGTGATCTGCCGCTGGAAGGGGAAGGGCCCCGCCGGCGCGCCCGCAGCGGCGTTGGCCTCGATGATGCGGAGGTCCCGGTGGATATCCGCCGTGGGCGCCGTGGCGTACTTGAGGCTGTTGAAGGAGTTGGCGATCTTCTGGAGCGACGGCTGTAGGCGCAGCCCCGCATACGCGAACAGCCCCAGCGTGGCCAAGGCGTTCTGAGTGCCGCCTCTGGCCACCGTGACCGCGAAGAACACCAGGATGAAGAGGATGAGGGAGGTCTCGATGACGAAGCGGGGCGTCTGGACGACGGTCTGGTTGGTGTACTGCATGCGGGCCAAGCGCCGGCGGACCCGACCGTAGGCATCGGAAAAGAACCGCTCCCGCCCAAGCAGCTTGATGTCACGCACCCCCTGGAAGGACTGCTGCAGCACCCCCAGCGTCTCCCGGTGCATGGCATGGGCCGTCTGGCCGAAGCGCTTGATGCGGGGCTGGATGATGAGCATGACGATGACGGTGGCGCCGCCCACCACGGCGATGGCAAGGGCGGTGCCCACAGGTGACACCAGCACCAGCAGCGCAAGGATGCCGATGGTGAGGATGACCTCGGCCATCAGCCGGATGAGGGGGTTGAAGACGCTGTTGACCACCTCGAGCGGCACCTGATGGGCATTGCGGATGAGCTCCGAAGAACTCCGTTGCAAGTGGAAAGCATATGGCAGGTGCAGGTAGCCCCGAACCAGCTTGACCGAGAGGTTGGCGGCCGCGTTGTTGGTCATGCGATAGGTGACGTACTCGGCTCCCATGGCGAAGAAGGCCCGCAACAGGAAGAAGCCGATCATGACGCCGATGAGTCCCAGGAGGAAGGTGCGCTCGCTGGCCTCGCCGGCCAAGGAGCGGATGTCGCCGAGCAGGGGGATGTTCACTTGGCCGCTGGGGTCCGCCACCAGTCCCAGGAGCACGTAGACGAGGGCGGCGGAGACGATCTCGAGCAGGCTGAGGAACAGCGCGAGGAACAGCAGGATGAGCCAGCGCTTGCGCTGCTCGCGGCCCAGCAGGTAGATGGCCTGGCGGATGGTGGTGAGCACGCGGTCGTTCCTCGTGGTCGATTGCGCCCGGGAATCATAGCAACTTGTCGGCGCTTCGAACGCGCGTGGCGGCATGCCATCCTGCCGAATGCAGCCCACTGAGGGAGAGCGCCAGTCGGTGGAGGCCGTCGTGCGCGTTGCCCCGCACCCGGGAGACCCGGAGAGGATCGGGAGGCGGCCAGGGGCTGAGGTGGTCGTCGTAGGCGAAGGCGAGAGGGTAGCCGGCCTCTCTCACGGCTGCCACGACGCGGGCGTCCAGGTACCCACCCGGGTAGGCGAACGCGCTCGGCTCATGGCCGAGGATCTCGGTGAGGCGGGCGTGGGCAGTGCCGACCTCGGCCCTCACCGTTGCCTCGTCGCAGCGGTCGAGGCAGGCGTGCGAGTGGGTGTGGCTGCCGATGGCTATGCCGGCGGATTCGAGGAGGGGCAGGTCGGCCGCGCGAAGCTGCGGCCGGGGTAAAAGGGCGATACCCGCGGCGGCTGCAGCCGCGCGCAGGCGGGCGATAGTCGTCCGCCGTTCGGCATCGGAGAGCCGTTTGAGCCTCTCGAGAGCCCCGGCAGGCGAAAGTCCCGCCGGCAGGAGCGCGGACCCCCCAGCCTCCACGGTCGCTCCGGCGGCGACCAAGGCCGACACCTCTTCGAACCAGAAGTGCTCCTGGGTGTCCAGCAGCGCGGTGACGACGAACGCCACCGCCGGGATCCCGCGTGTATGGAGCAGCGGTGCGGCGATACCGAGATGGCTGGGGTCGGCGTCGTCGAAGGTGAGGAGGACGGCGCGCCGCGGGAGCGCAGTACCGCGGCGCAGCGCGTCCAGCAGGTCGTCCAAAGAGACAGGACGCGCTCGCAGCGCCAGGTAGGCGAGCTGAGTGTCGAAGACTTCCGCGTCCGCGACCTCGTGGTAGGAGAGAACGGCGAGTCTTTCCGCACTTCGACGGCGGAAGGCCACCTGGACCGGCGAGTAGCGGAGGATCGCATACGTGGCGTTGAGTACTGACGAGCGTAGTGACATGAATCAAGACTAGCAGGGTTGTCCGCCGTCCCCCGGAGGCCGCCCCAGATGACCGGCATGGAAGAGGCCACCGTCACGGTTGAGGCGGGTGCTGCGGACGACGCGTTCATCACCCCGAGGCGGTCTTTCCCTTCACATCAACGAGAACACCGGCCTCTCGTCGTCGCCGGCGAAGCAGGCGATCGATCCGTCCTGCGACACCTTGATCCCCAGGCCCAAGGAGGCGAGGACTCGAGCCGCGGCCAGTCTGCCTCCTCCTGTGCTGCCCCCGGGGATGCGGATGATGGCTCCCACCGCGAGCACCCGGCCTCGATGGTCGAGGACCAGGGCTCCGTCGATGGAGAGGAGCTCTAAGCGGAACCGACGGTCCAGTTCGGCGAAGCTGCGGCCGGCGATGAGACGCTCCAGCGCCCGGGACTTGAGCGGTCCTCGCTTGCCGACCCGGTCCTCCGGCATCACCACGTCCCGGGCCGATGCCGCACTATTTCTGGCCACCACTCCAATGCAAGCCCCCCGGTGGGTGAACGAGGCATCCAAGCAGCTTTCGTAGATGGCCCGGCGGGCGCCGAGGGAGCGGGGCACCGGCATGCGGGCCAGGAAGGGCCGATGGGTTAGGAAGTGCCAGCGCCCCGAGCGCTTGGCGAACAAGAGCTGGCGGTCCCGAAACACCAGGATCTCGCCCCGCTCGGTGAGCACGAGCACCACCCGGCCCTCCGTGGCCCAGGCGGCAAGGGCGGCTTGGAAGTAGGGGGCGAAGGGGGGCAGGTCCGCCGGCACGTCAAGACACTCGTGCCCAATCACCCGTCCTTGAGCGTCCACCCGGACCATGGTGTCCACCCCGTTGGTGAGCACCGGACTGAACTCGAGGGAGCCGAGTTCCTCCAGCATGAGGTTCCCGCCCACGGCGTAGGGGTCGAAGCCCACGGCGGCCGTGACCGGCCGCCCCTCATACGAGATCTCAGCCCAGCCCTCCAGTCGCTCGTTGGCCGAGACCATGGCGTCGTGCATATCCCCGGCGACGGCCAGGGCTAGCACCTTCTTCTGCAGGGTGCGTAGGACGTCGGGTTCGAAGGAGGTGGAGAGGGCGGGCTCGATCTCGCCAAGCACTTGGGCGAAGGAGCGCACGATCCGTCGGGCCGTAGGGCCGAAGGGCTCTCCCCGGCGAAGGATCAGCCGGTAGCGGTCGGTCCGGTCGATCTTGAAGGCCAGTGCGCGGGGGTCCGGCCGGGCGACCAGCTTCTCCTGCCGGGTGGAGGGGATCGAGCCGGCCAGCCAACTCCCGGGAATGAGTGGGCAGAGGTATTCCTGGGCGAGGCTCAACAGACGGTCTTGTTCCACGAAGATGTCCTCGGGCGCCTTCGGGGGGGCTGGTCCGGTCGGGCTCAGGATAGCAGGAGCTGGAACATCGGAGCATCATCAATTATGACTTGAACGCGCCGTTCGACCGGTGGTGGTGCTTTCCACCGGCCGGCGGGACTGCCTCCGGGTTGGCCCAGGCCGATGCCGGGCCAGACCGACCGGCGCTGCATCCATTCGGACACTCAAGCGTTCAGTTCCCACTCATGGGTGGATGGTCGAGTGGAGGGCCACCATGGTTTCGAGCCGCTCTCACCTACTCCCCCGCCGCCAGCCGGTACATCCTGAAGTCGGCGCGCTCGGGGTCGTAGAGCACGTCGTCCAGGTAGATCTTGTCGTCGGCAGCGATGTCGCGGGCGACCGTGACCCCCTCGCTCAGGCAGATGGGCAGCCCGGCCCGGCGGCCGGTGAGGGCGGTGGCGACGTCGCGGTTCTCGATCATCCCGTAGCAACAGTAGCCGCCCACGCCGTCGAGGCGCTCGCCTCGGCGCAGTTCGCGCTTGGCGTAGGCGTAGACGTCGGTCTTGAGGCCGGCCCGAGGCTGCAGAAGCGCCTCCCGGTCGAGGAAGGCCTCGGCCACGCAGCGCATGGCCTCGATGTGGACCAGATGGTAGGGCCGGTCGAACACGAAGAACGGCCCCTTGCCGGTCTCGGCCGGCATCCAGCTGAAGGCCTTCATCTGGTAGGGGTCGTCACAGTACCCCACAACGAACACCCCTCCGTAGGGCCGCGCCCCCAAAATGTAGTCCACCACCGGGGTGCCGCTTTCCCGGATGGCGGCGAGGTCGAACAGCTCGAGCACCTCCTGCACGCGGGAGCAGCGGGGACCGCGCATGCCGGGGACCATGGTCGCCAAGTCGTAGGCGTTGGCCACCAGGGCCATCTCCACGCACAGCTTGGTGCCGTCGGTGAAGCCGGCGCACATCTTGGGGTCGAGCGAGCGCTTCTCCGCCTCAAAGACGATGCTGGTGGGATCAGCGTAGCGATCCAGGAAACCTTTGATGTTGCCGTACATCACCGGCTCGAAGCCCCACAGGCGCACCTCGTCGGCCAAACGGGCGATGCAGCCGGGCTGGTCGCCGTCGCAGCTGGTGTAGACGACGCCGGCCTCCCGCGCCCGCCGCAGCAGGTAGGGGCCGAAGGCCAGGTCGGCCTCGGCGTTCATCATGACCACGTGCTTGCCGGTCTCGATGGCGGCCAGGGCATGGCGGCCGCCGCCGGCGACGTCGTTGGAGGCCTCGATGAGAACATCGACCGAATCACAGCGGGCCGGCAGCTCGGCGTCCTCGCACACGGCGACCAGCCCCGCGGAGACGGCGTCCTCCAGGTGCCCGGGGGTCTCGACCACCCGGTAGGAGTGGCCGAACTCCTCGGCGGCGGCCACGGCTTTGGACAGCACGATGTCGCACAGGCCCACCGGTTGGATGCCCGGGGTCACCCCCGCCTGGTAGAAGAGGCCCTTGCCGGCCGTCCCCGCGCCGACGACGGCCAACCGGATGGGCTGGGCGAGGGACTGGAGGCGGGTGAGGAGATCTCTCATGGCGGGCCCAATGCTAGCACTTGCGCTGGCTAATGCTGCGCTCGCTCTAAAACTCGTTCAGGGCTTCGACGACGCGCTCGACCTCGGCGTCGGTCAGCGCCGGATGCAGCGGGATGCTGAGCACCTCCCGGTGGAGCTGCTCGGCCACAGGTAGCGACACGTCGCGAAGCGCGAGGGGCGGCGGCCAGTCCCCTGCCGCCGCCGGTCCGGCCAGCGCCGGCTGCAGGTGGGGCGGCGTGGGGTAGTGGACGGCGGTGCCGATGCCGCGGTCGTCCAGGTGGCGCCGCAGCGCAGCGCGCTCTGCGGTGCGGACGACGAACAGGTGCCACACGTGGGCCTCGGGCTGGGCCGGGGCGGCCGGGAGGATGATGCGGGGGTTGCGGATCTGTTCCAGGTACACGGCGGCTATCTCCCGCCGCCGCCGGTTGTCGGCATCGAGGGCGGCCAGCTTGACCCGGAGTACCGCGGCCTGGAGCTCGTCCAGCCGGGAGTTGCAGCCGGGGAGGCGGTGCTCGTTCTTGCGGTCCGACCCGTAGTTGCGAAGCGCCCGCAGGTCGGTCGCCAGCCGGTCGTCGTCGGTGGTCACCGCGCCGGCGTCACCCAGAGCGCCCAGGTTCTTGGTGGGGTAGAAGCTGAAGGCGGCCGCGACGCCGAAGGCCCCGGCTTTGATTCCCCCGTCGACGGCTCCGTGGGCCTGAGCGGCATCCTCGAACAGCAGCAGCCCGTGTTTGCGGGCGAGGTCCCGCAGAGCCGCGACGCCGCTGCAGCACCCGTAGAGATGTACCGCCAGCACGGCCTTGGTGCGGGGGGTGATGCGTGCGGCGGCATCGGTCGGGTCCATGAGAAAGGTCGCCGGGTCGGGTTCCACCAGCACGGGGCTCAGCCCCGCGTCCACGATGGCGAGGAGGGTGGCGATGAAGGTATTGGCGGGGACCAGCACCTCGTCGCCGCGGCGAAGACGGGGGGTACCACCCTCCCCCAGCATGCCGGCCCGCAGCATGAGGCGGAGGGCGTCGTAGCCGTTGCCCACCCCGATGCAGTGGCGGGTGCCGCAATAGGCGGCGAAGGCCCTCTCGAACTGGGCGAGTTCGGGACCGTCGATGAACATGCCCCGGTCGAGCACCCCTGCCATCGCCGTGGCGATCTCGCCGGCCCGGAGGTCGTTCACCCGCTTGAGGTCGAGAAAGGGGATGCCGGCCTGCGCGTCAGTCATCACGCTCCACCAGGGCGAGGAACTCCTCCCGGTTCTCGATCTGGTCGGCGGGGTTGTACGGAGTGTCGCACAGTACCAGCAGCACGGCCTCGGCCGAGAGCCAGAACTCCTCCCACAGGAGCGGCCCGACGAGGAGCCCGCGATCGGGGCGGTCGATGACGAAGTCTTGGGTCGTCGAGCCGTCATCGAGGGTCAGGGTGCATGATCCCCTGACGCAGACGAGCAGCTGCTCCCCCCGTCTATGCGCGTGCCGGCCCAGCGCCACTGTGGGGTCCCCCGCCAGGACGAAGTAGACGCGGGCCACCGGGAAGGGGATCTCCTCGGGAGCCTCCAGGGCGATGAGCCGCCCGCTCTTGCCCTGGTGGCTCTGGAGCCCGATCCATTCCGCCTTCACTGGCGCCTCACTTCCGTAGCCCGGGCAGTCGTCTCCCGAGCCGCCGCTGGGCGCCGTGCCAGAGACTGCGGGGCTCGGTCAGCGCGAACACGTCCAGCCGGCCGGCGAGAGCGGTCAGCTCCTTGTAGCCGAACCCGAAGCGCTGCTCGACCGAGGCGGCGGCCTCTTGGTCGGCCAGCAGCTCGAAGAGGGTCTCGAGGGCGAAGAGCTGCCGGTGCCGTCCCGGGCGCTCCAGGGCGAGCTGAGCCACCGCATAGCGGATGCCCGCGAGATCGAGCGGGTGCCCAAGGCTGGTGAACCGTGCCGCCTCCGGGAACACGGCCAGCAGCTCCTCCTCGCTCGGGATATCCAGATAATGGCGCAAGATCCGGGAGTACTCCCAGCGGCCGCGTACCTGCGTCTGGGCGGTGCGGCCGCTGGCGTTGCCTTCACTCTCGAGCACCCGGAAGCGGGTGAGCCGCTCGGGATGGATCCAAATGGGGTGGCGCATGCAGATGCGGACCCAAAGGTCCATGTCGCACAGCTGATGCAGCCGCCTGTCTAGGTACCCCATTTCGAGCAGGCGCTGCCGGGACATGAGCGCGCTGGGGGCGCACAGGCAGTTGCCCCGGTAGAAGAAGTACTTGAGCCACTCGGGGCGGGAGCGGTTGGGCTGTTCGAAGATGCTGTAGTAGAAATGGGTCTTATTGCGGAAGGGCTGGCCGTTCTCGTCGATCACCTGGGCAGCGGTAAAGAGCGCCCCCAGCTCGGGCCGGTCCGCGAACACCTGCACCTGTTTCTCCAACTTTTCCGGCAGCCAGGCATCGTCGGAGTTGAGTACGGCCACATAGGTGCCGCGGGCCATGCTGAAAGCCTCGTTCTTGGTGACCCCGATGCCGTGATTGCGCTCGTGGCGGACGAAGCGGATGCACGGGTCAGTGAACTGCTCGATGACGGCCACGGAGCCGTCGGTGGAGGCGTCGTCGATGATGATGAGCTCAAGGTCGGCCAGCGTCTGCCCGAGCGCGCTGCGGATCGCCTCGCCCACGAATCTCTCGTGGTTGTACGAGGAGAGGAGCACGCTGACGAGGGGGGGCGGGTCCGAAGGCTCCCTGGTCGCGGATGCCGCCGGGGCCGGGCTGTCGGCCGCCACGGGGGCCGCGCCCACCGCCGCAGCGACCGGGCCGCCCGTGGCGACCGGCCGCGCCGGCACTCCCACCACGGTCTGGCCGTCGGCCACGTCTCGGGTGACGCAGGCGGCCGCCCCCACCATGCAGCCGTCGCCGATACGGCGCTCGGGGATCACCACGGCGCCGGTGCCGATGAAGGAGGCCTCTCCGATGGTGACGCTGCCGTTGATGTTGACGCCCGGGCTGATGTACGTGTGGGCGCCGACGACTGAATCGTGGGCCACGTAGGCGTTGTCGCTCACCACGCAGTTGCGCCCCAGCTTGACCTGGGGGCCGATGACCGCCTGATGGCGGATGATGCAGCCCGGCTCCACCTGGGCGTGTTCGTCCACCACCGCCGTCGGAAAGACGAGGGTGGCCAGGGGGAAGTCCAATGAGTCGAGGAGCTCTCCGTACTTCTTGCGGGCGGCCGAGTCGGTGATGGCCACCACTGCGGCCACGCCCTCGGCTTTGAGGCCGGGCAGCGCGTCGCTCGTCCCCAGGCAAGGCACGCCGTAGGTGGTGGTCAGATAGGCCTCGGAGTGGACGTCGTCAACGTAGCCGAGCACCTCGTGTTCCCGGTGGCAGGTGGAGTACAGCAGCCCGGCCAGACGGCCCCCGCCCACGAAGACGAGCCTTGGCGGCCGGGCCGCCGTCATCCGCGCGTTCCCCGCGGCTCCACACCGGGACCGGAGGTCTGTTCCTTCCCCCGCTCCTCGTACCAGCGCTTCTTCCAGGCGGCGAAGTCCTCGGTCTGATGCTTGATCTTCTTCCACCACCAGTCGTTGTCGCGGTACCAGCGGATGGTCTCTCGCAGGCCGGTCTCGAAATCCACCTGCGGGCGCCAGCCCATGGCCGCCAGCTTGCCGCAGTCGAGTGAGTAGCGGCGGTCGTGACCGGGCCGGTCGGGCACCCGGCGGATGACCGACTCGTCCAGGCCCAACTCGTCCAGGATGATGGCGGTGATCTCCCGGTTGGTGCGCTCGTTGCCGCCGCCCACGTTGTAGACCTGGCCCGGTTCCCCGTGGGCGAGGACGAACTCGATGCCGGCGCAGTGGTCGTCCACGTGCAGCCAATCGCGCACGTTGAGGCCGTCGCCGTACAGGGGCAGCTGCTCGCCTTCCAGGGCGTTGGTCACAAAGAGGGGGATGAGCTTCTCCGGATACTGATAGGGTCCGTAGGTGTTGGAGCCCCGGGTGATCATGGCCGGGATGCCGAAGGTACGGTGATAGGCCAGCACCTGCAGGTCGCCGCCCGCCTTAGAGGCGGAGTAGGGGCTGGAGGGGGCGAAGGGGTGGTCCTCGGCGCAGGATCCCTCGGCCACCGAGCCGTAGACCTCATCTGTGGATACCTGCACCATGCGGGGGATGCCCAGTTCGCGCACGGCCTCGAGCAAGGTGTGGGTGCCCAGGATGTCGGTGCGGAGGAAGGCCTCGGGGTCGACGATGGAGCGGTCCACGTGGGTCTCGGCGGCGAAGTTGACGATGGCGTCGACTCTCTCGGCGGCGCGGAAGACGGTCTCCCGGTCGCAGATGTCGCCGTGAACGAACCGGTAGCGGGGGTCGGCCTCCACGGCGCGCAGGTTGTCGGGGTTACCGGCGTAGGTGAGCTTGTCCAGGTTGACGATCTGGACCGCGGCGGGGGCCGGGGCCGCCCCGCGGGCGCCCGCGGGCGCGGCGCCGTCACCGGCCCCGCCGCCGCCCAGCGCCCGCCGGATGAAGTTGGAGCCGATAAAGCCGGCTCCACCGCAGACCAGGATCCTCATGAGGCACCTTTCCGCAGGAGGTCTCTTCGCGCGGCCTCCATGCTATCACCACCCAAGACTCGTAGGTTCGACCGGGCCTGGTAGTATGGGCGCGTCCTGTCTGGTTCCATTCCGGGGGAGGGTGCCCTCACGTGCTCGGACCGCTGTCCCGGACCATCAGATCGTTCGCCCGCTTGATGCGTCTCGCGGCCCCGGCCAAGACCAGCGCGGTGCCGTGGGTGGAACGGTCGCCCGCGCAGAAGCGGCAGATCATCGAAGAAGCCGCCACAGCCGCCCTGATGGCGGGGGGGCCGGGCGCGGGCACCGGCGGGGGCGGAACGGAGCCGGCGGGACCACTGCGGTGTCCGCGACTCATCGCCTTCTATCTGCCTCAGTTCCACCAGAACGATCTCAACGACGAATGGTGGGGCGAGGGTTTCACGGAGTGGACCAGGGTGAGGCAGGCCCAACCCAACTATGCCGGACACCGGCAGCCGGTCGAGCCGGGAGAACTAGGCTACTACGACCTGAGCGACCCCACTGTGATGGACAAGCAGGCCGCGCTGGCGCGTGCGTACGGCATCCATGGGTTCTGCTTCTACTACTACTGGTTCGGGGGCGGGCGGCGCATGCTGGAGCGGCCGCTGGAGCAGTTCGCAGCCCGCGGCCGGCCCGACCTGCCCTTCTGCATCTGTTGGGCCAACGACACCTGGACCCGGACGTGGGACGGCCGTCACCACGAGGTCCTGATGCCGCAGGAGTATCCTCCCGGATTCGCCGAGGAGTTCATGCAGGATGTCCTCCCCCTGCTCAAGGACGAACGATACCTGCGGGTGGACGGCGCCCCCCTGCTCCTGGTCTACCGACCCAATCTGTTGCCGGATGCGCCGGAAACGGTGCGGCTATGGAGGGCCGTGTGCCGGCGGCAGGGCATCCCCGACCTTCATCTGGCCATGGTCCAGAACTACGAGGTCGCCGATCCCCGAGTCTACGGGTTCGACGCGGCTGTTGAGTTCCCGCCCAACGTGCGGCTGGACTCCGTCCTGCCCGGCACCTTCCCGGGCATCGCCCCGGACTTCACCGGCCGCCTGATGGACTACGCGGCCATGGCCGCCCGGCTTCTCGCCAAGGCCCCGCAGCCTTTTCTCCACTACCGAGGCGTCACCCCAGCCTGGGACAACACGCCGCGACGGAATCGGCTGGCGCACATCCTCGTGGGTTCTTCTACCGAGTTGTACCGCCTGTGGCTTGAGAAAGCGGTGGAGATCACCCTGGCGAGGTCACCGGCGCAGCAGCCCCTCCTGTTCGTGAACGCCTGGAACGAGTGGGGTGAAGGCGCGTACCTGGAACCCGACGGACACGAAGGCCGGGCCAGGCTCCAGGCCACGCGGGCCGGACTGGTGCGGGGGATCCGCGCGCACCTACGCCGCTGCGGGGTGGACCTCACCGAGGGGGAGGTGGTGAAGGCGCTGGTGGACCAGGGCGTGATATGCGCGCGAACTTGCGGACCCGGGTCGCCAGGGGTGGACGGCGGAGCCTCCTCTTGATGGCGTCCGCGACCGCGGCGGCGAACTCCTCGTCGGTGAGACCTCGGCGGTCGCACATGACCCCTTGGCGGACGTACCACTCAGGGTCGCGTATCAGCAGCGCCCCGTAATCCGTCTCCAGGGTGCCCGCGAGGTAGTGGGCGTACCACTCCCGCCAGTGCAGGGCGTCGCGGGGAGCGATGTTGGGGTTGCGTTCGATCGCGGCTCCACCGTTGGCCACCTTCTGCGTGAACTGGGCGAAGCTTCGCACAGGATAGTGCAGCAGGTAGACGTCCCGGGACCAGCGGGGCCGCTCACCCGAAGCCAGGATATGGTTGCCGATGGCCACCTCGAGATAGCCGTGACGGGTGCTGGTCATGACCTTGCCCAGTGAGGGTCTCAGGCGGCGCTTGCGCTTGTAGGAGATCCTCACAGCCGGGTCGGCGGGGTCGACGTTCTGCCCTAGGGCTTCGAAAGCCACCCAGACGGCATCGTCGATGGTCTCTCTTCCTCCTCGGTCGGCCAGGTGGACGTTGAAACTGTGCGCGGTGTAGGCGGGTTCCGGCCCTCGGGAGATCTCGGCGGTGAGGTCGCCGCTCAGCGCATACCAGAACTCGTCGGCATCGCAGTGGAAGACGGCCTCGGCCCCGAACTCCTCGTAGGCGAGCCGCCCCATCCGGTTGACCCACCGGGCCTGGTCCATGTCCTGAGCAGGCTCGTCGATCAGGTGGAGCCGGCCTCGCTCCTGATACCTGAGCAACACCTCGCGGGTGCCGTCCACCGAGCCGTTGTCGGTGGCCACGATGAAGTCCACCCCGCTGTCCAGGTGGTGCTTGAGGTTGCGCTCGATGATGTCGATCTCGTCCCGCACCAAGAGGGTCATCACGAGCTTCGGTCGCCGCGCCGGGGCGCCGGAACGGGCGGTCATCCGTTCTTGACCCCCCAGTCGTAGCCGATCTCCGGATCATCCCAAGGGCGGCGCCGCTCGTCGGGATCGTTGTAGTCGTAGAGTTCGGTGGGGATGTTGATGACCGAGGCGGGCTCCGGACCCGCCGGGGTGAACCCGTGGTACACGCCGGGCGGGATGCTCAGGCGCAGTTGTCGCTGCCAGCCCATGACCACCGTCATGGTCTCGCCTTTGGTGGGGGAGCCCTCCCGGGCGTCGTAGAGGCCCACCTTGATCATGCCCGAGACGCACACGAAGTTGTCGGTCTGCTTCTGGTGGTAGTGCCAAGCCTTGACCACCCCGGGATAGACCACGGTCAGGTACACCTGCCCGAACTTCTCGAAGTCGGGGCTGTCGGAGCGGAACATCTCCATGAGATAGCCGCGATCGTCGGGGATCACCCGCAGCTCTTCGATCTTGACGCCGTCAATCATGGCTCCCTCCGCATCACGCTTCTCGCCGCAGCAGGTCGTAGAGGTAGGCGCCGTAGCTGTTCTTGGCCATGGTGGCGGCGATGGTCTCCAGCTCGGCTGAGTCGATGTACCCTTTGCGCCAGGCTATCTCCTCCAGGCAGGCCACTTTGAGTCCCTGCCGCTCTTCCAGGGTCTGGATGAAGTCGGCCGCCTGCAGCAGCGACTCGTGGGTGCCGGTATCGAGCCAGGCGATGCCCCGGCCCAGCTTCTGCACGGTCAGCTCGCCCCATTCCAGGTAGCGCCGGTTGAGATCGGTGATCTCCAGCTCGCCCCGGGCCGAGGGAGCGAGCGAGGCGGCCACGTCGGCCACCCGGCCGTCGTAGAAGTAGAGGCCGGGAACGGCCCAGTGGGAGCGGGGCTGGGCCGGCTTCTCCTCGATGGAGAGGGCGCGGCCGTCGGCGCCGAACTCCACCACCCCGTAGCGCTCGGGGTCTTTGACCCAGTAGCCGAAGACGAGGGCGCCGCTCTCGAGGGTGGCTGCCGCCTCGATGGACTCGGTGAACCCGTGTCCGTAGAAGATGTTGTCGCCCAGGATGAGGCAGGCGGGTCCGCCGCCCAGGAACTCCCTGCCGATGATGAAGGCCTGAGCCAGCCCTTCGGGGCGGGGCTGCTCGGCGTAGGAAAGGGAGATCCCCAGCCAGGACCCGTCCCCCAGGAGCTCCTCGAAGCGGGGCAGGTCCTGGGGGGTGGATATCACCAGGATCTCCCGGATGCCGGCCAGCATCAGGGTCGACAGCGGGTAGTAGATCATGGGCTTGTCGTAGACGGGCAGCAACTGCTTGCTGATCACCCGGGTGGCCGGGTAGAGCCGGGTGCCGGAGCCGCCGGCCAGGATGATGCCCTTCACGAGATGCCGCCCTTCGCCGCGGGTTGACTCCTCACGCGACCGCCTCCATCAGATGACGCCGGACATAGGCCCGGAGGGGATCCTGCCAAGGAGGCAGCACCACCCCCAGAGCCCGGGCTTTGCTGCAATCTAGCACGGAGTAGGCGGGGCGGAGGGCCTTCGTGGGGAAGGCGGCGCGACCGACAGGGACCAGGGGGACGGCCAGCTCCAGGGTGGCCAGGACCTCTTGGGCCAGCTCATAGCGCGAGCAGGAGCCGGCTCCGGCCAGGTGATAGAGGCCGCGGGCCCCGCGCCGGTGCAGTTCGAGCAGCCCGGCGGCCAGGGCGGCGGCGTCGGTGGGAGAGCCGAACTCGTCGGCCACCACCTGCAGCTGCGCTCCCTCGCCGGCCCGCTCCCGGGCCAAGGCCGCGATCTTGGCCGGGAAGTTGACTCCCCCGGGCCCGTAGGTCCAAGCCGTGCGCACCACCAGGGCGTGCGGGTGGGCGGCGAAGACCGCCCGTTCCCCGGCCAGCTTGGAACGGCCGTAGGCGTTCAAAGGGCGGGGCGCGTCGGACTCGGTGTAGGGGCGGCCCTTTGCCCCATCGAAAACGTAGTCCGTCGACAGGTGGACCAGGTCGAGGCCGCGGCCGGCCGTAGCCGCGGCTAGGCCGGCCGCCCCCCGTTCGTTCACGGCGAAGGCCCGCTCCTCGTCATCCTCGGCTTCATCGACGTCCGTGTAGGCGGCGGCGTTCACCACCAGCCGTCCCCCTTCGGCGGCGAACTCGGCCAGGGCCGTCTCCACGGCCGCGGCATCGGTGATGTCGAGGTCGCCCTCGGCCAAGAGGCGGCAGGTGATCCTCCGCTCGGCGCACAGTGCTCCAAGGGCGGTGCCCAGCATGCCGCTGGCGCCGGTGATGAGGATGGGGCCGGGGGCGTTCACACGAGCCATTCTACAACCGTGCCGGCTGTCCGTATGACTGCTAGTCTGGTGAGCATGCCAAAGGTGGTGTTCGCGAGCCATGCGTCGGGAACTGCGGGCGGAGCAGAGCGCTTTCTGATGGAGACGGTCATCGCCCTCAAGACTGACGGCCGGGTGGAGCCGGTGGTGACCACTCCCTTCGAAGGCGCGCTCAGTGCGGCCTTGCGGGAGGCGGCCGTCCGCACCGCGGTGCTGTACACGCCCTGGTGGACCACCTCCGGCGCCGGGCAACGACTCCGGCGCGGGCGCAGGCTGCTCGACATCCTAAGGAGCGCCCGCATCTGGAGGCGCTGGCTGTGTGCGGAGCGCCCCGACCTCGTCGTGTCTAACACGGCGGTAATCGCCGCCCCGGCCTTGGCCTGCTTCCTGACGCGCACACCCCATGTCTGGTGGATCCACGAGTTCGTCACCCGCGACCACGAGGTCGAGTACGTCCTGGGAGAGCCCTTCAGCCAGCGGCTGATCGGCTGGTCGTCGCGGCTGGTCGTCGCGAACTCGCATGCGGTCGGCAACCACTACTCGCCGCCCATCCCCGCCCGCAAGCTGCGTGTGGTCTACCAGGGGATCGAGGGGCTTGCACCCACTCCCAATGAGAGCGACGGCGGCCCGCTGCGCGTGCTCTTGCTGGGCCGGTTGGCGCGAAGCAAAGGAGTGGGTGTCGCCCTGGAAGCGGCGAGTCTTCTGGCCGCCGAAGAGGTGCCGGTCTGTCTGCGCCTGGTGGGTCCCATCTCCCCGTCCTTTGCGGAAGAGGTGGAGGCCCTCACGGCCGCCCTGGACATCGGGGGGCTGGTCGAGCTCCCCGGAGCGACGGCCGTTCCCCAGAGCGAATACGCTTGGGCGAACGTCGTCCTGATGTGCTCCACCCAGGAGGCCTTCGGGAGGGTGACGGTGGAGGCCCTCAAGTGCGGCCGTCCGGTGGTGGGCACCCGCAGTGGAGGGACGGTGGAGATAGTATCCGAAGGAGTGAACGGGCTGCTGTTCGAGCCGGGCGACGCGGCGGGGCTCGCGGCCTGCCTGCGGCGGCTGGTCGCCGAACCCGGCTTGCTCGCGTCGCTGTCGCAAGGAGCTGTCGAGAGCATGAGCGGGCGGTTCACCATGTCTCAGGAGGTCGAGGATATCGTGGCCTTGGTGCAAGAGACCGTCGGAGCATGAACAAGATACGTCCCACCAGAATCCGGCTCGAAGCCTGCTCGCTCTGCCAGATGGGCTGCCCTCTCTGCCCGGTGCACAGCGGGGTGGAGCGTCCGGCCGTGGGGCTCGGCTTCCTCGAGCCCGATGATTTCCAGACTCTGCTCGAGCGCAATCCGCGGCTCAGACGGGTGGAACTCTCCAATTTCGGCGAGATCTTTCTCAACCCGCACCTGCTCGACATCATGCGCTGCGCCCACGAGCGAAGGGTGATGCTGACGGCCTCCGACGGGGTCAACTTCAACCGCGTGAGCGAAGAGGTGCTCGAGGGGTTGGTTAGGTACCGGTTCGAATACCTCTCCTGCGCCATCGACGGAGCCACCGACGAGACCTACCGCCTCTACCGCACCAACGGCAGCCTGCCCGTGGTGTTGGCGAATATCCGCCGGCTCAATGAGCTCAAGCGCCTTCACGGGTCCACCAGACCTCGCCTGCAGTGGCAGTTCATCGTCTTCGGCCACAACGAGCACGAGATCGAGAAGGCCCGGGCGATGGCCGCGGAGCTGGGCATGGAGTTCGCGTTGAAGTTCAATTGGGATACCCGGTTTTCGCCGGTGCGGGACGTGGAGGCGGTCAGGCGGGTGATGGGCGCCGTGAGCGAGGCGGAATACCGGCAGGTCTTCGGGCGCCATGTGAGCGACGCCGACTGCCGCCGGCTCTGGCTGGAGCCCCAGATCAATTGGGACGGCCGGGTGCTGGGATGCTCGCGCAACTTCTGGCAGGCCTATGAGGCGAACGCGTTCAGTGACGGGCTGGTGGCGGCGGTCAACAGCCCCGGAGTGAGGTATGCGCGGCAGATGCTTCTGGGCAAGAAGCCCCCCCGCGCCGACATCCCCTGCTCCACCTGCGATGTGTACAAGGACCGCGGGGAGTCCGGCCGCTGGGTCGACAAGAATGTGGTGGCGCCGTCGCCGGGCTATCGCGCGGTCGCGGCGGTGCGGCATCGGGCTCGGACCTTGATGCCGCTGATCACGGCACCCCGCCGCGGCCCCACTCGGTGGCTTGCGCCCAACGTGCATCCGCTGCCGGCCCCGAGTGCGTTGGAGCCGGGCCGGGGGTTCGAGAACGTGGGCGTGTTCCGGGGTCATACCACCGGCCTCTATACTTGGTCCTGCCACCTGACCACACAGGCTCCGGGCACCCGGCCTCACGCCGCTCACAGTCACAAGGAGGAGGAGGTCCTGCTGTTGCTCGAGGGGGAGCTCGATGTGATCCTCCCTCAGCCCAGCGCCCCCGGAGGAGAGCGGCGGATGCGGGTGCGTGCCGGACAAGTGGTCTACTACCCGGCCTTCCACGTGCACACGGTCGAAACCACAAGCGCCGAGCCCTCCTTCTACCTGGCCCTGAGCTGGTTCAACCGGCGGAACACCAACGCGCGGAAGATCGGGGAGTTCTCCATCCAGGGTCTGCGCTTCGGCGAGGCGGTGGCGGAAGGCGCTACCTACCAGGCCGTGTTCTGGGGGCCGACCCGCTATCTCAACAAGATCCAGTGTCACACGGCGGTGATCGCGCCGGGCCAGGGCCAGGATGTCCACAAGGACGACTATGACGTCGTCCTCGTGATATTGGACGGCGTCGTCCAGACCCTGGGGGCTGAGGCGCCCGCCCGCAGCCTGGTCCTCTACCCCCAGGGCGAGCCTCACGGGATGCTGAATACCGGGCGGGACCACGCCAAGCTGGTGGCCTTCGAGCTGCACGGACTCACGCTGGGCCCAGGGAGCAGCTTCCTGGTGTGGGGGTGGTCCCTGTTCCGGCGGGCTTGGCGCAAAGCCGGGCGGGGCGCGCGCCGGCTACGCGCGCGCCTCAAAGCCTACGAGTGAGCGCTGCCCCTCCGGAACCTTCTTCTGACCGTGGCTGCCGCCTGCCACAGTCTCCAGGTGAGGCGGGGCGGCATCGTGGCGACGAACCCCAGGTGAAGCCGGGCGGCGGGACGCCCGGCCGCCCGCGGCAGGGCGTCCCGCGCGGCCGCCTTGGCCATCTCACCGACGCCCGCCTCCAAGAAGAGGGCGCAGAGGTAGCGGGCCCGCATGAGGTAGAGGTCGGTGAAGCCGGCCACCATCGCGGGCTCCAGCAGAGGCCAGATGTCGCGGCTCCAAAGCTCGGGCAGGGGGATGCGCGCGTACCACGAGCCGGAACGGGTGCGTGATACTGAGTCCCTGTCGGTCTGGTCGAAGTACGAAAGCGGGCGGGGGGAGAATGCCCAGAGGATGCCGTGCGCCGCGATACGGGCCCAGTACTCGGTGTCCTGGCTGCGGCGCAGGTCGTCGCGCATGCCGCCGACCGCCTCGACAGTCGAGCGGCGCAGGACCACTCCGCTGGTATTGATGGCCAGGGCGTCGGTGGCCCGGGCGCGGAAATAGTCGGGCACCAGGAAGGGCTCGGCCGACGCGGGCGGGGCCGCACGGCGCCAGGCCGGATGGGCCCCCTTCGCGTCGACGCCGATGTAGTTGGAGCAGACCGCGCCTGCGGCCGGGAACAGGTCGAGCACCCGTGCCATCGTCTCCAGGTACTCCGGATCCCAGTAGTCGTCGTCGTCGAGGAAGGCGACGGCCTCCCCGCGGGCCTCCGCCATACCCCGGTTGCGGGCGGTCGCGGCGCCCAGGTTCTCCTGCGTTATCACGCGCAACGTGCCCGAGCCGACCGCCTCCGGCGGCGCGGCCCGGAGGGCGGCCTCAGCCGTGTCATCGCTAGAGCCGTCGTCGATGACCAACACCTCGAAGTCCTTGCAGGTCTGGGCGAAGACTGAGCGGAGCGCGCGCTCGATGGTGGCCGCCGCGTTGTAGCAAGGGATGACCACGCTATAGCGCACGGCCGCCCCTCTCCGTCGGCTGCGGACCGGCCCGCCCGGAGAAGCTCTCTTCGCCGGGCCCCTTCGGCGTCTTGAAGATTGCCAGGAGGGAGATCTTGATAGAGCGCCAGGTAAGGTGAGGGTCGAAGGGGCGCCCGAGCCATCCGAGCAGCAGCTTGAAGAAAAGGGTCCCGAGCAGCACCAGGTCGTAGGCCAGAAAGCGCGGGTAGGAGACCGCCTGTCTCAGTGCGGCGAGATGACCCACGCGCGTCGCCAGCTTGCGGTCTTGATCGTCCCACTTCTGCCTGACCGACGCTCCGTGCTCGTGTAAGGCGGTGCAGAGAGGGTCGTACCAGACCTCGTATCCGTGGTCGCGGCAAAGAGCGCCGAGGAGGATCTCCTCCCCAAAGAGAAAGGTGGAGGCCGGCATCCCTCCCATGTCGCGCAACATCGAGGCCCGAAACAGCATGACGGCCCCGCTCAGCCTCTCACAGCGCTGCACCCGGTCGTGCCGCATGGTGCGCTTGGGGTGGTAGAAGCGGCAGGCGACGGGAGTGGTCTCGAGCGGCTCCAGGATAGGGCATATCCGGAAAGGTCCGCTCTGGATATGGCCGTCGGGCTGAACGATCTTGGGCCCCGTCCAGGCGGCCTGGGGTCGCTCCTCCAAGGTGCCGACCAGGTGATCCAGTGTGCCTACGTCGAGCACGATATCGGGATTCGCGACGGCGATGAACTCGCCCTGGGCCACGTCGATCCCGCACTGGGCTCCCCGGGCGTATCCCAGATTGGCCTGGTTCTCTATCAGCGTGACCTCGGGATAGCGCTCTCGTAGGTACTCGATGGACGAGTCCGTCGAGAGGTTGTCGACGACGATGACCTCAGTCCGCCGGCCTGCGGCGGCCGCGGGGATGGAGTCGAGGCAGCGGCCTATCTGGTCACGGCCGTTCCAGTTGACGACTATCACTGACAGTTCCACGCCGCTCATGGCTGGAATTGTACAGGGGTATTCCTGTTACCCTTTGCGCGTGAACGAGCAAGGCACAGTCTCTCCCGCTGAGGTCCGGTTCCGTTCCCTCACCCGTGACGACGAAGGGCGGATCATCGAACTACTGCGGGTGGCGATCTACGGGGCGGGCTTTCCCGACTTGGCCGCCTACTGGCGCTGGAAGCACTACGAGAACCCCTTTGGTGAGTCGTTCGGCCTGGTGGCGGAGGTCGAGGAACGGATAGTGGGCCTGCGGGTGTTCATGCGCTGGCATCTGCGGGCGGGCGGCCGCGTGGTGCGGACCGGCCGCGCCGTCGATACAGCCGTCCATCCTGATTGGCGTCGCCGCGGCTTCTTCGAACGCATGACTCTGGGAATGGTCGAGCCGATGACCGCACAGGGACTGGACCTCACCTTCAACACGCCCAACGCCATGAGTCTTCCCGGCTACATGAAGATGGGCTGGGCCGATCTCGGGCGTCTTCCTCTGCGGGTGAGAGTGCGCCGACCGCTGCGTCTCCTCCGCGGTGTGGCGGGCTCGCGCGGACTGACGCGCGCCGACGCCGACGGGTCCGGCGAGGTCGACAACGGGCGGGTGTCGGCCCTGCTGCGGGACTCGGCGGTCATCCAGCTGGTGGAGGAGGTGGACGCTGCTCGGGCGGCGCCCGCAGCCGAGGCGCCGGGGGCAGCCGCGCTGCCTCGGGCAGCGCGGCTGCGGACCGTCCTCACCCCCGAGTATCTGGAGTGGCACTACGGGCGAAACCGCTGGGTCCAGTACGAGGCGGCCTACGACGTCCGTGGTGCCGAGGCGGCTCTGATCATTGGCCGCCCGCGTTCCCGGGGCGGCCTGACCGAACTGCTGATAGCTGAGGTCGTCGCGTCGCCCACGCGGCGCGGCAGCGCAGCTGCCGCGCGGGTGGCGGCCCAGCTGGCGAGCAGGGTGGGGGCGGACTACGTTGCCGTCTCCGGCCTGGGTGACACCTTCGGTCTTCGTCTGGGCTACGTCCCGGTGGGTCGGCGAGGCATCGACGTCACCCTGCGTCCCCTACACCCCTCCCTGCCGGTCGACCCCACGAGCTGGGCGGGGTGGGCGGCCGGCATCGGCGACCTTGAGCTCTTCTAGCGGCGGACCCGGACCCTGATGCCGAGCGCCGCCGCCAGATAGCCCGCGCTCCGCGCGACCGGCAACGCCGACCCTATGAACCAGTCCCCGGCGTGGTGGGCCCTGGGGGCCGCGGCCACGGCCCCTACCGTGGCCCGCAGCAGCCGATACGTCTCCCGGGCGAACTCCTCGAAGCCCGGGGCGCGGCCGGTCCGCGCCCGCAGCTGATGCCTGGTCTGCCCGTAGACGAAGTTGCGCTTGAACCGATAGACCGGGTCCATCTTCTCGTCTGGTACGACATGATGGACGAACGCCTCCGGTGTGTAGTAGACCCGCAGATCCCCGCCCGCCGCTTGGCGGAGCCGGGCGAACACCTCGTCGTCCTCGGCGAAGCCCATGATGTGGCCTCTCATGCCCAGATCATTGTCGTACCCGCCGGCCGCGAGCAGTAGATCCCGCCGGTAGGCGACGTTGCCGGTGGGGAAAGGACGCTCACCCGGGCCTACGAAGCGAGCCCGGTCGCCCCACGACCTGACCTCATACTGGTCCCGGAACCAGGCGGGCCGGCGGCCTATCACCAAGGGGAGGATGGGCCCGCCCACAACGTGTGGGGTGGGCCTCACCCGGTCGAACGATGCCAGGATGGTCTCCAGCCAGTTCGGCGGGGCGAAAGCGTCATCGTCGGTGCACACAAGGATCTCACCGCGGGCTGCATGGAGACCGGCATTGCGGGCGTAGGCCACGCCTTGACGTGACTCCACCACGTGCCTGATCCTGGGCTGCCGGGCGGCCGTGACCTCCAGCAGCCGGGCAGTGCCGTCCCCGCGGCCGTCGCCGGCATCGTTGTGCACCACGACTACCTCGTACAGGGCAGGGTCGAGCGTCTGGCGCAGCAGCGCGGCCAGATTGCGGCGCAGCAGGTCGACGCGGTCGTAGGTGGGGACGACGACGGATATCCGCGGCCGGCTCATACGTCCACTGTGCTCTCTTCCATGAGGGTCATGAAGTCATAGGGCGTTCCTCATCATATCGTGCGTTGAGGGGGCCGGCCGGTCGAAGAGTTGCTGCACCGCGCCCCTGGGCTGGAAGTCCGTCTTCCGGACCGGGGCTTCCGGTAGGTACAATCCCAGGTGTTCGCGCTCCCTAGGCTTCTCCGGAAATAGAGGTCCGCGCATGCACATACTGCTGACCGGTGCCGCCGGTTTCATCGCCGGCAAAGTGGCCGAACGTCTGCTGGCCGAGGGCCACTCGGTGGTGGGCATCGACAACATGAATGACGCCTACGACCCCCGGCTCAAGGTACACCGGCTGGCGGCTCTGCAAGGACGGGAGGGCTTCCACTTCGAGCAGATGGACATCTGCGACCGGCCGGTTCTCGAGCGTCTCTGGCGCGGCCCCGCCGCCCCCGCCACCGCCCGCGCGGCGGCCCCCGCCGGCCCCTTCGATGCCGTCATCAACCTGGCCGCCCGCGCCGGCGTCCGGCCCAGCGTCGACGACCCTTGGGTTTACGTCGATACCAACATGACCGGCACCCTCAACCTGCTCGACCTCTGCCACCGCTACGGGTGTCCGAAGTTCGTGCTCGCCTCCACCTCCAGCCTCTACGGCGCCCACAATCCTCAGCCCTTCAGCGAAGACCAGGACACCAGCCGGCCCCTCTCCCCCTACGCCGCCTCCAAGAAGGGGGCGGAGGCCCTCTGCTACACCTATCACTACCTGCACGGCCTCGACGTGACCGTGTTCCGCTACTTCACCGTCTACGGTCCGGCCGGACGTCCCGACATGAGCCTCTTCCGCTTCTGCCGCTGGATCTCGGAAGGCGATCCAGTACTGATCAACGGGGACGGGCGGCAGTCGCGCGACTTCACCTACGTGGACGACGTGGCGCGGGGTACGGTCCTGGGCCTGAAGCCCCTCGGCTACGAGATCATCAACCTGGGCAGCGACCATCCGGTGGAGTTGCTGCGGGTGGTCGAGCTACTCGAGCGGGAGACCGGCAGGCGTGCCGACTTGCGCTTCGGACCGGAGCAGGCCGCCGATGTGCGCGCCACCTGGGCCAACGTCGACAAGGCCCGCCGTCTTCTGGGGTGGGAGTCTGAGGTCGATCTGGACGAGGGGGTCCGGCGCCTGGTGGCCTGGTATGAGGAGAACCGGGAGCTGGCTCGGAGCCTGCTGATCTAAGCCGCCCGTCAGGCCGCCGGCGGCCGTCCGTACGCGCCGTGGCCCGGCTGGAGCTCGAACCGGCTGCGGAAAGAAGCCGGGCTCATCACAGTGCGACCGTTGGCCTCGATGAGAGTGTGGACCCTCCGCAGCAGGTCGGCGTTGGTGGCCAGCCGGGTGCGCTCCAGGTCGAACCAGATGTTGTCCTCCAGGCCGACGCGCACCCCGCCCCCGGTGGCGATGGCCAGGGAGTTCATCATCAACTGGGCGTTGCCCACTCCCCCTAAGCTCCAATAAGAAGCGGGCGGAAGGTCGCGGATCATGACGCCCACATGCAGCAGGTCGGCCTGGGCGCAGGCCACGTTGCCCAGGATGAGGTTGAAGTAGTGCGGCGGCCGTAGCACTCCCCGGTCGATGAGGTATTTGGCGTAGTTGATCATGCCGGCGTCAAACGCCTCCAACTCCGGCATGATGCCCCGGCTCGCCATCTCCTCGGCCAAGCGGCGGATCATGTCGGGCGGGCTAACGCTGGTGACCTTGTTGAAGTTGACCGAGCTGAGGGTCAGGCTGCCCATGTCGGGCTTGAGATCGCCCTCGAGCTGGAGACAGGCGGCCCGCTGGCTGAAGCGTTGGAAGGTTCGTCCGCTGGTGGATACGCCGATCACCACTTCCTTGTCATGGGCCCGGACGCCCTCGATTATGCGGGCGTAGGTGTCGCGGGAGTACGAGGGCTTCGCCGACTCCTCGTCCCGGGCGTGCAGGTGCACCGTGGTGATACCGATCTCGGTGGCCCGCAGCACGTCCTCTACTATCTCCTCTACCGAGATGGGGGCGTGCGGGGTCATCTCCTTGGTGGGGATCATCCCGGTGGGGGTGAAGTTGACGACGACTTCCATGCGGCCTCCTGCCCCTAGTGTGCCGCCCTCCGCCGCCAGAAGAACTTCTGGATCTCGATCACCCAGAAGATGGCCGTGCTCAGGGCGAAGGCGATGAGGATGTGCGACCAGTCGAGGGCCATGGTCCCGAAGATATCCTGCAGGAAGGGCACGTAGATGAGGGCGAACTGCAGCAGGATGGTCAGAACCACGGCGCCGAAAAGAAGGCGGTTGGAGAGCAGGCCGGCTCTGAACACGGACTCCCGCTCCTGGCGGATGGCCATGACGTGGAACATCTGGGAGATGGTCAGCACCGTGAACAGCATGGTCTGCCAGGCCTCGTCACCGGCCCGCCAGTAGAACCAGCCGGCGGCCAGAGCGATCATTCCCATGAGGGGGCCGGCCCACACGATGTGGGTGCCCAGACCCCGGGCGAAGATGCTCTCGTTGGGTGGATAGGGCCGGCGCTGCATGATCCCTCGCTCCGGCGGCTCGAACCCCAGAGCCAGACCAGGCAGACCGTCGGTGACCAGGTTCATCCACAGGATCTGCAGGGGCAGGAGGGGAAGAGGCATGCCCAGGAAGGGGGCGACCAGCATCACCGCCAATTCGCCCACATTTGTGGCCATCAGGTACTTGATGAACTTGCGGATGTTGTCGTAGATGGCCCGGCCTTCCTTGACCGCGGCCACGATGGTGGCGAAGTTGTCGTCTAACAGCACCATGTCGGCGGCTTCCTTGGCCACGTCGGTCCCGGTGATCCCCATGGCCACCCCGATGTCGGCCTTCTGCAGGGCGGGGGCGTCGTTGACGCCGTCGCCGGTCATGGCCACGATGTGACCCTCGTCCTGCAGGGCCTGGACGATGGTCAGCTTCTGCTCGGGGGCCACCCGTGCGTACACCGACACGTTCCCCACAGTGCGGCGCAGCTCCTCCGGGGACAGGGAGTCGAGGTCGACCCCGGTGAGCACCCGGAAGTCTGGGGCGGCCGCCTGTTCGGGCGTGACGATGCCCACCTGGGCGGCGATGCTGGCCGCGGTCAGAGGTTGGTCGCCGGTGATCATGGCCGGACGGATGCCGGCAGAGATGGCGGTCAGCACGGCCTCCCTGGCCTCCGGTCGGGCCGGGTCGATCATGCCGATGAGCCCCACCAGGACGAGATCCTGTTCCCAGACAGGATGGCCGGACGCGGGTGAGACCTCCGGTCCGAGATCGTCCGCCAAAGCGCGGAACCCCACCGCCAGCACGCGCATGCCCCGGGCGGCCATGTCGTTGTTGGCCTTCTCCACCCGGGTGCGGGTGGCGTGGTCCAAAGGCAGGGCGCGGGTCCCGTCCCAATACCAGGTGGTGATGGGCAGCAGCGACTCCGGCGCCCCCTTGGTGAAGGCCACGAGGCGGGCCCCCTGCGCGTTGAGGTACGCTGAGAGCCGCTCCAGGCCGGGCGCCGGCTCCGCCGGCGCCGCATGCACGGTCGTCATCCGCTTGCGCTCCGACTCGAACGGTATCTCCCCTACCCGGGGATACCTATCCTCCAGCGGCGTCTTGAGCAGGCCGAGCTTGGCGCCCGCGATCACCAGCGCACCCTCGGTAGGGTCGCCCAGAGCGCGGTACTCGTCCTTCGCTCCGCTGTCGTTCTGGCCCACACTGGCCGTCTGCAGCAGGGAGTCGTTGCAGAGCACCCCGCCTGCGACCAGCAGGGCCACGGCGGGTTTGTCCCTGAGCAGGTCCGCCTCCCCGCCGGCGTCCGCGGCCGCCAAAGGAGCTGGAGCGCCCCGGCGTAGCTCCTCCTGCAGGTCGACCTCATGCCCGGCCACGTCGAGGATGATGACGGTCATGCGGTTCTCGGTGAGAGTGCCCGTCTTGTCTGAGCAGATGACGGTGACCGAGCCCAAGGTCTCCACCGCGGGCAACTTGCGGATGAGGGCGTTGCGCTTGAGCATCCGCTGTGCGCCCAGTGACAGCGCCACGGTGACGATCGCCGGCAGGCCCTCGGGCACGGCGGCCACAGCCATGCTGACGGCGGTCAGGAACATCAGGCGAAGCTCTTCCCCCCGGACCAGACCCTCTACGAAGATGATGAGCACCAGGACGAGGGCGGCGATGGCCAGCCAGCGGCCCAGTTGGGCCAGCCGCTTCTGCAGCGGAGTGGGCTCCCGGTGGACCCCCTGGATCATCCCGGCGATCTTGCCCAGTTCGGTGTCCATGCCGGTGGCGGTCACCACCGCTTCGCCCCGCCCGTAGGAGGTGGCCGTCCCCATGAACAGCATGTTGAGGCGGTCGGCCAAGGGCACATCCGGCTGGGCTAGAGCTTCCACCGTCTTCTCCACCGGCTCCGACTCCCCGGTGAGGGCGGCCTCCTGGGCCCGCAGACTGGCGGAGACCAACAGCCGGCAGTCGGCCGGGACGACGTTGCCCGCCTCCAGCAGCACGATGTCGCCCGGCACCAGCTCGGCGGCGGCCACCTCCGCTACTTGGCCGTCCCGCCGCACCCGGACCACGGGTGCGGCCATCTTGCGCAAAGCGATCATGGTCTGCTCGGCCTTGTATTCCTGGCGGAAGCCGAGGACCCCGTTCAGGATGACGATGGCCATGATGACGATGGCATCCTCGTAATCGCCCAAGAACGCCGACACGATGGCGGCGATGATGAGGATGATGATGAGCAGGGAGGTGAACTGCTCGGCCAGGATACGCCAGGGGCTCTTGGCCCCGGCCTCGACCAGTTCGTTCGGCCCGTGTTCGGCCAGGCGTCGGGCTGCTTCGGCGGCGGCCAGCCCCTGCGGGCTGCTTCCCGCCTCTTCGAGTGCTTCTTCCGCGCTCAGCCGGTACCAGTCGGTCACGCGCCCGTCCTTTCCATTGAGCCGAGCCCAGCGTTGTCCACCAGTAGCCGCAGCTTCGGACCGGTGAACTCGAAGCCCAAGTCCTCGTAGAAGCGCACCACCCGGTCGGCGCCCGTTCCGGGGCCTGCGGCCTCAGCTTGACCGGCGCCGACGGCACCCACCGGCCCGGTCACATCCAAACGGAACCAGTGCTGCTCGCGGGCGATGTCGACGGCGGCCTCCACCATTCGTCGACCCACCTCGCGGTCTCGGCACTCAGGCCGCACGTACACCTCGTCTATCACGCCGTACTGACCGCCGGCGTAGAGGGCGAAACCGGTCGAAAGGGTCAGGACTCCGATGGGGCGGCCGCTCACGTCCCGAGCCAACAGCGCCTGGAATCGACCCCTTTCCCGTTCCAGGTCGGCCCGGAGCTTGACGCGATCGATCCCGGCGAACTCTTGTCCTTCGTCGCCCAGTTCGGCGAGCAACTCCTCGACCAACCCCAGCACGATCTCGAGCTCGTCGGCCTGCGCGACTCGGATGTCGATCTCGTTGTTGCTGTCCTTCTCATCGCCCACGCCGTCCATGCTAGCATCGGTCCGCGCGGGAAGGCGGGCAGGTTACAATTGCCGGCACCAGAGGGTCGGGAGACAGGAGCGTAGGAGGGAGCCGACATGACGCCCACTGCCATGTTCCAATCCAAGGAGCGGGGGTTGCCTCTGTTGCGCAGGGGCAAGGTGCGCGACGTCTACCAGCCCAGCGACGAGCACCTGCTCATCGTAGCCTGCGACCGTATCTCCGCCTTCGACCACGTCCTGCCCACTCCCATCCCCGACAAGGGCAAGCTCCTCACCCAGATCTCCAACTTCTGGTTCAAGAAGACCGAGCACATCATCGCCAACCACATCGTCGACCCGGACCCCGGTCCGCAGTGGTATCCCGAGCTCGACTGGTACTACCCCGAGCTCGAGGGACGCACGGTCCTGGTGCGGGCGACGCGGCCGCTGGTGATCGAAGCCATCGTGCGCGGATATCTCTCGGGCTCGGGCTGGAAGGAGTACCAGAAAGCGGGCACCGTCTGCGATATCCTCCTGCCGGCTGGGCTGACCGAGTCGGCCCGGCTGCCGGAGGCGATCTTCACCCCCTCCACCAAAGCTCAGTCGGATCACGACGAGAACATCTCCTTCGAGCGGGCCGCCTCACTGATCGGTGGCGAGCTGGCGGACAAAGTGCGCGACGTCAGCCTGGCTCTCTACCGTTTCGCCGCCGACCATGCGCTGGAGCGGGGCATCATCATCGCCGACACCAAGTTCGAGTTCGGTACCCTGGAGAACGGCGAGCTCATCCTCATCGACGAGATCCTCACCCCCGACTCGTCCCGCTTCTGGCCGGCCGAGTCGTACGAGCCGGGCCGGGCCCAGGCCAGCTTCGACAAGCAGTACGTGCGTGACTACCTGGAGGCCATCAAGTGGAACAAGGAGCCTCCGGCCCCACCCTTGCCCGACGACGTGGTGGAGAAGACCCGCGAGAAGTACTGGGAAGCGGTGCGGCGGCTGACGACATAGCCCTCTTCTTTCCTCATGCTCCCTCATGCCCCGGGCTCGTCCCCGGCTACTATGGCTCCGAGCCGGGCCAGCGGCACTCCCAACCAGATCAACGACATGATCATCGACTCCACCGACGCGGACGAGTCGAACCCCTCCATCTTCGCCACCCGCGACTGACTGGAGCCCAAGCGTCGCGCCGCTTGTTCCTGGGTCAGACCCAGGTCTGCCCGGACCCGTTCGATTGCAGTCGAGAGGCGCAGCCGCAAGTGGACGACGGCTGTTTCCTCTGGCGAGAGCTGGAGGAACCGGATGGCGTCGCCCGTCGTCCAGCCCGCCTCTTGCCCAGTCCTGGCATGGTCGTAGTCGCAAAGACACCTGCGGACATCGCAGAATGATGATGCCGAGGACTCGTCGCCTGTTTCGGGGAGAAGATCTGCGATGACGATCATGTCCTCATCGATGCGAAAGATGAGTAGCCAGCAGGCGTCGCCGTTCCAGGTCCGGTGCGCGAAGACCCACTTCCCGATCTCACGCAACGGCCGGCACCGAGACAGGTTGATGATCCAGCCCGCCTGCAGCCGTACAAGAAAGCAGCCCAACTCGATCCTGGCGCCGAACGACAAGACCGGCAGACAGAACCCGCCGACCCGCCACGCCAACGGCTTTAGGCCGTCAGCAGCCTGCACGGCAGTCGACCGCTCGGCAGTCGGCCGTGTCGCACTCGCGCGTGTCGCACTCGCGCATGTTGCGCTCGCGCATGTTGCGCTCCCGCATGTCGCGCTCGCGCGCGTATCGCATCATGTCGAATCCGACATAATGCGAGCTTCTCGGGGGGCCTTGGTCAGTCGTGCTCCTCACATCCGTAAGGTGATGCGGGGTCGGCTAGGCCGCCATACACCCTTGGGTGGAACCTGGCTCAAGGCGGGCCCGCGCGGCGAGCCTATCTGCGCCGGCGGGCACTCCCGTTGTACACCAGGCGGGGCTTGGCTTTCTTGGCGGTCCGTTCGGGGTTGGGGATGAGCCGCTCCATGTAGGCGAAGCCCTCGAGGTCCCGGCAGGGCAGGGGTTCCCCCAACATCACCTCGATCTCCCGCAGTTCCGCCGCCTGTTCGGCGGCCAGGAAGCTGATGGCGGTGCCGGTGGCGCCGGCGCGGGCGGTGCGGCCGATGCGATGGACGTAGTCCTCGGCCTGTGAGGGCAGGTCGTAGTTGATCACGTGCGAGATGCGGTCCACGTCGATGCCCCGGGCCACGATGTCGGTGGCCACCAGCACCCGGTAGGTGCCGTTCTTGAAGCCGTCTAGGGCGTGTTGCCGCTGCGACTGGGTGCGATTGGAGTGGATGGCCGCCCCTCGGATGCGGCTTCGCTCCAGGTGCCGGCAGACCCGGTCGGCGCGGTGCTTGGTGCGAGTGAAGACCAGGACCCGGTCGAGCTTCTCCTCCTCGAGCAGACGGACAAGAAGGTCGGTCTTCTGGGCTTCGGCCACCGGATAGACGGCCTGGGTGATGGCATCAACCGGAGTGGCGGCGGGAGCCACTTCGATGCGGACCGGGTCGCTCAGGATGGGGCCGGCGATCCGCATGATGGCGGTGGAAAGGGTGGCCGAGAACAGCATGTTCTGGCGTTTGGCCGGCAGGAGGGCGATGATGCGGCGCACATCGGGCCAGAAGCCCATGTCGAGCATGCGGTCGGCCTCGTCCAGCACCAGGATCTCCACCTGGGACAGGTCGATGTCACCCCGCTGCTGCAGGTCGAGCAGGCGGCCGGGCGTGGCGACCACCAGGTCGACGCCCCGGCGCAGCTTCTTGAGTTGCGGCTCGTAGCCGACTCCCCCGTACACGGCGGCGATGTGCTGGCCGGTGAACCGGGAGCAGGCTCGGGCCACCTCTTCGATCTGACCGGCCAACTCCCGGGTGGGAGTGATGATCAGCGTCTTGATGGGGATGCGGCCGGCGCTGCCTCCTCCATTGCTTCCGCCCGCTCCGCGCGCCGTCGACTGCAGCGCCGGCAGGACGAAGGCTGCTGTCTTACCGGTGCCGGTCTGGGCGCAGCCGAGAAGGTCGCGGCCGCTGAGGGCGAGAGGGATGGCTTGTTCCTGGATGGGGGTAGGCTCGGTGTAACCGAGGCTGTCTACAGCTTTGAGGAGGCCTGCCTGCAGGCCCAGTTCGGCGAAACTCATATGTCTTGCAGCTCCTTGCCGTGCTCACTCTGGATGCACCGCGGTCATAGACGCAGTTGGTCCAGTCGAGTCTCAGCAGAAGAGCGCGGGGGACAACCGAGTCCGTAATAGTGTTGCGGCAGTATACCGCACAACCTGCCCAGCCGTCGGCGGCCGGCGGATGTTCACGATTCACGCGGGTCCGGTCGCCTCCTGGGTCTGCTCAACGGCGATGCTGGCGAGGATCCGCTCCATCATCTGCCGGCCCCGGCGGGCATCGACATATTCGGTCAGGCCCATCAGATACGAGATGTCCTGGGTCCAGTAGACGCCCACCAGCTCCCACGCGATCTGCGCGGCGTCGGTATCGGGGCGGATCACCTTCTGCTCAATACCCTGCTCGATGATCTGCGAGATCGCCTTCATGGCGGCGCGCTGGTGCTCGGCTAGGGCCTCGCGCAGTCCGCAGGAGGGGGGCGCGGCCACGAACTCGAACAGTGGGTACACAAACCCCTCGACCTCGGAGGTGAGGATGCCGGAGTGGCGTCTGCCGATGGCCCGCAGGCGGTCGAGCGGGTCCTTGCCCTCTCCGGCCCGGATGACCTCGAACACGCGCTCGTAGACGAGGTCCATGGCCGCGAGGAGCATCTCCTGCCTGCTGCCGAAATGACGGTAGAGGGTGGCCTCCGACACCCCGGCCGCAGCGGCGATACGCGAGGTGCTGGTGGCCTGGACCCCGTGAGTCGCCACCAGGCCCATGGTCACCTCGACGATCTGTCTCTTGCGGTCTGCCGCCGCCATGCGACGGTGCTGGGGGGGCGTCGAGTCCATGAGCGCATCGTAACGCATTATCGGAGTCAGGAGTGAGCGCTCACTAGTCTAGGCCGGCAGTCTAAGCCGGTATCACCGGAAGGATGACGTGCGAGGGATGCCCGGCATCGTGGTAGTAGGTGTCACTGCCCACCTTGATGCCGTAGTAGTGCCCGCCGAAGTCCAGGGCCGGTGAGTCACCGCAGGCCACGTCGATGCGTATCCGGTGCCCCTTCTTGAACAGGTTGCTCGTGGGCCAGACCTCGATCTCGAACTTGTAGATGCGGCCGGGCTCGATGGGCCGGGGCTTGTCGTGCAAGTAGTAGGGGCGGTAGGGCTTGGACAGCTCCTCCGACTTGGTGCAGGCATGCGACGCCTTGAGCCACCCCCGGGTCAGGGTCCGGCCGGCCGGCGGCATCCCTGGGATCTGCTCCTCGTCGGGGAACTGGTCCACCAGGCGGCAGAAGAAGTCGGTGTTCTCTTGATCGGATGACGCGTAGAGCACCAGCACGATGTTGCCCGCCACCAGGAGGTCTTCCTCCAGAGGAGCGCTGGTGAAGGTGGGGATACGCTTCTGCCCGTTGACGACCCCGTTCTCCTCGATGACGGCGGTGCCTCCGCCGGAGAAATGGGTCCAATCGGGGTCGGGATAGGAGTAGGTGAACGAGCTCTCGGTCTCGACCGGAGGCTGCCAGGACAGGCTGCCGTCGTTCAGGGATTCCACCGCGCCGCTTCTGGCGGCGTTGAGATACAGCTTGCGATACTCGGTCCGCGGCAGGGGCCAGTCGTCGACAAGGCGGTATTCATCCGCCCCCCGCACGAACAGCGAGACCGGTGGCTCCTCCATGAAGCCGGTGTCGTTGCCTTTGAGCCAGTGGTCGTACCAGCGCAGCATGAGGAGCCGCATCTCGGGCGAGTTGTAGATGGCCATCTCGTCCCCGTCGAACAGCCCGTGTATGAGCATCATCTTCTTGGGCGTCTCGACCTCCTCGTAGCCGCGCACCACGCCGCGCAGGTGCAGACCCACCTTGTGCAGGGCTCCCACCACGAACACGGGCACCTTGATCTTCTTGAAATCGGGGCTGCGCAGTTTCCAGAAGTCGTCACAGGTGGGGTGGTTGATGACGTTCCAAACCATGTCCCACTTGCCCATCTCCGGATTGGGGGCAGGGGTGCCGAAACGGTCGGGGAGGCCCAGGCGATAGTGGCCGCGGATCTCCCACATGTGCCAGGCGGTGGGGAACCCGACCGCCATCATCCCCCCGTGCCAGGCCACGTCGCGGTAGAGGTCGGCCCCGGCGTCCCAGGGGAGGATGCAGGTGAGGTGGGGCGGCTGCTGCACCGCCGTGAACCACTGGCTCCACGCGAGCAGCGACTCACCCAGCATCCCCACCTTGCCGTCGCACCACTCCTGCGCCGCGATCCACTCGATCATGTCGTACAGGTCGTTCTGCATCTCTTGGCCGAACATATCCCACTGCCCGGTGGGAGAGTGGCCGGTGCCCCGAGAGTCGCTGTGCACGAACACGTAGCCCCGGCTCACGAAGTACTCGATGTCGTTGGTCTCCCTCATGTGGAAGATGGGGAGCTGAGGCAGGTGGTCGAGGTCCTTCTGATAGGAGTCGGCCGCGTGGAGCGCCGGGAACCGGCCGGGAGCGTCGGGGCGATAGACGTTGCAGGCGATAAGGGTGCCGTCCCGCATGGTCATCATGACGTCGCGCTCGACCACCATGCTGTACTGAGGCCGGCTGAGCTTGTCGGCGGGGAATCCCTTGGGCAGCATCGTCCGCATGATCTCGGGCTTGAGGGTCTTGGAGTACACCGGGCAACCTCCTTGCGCTCTTTCGTCGTCTCATACGTTACAACTACCGGCGGCGGCATGCGCGAAGCGCGGGCCGGAGGGCGGCGGCGAATCGGGCGCTGCGCTATAGTCATGGTGGGCGTCAAGAGGACAGGAGGGCATCGGGGATGGCATCTGCGGGATCGCGGCGAGGGTTGAGACCGGCGGCTCAGGCATGGGTGGCGGCCGCACTGGGGGTGGGCTTGATGATGGCCTTGGCGGCCTGCGGCTCTCAGGGAGACGGCGGGGACGCTACCACCCTCCTGCCCTCCACGACCATCACCACAGCAGCGCCGGTGCAGACCACCTCCACGTCCACCACCGAGGCCGCTCCACAGACGACCACCTCGACCACGGAGGCCGAAGAGACGACCACCACCGCTTCCACCGACCTTTCCAGCACCACCACCACCGAGAAGCTGTCCAGCGCCGAGACCCGGTTGGCGAACGGACACATCAAGGTGATGGGCTTCATCGACCGGGTGTGGGAAGAGGGAGGCAAGCGCTACATCCGCATCGA
>CAYNPL010000010.1:75843-110688 GCA_964399135.1 uncultured Gaiellales bacterium
TGGGCTTCATCGACCGGGTGTGGGAAGAGGGAGGCAAGCGCTACATCCGCATCGATTACGCGGAACTTCTCACCGGAGACGAGGCAGTCGCGGCAGCCATCGCGGCCGGGCAGCTCGCGCCGGGGGAGGAGCTGCCCAACGACTACTTCATCCTTAACCAGAACCATACCCTGCGGGAATACGTGGTGTCTCCCTCGGTCGCCATCACCACCTCCACCTGGAACGGGGAGATGGAAGCCCCGGCCACCTGGGCCGAGTTCAAGTCCTTCTGGGACGCGGCCCCTCCAGAGGGGGCGGCCCATCTCAAGGACTCCCCCTGGTGGATCGAGCGAGACGGCCCCACCGTGCTGCGGATAGACGAACAGTACCTGCCTTAGGCTGAGACCGGCGGCGCGCGGGCGAAGCCCGGCGCGCCCCGTCCACAGGCATAGCGAGCGGCGAGGGGAAGGAGACGACGATGAGATCGACGGACTCGCGGAAGCTCGGGCGGTCCCTGGCCCCGGGCGTCTTTCCAGGCATCCTTGTTCTGCTGCTGGCTTCGGTCCTGGTAGTGGCGGCCGGGTGTGGCGGCGGTGGGGATACAACCACCACCCTTGGTCCCACCAGCAGCGAGACGGTGGCCGAGACCACGACCAGCACCACCATGGCGGAGACCACCACCACGACCCTCTTCGACATCCACTCGGTCACCTCGAGCACCTCGAGCGCCTCGACCACGGCGACCTCGGGGGGGACCACGACCACAGAAGCTCTCTCCAGCGCTGAGACCCGGCTTCCGAGCGGTCACATCAAGGCGATGGGCTACATCGACCGGGTTTGGGAAGAGGGCGGCAAGCGCTACATCCGCATCGACTACGCGGAGTTCGCCGACGACCCGACTGCGGCGGCCCGGGCGGCCGGCGAGATAGGGCCCGACGAGGAGTGGGAACTCGACTACTACATCAGCAACGTCAATCCGCTGAAGAGGGAGTTCGAGGTGTCGGACTCGGTAGTCATCACCACGTCCACCCGCTGGGTCGCCGGTGACGACATGGGGGCACCCTGCACGTGGGCTGATTTCAAGAGCTTCTGGGGACCGGGACCCATGCCGGGCCCCTACCCCGAAAGCGAAGTCCATCTGCACGCAGTGCCTTGGTGGATCGAGCGCGACGGACCGGTGGTGGTCAAGATCGACGAGCAGTACCTGCCGTAGGCGAGAGGCCGTCGGCGTCTCCAGCCGTCACAACTAAGGCGAGCGCCGGCCCATGTGCCCGCTCCGGCTGCGTTTCACGATACCTCCCCCGGACACATGGGCCAGCGCACCCCCGGGTCTGACCACGATCAGGTCGCACGACCTCCCGTCACGGCACGAAGAATCGGTGAGGTCGACCTCTCCGTGAGACGCTCCGGCCTGCGCATTGTGAGGGGACCTGGGTGGCCGCTAGCCCCGACCGGCCTTCTTTCGCTCCTCGGCGTCGAGGACGGCCTTGCGCACCCGGATCGACTTGGGGGTGACCTCCACCAGTTCGTCGGCGGCGATCCATTCGAGGGCCTGGTCGAGGGTCATCTCGCGGGGCACCTTGAGGCCCACGTCGATCTCCTTGGTCTCGGCCCGGTAGTTGCCCAGCTTCTTGGTCTTGGTGGGGTTGCAGGCCAGGTCGCCCGCGCGGGAGTGCTCGCCCACGATCATGCCGGCGTAGACCGGGTCCATGGGCGAGACGAACAGCGTGCCCCGTTGCTGCAGGTTCTCCAGCGAGTAGCCGGTGGCGACCCCACTCTCCATGCTCACCAGCGAGCCTCTGTCCCGGTGCGCCACTTCGCCCCGCCAGGGGCCGTAACCCACGAAGCGGGAGGCCATTATGCCGAGGCCGCGGGTATCGGTGAGGAAGTCGCCGCGGTAACCGATGAGCCCCCGGGTGGGGATGCTGAACTCCATCCGGGCCACCCCCGTATCGGAGTCGTGCAGGGCGGTGATCTCTCCCTTGCGCTGAGCGAGCTTCTCGATGACAACGCCTTGGAACTCGTTGGGCACATCGATGGTGAGCTGCTCCATGGGCTCGAGCAGCCCCCCGTCCTCGCCGCGGCGGGTGATGACCTCCGGGCGTGACACGCACAACTCCATACCTTCGCGTCGCATCTCTTCGATGAGGATCCCCAGGTGCAGTTCGCCTCGGCCGGAGACCTTGACCCCGTCGGGGCGTCCCAGGTCTTCCACCCGGAGGGCCACGTTCACCCGCAGTTCCCGCTCCAGCCGGTCCTTGATCTGCCGCAGGGTGACCGCTTGGCCTTCGCGTCCGGCGAAGGGCCCATTGTTGACCAGGAAGAACATGGAGACGGTGGGCTCCTCGATCTCGAGCGGCGGCAGGGCGGGGTCGGAGAGGTCGGGGGCCGAAAGGGTGTCCCCGATGGTGATGTCCGCCGGCCCGTTGATCCACACGATGTCGCCGGCGTGGACCTCCTCCACCTCCTTGCGCTCCAAGCCGCGGGTCACCCAGAGGTGGGCGCTGCGGGTGACCTGGCTGCCGGTGACCTCCCACCCACCGCGGCCCGCGGCCGGCACCAGGCCCCGAGGAGCCCCCCCGCCGTCCCAGGCGCCCGCCTCCGCCCAGGCCGTGGTGGTGCGCACCAACTCATCACCGCGGCGATGCCTGCCCTCGAGGACGCGGCCGCAGCCGATGCGCCCCAAGTAGTCGCTCCAGGCCAGTGTGGAGATCTGCATGCGGAAGGGGGCGTCGAGCCGGGCCCGCGGCGGCGGGACCTCGGCGACGATGGTCTCGAACAGGGCGTCCATGCCCTCGTGTGGGTCGGCGTCGGGGTCCCGCACGATCCAGCCCTCCAGGGCCGAGCCGTACACCACCGGGAAGTCGGCCTGCTCGTCGGTGGCGCCCAGCTCCAAGAAGAGGTCGAAGGTCTTGTCGAGGGCCCCGTGCGGGTCGGCGTGGGGACGGTCGACCTTGTTCACCACCACGATGGGACGCAGGCCCAGGCGCAGCGCCCGCATGAGCACATACCGGGTCTGCGGCATGGGGCCCTCGTTGGCGTCCACCAGCAGCAGCACCGAGTCGACCATCGAGAGCACCCGCTCCACCTCGCCCGAGAAGTCGGCGTGGCCGGGTGTGTCGACGATGTTGATGAGATGGCCGCCCCACTCCACCGTGCAGTGTTTGGACCGGATGGTGATGCCCCGCTCGCGCTCGAGGTCGTTGCTGTCCATGACCCGCTCTTCCACCCGCTGGTTCTCGCGGAAGACGCGGGCCGCCCGGAAGATGGAGTCGATGAGCGTGGTCTTGCCGTGATCGATGTGGGCGATGATGGCCACATTGCGTATGTTCTGGACCTTATCGGGGGTGGAGGCGGATGGCATGAGGCGGCATTATACCTTGTAGGTCTGCGTGCACCCGGCACCGCTCCCGGCCGGCCGGCCGGTCTCCTGCTTGCGCGGACGCCCCCGGGGTGGTATTAACAAAACATCGTTCTAGAAGCTAATGTTCTAGAAAAGAGGACCGGCCCTTGACGGAGGGATCAGTGAGCGATTCGTCGCCCAGCTATAAGCCACCGCGGCAACGACGCAGCCGGGAATCCCTGGAGCGCATCTTGGACGCGGCCGAATCCCTCATCCGCGAGCGCGGGTTCGACGACATGACCATCGCCGAGGTGGTCCAGCGCTCAGGCTCGTCGGTGGGCAGTCTGTATGCCCGTTTCCCCAACAAGCTGGGGCTGCTGCGAGGCGTGCAGTCGCGCTACCACACCCGGGTGCAGAACGACATATTCGCCGCCTTCAGCGGTGACCACCCCCACGCCGAATCCATCGAGGAGGCGGTCAGCCGTATCGTTCGCGTGCTGTCGGCGCACGTCCTGAACGAGCCCGAACTTTTCCGCGCCTTCATTCTGGAGGCGGTGTTCGATCCCGGGGTGCGGAGCCAGGGGGAGCGCACCAACGCCGCCCGCCGGAACAAGGTGGTCGAGGTGCTGCTGGTCCACCGAGACGAGATCCGGCATCCCGACCCCGAGCTGGCCGCGCGCTGGTTCTACACCCTGTGCATGGCGCTGCTGCGTGAGCGCATCACGTTCGGTGAAGGCGCCGAGCTCTCGGGAGGGTTCTCTGATGACACCCTGGTGGCCGAGCTCACGCGCACGGCGACCGCCTATCTCACCTGCGAGACCGCGAAGTAGGACCGGGTCCCGCCTCCCAAAGGCGGTTGTCTCCTGAGTTTTAGAATGGTATTCTGCTTCTTACTGGGGAGAGCCACGGACAGCGGGGAGAGCCGCGAAGGGAGCGATGCGTGAAGACGATCGATCTGGAGAACCACTTCATCACCCCCGCTTGGCTGGAGGCACTGCGCACCAACGAGGGCTTCCC
Organism: uncultured Gaiellales bacterium; assembly: GCA_964399135.1. Taxonomy (GTDB): domain Bacteria; phylum Actinomycetota; class Thermoleophilia; order RBG-16-64-13; family RBG-16-64-13; genus CAYNPL01. The sequence goes on from CAYNPL010000010.1 coordinate 80,183, forward strand.
CACCGTCGATACGGAGAAGGGCCTGGGCTTCGCCCCCGATGCCTGGATGCCGCTTGCGGTGGAGCCCAAGCTGGCCGACGTGGCAGAGGGCCGACTCCGGATCATGGACGAGGCCGGGGTGGACTACGCTGTCCTCTCCGTCACCTCTCCGGGGGCCGAACAGTTCGCGGTGGAGGTGGCCAAAGAAGTGGCGCGCGATGCCAACGATTTCCTGGCTGGGGTGATGAGGCAGCACCCCGACCGGTTCGGCGGCTTCGCTTCCCTGGCTCCAAAGGACGCAGAATGGTCGGCCGCGGAATTGGAGCGCTGCGTCAAGGAGTTGGGGTTCTCGGGCTGGAACACCCACTCCAACTACGGCGACTCGTACTTGGACGACCTGCGCTATTGGCCCATCCTGGCCAAGTGCGAAGAGTTGGACATCCCCATCTATCTGCACCCGGCCGTGCCCATGATCGCCGAACTCCGCGAGTTCGGCATGGTGCTGAGCGGTCCCACGCTCGGGTTCGGCACCGACGTGACGTACTGCTTCATGCGCATGATCGTGCGGGGTGTGTTCGACGCCTATCCCAAGCTCAAGATCATAATGGGGCACCTGGGCGAGGCGCTGCCGTTCCTGATGGACCGGGTCAACCGGGCCTGGATGCAGAACCACTGCAAGCCCAACCCCGAGATCGGCGAAGGTTGCCAGATGCCCGCCGGCTACTACGTGCAGAACAACCTGTGGGTGACCACCAGCGGCAACTATCTGCCCGCCGCGTTCTACTGCACCCGGGACAGCATCGGCATGGACAGGATCCTGCTGGGGACCGACTTCCCCTACGAGAGCATGAAGGACTGCATGGACTATCTGCGCGGTCTGCCTCTGACCGAGGACGAAGCGTACGCCCTGTTCGAGGGCAACGCCCGGGCGCTCGGCTTCTGATCCATTGACTCTTGGGGGGCGGCGCGGCGAGACCCGGAACTCGCCGTGTTGCCCCCTAGAGCATCTCCCCTTCCGCCGGCGCTAGTCCCCTTGTAAGTAGTCGTCGAGTACGTCCAGTCCGGCGGCGAAGTCATCGCGCCCCAGCCCCAGTCTGAAGTGAGCGTCGCCGTAGTCGTACACGGTCGACGGCAGAAGGAGCACCCCGGTGGCGGCCAGCACGTCGGCGCAGAAGGCCTCGGCGCCGGCGCGCAGCCGCGGGAAGCACACGGTGCCCGCCTGCGCCGGGATCCAGACGAAGCGGTCGCGGTGCTTCTGAAAGAAAGCCGCGGCCACCCGTGTATTCCCGGCCACCAGCTCCCGGTTGGCCCGCAAAATCGGCTCCGCGTCGCGCAAGGCCATCAAGGCCAGCAGCTCGCTGGGAGCACTGCTGCAAATGGTGGTGTAGTCCTTGAGTCGCATCATGCCTTCGAGCCAGCTCGGGTCCTTGGCGGCCGCCCACCCGATGCGCAGGCCCGCGAGCCCGTAGACCTTGGACATCCCGGCCAGCGACAGGGCCCTGTCGTACACATCGGCGGCAGCGGGCAGGCGCAGTGCCGCCGAGGGCTCCAGCAGCCGGTACATCTCGTCGGAGAGGACCCACGCTCCCACCTTGCCTACCATCTGGAGCATCCTCTGGAAGTCGTCCGCGGAGGGGAGGGCTCCGGTTGGGTTGTGAGGGAAGTTCCAGACCACCAACTTGGTCTGGGGGCGGAGCAGGGACTCCAGCCGGGCCGGGTCGAAGAACCAGCGAGGAGTCGCTCCGGCTGCAGGTGTCGACGTGCTCTCCGGCGAGTCACTCTCGGCCGGACCGTCCTCCACCGGCCGCCACAGGTCCACCCGGCAGCCTATGGCCCGGGCCAGTTCGTAGAGCGACTGGTACCCGGGATAGGTGCAGACCACATGGTCCCCAGGCTCGAGCAGAGCGTGGACGGCCAAGAAGATCACCTCTTCGGGGGCGGCCACGACGATCTGGCCGGCGGTTATCGACTGGTAGGTCCCGGCGATCTGGGCCCGCAACTGGGGGAGCCCTTGCGACTCGGTGTAGCCCAGACGAAGGCCCTCCCACTGGGCGCGGAGGTCGGGGTCGGCGGCGGCGAGAAGCTCGCTCATGGCTCGGCCCTGGCAGTCGGAGGCCGACAAGAGGTAACGGGCACTGAACTCGTGGCGGGCGAAGAAGCGCTCGAGGGAGAAAGGGGCCGGAAGCATGGCTGGTCCTTTGTGGTCGCGTATTGACGGGCGGTGGCCGGTAAGTCCATGATAGTACTCCCGTGAGTTCCCCTACTTCGGACACAGACAGGACGTCCCGCTCCCTCCCCGTCCTCTACGGCAGCCAGTTCTACATCGGGGTGATGTTGATCACCCTGGGGCCGGTGCTCGACTCCGTCTTGCGTGATCTGGATATCCCGTTGGCTCAAGGCGGCCTGCTCTCATTGGGCTTCTACTCGGGCCGGGTGACCGGCATGTTGCTGCTCAACTTCGCGCTCGCCCGGATTCCGCTCAAGACCATCATGGTGGCCTGCACCTGGGTCATGGCCGCTGGGTCGGCGGCGGCGGGATTGTTGTCCTGGAACATGGGATCGTTGATCGTCGCCCTCTTCGTGACCGGGGTCGGCGGGGTCATCCCCAATGCCGTTTCCGGCGTGTGGGTGGCCGCGCACGTCCACCGGGGGCTGGAGCGGGCCATGCTGATGATCGCGGCGTTCTTCGCTCTCGGTGTGGTGGCGGCCCCGATCCTCATCGGCGTCTTCCTGGAAGCGGGGGCTACCTGGAGGTGGATCTTCACGGGCGAAGCGGTGCTGTCGGCGCTGGTAGCGGTGGTGCTCACCATGTTGCCCTTCGCTGACGTGCCCGAGCGCCGCAACCTGAGACTTTCGCACCTGAAGGGGGTGGTGAGCGGCCGCTCTCGCCTGCTCGCCTTGATGCTGGCCTGCATCTTCCTCTATGTGGCGACCGAGGGCATGATGGGCGTGTGGCTGCCCAAGCACCAGGTGGACTCGTTTGCCGCCGACCCGGCGGCGGCCGCCGTCAGCCTAACCCTGTTCTGGGCCGGCATCACCGTAGGGCGCTATCTGGCCGTGCCTCTCACCCGACGGGGCTCGCCGGCCCGGCTGCTGGCCGGTTTCGCGGCCATGGAGGCCGTCTTCATCGTGGGGACCGCGCTGGCACCCAGCCTGCTGCTGTCCCAGGTCTTTGCCTTCCTGGCCGGGCTGGGGGCGTCGGCCTGCTGGCCGCTGGTGGCCTGTTACACCCCTCGCTTTCCCGGGTGGTATTCCGGGGTGGTCTACTCCCTCATGATGCTGGCGGGCACGGCCGCCTATGCGGTGTTCTCCTACCTGGTGGGACCGGCGGCCGAGGCCTTGGGATTGTCAGTGGCTCTCGCCCTCTCCGCCGTGCCCGCCTTGGGTGTGGCGGCCCTCTCCTTCGCCCTCGGACGGGCCGCCGACACCTCTCCTCGGGCCCACCAGTAAGGCGGCGACCCCCGCCACGCACAACACCGTGAAGATGGCGAACGTGATACGCACGCTCGTGAGCATCTGGGGGTAGTCGGCCGGACCTATCTCGTGCGGGCCCACGACCACGGCGAGGACCAAGGTGGCCAGCCCGAGGCTGATGTTCTGCCCGGCCAAGCGCATGGTGCCCACCGTGGCCGAGGCCACCCCGGTGTAGGCGCGGCCCACGCTTCCCATGATGGTATGGATGATGGGCGTGGCGAAGAAGGCGAAGCCCACTCCCAGCAGGGCCAGCACGGCGATGATGTAGGGGTAGGGCGTGTCCTCGTCCAAGAACACCAGGGCGAAGAGACCGAGGACGCAGACCGTCATCCCGGCGGAGGCCACCAGGCGGGCTTCCACCCGGTCGGACAGGCGGCCGGCCAGCGGGGAGCAGGCCGTCTGCACCACGGCTGCCGCCACCAGCACAAATCCGGCCGTCTGGGGGTCCAAACCGCGGTTGTACTGCAGGTAGAGGCTCATCAAGAAGGCCACGGCCGCCGTGGCCGAGTAATTGATGAAGGTGGCGGCGTTGGAGTAGGCGAACACCCGGTTGCGGCGGAACAAGTCGACGTTGAGGATGGGGTCGGCCGCCCGGGTCTCCCACCACAGGAAGACGGCCAGGCCGGCCAGGCCGGCCGCGATGAGGATAGCGCCCCAGAAAGCGGGCAGGAACGAGAACCCCAAGAGGAGGACGGGGAGGGAGACCGCCCATATCGCCGATCCCCTGAGATCGAAGGGCGCCGTCTTGGGCTCGCGCCACTCCACCCCCCGCAGCTTCCAGCCCGCCAGGATGCAGTCGAGCGCGGCGAGGACTCCGCCGAACACGAACACACTGCGCCAGCCCAGGTTGTGTATGAGCACTCCGCCCAGGACCGGGCCCACGGCGATGCCCAGATACACCCCCGCCACCTGTAGGCCCAGGGCTCTGCCCCGTTCCTCCGGAGGATGAGCCAGGGTGACCATGGCCGTGCTGGTGGCGAAGAGGAGGGCGGAGGCGGCCCCCTGCAGCAGCCGCACCACGATGAGCATCCCTTCCGAGGCGGAGAGGGCCGCCACGAAGGTGAACACGGTGAACACCGCCATGCCCGTCACGAAGAACCGCTTGCGGCCGTACACGTCGGCCAGGCGGCCGGCCGGCATGAGCAGGGCTCCGGCGGCCAGCACGTAGCCCAGCGAGATCCAACCCAGCGTCACCGCCGAGGCGCGGAACTCCTTCTCGATGATAGGCAGGGCGATGTTGATGGCCGAGGCCATGAAGGTGGCCAGAAACCCGGCCATCGTGGCGACGAAGAGGACCATTCTCTGCGTGGACCGTTCCATGCCGCCCCAGCGTATACTAAGCCGATGCCTGCCCAGCGAGACGAGACCACACCCAACTCCTACCTTTCCCTGTACGCTACCACCTTCCTCGTCGGCGTGGTCATGATCTCTCTGGGCCCCCTGCTGGATCCCATCCTGCGCGAACTGGACATCCCGCTCTCCCAGGCCGGGCTGCTGTCGGCGGCCTTCGCCGTGGGGATGCTGGTGGGAGTGGTGGCCCTTAACTTCTTCCTGGCCAAGGTGCCGGCCCCGTGGGCCATCATAGGGGCGGTCTGGGTGCAGACGGCGGGGCTGGCCGCTTGCGGCGTCCTCGCCCAGGACCTGTGGTCGCTGTCCGCCGCCTACTTCTTCGTGGGCTTGGGCATCGTGTTCCTGAACAGCCTGCCGGGCATGTGGGTGAGCTCCCACGTCAAGACCAAGACCCACCGAGCCATGGTCGTGCTGCTGCTGTTCTTCGCCATCGGCATGATGATCGCGCCCGTGATCATCGGGATCGCGCTGGGTCTGGGCGCCACCTGGAGAGGTGTCTTCATAGGCGAGGCCGTCCTCTCGCTGCTGGTGGCCGTGCTCCTCACCGTGCGCCCCATCTCCGATATCGCCGGCCGGGAGAACCTACGGCTGCCCCAACTCCGGGCGGTGATCGGCTTCAATCCCGCCCTCTTCGTCTCGGTGTTGGTGGCGTCACTCCTCTACATCGGGTCGGAATTCATCCTCAACGTGTGGTTGCCTAAGTTCGCCATCGACACATTCGCGGTCAGCAAGACGGCGGCGAGCATCACCGTCACTCTCTTCTGGGTCGGTCTCGTGTTGGGAAGGTTGCTGGTCCTGCCGCTGACCAAGCGGTACGCCGCCTCGCGGTTGCTGGCCGTGGGAATGGCCGTCATGGGTGTGTTCGCGCTGGGAGTGGCCCTGTCGACGTCGGTGGAGATGGCGATGGTCATGGCGTTCTTCAGCGGTCTGGGGGCTTCCGCCGCCTTCCCGCTCATCTTGGGTTTCTCTGGCCGGTTCCCCAGCTGGCACGCCGGCGTCGTCTACTCGGCGGTCATCATGGCGGGCGCTCTGGGCCGCATCGTGTTCCCCTACCTGATCGGCCCCATCGCCGACGAGGCCGGCTTCCGCGTCGCCATGGGGCTGGCCTTCGTGCTGGCGGGGGCCTGCTCTCTTCTCGCCCTGTATCTCCACCGAGTGTCGGGAGAGGGTGACGCGGCCGGCTAGGTGAGGCCGCCGGCGCAGCCGGCGGCGCCCCCCGTCCTGTATACTCGGCCATCCCTTGAATCACGAAGCGAGGACTATCGATGAGGGCAAATCTGGTCAGCCCGTCATCCGCCCATCTGTCGTACGCCATCCGCGACATCGTCACCTTCGGCGAGGTGGTGCGCCGGCACGGGGTGGAGATCACCTGGGAGAACATCGGCGACCCCATCGCCAAAGGCGAGACGGTGGAACCGTGGATTCGATCCATCCTGCACGACGTCATCGAAGTGGAGGATTCGTGGGGCTATTGTCCCACTGAGGGCTTCTTGGAAGCCCGGGAGGCGCTGGCCGCACACGTCAACGAGCGGGCGGGCGCCCGCGTCACCCCGGCCGACATCATCTTCTTCAACGGTGTGGCCGACGCCGTCTCCAAGGTCTACGGGTTCTTGAGCGCCCACGCCCGGGTCATCGGTCCGTCTCCCGCGTACAGCACGCACTCCTCCGCCGAGTCCGCCCATTGCGCGCTTCCGCACATCACCTACGACCTCGACCCCGACAACGGTTGGATGCCCGACCTCGCCGACCTGCGCCGCAAGATCGAGACCTACCCATCCATCGCCGGCATCCTGGTGATCAACCCCAACAACCCCACCGGCGCCGTCTATCCTCCGGCCGTGCTCGAGCAGATCGTGGCACTGGCCCGGGAGTTCGGGCTCTTCCTCATCGCGGACGAGATCTATATCCACATGGTGTTCCCTGGGGTCGAGACGGTCCACCTGTCTGAGGTGGCCACCGACGTCCCGGCCATCGTCATGCGCGGGATCTCCAAAGAGGTACCTTGGCCCGGCTCGCGCTGCGGCTGGATCGAGGTGCTCAACCGCTCCCTCGATCAGAACTTCTCAGCCTACGTGGATTCGGTGGTCGCGGCCAAGCGGTTGGAGGTCTGCTCCACCAGCGGCCCCCAGCTGACCGTGCCCCGCATCTTCGGCGACGCTCGCTATGCCGACCACCTGGCGGCGCGCGCGCGGACGTTCGCCGCGCGCGCCCAGCAGGCCTACGACGCCATCAGCCCGGTGCCCGGAGTCAAGATCAATCCGGCCCAGGGGGCTTTCTACATGACCGCACTGTTCGAGCCGGGCGTTCTCACCGGCCTCAACCGGCTGCCCATCGCCGACCCTCGCCTGCGGGAGACGGTGGAGCAGCAGTGCAAGGGGGCGGCCCCCGACGCTTGTTTTGTCTACCACCTGCTGGCTTCCACCGGCATCTGCGTCGTCCCTCTCTCCGGTTTCTGCTCGCCCCACCCCGGCTTCCGCTTCACCCTGCTCGAGACCGACGACGCCAAGCGGGAGTGGATCTTCTGCACGTTGGCGGAGTCGCTTGCCGCCTACGTGGAGAGCGGCCGGAGCGGCGACTAGCCTGCAGGCGGGAGGCCCTGCGCCGCCGGGCCGCCGTTCCCCGGTGGGTCGCCGCTCTGCACCAGTTCGACCACGATTCCATCGGGGTCGCGGAAGTAGCACCACCGCCACACCGGCCGGCCGGGGTCGCGCACCGTCCGCACCGAGGAGTGGAAACGCACGCCGGCCTCCTGTAGCCGCTGCACCTCTGCGTCGATGTCTGCTGTGAGGAGGGCCAGGTGGCCGGACCCCACCACCGAGGGGTCGCCGGGATAGGGCTTGGTCGCCGGATCCAAATACTGGATGAACTCGACCCGCCTCCCGCCGAGTTCCATGTCGGCGATCAGGATCTCGCCCCCGCGTGGTCCTGTGGCGGCTGGGCGGGCGGCCGCGTCAGCGCCGCCCCCGCCGGCCGGAAGCGGCCCCAGAAGCGCCTGGCCGAGGTCGTCGGCTCGCCGGTGTTTGCGTCCGCACAGGCGCATCCCGATGATGCGCTGGTAGAAGTCCACCGTCCGCTCCAGATCGGTGACGGTGAAGCTCACATGGTGGAGATCTTCGACGGTCACGGCACCCTCCTTCCCGGCCACGTCGGCGCCGGTTGCCTGATTCTACCCTCCCGGCAGCGGCAGGGCCCTGGTCTGATTGATAAGCTTCGCGCATGGAAAGTCGTACCCCCCCGAACCCGGCCGAAAGGGGCCGTCTGAGCCGCTGGTTGCTCCTGGTCGCTGGTTCCCTCGCTCTCGGTCTGGCGCTGATAGGCATCGTGGTGCCGGTGCTACCCACCGTGCCCTTCCTGCTCGTGGCCGCCTACTGCTACGCGCGGGGCTCCGAGCGGTTCTATCGATGGCTCGTCTGCAACCGGGTGTTCGGTCCCCATCTGAACCGCTACATGCGGGGCGAGGGAGTTTCTTGGAAGGTCAAAGCCGCCAGCGTGACCCTGCTGTGGGCGGTCATCATCACGAGCGTGGCCGTGCTGGGGCTGCCTCTGTGGGCCCGGATCCTGCTCTTGGTGATCGCCCTGGCGGTGACCACTCACCTAGTGACTCTCAAAGCCAAGCGCCGGGCCGGAGGAGCAGACTGCGGACCGGGGGTCGACGACACCAACGATCCGCCGGATCAGCGGATGCCCGAGTCGTAGTCCACCCGCAGAGTGGTGAAACGCCCTGCCTCGACGGTGAAGGGTTGCGGAGAAGCGGTGGGCAAAGGATCGCCGTTTACCGGTTCCAACACGTAGTCGCCTGGGGCGAGCGGCAGTCGGAACGACCCGTCCGCGCCGGAAGTGGTCTCGGCCACCACGTCGCCGCCGTCCGCCTTCCTCACCAACAGCTTGGCTGCGTACGGAGCACTGTTCTCCACGCCCGGTTGCTCGACGGGGTTCACCGGGGCGATGCGAACCTCTCCCTCGATACCGCTGTCGATCACGGTCGTCCCGCAGGCGGCCGCTCCCCCCGCCGTGCCCGCCAAGAGCAGCAGGCAGGCCGAGAGCCCGAAGGCTCGCCGGATCGTATGTCCTATGCGCGTTCTCCTCATCCTTCAGCGGGCCCCTTCCACCCGATTGGCCTGCCGCTGCTGCGCGTATCCGCCATCCAAGAGTACCCCCACTTCAGTTCCGGTATGCTGGTCCCCATGCGCAGCAACATCCGAGATAGCCGGGCGGCAGGAGTCGTGATCAGCGCGGCGACCTACCTGGTGGCGTTCGCGGCGGCCGTGGCGGTGGTCAAAGCGGTGGGACCTCTGCATCCCCTCCTGGAGGTAGGGCTCGGTACCCTCACAGCCACCGTCGTCGTCTTCGCGGTGTCGGTGGCGACGGACAACTCCAGCGTCTACGATCCCTACTGGAGCCTGCAGCCCCTGGCCATCGCCGGGTACTACTTGTGGACGGGGCGCGGCGTCGGGCCCCGGGACGTCCTGGTGACGGTCCTGGTCTTCCTCTACGCGCTGCGGCTGACCGCCAACTTCTACCGGGGTTGGCCGGGCCTGAGCAAGGAGGACTTCCGCTACGAGGAGTTCCGGCGCCGCACGGGCAGGCTCCACTGGCCGGTAAGCTTCTTCGGCATCCACCTGTTCCCCACGGTGATGGTGTATCTGGGCTGCCTGCCCCTCTACGCGGTGGCTTGGGCCCCGGCCGGTCCCCTTCGTTGGCTCGATGCCCTCGCGGCCCTGGTGGTGGCAGGGGCGATCGCGCTGGCCTTCGTCGCCGATGAGCAGTTGCGTGGTTTCCGCCGTGACCCCCGCAACCGCGGGCAGAGCATCCGCACTGGACTCTGGGCCCGCAGCCGCCACCCCAACTACCTGGGCGAGATATGCACCTGGTGGGGACTGTGGGTGTTCGCGCTGGCAGCCGGTGCGGGCTGGTGGTGGACCGGCGTCGGTGCCCTGGCTATCACGGTGATGTTCGTGGTGGTCAGCGTGCCCATGATGGAGAAGCGGGCGCTCGCCAGCCGAGCCGGCTACGCGGACTACCGGCGATCGACGCCGATGCTGCTGCCCCGTCTCCGGCTGCGCCCGCAGGTCCCCGAAGCGGGACGACCCGAGACCTAGCCTCTCGGCCGCACACGCGGGGCCGCACAAGCGGGGTCGGCCGCACACGCGGGGCCGCCCGCACACGCCGCCGGCGCGCCCTACCTCTTGCTCCACTCCGATCCCACCTCCAGGGCGGTGGCCTGGAGCGACTTGTTGACATCGCGGATGAACTCCACCATGGAGAAGATGAGGCAACCCATGCTGAGGATGAACAGCCCGGCGATCAGCCAGGGGATGTCGACTCCGAAAAGGGCGGTGACGAAGAGGGAGATCACGAGGATGGCGGCGAACAGTACGCAGAAGGCCGCCAAGGCGATGGCCCGGCGCACCAGCCCGGCCCGCTGGCCCAGTATGCGCAGTTGGGCGTCGATGCCCTCCCTGTCCGCACCGGCGGCTTCTCGGGCTTGGTGGGCCAGGGAGCGGGCGCGGTCGACGATCCGACCCAAGCGGTTTGTCATGGTGAGAAGCAACAGTCCTACGCCCGAGATCATCACCACGGGGCCTATCGCCGTTTGTAGCACGGTGACGAGCTTGGATGTCTCGATGGCGTCCACAATCAAATCCTCAGCCGGCCAGGTCGACGGCGTCCTCGAGCCAGCGGCCGGCTTCCGCCCGATACGCTTCCCGCACGGCGGCCGGCGTGAGAGGTCCCGATGAGCCGATCTCCACGCCGGGGTGCAGGCTGCGCCAATAGGCCGGGTCACCCTGGATCTGCGGGTCCCAGGTGTGGTCGAGGTCGGCCTGCCAGGCTTCCCTGACGGCGGAGAGAAAGTCGAGGACGCTGGCCAGGCGATGATCGAGACGGGTCTCCGCCGGGTTGGTCACGGCCATGTTCCGGCGGGCCACCAGCGCTACCAGCAAAGCCTTGCTGAAGGCCGCATACTCAGCGGCCCCTCCATCGGCGGAGACCAGGCTCTCCGCTGTCACCGCCGCCGCTACCGCCGCCCGCCCTCCGGCTCCCGCCTGGATCAAGCCCGCCTCCTTCTGATAGTTGGACAGCACCAGACCGAGCACGGCTATGATGACTATCGCCACGGGGAGGATGATCCATGCTTTGCTTCGTTTGTTCATGCCGGTGAGATAATAGCGCGATGGCCGAATGGGAAGTCGATACCGCTCGCCCGCGTCCGGAGACCCCGGGAGTCCCCGGGGAGCCGTCCCCACCCTCGTCGCCCCCGCTGATGCAGCCACCGGTACCAGCGGAGCCACCGGTACCAGCGGAGCCACCGGAATCCTCTCCCGCCTCGCACGAGCCTGCGCCGGCCCGACCCGGCCCGTCTCGGCCGCGCGACCGCAGGCGGTCTCTTATTGCTTGGACGGCGACGGGGCTGGTCATCTTGATCGCCGGCATGCTGGTGGGCTATCTCATCGCCGGTTCCCAGAAGGACGAAGCCGCTGCCCGACTGGACCAAGCCCTGGCCGAGGTGGCCCGCCTCCAAGCCGGCTTGACCAAGGCCGAGGAGCGCAACTGGGCCTACTACCGGGCGAACGAGGCACTCAAGAAGCAACTGGAACAGGCCGGCGGGGCTGGTTCGACCTCTACCACGGCTGTCGACGGCGGCCCCGTCTTGCCGGGCAGCTTCGGCGACGGGGTGTTCCTGGTGGGTGATGACATGGCTCCCGGCACCTACGCGGGCGTCGTCACCGGCACCGTCGGGTATTGGGCCAGGCTCAGGGGCACCGATGGTTCCATCGGCGCGATCATCACGAACGGCCTGCCGCGGGGACCGTTCCTCCTCACCGTCGAGCCGGGCGACAAAGCGGTGGAACTGCGCGGGGTGATGCTCACCCCTCGCTAGCCCCCGCCTGCGAACGGGCTTTCCCGACCCCGCTTGCCTCGACCGCGCGGACGATCTACCGGGTGAACCCCACGTGCGACCGGTAGAACTTGGCACCCAGGTGGCTGAGCATCTCCTTGACCTGGTCGTCGGGATCACCCAGCACGATCATCTCCTCCAAGGGCGAGATGGCGAGCATCTGCTCCAGCTTTGCGCCCAGATTGTTGAAGTGAAGGAGGAAGTCGGCCGAGCTGCCGTAGGCGTCGACCAGGTAGCAGCTGCCCCCGTCGCCGTCGATGAACCATTCGTAGCCGAGGGTGGTGGGTTCGGACGCCTCGACCCCCGCGGTGAGGGGCGCCGACAGCTCCTTGAACTCCTCCAATTTGCCGGCAGCGATGCCCTGGCGGGCGGACATAGGGCCTCCTTGGGGCGCGCAGGGGAGTGAGTGCAGTGGCCTCGATGTTATCAGTCCCTCTCCCGCCGGGCGAATGGGGGTAGACTTGTCTTGCCTGGGTGGATGCCCGGCATACTGGGTCAGGTTCTGAGGGAGGACGGCGTGGCGGACAAGATCGACATCGCGATCGTGGGCGGCGGACCGGCGGGTTTGACGGCGGCCATCTACGGCGCTAGAGCGAGGGCGAAGACCGTGGTGTTCGAGACCGGTCTGCCGGGCGGGCAGATCGTCACCGCCTCCTGGGTGGAGAACTATCCCGGTTTCCCCGACGGCATCAGCGGCCAGGACTTGGGCGACCTCATGTCCCAACAGGCCGTCAACGCCGGGGCCGAGATCCGCACCATCTCTCCGGTGGAGGCCATCGGGCCCGCCGGGGACGGGTTCATCCTTACCGTCGATGGCAAAGAGGTGCAGGCGAAGGCCGTCATCCTGGCCACCGGGGCCGTCCCCAAGAAGTTGGGCGTTCGCGGCGAGGCCGAGTTCGCCGGCCGGGGCGTGTCGTGGTGCGCCACCTGTGACGGCCCCCTCTACCGTGACAAGGTGGTGGCGGTGGTCGGCGGGGGCGATTCGGCCACGCAGGAAGCTCTGTATCTGGCCAAGATCGCGAACCACGTGCATCTGATCCACCGGCGCGACGAGTTGCGGGCCACCCAGTGTCTGCAGGAGGAGTGTTTCTTCCACCCCCAGATCACCATGCACCTCTCCTACGTCATCGAGGAGATCATCGGCGAGGGAGGCAAGATAACGGGGGTGCGTCTGCGCTCGAAGGCGGACGGCGGCGAAGAGGTCTTGCCCGTCGACGGCTTGTTCGAGTTCGTGGGCATCGACGCCCAGACCGATCTGGTGGCCGGCCTCTGCGAACTCGATGAGAACGGTTTCGTCAGAGTCGACGAGAACGGTTGCACCTCACTGGCCGGACTCTACGCGGCCGGGGACGTCACCCACTACGAGCTCAAGCAGGTGGTCACGGCTTGCGCCCGCGGGGCGTTCGCCGCCGTGCATGCGGCCCGCTACGTGGATTCGCGGCCTTCGAGCGCCTGATCGCAGAGCTGGCTGACGTTGGCTACGCGGACGTCCAGGCCCGCCCGCTTCGCCCCGAACGCCAGCTGCATCATGCAGGAGGGGCACTCGGTGGCGATGACGTTGGCCCCGGTGGCCGCGAAGAACCCCATCTTCCGTTCGATGATCGCCGCTGAGCTCTCGGGGTGCAGCACCCCGTAGGTGCCGGCGGCTCCGCAGCACGAGTCCGACTCAGCCGCTTCGCAGAAGCTCACGCCGGGCAGAGACCGGATGATCGCGCGGGGCTGGTCCACCACGTTCTGATAACGGCGGCCGAGATGACAGGGATCGTGGTAGGTGACGACCACAGGAGCCGCCGTCTCTCCGCTCGGGCCGGCCTCCGCAGTCCCCCCGGTGGCGTCGGTCGCCGGGACATCCGGCAGGGGCTCCAGTCCGCCCTGTTCCTGCACGAACTCGCTGAAGCTGCGGGTCTTGGCGGCCAGGACGGCGGCCTGCGCCCCCCACTCCGGGTCTGCGGCCAACAGCTCGGCGTATTCCTTCAGATGCCCGGAGCAGCTCCCGCACTCGGACACTATCCGGTCGAAGCGGTCGAGGTCGCCCAGGCGCCGCAGGTTCTCCCGGGCCAGGCCGGTGGCCGCGTCGATGTCGCCGTAACCGTAGGCGGCCAGACCGCAGCAACAGTTGTCCAAGACCTCCACCTCGTTCCCGAGGCGCTCGAGCACCCGCACAGTGGCCTCGCCCACCTCCGGGAGGACGTAGTTGTAGCCGCACGACATCCAGTAACCCACCCGCCCTCTGGGGGCGTCTTCGCCCTTCGGGCCGGGCCGCGGCCGTTTGGCCAAACGCGAAGACAGTATGGGTCCCGGAGTGCCGGGGCTCAGCTCCATGGCCCGTTCCAGCTTAGGGTTGAGGAGTCCCACCAGTCCCAGGCGTCTGGCCAGATCAGGCAGGCCCGTCTTCCGCAGAGCCCACAGGCTGCGGACAAGCCCTCTCATGAGCCGGGGCCGGGGCAGAAGGTCGCGGAACACCCTGCGCTGCAAGAAGCCCCGTCCGAAGCGCTCCCCGTATTCATGGCGGAAGGAGACGACCACTTTGTCGGTCTTGACCGCCGAGAAGCAGCTCTCGGTGCAGGCCCGACAGAGCAGGCAGTGAGCAAAGGCCTCTTTGACATCTGGAGAGATCTCGGTCCGCCCTTCGATGATGTTCCGGTACAAAGCCACCTTGCCCCGGGCCACGTGGGCCTCGCGGCCGGTGGCGCGGAAGATGGGACAGGCGGGCTGGCAGAACCCGCACTTGCCGCAGGTCACCACGTGGTCGTACAGGGCCACGAACTCCTCAGGCGGGGGAGTGACGGTCGTCTCCGCCATCAGATGCCTCCAACGAAACGGCCGGGATTGAGCACCCCCCGGGGGTCGAAGCGCTCCTTGATGCGGCGCATGACGGCGACGGCCGGGGTCGGCTCACCCCAGGCGTCGAAGTCTTGGGGCAGGAGTGCCGACCGCTCGGTGATCACGAGCGAGCCCCCCATGGCCACGGCGCCGGCGCGGAGGCCGGCGGTGAAGGCGCTCACCTTATCCACGATCCGGGCAGCCTCCCGGGCGGCCTCCGCTTCAGGGCCGTGTCGGCTGTCGCCGGCGCTCCGGCCGCTCACGAAGAGGTCGATCACGCCCCGGGCGGCGCTGCCCCGGTAGCTCAAGGAGAGCCCGTTTGCCCTGGCTCCGGTCTCAGCGGCTTCGATGTAGTCGAGCACGCGGCTGAGGGGGACGCTCGCGCGCGCCCCCACCGTCCGCGGAGGTCCGCCCCCCGGTCCGGCGGCGGCCAGGGCTTCATAGAGTCCCTCCGCGTCCTCGTCGACGAGGACGGCCTCGGCGGGCACGGGATGGGCGTCTCTGACCTCCCTGACCGACCGTTCCACGGCGGCCGGGTGGCCGGCAAAACCGGCCAGCAGCAAGGGGTGGTCTCCCGACCCGGGCGAGACCACCTCCAAGGCGAGCGGCTGAAGATACGAGTCGAGGATGCAGGCCACGCCGGCCTTGGCTTCGGCCAAAGACGGAAGGGGGAGCACGACGAGGGCCTGCGTCTCCGGCCGGGGCAGCAACCGGAAGGTGACCTCGGTGATGACTCCCAGGACCCCGAACGAGCCGACGAAGAGCTTGGTCATGTCGTAGCCGGCGACGTTCTTCATGGTGAGTCCGCCAAACTTGACCACGCTCCCGTCGACGAGGACCGCCCGGAGGCCGAGCACCACGTCGCGCACCCCGCCGTAGCCCGCGGCCCGCGGCCCCTCGTCGGCGGTCGCCGCCACGCCGCCCACCGTGGCTTGCGCCGGATGGCGGGGGTCGAGGGGCAGGACGCGGTCCATCGCCCGCGCCTGCGCCTTCGCCTCGGCTATGGTGGTCCCGGCCGCGGCGGAGAGGGTGAGGTTGTCGGCGTCGGCATGGCTGAAGCCGCGCAGTGCCCGGGTGCTCAAGACCAGGTCGCAACGGGAGGCTGGGTTGCCCCAGGTGGACTTGGTGCCGCCGCCGGCTATGCATATTGCACTGTCGGCCGCTTGGGCGGCGGCGAGCACCTCACCCAGCTGGTCTTCAGCGGCCGGGCGGACTTCGGCCGGGGGCTGCGTGGGTCCTGCCTGGGCCGCCCGATCAGACACGGACCAACACCGCCGCTCGGGCCGGGTCCGCACCCGCGGCCGTTCCTTCTGGGGCCGTTCCGCCAGCGACGGTCCCGCCCGGGACCGCCTGCTCCACGGGCCGGCCGCCCGCTGCCGGCAGCACCTTGCCCGGATTTGCCACTCCGGCCGGGTCGAAGGCCTCTTTGACGAGACGCTGGGCCCGCAGCTCCTGCTCTTTGAACATCAAGCGCATGGCCTCCAGCTTCTCGATGCCGATGCCGTGTTCGCCGCTGACGGTGCCGCCCAGATCGGTGCACACCTTGAGGATGTCCATACAGGCGGCCATGACCCGCGTGCACTCCGCCTGGTCACGGCTGTCGAACAACAGCAAGGGATGGAGGTTACCGTCGCCGGCGTGGAACACGTTGGCCACGGGCAGGTCGTAGCGATCAGCGATCTCGCCCACCCGGCGCAGTGCCTCCGGCAGCCTGGTGCGCGGCACCGTGCCGTCCGCCACCAAGTAGTTCGCGGCCAGGCGGGAGATGGCGCCGAAGGCCCCCTTCCTACCTCGCCAGAGAGCGGCCCGCTCCTCCTCGTTCGCGGCCACCCGGACCTCGCGGATGCCGGCGGAACGACAGAGGGCAACGATCTGCGCGGCCATCTCCTCCATGCCGTCGGCGGGACCATCCAGTTCGATAAGGAGAACAGCCGCCGCTTCCCGGGGAAAACCGCAGGCCATGCTGTCCTCGATCGCGTTGATGGTGCGGTTGTCGACCATCTCCAAGGTGGCCGGCACCATCCCTGCGGCGACGATAGCCGAGACCACGTTGCCCCCGTCCTCCAAAGAATCGCAGACCGCGACCAGGGTCTTCACGGCTTCGGGCCTGCGCAAGATGCGAAGCACGGCAGTGGTGGCTATCCCCAGCGTGCCCTCGCTTCCCACGAAGACTCCGGTCAGATCCAGGCCGGGTACGCCGGCCTCTTTACCGCCCAACCACACGACCTCCCCATCCGGTAGGACCACCTCGATCGCCAGCACATGATTGGCGGTGACCCCGTACTTGAAGCAGTGCGGTCCCCCCGCGTTCTCGGCGATATTGCCCCCCAGCGAGCAGGCCTTCTGGCTGGCCGGGTCGGGGGCGTAGTAGTAGCCGTAGGGGGCCAAGGCGGTGGACAAGTCGAGATTGAAGACGCCGGTCTGCACGGTCATCCGTTGATCGGGGATGTCGATGGCGAGGACCCGGTTCATCAGGCCCATCTCGATGACCACGCTGTCGCCAAGGGCTAGGGCCCCTCCGCTGAGGTTGGTGCCGCAGCCTCGGGGGACGAAGGGGACCCGCTCCTCTGCCAAGACCTTGACCACCGCGGACACCTCGGCGGTGGATCGCACGAACACCACGGCCCGGGGCAGGCTGCGCTCCAAGTAGGCGTCATACTCGTAGGTCTGCAGGTCGACCGGGTTCTCCAGCACGTTCTCCGCGCCTACGATCCCTCTCAGTCGTGCGATCAGCGTCGTCGCCTTCCCCCGTTCTCTGTGCCGCTGCGGCGGACCGCCTGCTATCTTACCGGAGGGTACAGGCGTGTGCGAGCCAAGGGCGGCCGGTGACTGAGGGCTTCAGGAGGCGGAGGATGGCAGCGGGTTCCGATATCGACCACTACAGGGATCTCGACCCGGCCACCCGGGTGCTGATGGGACCGGGGCCGAGCGACGTGCCTCCCCGGGTGCTGCGGGCCATGGCCGCGCCCACGTTGGGGCATCTGGACCCCGACTTCCTCGCCCTGATGTCGGAGACGCAGGAGCTGCTGCGGGCGGTGTTCCAGACCCAGAACGCCCTCACCATCCCGGTGTCGGGCACGGGCAGCGCCGGCATGGAGGCCTGCTTCGTCAATCTGGTGGAGCCCGGTGACCAGGTGGCGGTGGTGGTCAAGGGGGTGTTCGGCACCCGCATGGCCGACTGTGCCGGACGGTTGGGGGCGGAGGTCATCCCTATCGAGGCGGAGTGGGGAAGAGCGGTGCGACCGGAGGCGGTGCAGGCGGCTCTCAAGGGCAAGCGGCCCCGTCTCTTCGCCGTCGTGCACGCGGAGACCTCAACGGGGGTACTGCAGCCGCTCGACGACATCATCGCCATAGCCAAAGAACACGGCGCACTGGTGATGCTGGACTGCGTGACCTCCTTGGGCGGGGTGGAGGTCTCCTTGGACGCCTGGGGGGTGGACGCCGCCTTCAGCGGCACCCAGAAGTGCCTGTCGTGTCCGCCCGGCTTGGCCCCGCTGTCCTTCAACGAAAGGGCGGAAGCCGCGCTGCGGGGGCGCAAGAGCAAAGTGCCGTCCTGGTATCTCGACCTCACCATGGTCGGCGACTACTGGGGGGCCCAACGCAAGTACCACCACACCGCTCCGGTCAACATGATCTACGCTCTCCGGGAAGCCCTGCGCATCGTCTTGGAGGAGGGACTGGAAGCGCGCTTCGCTCGGCACCGGCTCAACCATGAGGCACTGGTGGCCGGGGTGGAGGGCATGGGCCTGCAGATGAAGGTGCCGCCGGCCGAGCGGTTGGCCACCCTCAACCTGGTGGTCATCCCGGAAGGCGCCGATGACCTTGCCACACGCAGAGCCCTGCTCGAGCGGTTCGGGCTCGAGATCGGGGGCGGCCTGGGCCCGCTGGCGGGCAAGGTGTGGCGGGTCGGGCTGCAGGGCCACTCGGCCACCGAGCGCAACGTCATGCTGTTCCTCACCGCCCTAGAGGCGGTGCTCCGGGCTCAGGGGGTCAGCGTGAAAGCCGGCGGGCCGGCGGCCGCGCAGGCGGTCTACGAGAGAGGGCGCTGAGCCGGGGTCGAAAGCCCGGCCGGCAAGGGGGCATACTCGGCCAGCTTCACCGAGAGGCTCACCAAAAGGCGGGGCATCCCGGGGTCAGAGGGTCCGTGGCCGGGCCGGGCCCGGAGCCGCTCGCCCAGCCGGCCCCGCACCTCGTCCGGCTCGAGGTGGCGGGCGCTCGGCCCCATGCCCACCAGGCTGACGACCTCGTCCGCCGTCAGCAGCAGGGCTTCCTCATGGGGGGTGCAGCCGACCAGGGAGAAGAACCCGCCCAGAGTCCGTTCGAGCCGCTCTTCCTTGCGCTCATCCACCGTGAGCAGACCCAGGGTGGGGACGAGCTCCGCCAAGTGCCGGGGGGTGGGGGAGACGACCAAGAGGCGGCCGCCCGGCCTGAGCACCCGTCTGAACTCAGCGGGGTTGCGGGGAGCGAAGACATCGAGCACCAGGTCCGCGCAGCGGTCGGCCACCGGGAGACCGCTCCAGATGTCGCAGACCACCGCCGCCGCGATGCGCGGGTGCGCTCGCGCCGCCCGCCGCATCGCATACTTGGAAAGGTCCAGGGCCAGTCCCACCCGGTCGGGCAGGCGGTCGAGCACTCCGGCCAGGTAGTAACCGGTGCCCGCTCCCGCGTCCACGATGCAGCCGGGTCCGCCGACGGAGGCAGCCGCCTCTGCCGCCGCGGCCGTCCCCGGGGCCGCCCCCGTGGCCGTCGCCCTCTCCGCCGCGCGGACGGCGCCGACGGCCGCCGCAGCCACGGCCTCTCTCAGACGGGCGAAATGGCCGGCGGCAAGAAAGCTCTCGCGGGCGGCCACCATCTCTTTGGTGTCGGCCGTCCCCCGGTGCGCCCCTCCAGGCAGCAGATCGACGTGACCCTGGCGGGCCACGTCGAACGAGTGCTCCCCCGGGCAGCGGAGGGCCCCACCCCGTTGGGCCAGGCGGCCGGCGCAGAGGGGGCAACGGAGCAGATCCAGCGCCTCGGCCAGCACGGCCGGCTCAGCAGCGCACGCGCAGGCGGCGTGGCACCACCTCGATGGTGAGGGGGAGCGACCCAAGGGCGTCACCGTCGACGTCCAGAAGGAAGCGGCGCTCGGCTGCCTCGTCGTCGAGGCTCAACTCGATCCGCTCGCACGGGAAATGGTGCACGGTGGGCTCGTCGAGATGGCGGCCCGCATAGACGGTGCGCACCTGCCGGGCCAAATAGGGTTTCGACGGAGCGGTCACGGTCACCACCTCCAAGCGGCCGTCGTCGGGCAAAGCCATGGGAGCTACGTCCATGCCGCCGCCGAACCAGCGCCCGTTGCACACCGCGATGAGATAGGCGGGGACGGTCTTCTCAACCGTCTCTCCCTGCCAGGTGACGCGGGCCGAGACCCGCCGCTCTTTGCTGGCCAGGACCGCGCGCAGCGCTGCGGCGTAGTAGGCCGCCCTCCCCCCGAGGAAGGAGGGCATGGTCTCGACATAGCGGTCGACGAGCCCGCCCAGCCCGGCGGAGAGGACGTTGACGAAATAGCGGCGCGTCGTTTGTCCGGCCGTGTCTGCGAAGACCGCGGCCCCCACGTCGATCAACCGCTCCCTGCCCAGGGCGAGCGCGGCCAGGCAACTCTCGTAGCCGGCCCCGATCCCCAGGCTGCGGCGAAAATCGCCTCCGGTGCCGGAGTTGATCAGTCCGACGGCCGGGATGGTGCCGGTCGGTCGCCTGTCGTCGCCACCGTCCGCGGCCGCCGCCTCCAGGACGCCGCTGACCACCTCGCTGAACGTGCCGTCCCCACCCACCGCGACAAGCAGGGGGTGACCGGCCGCCGTGCCTTTCTGGGCCAACTCGCGCGCGTGGCCGCGCCGCGTCGTGTAGCGTATGTCCACGTCCCCGAACACGTCTTCCACGCGGGCGAGCACATGGGCCAGGTCGGCTGAGCCGCCGTGACCACCCGAGACCGGGTTGACGATCAAGAGCGGTGGAAGCATGCCGCTAGGCTAGCAGTTCCAAGCGGTGATCGGGGTCACGATCGGCGGGGCGTGGTCTGCCCCCAGCGCTCCAGCGCGATCCCTGGCGGCCACATGTCGCGCCAGTGGGCGAGGATCATGGGCAGGTTGGCCTTCGCCAGCGAGCGGGCCGCGATCAGGTTGACGGCTCCCAGGTCTTGTCCGTCCTGAGTGAACCGCAGTTCTCCCATGACCTCGCCCGCCTCCACGGGCAGAGCCACTTCGCGGTAGAGGACCACGTCTCCCGTGACGGGATCCGGTCCCAGGACCCGGCGGGTGAGTGGGGCGTCTGTGACCAGCCTGACTTGCCGGCCCAGGGGATCGGGCACGGCCACCTCGGCGATCACCGCCCCCCGGTCGACCAGGTTGGTGAGGGGACACAACGAGAAGCCGTAATTGAGCAGGGCCTCCGTCTCGGCGGTCCGGGTCTGGTCGTCGGCTGCCCCCAGGATCACGCTGATGAGGGTCAGCCCGTCCCTCGTGCCCGAAGCCACCAGGCAGTGGCCGGCATAGGGTGTCGATCCGGTCTTGACGCCGTTGATCCAGGCAGCCTTTGCCAAGAGGGGATTGCTGTTCTTGAGCAAGCGCCCGCCTCCGAGATCGTATTCCTGGGTCCTCACGATCCGGCGGAACACCGGGTCTTGCAGGGCGACCGCAGCCAGCCGGGCCAGGTCCCGGGCAGAGGCATGGTGCTGCTCGTGATGGAGGCCGTTGGCGTTGACAAAGTGGGTCTCGGCCAGCCCCAGCTCCTTCGCCTTCGCGTTCATCCTGGCCACGAACCGGTCGTTGCTGCCCTCGGTGGCCAGCGCCAAAGTGACGGCGGCGTCGTTCCCGCTGGCCAGCAGCAGGGCGTACAAGAGCTGCCTCACCGTGAGCCTCTCGCCGCTCCGCAGGCCGGCCACCGAGCCCGGCACCCCCACGGCGGACCCCGGCACTCGGACCTTCTTGTCAAGGTCGAGCGATTCCAAGACCAGCAGGGCGGTCATGATCTTGGTGGTGGACGCCATCGGCAATCGTTCGTCGGCGTTGCGGGAATAGAAGACGGCGCCGGTGGCCATGTCGACGAGGATGGCCGCGTCGGCACTGATGGCGGGGGCGGTGGGCTCAGGCGCCGGGAGCGTGGGGGTGATGCTGAGGACGGGCTCAGCCGTGACGGGTCGCGCCGCCGCGGAGGCAGTCCCGCCCGCCAGGAAGGCGGCCGCTACGACCGCCGCCAGCAGCAGGGACAGGCCTGCCCGTGTTCGGGATCTCGACACGCCGGGCTTCACGGTCGGGCCGCGGCTACTCCTGGAGGGAGGCCCTGGTGACCACCACCGGGACCAGGGGGACGTCCCGGTGAGGGCCGTGAGCCCCCGTCTTGACCGCCGCGATGGCATCCACCACGTCCATCCCCTCCACCACTTTGCCGAACACGGCGTAGCCCCAGCCCTGCGAGGTCTTGGAGGTGTGGTTGAGGAAGTCGTTGTCCTTGAGGTTGATGAAGAACTGGCTGCCGGCGCTGTGCGGGTCGGAGGTGCGGGCCATGGCGATGGTGCCGCGGTCGTTCTTGAGGCCGTTGTCGGCCTCGTTGGCGATGGGGGCCTGGGTCTGCTTCTGGTCCATCTCCGCTGTGAAGCCTCCCCCCTGGATCATGAAGCCGGGGATGACCCGGTGGAACACGGTGCCGTCGTAGTGCCCGGCGGACACGTAGGAGAGGAAGTTCTCGGTGGTGACGGGAGCCCTGACCGGGTCCAACTCGATGACGATGTCACCGTGGTCGGTGGCCAGCACCACTCGGGGATCGGCCTTGTCTTGCATGCGGCCTGCCTTTCTCGCCCGGACCGGAAGTCCACCGGTCCGGGTGGGGGGTCGATACCCTGCCTATGTTCGCACAGTAGGAGCGTCCTGGCGGCCCGGACGTTCCCCCTGCGGGCTCCGCCTGCCGCACGGGGTTTGACCCGATGTCCTCGCGGGCATGTCCTTGACCATGGGAGCCATCCGCCATATCCGCACGGCCTGGGTCGGGCATCCCACGGTCGAAGGGGCCGGTGTCCATCTGCGGCGGGCCTTCGGCTTCGGCCAGGAGACCCTGTTCGATCCCTTCCTCCTGCTCGACGACTTCCGGGCGGATGACCCCTCTTCGTATCGGGCGGGCTTCCCCTGGCATCCGCACCGGGGCATCGAGACCATTACCTACGTGCTTGCGGGCGAGGTCGACCATGCCGATTCCCTTGGCAACTCCGGGACCATCGGACCGGGGGACGTGCAGTGGATGACGGCCGGCTCCGGCATCATCCACCAGGAGATGCCTCGTGGTGACGCCGACGGTCGCATGGGCGGCTTCCAACTCTGGGCCAACCTCCCCGCCTCCCACAAGATGATGGCCCCCCGCTACCAAGGCGTCGACGCGGCTGCTATCCCGCTCATGGAGCAGGCCGCCGGCACGGTCCGGGTTGTCTGCGGGAGGGTGGACGAAGTCATCGGCCCAGTGACCGACCTGATGATCGACCCGGAGTATCTCGACGTGGCGCTGGTGCCGCACGCGGACTGGACCTATGCCGCTCCGGAAGGCCGCACCTACTTTGCCTACCTCTTCGAGGGCGAAGCCCGCTTCGGGACCGGGGGTGACCCGACTCCCGCCGGCCCGGGCACCGTCTTGCTGTTCGAAGACGGCGACCTGGTGGCCGTACGGGCTGGAGCAGGCGGGGCCCGCTTTCTCTTGGTGGGAGGCAGGCCTCTGCGCGAACCGGTGGCCTGGAGGGGCCCCATCGTGATGAACACGAGGGAAGAACTCGACGCCGCCTGGCGGGAGCTGCAGAATGGTACCTTCGTGAAGTCACTGGGGGCGGGCCAAGGCTGAGCCGGCCCCCAGCATGCCACCGCGAACAGGAGGATCGAATTGGACGTACCTGAGCTGGATCCGCGCGCCCTCTCCGAGCACGCCACGGCCAACCGGGAAAGCTGGAACGCCGACAGCGACACCTACCAGCGCGACCACGGGGCCCAGCTGGCCGCCCCCGGCGGTCCGGGCTGGGGGGTATGGCAGATCCCCGAAGCACACCTCCAGGTGCTCGGCGAGGTCAGAGGCCTGGATGTCCTCGAACTCGGCTGCGGTGGAGCCCAGTGGTCGATAGCGCTGGCCAGAGCCGGGGCGAGACCGGTCGGCCTCGATCTGTCCGAGAAGCAACTGGAGCACGCCCGCCGGCTCATGGCGGAAGCCGGCGTGGATTTCCCGTTGGTCCATGCCAGCGCGGAGGCGGTCCCTCTACCGGACCGCAGCTTCGATTTGATCTTCTGCGACTACGGGGGGATGACCTTCGCCGACCCCTACGCCACCGTTCCCGAGGCCGCCCGGCTGCTGCGGCCCGGGGGTCTGCTCGCCTTCTGTGGCGCCACTCCCCTCATCGAGATGTGCTACCCCGACGAGGGGGAACACCCGGGCGACCGGCTGGTGGGCGGCTATTTCGGCATGTGGTCGCTCCCCTGGGAAGGTTACGTGGAGTTCATGCTGCCGTACGGGGCGTGGATCCGCTTGTTCCGCGCGCACGGCTTCATCATCGAAGACCTCATCGAGCTGCGGCCGGGGCCGGACGCCGTCAGCAGCTACCGCGATGAATCGGACAGAGAATGGTACCGGCGCTGGCCGGGCGAGATGATCTGGAAGGTGCGAAAGGAAGGGTAGATCACCTGGTCAGCTCGGCCACCAGCTCGTCCAGGAACAGGCCGACGTCGGTGACGATGCCGATGGTCTGGAAGCTACCCCGGTCGGAGAGCTTGGTCGCCACCGCAGGATTGATGTCTACGCACACCGTGGGCACGGCGGCGGGGAGCAGGTTGCCGGTGGCGATGGAGTGCAGCATGCTGCACAGCATCAGGCAGAGACCGGCCCCCCGCACGGCCTCCCGCATGGCCTGCTGAGCTTCGACCGAGTCGGTGATGACGTCGGGCAGGGGGCCGTCGTCTCGGATGGATCCGGCCAGCACATAGGGTACGCCGCTCCGCACGAGCTCGTAGAAGAGACCGGAGGTCAGCACACCCTGTTCCACCGCCTGACGGATGCCACCGCAGGCGCGGATGCGGTTGATGGCTCGCAGATGGTGCTCGTGGCCCCCCTCGACCGACTCGCCCTCGGAGAGGTTGATCCCCAGAGAGGTATTGAACAGGGCCGACTCGATGTCGTGCACCGCTACGGCGTTGCCACCCAACACCACGTCGATCCAGCCGCCGGCCACCAATCCGGCGAAGGCGGGAGCGGCTCCCGTGTGCACCACCGCCGGTCCCAACACGGCCACGATCTTGTCGCCTTGGGCGCGGTTCTCCCGCATGAGACGGGCCACCTTGGCCACCACCAACCGCTTGGGCTTCTCCGACGAGACCGCCGACCCCATGAACTCGAAGGCGCGGGAAGCCCGGTCGCGTCCCAGGGGGACCACCCGGATGCCACGGGTGCCCACCACGATGAGGTCTCCCCTCTTCACCTGGATCAGAGGCACGGTGCGGGCTTGGCCTCCGTCCGCGTCGACCAGGATGCCGCAGTCCATCTCCGGCCACTCCACCGGGATCCAGCGCCCCTCCCTGCGAATGAAGGTGTCGAGGTTGGTGGTGGAATAGAAACCCTCGGGAAAGACGCCGTCGGCAGGGGCGGGCTCGAGGCGGACGTCCTCCTGCTCCACGATCTCGACCCCGTGTTGCTGCAGGTCGCGGAGGATAGCGCCAAGGTGCTCTTCGTCATCCGCTGTGACGCGCAGCAAGGCGAGGGAATGGTCGTCCTTCTGCCGGCCCATGCGAAAGCGGAGGATGCGATACTCGCCGCCCCGCTCCAGGATGTCGTCCAGCACTCGCGGCAGGAGCAGGGAGTCGATGATGTGTCCCTCGAGGCGGATGTCCTCGTACACGCTCATCGCGGCGGTGCCGGTCCCTCGGTCAGCGGTAGTCTTGGTGCTTACCGTCGCACTGCGGCGCCTTGGCCGTCAGTCCGCAACTGCAGAGCGACACCGTCCCCATGCCCTTGCTCTCGAAGGCCAGAGGTTCGATGCCGGTACCTTCGTGGGAGCCGTCACAGAAGGGGACGTTCTTGGTTTCGCCACACTGGCACCAGTAGTAGGTCCCGGCGGGAAGCCGCTTGAGGACGGGCATGTTCATCCCGGCGGCGTTCTTGAACTTCATGTCGTCCTCCTCTCACGAGTGCGATGCGGGATCGACCTCAAGGTTAGCGCATGTCCCGGGGCTGAGGCACACGAATGAGCGCCGCCGGCCCGAGACTTCGGGCCGGCGGCGCTCAGAACGGCTATGTCTTCGGCTCCGTGTGGCCGGGGAGGCGGCCCGGCACCGTCGCTCAGTAGGTCTCGGCCCAGAGCTCGTAGTAGGCTTGGGCGTGCTTGCACGCCGGACACTCGTCGGGGGCCTCGGTCCCCTCGTGGATGTACCCGCAGTTGCGGCAATGCCACTTGACCACGGTGTCGCGCTTGAACACCCGGCCGCTCTCGACGTTGGCCAGCAGCTTGCGGTAGCGAAGCTCGTGCTGCTCTTCGACCTCGGCGATCTCGCGGAACGACTCCGCCACGTCCCTGAAGCCCTCCTGCTCGGCCACCTGCGCGAACTCGGGGTAGAGAGAGCCCCACTCTTCTTTCTCGCCCTCGGCCGCGGCCAGCAGGTTGTCGGCCGTCTTCCGGGTCTCGCCGGCGGGATAGGTGGCGGTGATCTCGAGCGGTCCCCCCTTGAGGTAGCCGAAGAACACCTCGGCGTGCTCCTTCTCGTTGTCGGCGGTCTCCAGGAAGATGGCGGCGATCTGTTCGAACCCTTCCTTCTTGGCCTGGCTGGCGAAGAAGGTGTAGCGGTTGCGGGCCTGGCTCTCGCCCGCGAAGGCCTTGAGCAGGTTCTGCTCCGTCTTCGATCCCTTGATGTTCATACGCGCGGCTCTCCTTTCGATTCCAAGCGGTGCCCCCAGTATTCCCAGGACGGGCGCGACTCAATCGGAAGGCGCCGGCCCGCTCAGGCCGTGGGGTCGGTCACCCTGCCCAGGAACAAGAGGGCGCCCGTGTCCCGGTCCTGCAGCGCGAACAAGAAGGGGCGGTCCACCACCAGGGTGATCTGCTGCGCCGGCATCGCGGTCGCCCGCATGACGACGGCCGTGGCGGCGGCTGCCTCGGTCCCCTCTTCGTCCACGGCGATGTAGGCCTCATGGATGACGTCATCGATGAAGAGGGCCTCTTCCTCGGTCATCCCCGAGAAGTCCGCGGCTTGGGGGTCGAACGCCCTCTGCATGCCCAGAGCCCGGAGGGCGTCGCTCAGACCGGCCTGGGTGCGGAATTCGAACTTGGGCAGGCTGAGATCCACCTCCGCGCCGGGGCTCAAGAGCGCACGCACCTCGGCGATGAGACCCTCCGCCAGGCGCCCCTCCACCTGGGCGAACCCGCCCTCGTCGGGAACGATCACGATCATCGACAGTTCGTCGCGCAGGTAGGGCAGTTCGACAGCCTGCCAGCCTTCGCCCTTCGCGTAGGGGAACCCGGCCGACTGCCGCATCATCGGCGTGGTGACAGGGTCACCGCCGATGGTGGTGAACCGTCCGTCGGTGGTCAAGGCCTTGTCGAACTGGTTGGCCCAAGTGGCGTCCAGGTAGACCGCGTTCACCAGCACCAACCTGGTGAGGGCGTCGAGCGCCCCCTCGGGGATGAGATCCGTGATCTTGTCCTCGGTCTGTCCGGCCACCCAATCGTTGATGGCTCGACGGGCCCTCTCGGCTTCGGTCTTGTAGTCGACCAGGCGGACGCCCGCGCCATAGTTGAGGGCCAGGGTGTCGAGGAACGGTTGCTGGAACGCGAGGTCCCTCTGGGCCCACAGACTGTTGGCGGTGCGGACCAGCACCCCCACGTCTTTGCCCTCGGCGTCCTTGCCTTCCCAACTCCTCGATTCGAGGATGCGGTCGAGGGAGTTGAAGGCCTGGTGGAGCGTGTCACCTTCCAGGCCGAGGTGCAGGGTGGCGGCCATCTCCTCAGCCGTAGTCCCTTCCGCGCCCGCGTAGGTCATCACCAGAGCGGTCACGACGCTAGCGGGGGAGAAGACCAGGTTGCTGTCCCCGGCTTCCTTGGCCAGCACCCCATACAGATCGGCGGCGAAGGATCCGAGCGATCCGGATGCGGAAAGGACGTCGTCACGGGGCGCGGGGGCCGTAGCCCGCGAAAGGTGGGAGGCTGCGAGGACCGTTTGCTCCGCCGCCGTGGTGGGAGCAGTGCCGTTCCCTTCTGCCCCGCCCGGATCAGCCGTCCCGCATCCTGCGGTCAGCAAGAGCGTCCCCAGTGCGAGCGCCGAAAGCAGAAGCAGGAAGACGGGGCGTGCCGTCGTGCTATGGCCTGATACCGGCTCCATGGTGTCCCTCCTTGAGACGGTCCCCTGCGGAAGGCGGCGGCGGGCGCCCCGGCGGCAGAGGCCCCGGCGGCAGACGCCCCGGCGTCATCCGCGCCTACGGAGGTCCGACGCGGCCCGAGCGCGGCCCGGTTCCGCATGGGGGCGCCAGCGGTGGTGCCCGACACCGATACGATCATTCCGGTATCAGCCGTGATGGTGGCCGCAGGTGGCGTCGGACTGCGTGAGCTCGCCGCGGGCGAACGCCTCCACCGCGGTGACCACCGGTCCGGACACGCCGCAATAGACCGCGAAGCCGGCCTGCTTCAGAGCCTGCTGCATGGGGGCTCCCATTCCCCCGGCGAGGATGACCTCCACTCCCTGCTCTTTAAGGAAGGAGGCGATGCCGGCGTGGTCGTGCTGCATGCCCTCGATCCGGTAGAGGGTGGTGTGTGCGACCGCAGTCCCCTCGACGGTGGCGATGACGAACTCCGTGGTGCTGCCGAAATGGGCGTTGACGCAGCTCTGCAGATGCGGTACCGCTACGATCATGGTCCCTCCGTCGTCTGTCTTGGTCGTTTCCGCCGCCGAGGGCCCGGCCCTGTGGCGGCATCAGGGTCAGTCGAGCTCGCAGAACGCTAACGTAGGCACGTCGACGATGGTCGAACCGCCGTCCGCGGTCACCACGGCCCCGGTGACGATCGAGGCCTCGTCGGAGGCCAGGAAGAGGCAGACCGCGGCGATCTCCTCGGGCTCCGCGGGGCGACGCAGGGGCACGTCCCGGGTCACCAAAGCGTAGGTCTCGTCCAGGGTAAGTCCCTTGGCCTCGGCCAGCACTCCCAGTTCGGAGTCGGCCATGGGCGTCTTCACCCAGCCCGGGCAGACGGCGTTGACCCGCACCCCTTGCGGCCCGTAGTCGCGCGCCAGCGAACGGGTGAGGCCGATGAGGGCGTGTTTGGCCGTGGTGTACCCGCACACGTCGGTGCCCGCGGCCAAGCCGGCGATAGAAGACACGATGACGATAGCGCCCCGCCGTTCGAGGAGAAGGGGCAGGCACTCCCGGGCCGCCACGAAGGCTGTGGTGAGGTTGGCCCGCAGGCCCTGCGCCCAGGCATCGTCTGAGATATCGAGGGCGGCACCCTCGGCGGTGCTCCCGGCCGCGGCCACCAGGATGTCAAGACCACCCCACGCGGCCCGGATGGACTCTAGGGCGGCGCGCATGGCGGCCGCATCGGCGGCGTCTCCGGCGATGGCAAGACCTCCCGTCTCATCCGCCACCTTCTGCAGCAGCTCGCGCCGCCGTCCCATGATCGCCACCCGGGCGCCTTCGGCGGCGAAACGGCGGGCGCAAGCGGCTCCGATTCCGCTCCCTCCCCCGGTGACCAGCGCTACTCTGCCGGCAAGACTCATCGCACCTCGCTTTCCGCTCGTTCGATCTTGCAGAGGATGCCGCGCGGGGCCCAGGCGCCCCTTTGACCATATCACGCGTCCTTGAGCTTTTGACACCCGGGCCCGCAGAGGGAATAATGTGCCGACGTCCAACACCTGGTGCGAATGCGCGCGCCTCCGGCGCGCGCGGGAACACTGCGCACCTGCGACCTGTCCTAGCAGCCGGTGACCGATGAAGCGCGCTGAGTACTACACCCGGCCTCACGACACATATCCGCGCCGCCTGCTGCGCGCCTTCTTGTCGTTCCTCATCCCGGGCACCGGGCAGCTCTTGGCGGGCGCACGCCGGCGGGGCTTCGTGATGCTCGCTATCGTGGGTGTCATCTTGGTAGCCGGCCTGGTTCTTCTCGCCAGGGGTACCGACACCCTCCTCTCCTATGCGGTCCAGCCCAAGGTCCTGCTGGGGCTGATGGGTTTCAACGTGTTGCTGCTCCTCTTTCGGGTGTTCGCGATGGTCGACGCCTACCTCACCGTCAAGGCGGGCAGCTACAGCCCGTCTCGCCCGCAAGGTCTGAGAGTAGGACTCATCGGGGCGGCCTTGGCCGCTCTGCTCATCCTGACCATCGCACCGCACGCCGTGGCCGGCTACTACACCGTGGTCTCGCACAGCCTGCTGACCTCGGTCTTCGCTGGGAGCAGTGACGAGCCCGCGACCACCTCCACCACCAAGGGTGCCTCCGGTACGGGTAGCACGGGCACCAGCCGCACCACCACCACGACCGAAGCCAGACTGGATTGGGGCTCGGACGACCGCATCACCATACTTCTGATCGGTTCTGACGGAGGATACGGTCGCAAGGGGGCCCGGGCTGACTCCATCAACGTGGCTTCCATCGACCTCAAGACCGGCAACGTCGCCCTCTTCGGCATACCCCGGAACACCACCGAAACCCCACTGGGAGAGAAGACGGCGGCGGCGCTGGGCAAGACCACCTACTCCGACATCATCAACAGCCTGTACTTCCAGGGTTGGCAGCACCCCGAACTCGCCCCCGAGGGCGGCGACCCGGGGGCGGAGGCGATCAGAGAGACGGCCAGCCTGATCCTGGGTATCCCCATCGACTACTACGCAGTGGTCGACATGCTGGGTCTGGTGGACATGGTCGATGCCGTGGGGGGAGTGACGGTGCGGCTGAAAAACCCCATGAACATCACCTACGCGCCGTTGGGAGAGGGGGAGGAGAAGAAGTCGT
>CAYNPL010000011.1:0-20902 GCA_964399135.1 uncultured Gaiellales bacterium
GGCCGCCCCCTCGGCCAGGAGCGTCTGGCCCAGCAGCAGCGTGGCCTCGGGGACGCGGGGCGCGGCGGGATGGCGCTCGAGCAGCCGCTCGAGCACGCTGCGGGCGAGCCCGTAGAGCCCGTCCTGGAAGGCGCGCTCGCCGACCAGCCAGAGGCGATCGGGCTCGGGCATACCGCGGCCTGGGAGGTCAAGCGCGGCCTCCGACCCCTAGAAGAGCACGAGGCGGTGGCCTTGCGCCGTTGGCTTGCCTCGCACTGTGAGGCCGCGTAGGCGTTCACAGAATCGCTCAGGCCGCGACGATGGAGGCGGGGGGTAGTCCTACTACCTCCCGCCTCTTTGCGGTGGACAGGGGCCGCCCGCCTCATGCGCCGGTGCTGCTGCAACGGCAGGCGCGGTCCTGCTCGGCAAGCGCCGCGTCCGCCCCCTGGTAGTCACCGCTCACCCAAGCCATGAGGGCGTCTTCTTTGGACGCCGGCGCCGACTGTGGCAGCAGGTCCATGAGCAGTTTGAAGGTCGCCCGGTATTGCGGCGTGAGGATTGAGAGCAGGTACGCCTCGGGGGCCTGTTTCACCCCGCTCTGGTTCGGGCCGTTCTGGTAGCAGACGGTCATGCCGTGCTCGTTCAGGTGGGCCCGCAAGTCGGCAAGCGTCACCGCGAGGAAAGCGGCAGTGTCGATAAGCCCCTGTGCGGCGCGGAGCCGATCGGGCTCCATGTTAACGAGCAGGCGGCGAAGTTTCGCCTTCTCCCGCTTGATGCGCTTTTCTTTGTCGATCCTCTGCTGTTCTGTGGGTTCTATGTCGTTCCCAGTCATGGGGCTGAACTCCCCCTAGTCCCGTGTTCCCTGTCGCGCGATGGATTTGAGGTGCCCTCCCCGGTCCCTGTGGAGCATCTACTGATTCTTCGTATGGGGGGAGGGCCGGCGCCGGAAGAGCATCCCCCCCGACGCCGGCCTTGCCCGGAAGGAGCAACTGCTGCCCTCTTTGGGCGCGGCAGGACAGCATGGCGGGCCATGCACCCGGAACCCGCGACCGCTTCATGTCAGACCGCCGTCTTTCCTACGCGGTCGTCGCCACGTTGAGAATCCGGAAGGCCTCGGGCACGACGACATCGGAGCCAGTCCGGAACCACAGGAAGGCGCCCCGCTGACCAGTCGGACGACCGTTCGTGCCGAAGACCTGCGGGATGAGTTCGATCATGCTCCCGATGCGGTCCACGATCACGAAGTTCTGCCAGTCGCCGTAGGCCAGAATGAGGTTGTCGGCCGTGGCAGACGGGTTGATCTCATCTGCTCCCGCCATGTTCGAGCACTCGTGAAGCGGCCGGCGGAGCAGCCGTCCGTCCGCCACCTCCGGGAACACCCGGGCGCCGTTCTCGGTTTCGAACTGTGCGATCGCGTTGATGGTCGACAGACCGGCCACCCAACGCGCCTGAGACTGGAACCGTGCCGGCAGCGCGTTCTGCACCGCGTAGACGTCGGCGGCGGCGAAGGTCTCCGCCGTGGCCGGGCTCACCTCCGAGGAGGTGCCGTCCAGGGCGGTCACAAAGCCGGTGGGCTGACCGCTGCCGCTGCCGGTCGTGAAGGCCTCTGCCTGCAGCTGGTCGGCCGCGTCAATGAGGATGCGGGCCAATTCCTCGCTGTGCCGCAGCGCATCTTGTGCGACCTCGTAGGAATACGGCACAAAGGCATCGCCGAAGTAGACGGGGATCTTGGCCTCGTCCAGCGATGGAGTGGCATCGGCCGCTTCATCGGCCTCCGCTTTCCATTCGGCGCTAACGCCGGCGGAGGTCACGCCTTGCCAAGCGTTCGAGGTGGTCGTCACTACGCGGGCGATCTGCCGAAGTGGGTTGGTAGAACCTTCCGAGGTGAGCAGGATGGCCGGGTCAAGGTACAGGGGCAGCATCTCGCCGCCATAGCCCGGACCGGTGGTCATGCCGCGCATCTCCACCTTCAGCCCTTGGACGCGCTGGTAGGCGGCCCGCTCTTCCTCGGTCCAGAGCATGTGCCCCTTGGCGGGATCGGCGAGCAGCTTGAAGAACGCACGCGCGTACTTGTCGTCGCCGGTGGCCTGGGCCCAGCGAGAAGCGAACCCGCGGGTTCCCTCATCGTCGCTCGTGACCAGTCGTTCGGCCAGGGCGGCGGCGGAAGCGGGCAGAAGCCCACGCTTGTGCATACGGTCAATGATGCGCCGGGCCGAATCGCTCGGCTCCTCAAGGGGCGGGTCGTCGCCTGAACTCGGGAACCTGCGGATGACCGGCCAGTCGCCGTTGACGACCGCATCCACGCGCGCCTGGCGCTTCGCGATGGCCTCCACTAGGGCCTTGCGCTCGGTGGTGAGGGATTCGATCTCGGCCTCCAGGGCCGCAAGATCGGCGTCGGGCCTATCGAGCAAGCCGCGAATCTCGGCCAGCCGTTCCTCGATCTCTTCGAGTCGGTTCATGATGATGCCTCTTTCAAGACGGTTTCTTGGTCGCTTAGCACGCTTGACGACTCCCGCCTCAAGGCACCGATCACTCCGTCGAATACCTGAACGCGTGCGCTTTTCAGTTTACCACCACCAGCGGACGGATGCACGCTCAGGGCGTACCGGCTCATGCCTGCAGCCTCCCCACGCCCCGATTGCAGCCGCACTTCCGGCACTCCCACCACCGGGGCCGCAGCTTGCTCTTCGGGTTGCCCACGATGAATGCCGCGAGTCTGGCCCCGCAGTCCGGGCAGGTGAAGCTCACCAGGCGGCCCGCCGGCGTGTCCTGGCGGTCGATGATGAACTCGGCGCCATGGGGTGGGACCTGCCCCGTCCAAGGCTCTTGCTGTTCGCTCATAGTCCAAACCCCTCCATGAGGTTGAAGCCCTGCCGACCCTGGTGCTTCTGCATCTCCCGCTCCGCCTGCTCCGAGGCCTCCTCCCTCGAGGCCGCGACGCCAAAGGCAAGGGAGCGGCCGCCGTCCCAGATGCGCCACGACCACAGGGGCGCCTCCGCAGTCGAGCGTGCCGAGGGTTTGATCTCGATTCTCATAGGCGGGCCTCCGGTGGAGTTTCTTACCTTACCCCTTATAGAGAAATAGGAACGGTAAGATTCCCGTTCCCCTCTATTTCTCTTACCGGTAAAATTTGTGGTTCTTACCACGGTAAGATTCATGCCGCTCCCCTTTCACCGGCAAGAACCCAGCTGCCGCGGCCTGCGTTCTTCACGAGTCCTTTGTCCTTGAGGGCGGTCAACGTCTTGCTGATCGTGCCGGGAGTCGTGCCTATGGTCGCGGCAAGCTCCGAAGGCCCGCAGGCCCCGTGTTCAAGCTCTGAGAGGATCATGTCCCTGATCGCCGACTCATCCGTCCGCACGTCCTTCACGGGCGCCCGTTCCACCACGACGGCGCCGCGGTCGAAGATGAACCGGAAGCCCACAGGGGCCGGGCGGCCGGCGTTGGCTTTGCGGCAGAAAAGGCCGACCTGTAGGCCGTCCGCCAACTCCTCACTTCGCAGTTCCCACACCAGGCGCGACAGGTTGGTGAAGAAAACGGATCCGACCGGCGCCCGGTGCGCGTCATCCTGCCTTGAGTCGGTCTTGGTCACGTGCGAGAAGATGAGGGCGGCGGCGCCGGTGGCCTCGGTTACCACGCGCACCGCCTCGAAGAACCGCACAGCCGTTTCCGCGCTGAGGATGTCGCCTCCGGCCGCGGCGCCGGCAGAGTCGATGAGGACCAGGCCGATAGCGTGCTCGGCAATGACGCGGGCGACATCAGACGTGCGGTCCGCGAGCACGCCGACCCCACGGCCGTAGGTCGGGAAGCTGAGTCTGCGACCGACGAGGCGCCGCTCGATACCGGCTGCCAACAGCGTACAGCGGCGTCCCGTCTCTGCTCTGCTCGTCTCAAAGTCGAGAAACAAGGTGTTGGTCTGGCGCCCGGGCTGCAAGTCGAGATCCAGACCGTTCTCAGCAAGAAGGGCGACGTAGAGCCCGAGGTAGCTCTTGCCGCTGCCGCCGGGCGCGAAGATCAGATTCGCCACGCCGTCCATGATGAGCGGGGCCAGTAGATATTCGGGCTCCAGCCGGTCGGTCGCGGTCAGCCGTTCGACGGCGAAACCCTGCTCTTCGCGCTCGAGGATCAGCCGGCAGGACTCCTCTATCAGCTGGTCCCAGTTGATGTGCTTTCGGGGGAATCGCTCCTCGAAGGCCGAGGCCAGCTGGTGGCGGGTCTGACCGGCGGCCAGGTTGATGTTCGCGTGATGGAGCGGCACCACTCGGTCGGGGAAGACCTCGTTCACCCTGAGCCGGGCCTGGACGGTCCCCCTACTCTGACTGGTGCGGATGCGATCGGCCTCGAAGTCTACGCGGACTCCGGGAAAGCACCAGGTGACAACATACGAGCCGGGGGCTGCGGTCAAGGTGGGCTTCACGTCCATGCTTTCACCTTGCCCCTCGGCCGCCGCGCCGGCGCGGTTGCCCCCAGGGCCTTGTGCTCAAGTTCCAAGCAGAGCCGGATCCTCTCCTCGGCCCATTCCGAAACGGTCAGCCGAGTAAGGCCTCGATAGATGCCGCCCTGTCGGAAACGCTCCGCGATACGCGCCGCTCGCCAGCGCTCATACTCGAGTTCGGCAAGTGAGAGGTCCTTCAGGTCCGCGTTGTAGACCTGGAAGGCCTCCTCTTGGCTGACCGTGGCATCGGGCGGGTGGAGCTTCACCGCTCCACCTCCTGCAGCTTTTCGATCCACTTGAGCAGGCCAGCAGTAACGACCCGGCGCCCATACGGCGTCTCAACCGTGGGCCACTCACCCGAAGCGGCGAGTTCGTAGGCTGTAGTCCTCCCACAGCCGGCCAACTGTGCGGCCTCGGAGATGCGGAGCAGCGCCGGTGTGAGTACCGGCCGGTCCATTACTCCACCTCGTCCAACAACTCGTCAGGCTCGCCGGGCCAGTCGAGAGCCCTCGACAGTTTCTCAAGCTGCGATGCGTAGGGCTTGAATCTACCGGCCTCAATCGCCCCGACCGTGCTGTTTGCCATGTGGGCCCGGCGAGCCAATTCGCTCTTGCTCCACCTTCGGGCCGCTCGCTCTCGCTGTATGCGCTTCACGTTTCACCTCGCCTCGCGCTTGACTCAGTGTTGGTCTAAGCGTAGACTCTAGATTAGTTAGCGAGCAACGTAGGGTCTTAAATGCCTACATTCTGGGACATGCTTGAGCAACGGTTGGGAAGGCCGCTCTCCGACCAGACCCGCAGATACCTACAACTGCGGGGGGCCGATCGACACTGGAAGAGTGCGCCGGCGCCCGAACGAGAGCGAATCGTCCGGGGCGCTGTCGCCGTGATAGAAGACCTTCAGGCGGCAGGTTTTGTGACAGCCGAGATCATGGCCGATGCCGATCCGGAACCAAGGCCCGGCGCAACGGATCCGCGGTGGAGCCTTTGGCGGGACCTGCGAGCGGCCGGTGGGGCTGCGGCCGACTGGCAACCTTTTCAATTGCGGCGTGTGTTCGACGTGAGCACCGACAATCCGGCGCTCTTGGCTGATCGGGTGGAGGTGAGCTTCGATCATCGACTATCGCGCCGGGCAGTCGTTGCGGCCCTCGAGAAGGCATGGCCTCGCTTGAGCGAAGCTGGGTGGATTCGAGCCACCCGGACCATGGAGGCACGAGCGGCCGCATTGGTGCGTTTCGTCTGTCTTGAGAACCCCCCGGGCACACCCTGGCGTACGCTCATGGCATATTGGAACAGCAGGTACCCGCGGTGGTCTCACAAGAGCCCACGCGATTTCGAGTCGCGGTTCCGGAGAGCCGAACAGCAGCTGACCGGATATTCTCGAGGCCTGGAGTGGTTCTACAGCCTCGAGGCCCGCCGGGCGGTCGCGGCGCCCTTGACAATTGGACGTCTTGAGGAACTGGCCCGGCTGCATCCGTCTGTCCAGCGGCACGCTCTGAGGCATCTGCGGTCCATGATGTACGGCGCCTTGCAGCAGATGGGCCGCAACGCTCGGGCGAATCTGGACCGCCTGGCGAACGGCGCCGGCATCGAAGACGTCTGGCCGGAAGGGTGGAGCGATATTCCACCCGCGGCGCGGGGAGAGGTGGCCGCTTCACTTCTCAACGGCATGGAGCATATGGGCAAGCTCCCGGACGAATCCGACATCGGAGACTCGAAGGCCGAATAGAGGAGGGGGTGTTCATGGCGAAGCGTAGAGGACGCGGTGACGGCGCCGTCTACCAGCGCACAGACGGCCGCTGGGAGGGTCGCGTTGACCTTGGCTGGGAAGACGGAAGGCGCCGGCGGAAGTCCGTCTATGGCGAGACCCAGCAAGAGGTCCAGGTCAAGATCCGAACGCTGCTCGCCGACCGGGACAAGGGGCTCCCGCCGGCGGACGATCGGCTCACTGTCGGCGCATTCCTCGACCACTGGCTCGAGCACACGGCCAAACCCAAACTGCGGTACTCGTCACACCGGGGCTATGAGCAGATCATCCGCCTGCACCTGAAACCGAAGCTGGGCAAGAAGCGACTGTCCAGGCTCACCGCCGATCACGTCGAAGAGTTCATGAACGCCAAGATAGAAGAGGGCCTCTCACCTCGGACGGTCCAATACTGTCATGCGGTCCTGCGTCATGCCCTCAATACGGCCGTGCGGCGGAACCTCGTTCACCGCAACGTCGCGGCGCTCGTGTCGGCGCCGACCGTCCGGCGCGAGCCGATCACACCCTACAGCATCGAAGAGGCTCAGGCGTTCCTGCAGGGCGTCAAGGGCCACCCGCTCGAGGCTTTGTTCACCCTCACCCTCGCGCTGGGGCTCCGGCAGGGAGAGGTGCTCGGGCTCAAGTGGGAT
Source organism: uncultured Gaiellales bacterium (assembly GCA_964399135.1). GTDB lineage: Bacteria > Actinomycetota > Thermoleophilia > RBG-16-64-13 > RBG-16-64-13 > CAYNPL01. The sequence continues at coordinate 6,805 of CAYNPL010000011.1, forward strand.
GCGGTGGACCTGGACGACGGCCGGTTGTACGTCCGCTCAGCCCTTCAACGCCAGAAGGGAAAGGGCACGGTGGAGGTCGAGCCGAAGTCCCGCACCAGCCGCCGGGCCCTGCCCCTCCCTTCGTTCGTCGTCGCCGTCCTGAAGGATCACCGCAAGCGGCAGACGGCCGCGCAACTGAAGGCAGGGCCCGCCGACCAGCAGAAGCGTGAAGAGCTCGGCCTGAAACCGGGCTACGGCTGGCATGAGACCGGGTATGTGTTCACGACGCGCCACGGGCTCCCCCTGTCCCCGGAGCATATCTACAAGCACCATACCGCGCTCGTGGAAGCCTACAACGCGAAGCAGAAAAAGGCAGGGCTACCGGAGCTAAGGCGGATCCGTTTCCATGATCTCAGGCACTCCTGCGCGTCCTTGCTCTTCGCCAAAGGCTGCAGCCTGCGGCTCGTCATGGAGATTCTCGGGCACTCTCAGATAGCGATCACGGCCAATCTCTACACCCACCTACTGCCCGAGGCGGACCGGGAAGCGGCCCGGGCCATGGATGAGGTATTCGGTGCTCAGGGCTGAGACAACAGGGCACTGGCAGAGTTTGGCCGTCAGTTTGGCCGTCAAACCGTCTGCTCGCCCATCTACGGCTCCCTCCGCCAAGAGAAAACCCCGCCAGATGCAGGGCTTTCTAAGTGGGCCCAGCAGGACTCGAACCTGCGACCGGCCGATTATGAGTCGGCAGCTCTAACCGACTGAGCTATGGGCCCCTGCGCCCGCCCATTCTACCCCGCGAGCCTCTCCAAGACGAACACACCATAGGCGGCGCGCGCGTTGGGCCAGAACCGCAGGGGGCGTTTGGGCCCCACGTAGAAATGGCGGACGATGCGTATGCCTTGCTCCCTGGTGAAGATACGGAAGTCTTTGATGGTGAGAGAGTGGATGTTGGGGGTGTTGTACCACTGGTACGGCAGGGACTCGGTGACCGGCGCCCGCCCTGTCACCAAGAGTTGCCAGCGGGCCTTCCAGTGCCCGAAGTTGGGGAAGCTGGCAACCACGAACCTGCCGACCCGCAGGGCCTCGGTCAACACAGCCGCGGTCTCCCGGGCCTCCTGCAGGGTCTGGCTCAGTACGACGTAATCGAAGCTGTTGTCGGGGTAATAGGCCAGACCCTCGTCGAAGTCCCCGTGGTAGACCGTCACTCCCTTGGCCACGGCGTCGTACACCTTCTCCTCGACTATCTCGATGCCGGTCCCCCGCACCTGCTTCTGGTCGATCAGCATCTTGAGCAGGGTCCCCCGTCCGCACCCGAGGTCGAGCACTCGGGATCCCGGGGGCACCACGTCGACGATGAAGAGGTGGTCCCAGCGAACCCCGGCGGCGTTGCGGGGCACGCCGCTAGCCAAGGCGCACCCCTCGCCGCCGGGCGGTGGTCTCCAAGAAATGCGTCACCAGCCGGGTGAGGTCCCTGTTCTCGAGCAGAAAAGCGTCATGACCGTGCGACGAGCGCATCTCCACGTAGGAGCAGTCCAGGCCGTTGCCCTTGAGCGCGTGTACGATCTCCTTCGACTGATAGGGAGGATAGAGCCAGTCGCTGCTGAAGGCGACCAGCAGGAAGCGCATGTCGTCGGGGAGGTCCCGAAACACCTCCACCAACACGCCCCGTCCCGCCGAAAGGTCGAAGTAGTCCAGGGCTTTGGTGATGTAGAGGTAGGTGTTCGCGTCGAACCGCCGGGTAAAGAGTTCCCCTTGGTAGCGCAGGTAACTCTCCACCTCGAAGTCCAGGCTCAGGTCATACCCCAGCGCCTGTTTGCCCCGCAGGCGGCGCCCGAACTTCTCGTGCATGGATTGGTCGGACAGATACGTTATGTGGCCGATCATCCGGGCCACGGCCAACCCGCTGTCCGGGGGATCCCCTTTGTAGTAGTCGCCACCCCTCCAATTGGGATCGCCCATGATGGCCTGCCTGCCCACTTCGTTGAAGGCTATCTGCATGGGCGAGTGCTTCTGGGTGGCGGCGATGGCGATGCACGACGCCACCTGTTCCGGATAGGCCACCGTCCACTCCAAAGCCTGCATGCCGCCCATGGAGCCTCCGGCCACGCTCAGCAACCTGTCGATGCCCAGATGGTCGACGAGCAGCTTCTGAGCCCGCACCATGTCGCCCACCGTGACCATGGGAAAGCGGAGCCCGTACTCCCTGCCGGTGGCCGGGTCGATGCTGCTGGGGCCGCTGCTGCCCTTGCACCCGCCGATGACGTTGGAGGAGATCACGAAATAGCGGTCCGTGTCGAAGCCCTTGCCCGGGCCGATCATCGTCTCCCACCAGCCCGGCTTGCTGTCACCCGGGTAGTACCCGGCTGCGTGGGCATCGCCGGAGAGTGCGTGCAGGATGAGGATCGCGTTGCTGCGGTCTTCGTTCAGGTGCCCGTACGTCTCGTACGCGATCGTGACCGGGGACAGGACCTCCCCCGAGTCTAGGGGCAGCTCGCTGAACGTCACGGACTGCAACTCGACGGTCCCCACCGACACGCCGAGGGCCTGCGGATTGTGGATGTAGTCACTCATATCGGAGCGGGATTATACGAGCTATCCGCGATACCGGTTCGTGATGGGGAGCCGGCGGTCCTTGCCGAAGGCCTTGGGGGTGATGCGGACGCCCGGAGCGGCCTGACGCCGCTTGTACTCGTTGCCGTCGATCATGGCGATGACCCGTTGCACCTCCCTCCGGTCGATACCGAGGGCTGCGATCTCCTCCAGGCTCTCGTCCCGCACCACGTACGCCTCGATGATGCGGTCGAGGACGTCATATGGTGGCAGGGTGTCCTGGTCGGTCTGGTCGGCGGCCAGTTCGGCTGAGGGAGCCCGGACGATGGTTGACTCGGGGATAGGCGGCAGCCCCGCCCTTTCGTTCCGGTAGGCAGCCAGCCGGTACACCAGGGTCTTCGGCACGTCCTTGAGCACGGCGAAGCCTCCTGCCATGTCCCCGTACAGCGTGGCATAGCCCACGGCGGTCTCGCTCTTGTTGCCGGTGGTGAGCACCAGCCAGCCGAACCTGTTCGAAAGAGCCATCAGCAGGTTGCCCCTGATGCGGGCCTGGATGTTCTGCTCGGTCACCCCTGGGCGCTCGGGGTCGAGGTACCTGTCCAGACTGTCCAGATACGCCCTGTACACCGTCTCGATGGGGATCTCGTGGTAGTGAATCCCCAGACGCTCTGCCGTCTCCCGGGCATCGGCCTTGGTCCCCGGGCTCGAGTACCGTGACGGCATGGAGACGGCGTTCACCCTGTGCGGACCCAGGGCGTCGGCGGCGATACAGGCCGTCAACGCCGAATCTATCCCGCCGCTGATACCCATAACCACCTGCTCGAACCCGTTCTTGGCCACGTAGTCCCGCACCCCCAGAGAGAGGGCCTGGTAGACCTCGGCCTCGGGTCCCAGGCACTCGCAGATGGGCCGGGCCGGCGCCGGCTCGGGCCTGCCCAACTCACCGGCATGCCGCCCAGAGGAGTCGTCCTCCTTTGCCAGGCGGGATGTCGCGGCCACCGCCGGACCCGCGTCGATGACCTCTAGACCCCAAGGCGAGGAACAGCTCCCCGCCGGCAGGCGGTGACCGGCCCGGCGATCGCCTGTCTCGACGTCCACCACGAGGAGATCCTCCCGGAACTGCGCCGCCCGCGCCACCAGGCTTCCGTCCGGGGCGATCACCAGGCTGTGCCCATCGAATACCAGTTCGTCCTGACCGCCCACTCCGTTGACGTAGCAGATATGCGCCCCCGAACCACGGGCCCGCTCGGACAGCATCGTCTCCCGCTCTCTGCCCTTGCCCAGGTGATAGGGGGACATGGACAGATTGACCACCACCGAAGCGCCGCCGTCGCAGGCGGCCGCTTCGGTGGGTCCGGCCCCCTCCCAGATGTCCTCGCAGACGTTGATCCCCACCCGGACTCCAGCCAGCTCGAGGACGACCACCCTGTCGCCCGGAACGAAATACCGCTTCTCGTCGAACACCCCGTAGTTGGGCAGCCGGATCTTCTCGTACCAGCCCGCCACTCTCCCCCCGGCCAACACCGCAGCCGCGTTGTACACTCTGCCCGCCGCCGCCCGCGGCACCCCCACCACCGCGCAGATACCGGGGCAGGCCCGGGCCACCTCCTCTAGGACGGTCGCGCATCCCGCCAAGAAGTGGTCTTTCAGCAGCAGGTCCTCGGGCGGATACCCGGAGATCACCAGCTCGGGAAAGGCGATGAGGGCGGCACCGACGCCCTGGGCGCGGCGCGCGTGTTCGATGACCAGGGCCCCGTTCGCTTCCAGGGCCCCCACCGTAGGATCGATCTGTGCCAGCGCGATGCGCAAAGCCGGCTTAGGCCCCCTTCAGCACGCCGAGCACTTCCTGCGTCACCCGGTCGAGGAGCTCCCTGTCGCCCCGGCTCTCCACGTTGAGGCGGACGACCGGCTCGGTGTTCGACATGCGCACGTTGAACCGCCAGGACACGAACTCCAGGCTCAGCCCGTCGGTCTCATCGAGGCCGAGCGCCTTTGGGGCATAGCGGGCCCGCACCGCAGCGATGGCCGCTGCCGGGTCGTCCAGAGTGAGGTTGATCTCGCCGCTCACCGGGTAGCGGCCGATCCGCTCCGCCACCAGTTCTGAGAGGGGCCGCCCCGTCTCGCTGAGGGCCGACACCACCTGCAACCACGGGATCATGCCCGAGTCGCAGTAGGAGAACTCGCGGAAGTAGTGGTGGGCCGCGGCCTCTCCGCCGTACGCGGCGTCCACTTCCCGCATCTTCTCTTTGATGAAGGCGTGACCGCTCTTGCACACCACCGGCACACCCCCCAGCGCCTTCACCACCTCTATGGTGTTCCACACCAGCCGGGGGTCGTGGACGATGGCAGCGCCCGGGTGCCGGTTGAGGGCAATCTCGGCCAGTAGACCCACCACGTAGTACCCATCGACGAAGCCGCCCTGCTCGTCGAAGAAGAAGCAGCGGTCGAAGTCGCCGTCCCAGGCGATCCCCAGGGCGGCCCCGTGCGAAACGACGGCCTCAGCAGTCGCAGCCCGATTCTCGGGCAAGAGAGGGTTCGGGACACCCAGCGGGAACGTCCCGTCCGGCTCGTGGTTGATCTTGACGAACTCCAGGGGCAGTCGCGGCTCCAGCAGGTCGATCACCGGCCCGGCTCCTCCGTTGCCGGCGTTGACCACCACCTTGAGCGGCCGCAGCCGGCCCGGATCGATGTACGTGAGGAGATGGTCGACATAAGCCGACCGCATGTCCACCCGCTCGACGGAGGCCGCGCCCACGGCGCCGGCCTCCTCCTCACCCGCCAAGGCTGCGGCGACCATGGCCTCCATCTGCACCAGCCCGGTGTCAGCGCTGATGGGGCGAGCCTTCTCCCGCGTGAACTTCATACCGTTGTAGTCGCGCGGGTTGTGGCTGGCCGTGACCATCACCCCGCCGTCCGCCTCCAGGAAGGAGGTGGAGAAGTAGACCTCCTCCGTCCCCACCAGTCCGATATCGACGACGTCCACACCGGCACCCGTCAGCCCCTGGCACAGAGCGTCACTCAGTTCGACGCTGGTAAGGCGGACGTCGTGGCCGACCACTACCCGCTTCGGACCGATCAGGCGGGCGTAGGCCCGTCCGATGAGCCGAGCCAGGTCGGCGTCCAATTCATCGGGTACTCTGCCCCTGACGTCGTACGCCTTGAAACACTCCAGATGGGGAGCTTCTCCCACTCTAATCACCCCATTTCGCACCCGGACTGCGATTGCACGGGACTGGTGTATTGCCTATACTACGCGAGGTTCACGCTCCTCGGTAGCTCAATGGTAGAGCACCTGGCTGTTAACCAGGGTGTTGCAGGTTCGAGTCCTGCCCGAGGAGCCATTTCCGCCCTTTGCTCTCCCGGTACAGCCTCCAGCGGCACGGCCCTTTCTTCGTGGTACCGGCTGCCTGGTAGTGGGAGGGTTCAACTCAGCGGGCCCCCCTGCCGGGAATGCAGTGAGGGCTGCGCCCAGAGGGGGAGACGGGTGGGGAGCGGCGTAGGCGGCCGGGCTTAGGCGGCCCGGACGAGCAGCCGGCGGGAGTGGCCCGCGTCGGGATCGTCCTCGTCGGAGACCTCACACCCGCAGACCGGGCAGATCACGCTCGGCTGCGGCCCCCGCTCTCCGGGAGCGGACACCGCGCCCTGAGAGGACGACAGACCCCCGGGGCTCGGACCGGCCGCCGCCTGCAGGTGTGCCCCGCAGCACGCACAGTTGTCCCCGGGCCGCACCCGAGTAAGAAACGACGCCAGTGATTCTTGCCGGGCTTCTGTAAGGCACATGGCCGTCACAGCCTCCTGATGACCCCCGTCACTTTGCCGACTATTAGAGGATCGCGGGCGAAGATGGGTTCCATCGCGTCGTTCTCGGGCTGCAGTCGCACTCTGTCGGCTTCACGGTAGAAGCGCTTGAGCGTGGCTTCGTCTTCCAAAAGGGCCACCACGATGTCGCCGTCGTCGGCAGACTCCTGCCGCTTGACTACGACGATGTCGCCGTCGAAGATGCCGGCCTTGACCATCGAGTCGCCGGTGACGCGGAGGGCGAAACTGCCACCGTCATCCCCCCCCAGGAAGCCGGGGATGTCGATGACGTCTTCGACGTTCTCGTCGGCCAGCAGGGGCCGGCCGGCCGCGACGCGCCCGACCAGGGGCACCACCATCGCCCCCCGCCGGCCGGCGGTACCCCGGCCCAGGGGGCGGGTGACCTCCACGGCCCTCCGCTTGGACGGGCCGCGCTTGATGTAGCCCTTGGCCTCCAGGGCGGCCAGATGGCTCTGCACCGACGCCGGCGAGCAGAGCCCTACGGCCGCCCCGATCTCGCGCACCGTGGGCGGGTAGCCGTGCTCGCGCACGCCGTCTTCGATGACTTGGAGTATTAGGCGCTGCCTCTCCTGCAGTTCCATGGCGCTCTCCCGGGTGAACATTCGTTCGGCGCCGCTCAGTATAGAACACTTGTTCGGTCTGTTCAAGGGTCGGCCCGAGTTGACGGCCCCCCGCGCCAGGCCTATACTCCGCGATGCTTTGGCTTCCTCGTGTCCGAGTGGCGGAATAGGCAGACGCGCTAGGTTGAGGGCCTAGTGAGTGCATAACTCATGGGGGTTCAAGTCCCCCCTCGGACACCTTGTTTTCCTAGTCTCCTCCGGCGTCGGCCGCTTCACGGGTAGATGTTGCGTGTCCGCAGCGCTATGCTCGCGCTGTAGCCGAACGACACGACCGGAGGACCAGATGACCAAACTTCCTGCCGAACTCGGGCTGCCTGACGTCTACCGCGCCTGCGACGCGGCCTCGCTTGGCTTCGAAACCACGCTCGACCTGCCCGAGCTCACAGAGATCATCGGACAAGACCGCGCCGTGTCGGCGGTGGAGTTCGGGATGGGCATCAACACCGACGGCTACAACATATTCGCCGTCGGCCCCACCGGTACGGGCAAGGCCACCACCATCCACGATTTCCTCTCCCGGGAAGCGGCCTCTCTCCCCGCCCCCGACGATTGGGTGTACGTCCACAACTTCGAGAAGCCCTACCAGCCCAACGCCATCCGTCTGCCGGCAGGGCGGGGCCAGGTCTTCCGCAAGGACATGGAGAAGCTCGTCGAGGACCTGCAGGCGGCCATCACCCAGGCCTTCGAGAGCGAGGAATACGAGAAACAGAAGCGCAGTGTGGCCCAGACCGTAGGTGAGCAGCAGGAGGCTAAGTTGTCGGCCCTCAACCAGAAGGCCGAAGCCCGAGGCTTCACCATGGTGCGCACCCCGGCGGGACTGGCGTTCGCGCCCAAGACCGAGGACGGCGAGACCATGTCCCGGGAAGCCTATGAGAAGCTTCCGGCCGACCAGCAGCGCGCTATCGACGAAGGACTGGAAGCTCTCAACGAAGACCTGCAGCAGGTCATGCGACTGGTCCGGCAGGACGAGCGCGCCGGCCGGGAGGCCCTGCGCGAACTGGACCGCGAAGTGACCACCTATGCCGCCAAGCACCTGGTGGACGAGGCCTGCGAGCGTTGGTGCGACGTGCCCGAGATGGTGGAGTATCTGAAGGCGGTCCTGCAGGACGTGCTCGACAACGCCGACGATTTCAAGAAGTCGGACGAGGAGACTCCGGTCATGTTCATGGGGATGCCCATGCCGCTGCGGCAGAAGGGAGAAGGCGCCTTCCGCAGGTACAGGATCAACGTGCTGGTGGACAACTCTTCGTTGACGGGGGCTCCAGTGGTGGCCGAGACCAACCCGGTCTTTCAGAACCTGGTGGGCAGGATCGAGCATCAGGCCCAGTTCGGAGCCCTCATCACCGACTTCAACATGATCAAACCCGGCGCTCTGCACAAGGCCAACGGCGGCTTCCTGGTCCTGGATGCCCGGGACGTGCTTCTGAAGCCCTACAGCTGGGACGCCCTCAAGCGGACGCTCAAGACCGGAGAGATCCGCATCGAAGACATCGCCCAGCAGCTGGGCTTCGCCCCCACGGCCACCCTCGATCCTGAGCCAATACCGTTCAAGGCCAAGATCATCCTGAGCGGCGAACCCTTCATCTATTACCTGCTCTACACCCAAGACCCCGATTTCCAGGAGCTGTTCAAGGTCAAGGCCGACTTCGACACCGTGATCGAACGTACCCCGGCCACCGAGCGCCTGTACGCCCTCTTCATCGGACGCCTATGCCGGGAACGTGGGTTGGCCCCCCTGACGGCGGCCGGCGTGGCCCGAGTGATCGAGCATTGCTCCCGGGTGGTAGAAGACCAGCGCAGGATGACCACCCGCTTCGTCGACGTGGTCGACCTCTTGACGGAGGCCAACTACTGGGCTCGACGGGGACGCGGCGCTCGGAGCAAGGTCCTCATCAGGCGGGAGCACGTCCAGAAGGCCATCGACCAGCGCATCTACCGCTCCAACCGCATAGAGCAGCGTGTGCGCGAGATGATCGCCGACGCCACCGTCATGGTGGACACCAGGGGTGCGGTCGTCGGCCAGATCAATGGACTGTCGGTTTCGTCCCTCGGTGATTACGTGTTCGGCCGGCCCAGCCGCATCACGGCCACCCACCGGCTGGGCGACGGTGAGCTCATCGACATCGAGCGCGAGGTCGAGATGGGCGGGCCCATACACTCCAAGGGGGTGCTCATCCTCGCCGGCTACCTGGGAGCGAAGTACGCGGCTGACCGGCCCCTCTCGCTCTCGGCCCGCCTGGTGTTCGAGCAGTCCTACTCCGGCGTCGAGGGGGACAGCGCTTCTTCGGCCGAGTTGTATGCCCTGCTGTCCTCTTTGGCAGGCGTGCCGATCCAGCAGCGCTTCGCAGTGACCGGTTCGGTCAACCAGCGTGGCCAGGTGCAGGCCATCGGCGGGGTGAACGAGAAGATCGAAGGGTTCTATTCCGTCTGCAAGGCTCTAGGGCTCCGCGGCGACGAGGGCGTGCTCATACCCAAGGCCAACGTGCGCAACCTTATGCTGAACGAAGAGGTCACGGAGGCGATCGGCAGGGGCCGTTTCCACATCTACCCTATCTCCACCATCGACGAGGGCATCACGCTGTTGACGGGAACGCCCGCGGGCAGGCTGGGCCCCAAGGGCACCTACCCGGCCGGCACCGTCAACCGGCTTGTGGTCGACCGCCTGGCCCTCCTCACCGAGAAGGCCCGGGAGAGCTCCCGCAAGAAGGCGAAAGACGCCGCCGCGGCCTCGGAGGCCGCAGCGGCGTCACCGTCGACACCTTGACAGGGCCGCGCCCGCGGCAGGCCCGGCCCTAGGCCTTCTCCACCTGCACGGCCGCGCAGACCTCGCCCGCCTTGAGCAGGCGCGAGAGCGGCGTGGCCGCCGAGAAGCGGCCAAGGAACACCACTCCGGCCGGCACGCGTGCGGTGATCGCCGCGGGCACTTCCACAGCGCCGCCGCCCCGGGCGCTGACGCGCACGGTGTCGCCGGCGCCCACCGCGAGTGCGGCGGCGTCCGCGGGGTTGATCTCAAGAGCGGGCTCGGCTACCAGCCTGGACAGACCGGGAGCGCGACGGGAGCGCTCCCCGGTGCCGTGATGGCCGCGCACCGGGCCGCTGACCAGACGGAAGGGATAGGTGGAGTCGGGCGGAGGATACTCATCTTCCGACGGCAGGGCGCCAGCAGCGACCGGGATGAAGCGGGGCTGTTGCTCGGCCGGCGCCGTCACCCGCAAGGCTCCCGCCCCTTCCAACGCCGCATACGAAACCGGCCGGTAGGCCGGGGCCACCTCGGCTACCTCGCGCATGACGTCCGCGGGGTCCTGGTAGGCCCAATCGCCTCCGAGAGCGTCAGAGAGGGCGGCCACGATGGCCCAGTCCTGCCGGGCGAGGCCGGGGGCAGGAACAGCGGCCCGAACCCGCTGGACGAATCCTTCGCCGTTGGTGAACGTCCCCTCGTCCTCCGCGGCCACGGCTGCCGGAAGCACCACGTGGGCCAGGCCGGCCGTGTCGGTGAGAAATGCGTCCTGCACCACCAGAGCCTCGAGCCCGGCCAAAGCGGCTCTCACCCGCTCTTCCCCCAGCAGGGAGAGGGCGGGGTCCGCGCCCACCACATACAGCGCCCGCACGTCTCCGGCCTCGATGGCCGGGATAAGCTCCGCCAACCCTCGTCCAGGGGCGACGCCGCTGAGGGAGGCGCCCCAGGCCGCCTCGGCCGCCGCCACGGCCTTGGCCGTGGCGGCCGGGCCGGTGGGCAGGCGGTCGGGCCGCACGCCCATATCGAACAGGCCCTGAGAGTTCGCCCCCGACTTGACCGCGTAGACACCGGTGCCCGGCCGTCCGGCGTTGCCGGTGAGAAGAGCGAGATCGGCGGCGGCGGCGACGGCCTCCCGGCCCGCTTGGCCCTGAGCCGCCGCCGGTCCGATGACGATCACAGCCGCAGCCGCCCCGGCGAACGCCGTGGCGGCTGCGCGCACAGACTCCGCGTCCACTCCGGCCGCGGCCGCCTCTGCCGCCACATCCACAGCGGCGACAGAGGCGCTGAAGGCATCATACCCGTCGGTGTGCGCAGCGACGAACCTCTGGTCCGCCAAGCCCATGTCCACGATCTGCCGCATCATCGCACGCAGAACGGCCGCTTCGTGGCCCGGCTTGACGGCCAGGTGGGCGGAAGCCTTCTCGGCCAGCGTGGTCCTGAGAGCGTCGATCACGATGGCGGTCCGCCCTTTGCGGATGGCCTTGATGACTGCCAGGGCCATCACCGGGTCGGACTCGGTGAGGTCGGCGCCCACCAGCAGGATGAGCTCGGCCTTGGCCAGATCGGCCCTGGACGTGGCGGCGAAGACTTCGCCGATGCCCTCGGCCCCGACCGCCTCATAGGCAGCCCAGTCGGAGGCATCCTCCGCCTCGATGTTGTTGGACCCCAGCAGGGTCCGCATGAGCTTCTGCGCCAGATAGGCGGCTTCGTTGGTGCAATGGGTGCCGCAGACGGCCGCCACCGCCGCGCCGCCTTTCTGCTTGCTCACGGCGCTCAGTCGCTCAGCCGCCGTGGACAGAGCCTCCTCCCAGGTCGCCGGCCGCAGGGCGCCGTCGGCTCCCCGTACCAGAGGCTGCGTGAGCCTGTCTGCAGAGTCGGTGTATCCGAGGCCGAAGCGTCCTTTGACACATAGGTTGCCCTGGTTGAGCCCTCTCTCCAGCTCGGCCGAGACCCTGGCCACTTTGCCCCGGTAGGAGTGGAGCACCAGGCGGCAACCATCGGCGCAATAAGAACAAGTGCTGACGGTCTTCTCCGTTTGCCACTCGCGGGCGCCTTGTGGGGACCGTTGGCCCGTGATGGCGCCTACCGGGCAGGTGCTGACGCATTGGCCGCAGGACACGCAGCCCACCTCGGCCAGAGGCAGGCGATATGGCGTATCCACCTCGCTGTCGTAGCCGCGGTTGAGATAGCCCCAGCAGCCGATCGACATGACCTCCCGGCAGATGCGGACACACCGTCCGCACAGTATGCAGCGGGCCCCGAAGTGGGCGATGTTGGGATGATCGCCCGGTTCGCCCACCACCGGCGGCCGCCAGCCCCAGGGCACCATGTCTACCAGGTACTCGTACGCGTAGTCCTGCAGGCGGCAGTCGCCCGCCGCCTCGCAGACCGGGCAGTCCAGAGGATGGTTGGTGAGCAGCAGTTCGAGGACGAACTTCCGCAGTTTGACGATCTTCTCGGTGTGGGTCTGCACCACCATGCCCTCACGGACGGCGGTCCCACAGGCCGCCATCGGTCCGCGCGCCCCTTCCACCTCGACCAGGCACATGCGGCAGGCCCCGTAGGGCTCCAGTCGAGGATCGTGGCACAGGGTGGGGATCTCGACCCCGAAGGCCCGCGCCGCTTCGAGGATCGTCTGCCCGGGCAGCGCCTCCACCTGCATCCCGTTGAGTGTGAGAGTCACCGGTTGCGTCCCGGCGGATTCCCCAGCGGCGGACATCACGACCTCCTCACGGCGTCGAAGCGGCACTTATCGAAGCACGCACCACACTTGATGCACAACTCTTGATCGATGACATGGACCTCTTTGCGCTCTCCACTGATGGCCTGCACCGGACAGACGCGCGCGCAGGCCCGGCAGCCGGTGCAGTTCACCGGGTCTATGGTATACGTGGTGAGGGCGGCGCACGACCCCGACCGGCACTTCTTCTCGACGACGTGCTCCTCGAATTCGTCCCGGAAGTACTTGAGCGCGGTCTGCACGGGGTTGGGGGCCGTAGCTCCCAGCCCGCAGAGAGAGCCGATCTTGACCTGTTGGGCGATATCCTCCAAGAAGGAGATGTCGGCCAGGGTCCCCCTGCCCTCGCAGATCTTGTCGAGGATCTCGAGCATGCGCTTGGTCCCGATGCGGCAGGGCGGGCACTTGCCGCAGCTCTCCTGCTGAGTGAAACTCAAGAAATAGCGGGCGGTGTCGACGATGCAGTTGTCTTGGTCTATGACGATCATGCCGCCGGAGCCCACGATGGCTCCAGTCTGGTTGATGGTCTCGTAGTCGACCGGGAGGTCGAGCAGGGACTCGGGCAGACAACCGCCGGAGGGCCCTCCCATCTGCACGGCTTTGAAGGCTTTGCCCCCTTTGACCCCTCCGCCGATGCCGAAGATGACCTCGCGGAGGGTCATTCCCATGGGCACTTCGGCCAGACCGGTGCGGTTGACCTTGCCCGCCAGAGCGAACACCTTGGTCCCCTTGGACTTCTCGTAGCCGCGGGCCGCGAAGGCCTCCGCCCCGTTGAGGATGATCCAGGGGACCACGGCCAGCGTCTCCACGTTGTTGATGTTGGTGGGCCGGCCCCACAGGCCGGACTCCGCTGGGAAGGGCGGCCGCAGCCGGGGCATGCCCCGGCTCCCCTCGATCGACTGCATGAGCGCCGTCTCTTCGCCGCAGACGAAAGCGCCGGCGCCTTCTTTGAGCTTGAGGTGGAACGAGAAGTCCGACCCCATGATGTTGTCGCCCACAAAACCGCGCTCTTCGGCCGCCTTCATGGCGATCTTCAGACGCCGCAGAGCCAAGGGGTACTCGGCCCGGACGTAGATGTAGCCGGTGCCGGCTCCGATGGCGTAGGCTCCGATGGCCATCCCCTCGAACACGGCGTGCGGGTCGCCTTCCAGGGCCGAGCAGTCCATGAAGGCGCCTGGGTCGCCCTCGTCGCCGTTGCAGATGAAGTACTTCACCCCGTCCGGCGAGCTGTATCCGGCGGCGAACCGCCATTTCTGCCCGGTGGAGAAGCCCGCTCCCCCCCGGCCGCGCAGGCCGGAGGCCTGGATCACGTCGATAACCTCCGCGGGCGTCATGCTCGACAACACCTTGTACAGCGCCTGGTAGCCGTCGGCCTCCAGATAGTCGTCGATGTCCTCGGGGTCGATGATGCCTACGTGCCGGAGGGTGAGTTTCTCCTGGCGGTCGAAGAAAGAGTCGTACTCAGTAGGGCCTTCTTCGGTGCGGACCAGCCATTTGCTGATGACCTCACCGCCGAGGATGTGCCTGGTGATGATCTCGTCCACCATGGCAGGAGTGACCTGCCCGTAGGTGACCCTGGTCCTCACCCCGTCGCGGCGCAGGTGCACCTCAACCAGCGGGTCCATCGCGCAAAGACCCTGGCAGCCGGTGCCG
>CAYNPL010000011.1:20912-93464 GCA_964399135.1 uncultured Gaiellales bacterium
CTGGCGCCACGACGCGGTCGAGACCGACGCGCACCTGCCCCCGCACTCGTCTTCCCGGGGCCGAATGACGGCGAGCACACCGGTCTTCGCCAACCCTTCCTCGAAGGCCTTGAGCACCTCCCGGCTGCCGGCGGCCACGCCGCCGGTACCCAGACAGATGCGCACCTCGACCTCGGGGATGGTAAGACGCGGGTTCTGAGGCGCCGGCCGCGTCAGAGTGAGTGTCGAGCCGGCGGTGGTCATGCCTCCTCCTCCCCGCCGGGCGCCGCGACTGCGGCCGTCACGCCGCCCTCGAGCTCCGCCCGGAAGGCCTTGACGGCCGCCACCGCCTTGTCGGGCGTCAGCTTGCCGTATGCCCGGTCGTTGATCATCACCACCGGAGCCATCCCGCAGGCCCCCACGCAGTGGACCTCCTCCACCGTGAAGACCATGTCCGGGGTGTTCTCCCCCGCGTGGATGCCCAGGTAGCGCTCGATCTCCTGCGAGATGAGGGATGCGCCCGACACGTGGCAGGCCGTGCCGTGGCAGCAGCGGATGGTGTTCTTCGCGTGCGGCTTGAGCCGGAACTGCGAGTAGAAGGTGGCGACGCCCAGAGCTTTGCTCAGCGGCTCTCCCGCCGCTTCCGCCACCCTGACCATGACCTCTTTCGGCAGATAGCCGAAGATCGCCTGCGCCCCCTGCAACAGGGGGACCAAGGCCCCCCGTTCCCCTTTGTAGTGCTCCAAGAGCTCTACGAATCGTTCTTCCAGCTCCTGTTCGCTCACGTGACCACCTGTGTCAGATTTGTCTCCGATAGGCGCCCGTCCAGGCCCGGGCTATTGTATCTCGGCATCCGGCCTCCGATGCAAGGGTTGGCGCCCTTGGCGAGAGGAGGCGTGAGCGAAGCTCTCCCCGGCGCGGAACGAACTCCTGACGAACGGTGCCGCGTGCACCTGCAGGCCGAGAGCTTCGCCTCGCTCCCGGTATCCCGCGAAGACCTCAGGGAGGACGTACTCCACCACGGGGAGGTGGCGGGAGGAGGGACGAAGATACTGGCCGATGGTGACCACCTTGACTCCCACCCGGGCGACGTCGACAAGGACGGCCTCCACCTCGGCGGTTGTCTCCCCCAGTCCTACCATCAGACCGGTCTTGACCACCGTGTCGCCTTTACGCGCGGCACGCGCGAGCACGGTGAGCGACCGCTCGTAATCGGCCGCAGGCCGCACCGCCGCATACAGGCGGGGCACCGTCTCCAGGTTGTGGTTGAAGACCTCAGGCACTTCTGCCAGAACCATTTCCAGTGGATCAAGGCGTCCCAGGAAATCGGGTACCAGCACCTCTATGCTCGAATGGGGAGCTTTCCGTCGCACCGCGCGCATCACCGCCACATAGTGGGAGGCGCCTCCGTCGGGCAGGTCGTCACGCGTCACCGAGGTAAGCACGACGTGCGTCAATCCCAGCTTGCCCACCGCTTCCGCCACCCGTTCCGGCTCGAAAGGGTCGGGGGGCGCCGGAAGGCCGTTGCTGACCCCGCAGAAGCGGCAGTCCCGGGTGCAGACGTCACCAAGGATGAGAAAGGTGGCGGTACCGCGCTCGAAGCATTCCCCCAGATTTGGGCAGAGAGCGCTCTCACAGACGGTGTGCAGCCCGCATCGGCGGAGCAGCCCCTCCATCGAGCGCAGCGCCGCAGCGTTGGGCAGCGGCTTCTTCAGCCACTCGGGTTTGCGGCCCGGCCCCGCCGGTGCCGTTGGCGCAGCCTGCTTCGATGCCTCCGAACGCCTATCGTCCACCGGGTCCCTCCGCCGGCGGGTGCTCCTCCGCCCCCGCTTGCGCCCGCGCCGCCTCTTCGGCCAAGCGCATGACCTCCCGCCAAGGGCGTCCCAGCGACCGCGCGACCGCTGAGACGTCATCATACTCGGGCGCCAGCGCGACCAGGCGGCCGCACCACCGGCCCCACTTGACCCTGACCTTCTCGCCATCGACGGTCACGGTGGTCGTTCCCCGGGCGGCCACACGCCGCGTCCATTCCCGTCGCCTCACCCCCAGGGTCCCGGTCTCTCTGAACAAGGTGTCGGTCGCCTCCGCCTCGTTCTCCGGCCGCACCAGCACATGCAGGATCACTCCGGGGCGGTCCTTCTTCATGTGGGCGGGGAGGGTCCACACATCGAGCGCTCCCCCCTCGCGCAGAGAGCGCACGGCATAGCCCACCACCTCCCCCGACACGTCGTCCAGATTGGTCACCAACTCCACCACCGTGTCGGGCTGCTCGCCCGCAGAGGAGAGGGCGTCGGCCCCGGCGGGCGCGCACGCCCGCCCCAACAGCGCCCGCAGGATGTTCGGTCCTCCTTCAAGCCTCATCGTCCCGGCACCGTGGCCCACTCTTTCCAGCGTCATGGGCGGAAGAGGCCCTTGGATCGCGCCCAACCGGTTGATCAAGAGTGCTCCGGTGGGCGTCGTCAGCTCCCGGCTCTCCAGTCCACCGACGATGCGGTATCCCTCCAGCAGAGCGGCGGTGGCGGGAGCAGGCACGCCCACCCGGCCATGGGCGATCTCCACCGTGCCGCCGCCCACAGGGATGTCGCCCACGCGTACCTCCTCCACCCCCAGGACCTCGAGGAGAACGAAGGTCCCGACCACGTCGACCAGGGTATCGACGGCTCCCACCTCGTGAAAATGGATCTCGTCGACCGGGCAGCCGTGCAGGGCAGCTTCCACCTCGGCCAGGTAGGCCACCGCCCCCGTTGCCTGCTCCCGCACTCGTGCCGAGAGCTCCGCCCGCTCGATGATGCGGGTCATCTCGCCCAGGTGTCTGAGCGGCGGCGATTCTTCTCCGCGAACGCGCACCCGCGTGCAGACGATGCCCCCCTCCACTTCCCGCGTGACCTCCACCCGTACCCCCTCCAAACCCAGGGAGGCGACAGCCGCATCCAGCGCGGCTCCAACAGCGAGGTCGGCTTGACCGGCGTCGAGCAGGGCGGCCAGCAACATGTCACCCGATATCCCGGACCAGGGATCGAGGTAAAGCAATGTTCGCATCATCTGTCCATACTTCCAGCGCTCACGGTTGCATTCTCGCATGCCACCTCATACACTGCAGGGCGTACGGCTTCGCAGCCGCCTCCCGGCCATACTCAGATCGCGGTGCATGCAGTGACGCAAAGGCGACTCGCCGACTACATCGGGCTCACGGTCCGGAAGCTCCGCTCAGACCGCGAGTTCACTCTGCAGGCCCTGGCCGACGAATCGGGCGTGTCCAAGAGCTACCTGGGTGACATCGAGAAGGGCCGCAAGAACCCCACCACCGACGTCATCGAGGCCATCGCCGAGGCCTTGGGAGTGCCCGCGCGCGAACTCCTCTACCACGCCGCCCTCGACGAAGAGGACCCGTTTCTTCAGCCCGAACAGCTCAGTCTGGAGGATGTGGCCGAGGAGGATGCCGAGACCCGGGAGCTCACCCAGCTGGCTCGGCGTATGCGGCCCAGCGACCGCCGCCTCCTGTTGGACCTGGCCCGGCGTCTGTCCCGCTAGCCCCAGCCCAGGTCGTCCAGCTCTTCTTCGTCCAGGCCGTAGTAGTGGCCGATCTCGTGGATGACGGTTGTCCGCACCTGCTCCCGGATCTTCTCCTCGTCCGGACCGGCGTGCAGCTCGATGGGCTTCTGGTAAAGGGTTATGCGATCAGGGAAGGCCACGTAGGAGCTGGTGCGATTGGTCAGCATCACGCCGTGGTAGAGTCCGAGCAGAGCCGTCCGGTCTTTAGGGGACAATCCCGCCTCCTCCAGATCGGTGCGGCTGGGCCACTCCTCCACGTCGATCTGGATGTTCTCCAGGTTCTCGAGGAACTCGGCCGGCAGTGACTCCAGCGCCTCGGCGACAAGGTCGGCGAACGCGTCAAGATCCACCGGCCGCCAGTCCCTTCTCGCGCAGCCGGGCGAGCAGGACCCGGGCCGCGGCTCCCCTGTGCGACACCGCGTCCTTCGCTCCGGGCTCGGCCTCCGCCAGCGTCTGCGACCAGCCCAGGGGCTGGAACACCGGGTCGTACCCGAAGCCGTCGGTCCCCCGCGGAGCCGCGGTGATGGTCCCCTCGGTGGACCCTTCCACTTCGATCCTTTCGGCGGCGACAGCTCCGCCCAGATCCGGCCCCGTCCTCGCCGGCAGCAGCAGACATAGGCAGCAAACGAACCGGGCCCGGCGATCGGCGCAACCCGCGAGTTCTTCCAGGAGCTTAGCCACGTTGTCGGCGTCACCGGCACCCTCACCGGCATAGCGGGCTGAGAAGATCCCGGGTCGGCCGCCGAGCGCGGCCACCTCCAATCCCGAATCGTCGGCCAAGACGGCCGTCCTGCCGCCGAGGGCAAGGAACACCGCCTCCGCCTTGATCCGAGCGTTGCCGGCGAAGGTCGCCGCGGTCTCGGCCGGCAACGCCACTCCCGGCGGCAACGCCTGGACGACGAAGACATCGGCGAGCAGACGGCCGAACTCCCGCGCTTTGCCGGCGTTGCCGCTGGCCAGCGTGAGAGGGGCACGAGCGCTCATCTGTTCACCGTGTCCCCGCACTCGCCCATATAGGCGCGGGCGATGACGCCCATCTGCGCTTCCTTGATGCGTTCGATCCCTGCCGCCGCCAGGTCAAGGAGCTGATCGAGCACATCCCGTTCGAAAGGGTCGGTCTCTGCGGTCGCTTGCACTTCGACCAGCTTGCCGCTGCCGGTCATTACCACGTTCATGTCGACCGCGGCCGCGAAGTCCTCTCCATAGGCGAGGTCCACCACGGGTCTGCCCCCCACCACGCCCACGCTGATGGCCGCCACCGAGTCGGTCAGGGGCAGGCTCCGCAGCGCCCGCGCGTCCACCGCCCGCTTGAGGGCCAGATGCAGAGCCAGGTAGCCTCCGCTGACGGCCACGCAGCGGGTGCCCGCGTCGGCTTCCACCACGTCGCAATCGATGTACAGAGTGCGCTCCCCCAACGCGGCCAGGTCGACCACCGCTCGCAGGCTGCGGCCGATGAAGCGCTGGATCTCCACCGTCCGCCCATCCTGCTTGCCCCGCACAGCCTCACGCGGGGTCCTTTCGGGGGTGGAGCTCGGCAGCAGCGAGTACTCGGCGGTGAGCCAGCCCTCGCCGCTACCCCGCCTCCAGGCCGGGACGCCGTTCACTATCTGGCAGGAGCAAAGGACGCGGGTGCTGCCCAGCTCCATGAAGACCGAGCCGTCGGCCGTGCCCACGAAATCGGGGGTGATGGTGAGCGGGCGGATGTCGGCGGGACCACGGCCCCCTGCCCTCTCTCCACCGCTCATATCCGGCTCACCTCCCTGATGGGCAGCTGCAGGAAGCGGGCGCCCACCTCTCGGAACTCATCCGCGTCCCCGGTGGCGAGAAAACGGTAATCCCCCTCCCGGTCTTGCCGGTTGCCTATCATCTTGCGCTCGAGGATCTCGCGCACTTCCCGGGCGGTCTCCTCGGCCGAATTGATGAGGGTCACGTCCGGCCCTAACAGCCTACGAAGCATGGGGCTGATCAGCGGATAGTGCGTGCAGCCGAGGATGACCGTATCCACCCCTGCCTGCTTGAGAGGCCTGACGTACTCTCTGGCCGCCTTCTCTATCTCTTCCGAGAACACGTCGCCCTCCTGGATGAGGGGCGCCAGCCGGGGGCAGGGCACCGCGAAGACCTCGAGGCCGGCGTCGAGCGTGCCCAGGGCGTTCTGGTAGGCGTTCGAGCGCACCGTCGCTTCAGTCGCCAGCAGACCCACCCGTCGCCTGCGCGTGGCCTGCACCGCTGCGCGAGCACCCGGCACGACCACCCCCACGATCGGGGTCTCGAACGCGGCCTGCAGTTGAGGCAGAGCCGCCGCCCCGGCGGAGTTACAGGCGACGACGATCAGCTTGACCCCCAGGTCGACGAGACGGGTGGTCGCGGAGAAAGCGAGGTTCCGCACCTCGGCCAGCGGCCGCGGCCCATAGGGAAAGTGGCCGGTGTCGCCCAGGTATACGTAGTCCTCGTGGGGCAGATTGACGAGACATTCGTGAAGAACGGTCAACCCACCCACGCCCGAATCGAAGACACCGATGGCTCTCGGGTCGGGTTCTCGCTCTCCGGCTTCTGGGGCTGCGCTCATGGCCAGGCGATTCTAGCAGACCCGCCCGGCGCCTCCCTGTTCGGCCGTCTTAGTCCGCCGCCTTCGCGTGTACCCGGCAGGCGTAGCTGGGGATCAGGGTGTTCAGCTTGGTGATAAGCCGCAGTTCGAGCAGCCCGGCCAGCGCCAAGTCCACTTCCTCGGCGGAGCAGGACAGCCTCGATTGAAGCTGCCGGGTGGTCAGCCCACACCCCTCGGCCTGCAACATGTCCACGATCGCCCGCTGCTCACTGCTAAGCGCGAGGGCACTGGGGCCCGCAGACGGACCCGGTTCTCTCTTGAGAGCGGTGGATCGTTTGACACTGGACGCCGGATCCATGTCGATCTCCCCCGGAGTCTGCTGACACAGGCCCCCGGCCTGGTCTCTGCTCTAGTGTGTACCCGGGCCCGGCCTTCGCCTAAACGCTCGTCGCGCCCACCGAGGCCGGCTTCTCGTCCTTGCCGAAGCTGCGGAAGAAGAAGAGGGAGATCACGATCATGACGGCCGACACGAGCCAGATGACAGCGTACTCGGTCTCGTTCTCCATGAACTGATCGGCGATATCGATGGCCGCTCCCGCGATCACCGGCGCCGCGATGTTGGCAAGACCCCGCATCATCGAGAACATGCCGGTGAACTGGCCTATATGCTCCCTGGGCATGAGCTTCATGAGGATGGCATAGGGAAGCGTGAGGACGATGGACCCGCCTAGGCCGAAGACGGGCAAGAAGATGAAGGCCCAGGTGATGTCCCGCAGAAAGAAGCCAAGCAGGCAGCCGCCCAGGAACACGAACAACCCCACTCTCATCACCCGGAAGCGCCCGTACTTGTCGGCCAGATAGCCGCTCACGATGCCGGCCACCATGTAGGTGACCCCCACCAAACCGAGCAGCAGGGCACCCACTTGATAGCTCGCCCCCAGAGTGTAGTAGAAGTACAGCATGATGAAGGCCCGCAGCCCGGCCAATGTGGATTCCCACAGGAACGTGGCCACCATGAACCGCTGGATGTCTTTGTGCTGTCGGGTTGAGGCCCAGATCCGCCCCACCTCACCCCATAGACCCCTCCGCTCAGGCCTGTACACCCGCTCGGGCTCGGGCTCCTGTACCTTCATCACGGTCAGATAGGTCAAGACCATGATGAGCAGTCCACAGAGGATGAACGGAGACGGCTCCCAACGGTAGAAGAGGATGCCTGCTACCACCATCCCCATGAACATGCCGCCGCCCCGCATGAACGATTGATAGCCCTGCACCTTGCCCGCGCTCGTGGCCGGGGTCACGTCGGCGATGAGCGACTGGTAGGGCGACGTATAGAAGTGATACGCGGCGAAGAACACGAAGGTGGAGATGGCGATAGGCACATAGCCGGGCTGGAACGGGGCCAGCACCAGAGAGGCCGCCATGAAGGGGGCGGCGAAGATCATGAAGGGCTGCCGCCGACCCCACCGGTGCGTCCAGATGCGGTCGCTGATCACTCCCACCCACAGCGGGATGAGCACCGAGAAGATCCCTTCCCCGCCGATGGCGAAACCGATGAGGGTGGCCGATTTCGTGTAGCGATCGAGGATGACGGGCAGATACGTGGTCACCAAGGAGAGACCGGTGGCGAAGCCCAGAGTGGGGAGCGTCAGCACCAGTATGGCGCGCACGCTCATCTTCTGATCCGCGGTCACGCGGTGTTGTCCTCCCCCTCTGGTCGCTCCGAGCCTCTGCGGATTCTATCATTGGGGGGCGGGGGGCGTGTGGGCCGCCGGTGCCTCTGGGGGGGCCGCCCTCGCTGGCGGCGGGGGGGGGGGCTGGGGGGCCCCGCCCCGGCCCCCGGGCCGGCTCTCCCGGTCAGAGAACGGTCACTTCGCCGCCGCGTAGTTGGCCGCCACGAAGTCCCAATCCACCAGCGAAGCCAAGAAGGTCTCGACGTACTTGGGACGCAGGTTCCGGTAATCGATGTAGTAGGCGTGTTCCCACACATCGACGGTGAGAAGGGCGGTCTGGCCGTGCTTCAGGGGAAGGTCGGCGTTGCCCGTCTTAGTGACCTTGAGGGCGTCCCCTTCCAGCACCAGCCAGGCCCAACCCGAGCCGAACTGGGTGACTGCGGCCTGGGTGAACTCGGTCTTGAAGGTGTCGAAGGAACCGAAAGCGGCCTCGATGGCGGCCGCCAGTTCTCCGGTGGGCTCGCCTCCGCCCCCCGGCTTCATGCAGTGCCAGTAGAACGTGTGGTTCCAAACCTGGGCGGCGTTGTTGAAGAGACCGCCGTCGGCCACCATGATGATGTCTTCCAGGCTGCGGCCGGCGAGTTCGGTGCCCTCGATGAGGCCGTTCAGGTTATTGACGTATGCGTTGTGGTGCTTGCCGTGGTGGTATTCCAAGGTCTCCGCGCTCAGATAGGGAGCAAGAGCGTCCTTGGCATACGGCAGTTCTGGCAACGTGAAGGCCATCTGCGTCTCCTTGGTCGGGCTGTCTGCGTTCTACCCGCCTCTACCCGGAAGACCTGACCGCCCAAACCCGACCGCCACCGGTCCTATCTGCCGGTGAGACCCTTCTCCCGCAGGAAGGCCCGGATCAAGTCCGACAGGCGCGGCTCTCCCCGCTCGGCCATCTCGTAACCCACCTGGACCATCGGCTTGGCGATATTGATGAGGCTCCCGATCGAGAAGGGAGTAGCACTCACCACCACATCGGCCGGGACGGCGTTGATGCTGGCTTCCAGATCGCGCAGCTGTTCTTCGTAGTAGCCCACGGCGGGGAGGATGGGCCCGAGGTGAGGGTAGGCCGCGTAGACGTCCACCAGCTTGCCCCGGGCGTACGGACGGGGATCGACCATCTCCGCGGCCCCGAACTGATGGGCCGCCTGCGCTCCCGCCCCGGTGGCCATGCCGCCGTGAGTCAAAGTCGGCCCGTCCTCCACCACCAGCACCCGCGCCCCTCTGATCCGCTCGCCGTCGGCGGCGGTGATGACCGAATCCGCCTTGACCACCACCGCCCTCGGGTTGGTGGCCTGGATGTTGGCGAGCACCCGGGACACGTTCTCGAGGGGGGCGCTGCTGACTTTGTTTATCACGGCGACGTCGGCCCGGCGCAGATTGACCTCACCCGGGTGGTAGGCCAGTTCGTGGCCAGGGCGGAAGGGGTCGAGAACGACGATCTCGAGATCGGCGCGCAGGAAGGAGAAGTCGTTGTTGCCCCCGTCCCATACGATAAGGGACGCCTCCTTCTGCGCCTCCTCTACAATAGCCTGGTAGTCGACCCCGGCCCACACGGGCAGCCCTCGGCGCACATGCGGCTCGTAATCTTCTCGCTCCTCAACCGTGGCCCCGTAACGGTCAAGATCGGCCAGGCTGGCGAACCGCTGCACCCGCTGCGCAGTGAGGTCACCATACGGCATGGGGTGGCGGATGATGGCCGGCCGCACCCCCTCCCGCACCAACACGTCGGCGATGAACCGGGAGACCGGGCTCTTGCCGGCTCCTGTGCGCACCGCCAGCACGGAGATGACCGGGACCGCGCACCGCAGGGCGGTGCTCCCCGGGCCCAGCAGCGAGAAATCGGCTCCGGCCGCGAGCACTCGGGAAGCCTGGTGCATGACGAACTCGTGGGAGACATCGCTGTACGCGAAGACGACCTCGTCGATGCCGTGATCACGGATAAGACCATCCAGTTCGCTCTCGGGGACGATCGGTATCCCGTCCGGGTACAAAGGCCCGGCCAGAGCCGGCGGGTAGGTGCGTCGATCGATCCCCGGGATCTGGGTGGCGGTGAAGGCCACCACGCGGGTGTTGGGGTCGTCGCGGTAGACCACGTTGAAGTTGTGGAAATCGCGCCCGGCGGCGCCCATTATGACCACACGCGTATGCTTCAACGTCCGCCTCCTGTATGCGCCGGCTGCCTCAGTCCTTCAGCAGGGTATCACTGCATTCTAGATGGCAGAGGCCCCTTCCGAAAGGAAGGAGCCTCGCTGTAGCAGCCCTGTAAGCCGGATTCTGTCCTACGAGCTGCTGGGGAGCAAACCCCGGCCGACATGACGCACTGGCCGGCGCGATACCGCGTCCTCGGTCACTCACGTAGCGCTGCTACGCTCGCCTCCCGAGTCCTTCTCTCGCGCGCGGCCATCACGCCCTGCCGGCGAGGCGTGTTCCCCAGCAGCCCGCGTGGGTAGCCATCTATCTGTGGCCGGCCGTTGCCGGACGGCTCTTGCGGCCAACCCGGAGACTCGGGCGAGCAACCCTCGGACGTCTCCATATTCGGCCTTGCACCGGGTGGGGCTTGCCTGGCCGTCGTGTCACCACGACGCCGGTGCGCTCTTACCGCACCATTTCACCTTCGCAGCCGGCAGCGCCGGTTCTGCTGTGTCATTTCTGTTGCGCTTTCCCTAGGGTTTCCCCCGCTGGACGTTATCCAGCACCCTGCTCTGCGGTGTCCGGACTTTCCTCGAAGACCCGCAAGGCGGATCCCCGCGGCTACCCGGGCTGCAGGAGAAGTATAGCAACCCCAGTTCCGCGGGGCAGCCGGACGCCGGCCGCCCGTGCGGGCTACAAGTCCTCCAGGGGCCCGGTCTGGTGACGCAGGTCCTCTGGGATGGGAAAAGACTTCGCGAAATGGCACGCCGCCTGGTGCCCGGAAGCCACCTCACGCAGGGGCGGCTCCTCCTCTTTGCAGAGCGGGAACTGGGCGATGGGGCAGCGGGTATGGAAGCGGCACCCGCTCGGGGGCTTGATGGGGCTGGGCACGTCGCCGCGCAGGATGATGCGGGTGCGCTGCCTCTGCTTCTCGGGGTCGGGCACGGGCGCAGCCGAGAGCAGCGACTGGGTGTAGGGGTGGTGCGGGTCGTTGTAGACCTCCCGCCAGCCCCCCAGTTCCACCACCTTGCCCAGGTACATCACGGCGACGCGGTCGCAGATGTGCCGCACGACGGCGAGATCGTGAGCGATGAACAAATAAGTGAGCCCGAACTCTTCCTGCAGCTCTTCCAGCAGGTTGATGATCTGGGCTTGGATCGAGACGTCCAGGGCCGACACCGGCTCGTCGCAGATGATCATCTTCGGCCGGAGCATCAGGGCTCTGGCGATGCCGCACCTCTGCCTCTGACCGCCGGAGAACTCGTGGGGATAGCGGTGGATATGCTCAGGGTTGAGGCCCACGATCTCCAGCATCTCCTTGCACCGCTGCTCCCGCTCCCGGCGGGTGCCGATACCGTGGATGACCAAGGGCTCGGACATGATCTCGCCGAAGGTCATGCGGGGGTTGAGCGAAGCGTAGGGATCTTGGAAGATAAACTGGACGTCCCGGCGGAAGGCCTTGAGCTTGCGGCCCTTGAGACTGCCGACGTTGGTGCCTTCGAAATGGACAGAGCCGGCGGTGGGCTCGAGCAGCCGGATGATACAGCGGCCGGTGGTGGATTTCCCGCAGCCCGATTCGCCCACCAGGCCGAGGGTCTCCCCCTGCTCCACCGAGAAGGTGACGTCGTCGACCGCTTTGACACTGTCCCCCCACCGCGACAGGATGACCCCCTTGCTCACCGGGAAGTGCTTGGTCAGGCCTTCGACCTGCAGCAGCGGGCTCATCGGCCGCCACCCCCGTCTGGAGTGCCCACGTAGCAGGAACGAGCGGCCAGCCGGGCGACGAACTCCGCGTCTCCGGCGAAATGGCAGGACGAGAAATGATCCGGCTTGAACTCCAAGAGGGGCGGTACGCTCGTACGGCACATGGGCTGAGCGAACTCACAGCGCGGGTTGAAGGCGCAGCCGGGTGGGAGATGGATGAGGCTGGGCGGCTGCCCCTTGATAGGGCAGAGGGCGCCTTTCTCGTCCACGTCGTGCCGGGGCAGGCTCTCCAGCAGGCCGAGGGTGTAGGGATGGAGCGGCCGGTAGAAGACTTCGTCGGCCTCGCCGAATTCCACCGCCTTCCCTCCGTACATGACCAGGATGTGGTCGGCCATGTCGGCCACCACCCCCAGATCGTGCGTGATCATGATGATGGCCGAGTCGGTGTTCTTCTGTATCTCCTGCATGAGCTCCAAGATCTGCGCCTGGATGGTGACGTCCAGCGCGGTGGTGGGCTCATCGGCGATGAGGATATCGGGGCCGCAGGCCAACGCCATGGCTATCATGGCCCGCTGGCGCATGCCCCCCGAGAACTCGTGGGGGTACTGGCGCGCCCGCTCTTCAGCCTGGGGGATGCCCACCTGCTTGAGGAGCTCGACCGCCGCCGCCCAGGAGTCGTTCTTGCTCATGTTCTTGTGGATGCGCAGGGGTTCGGCTATCTGCTTGCCGATGCGCTGCACAGGGTTGAGTGAGGTCATCGGGTCCTGGAAGATCATGGCGATCCGGTTGCCTCGCAGAGCCCGCTGCTCCTTCTCCGGCATGGCCAGGATGCTCTCCCCCTTGAAGCGGATGTCGCCGCTGACCACTTTGCCCGGCGGCTCCGGGACCAGACGCATGATGGAGAGGGCCGTGACCGACTTGCCGGACCCGGATTCTCCCACCACGCCGAGCGTCCGCCCGGCCTCAAGGGTGAAGGTGACCCCGTCGACGGCCTTGACCACGCCGTCGCGCGTGAAGAAGTGCATGTGGAGATCGTCGACTTCAAGCAGCGGGGCCACGTACTACTCCTTCAGCTTCACGTCCATGGCGTCACGCAATCCGTCACCGAGGAGGACGAAACCCAGCACTGTGGTGAGGATGGCGAGACCGGGATAGACCATGAGCCAGGGCGCGGTGAAGAGGTACGACCGGGCCTCCGACAGCATGAGTCCCCAAGACGGGGCGGGAGGCTGCACCCCCATCCCCAAGAAGCTCAAGGCGGCCTCGGTGAGGATCGCCCCTCCGATGCTCATGGTCGCGTACACGATGATGGGCGAGATAGAGTTGGGCATGATGTGCCGCGAGAGCAGCCTGGAGGTGGACGCTCCCATGGCCCGGGCGGCATCGACGTATTCGTTCTTCTTGATCCCCAGGATGGAGCTGCGAAAGACCCGGGCGATGCTCGGCCAGCCCAGAATACCGATGGCGATGAAGACGTTCTGGAAGCCCTTACCCAGTACGGCGATCAGCGCTACGGCGAAGAGTATGTAGGGGAAGGCGAAGAACACGTCGGCAGTGCGCATGATCAGGCTGTCCCAAATGCCCCCATAGTAGGCGGCGATGGCCCCGAGGACGAGCCCGATGACAACCATGATGAAGACCGCCACGACACCCACGAGGAGGGAGACCCGGGCTCCGTAGATGATCCTGGAGGCGATGTCCCTGCCCAGCTTGTCGGTGCCGAAAGGATGCTCCGCCGAGGGGGGTTGCAGGCTCTCTTCCGCCACGGTGGCGGTGTCGATAGCGATAGGGTCGCCCAGGGTCTGCGGCACCCAAAGGTCGGCGGTGACGGCGATCAGCACCACGAAGATTATCCACACCAATCCGGCCATGGCCAGCTTGTTCTTGCGCAGCCGGCGGAAGGCATCGGCCCGCAGTGTGCGCCCTTTGCCCGCGAAGACCTGCTCTTCAACCGGCGGCAGGTCCGCCGGGCCGGCTTGAGCCGCGACTTCAGGGGGCGCGATGGGCTCTTTCTTCTTCTTCCTAAACATGACCCACCCTACGCCTCGTGCCGGCCGTAGCGGATACGCGGGTCGAGGAAGGCGTAACTGATATCGACAAGGAGGTTGATGATCATCACCAGTATGACGATGATGATGGTCCCTCCCATGACGATCGGCCAGTCACGCTGGCCGATGGCCAGGTACATCTCATAACCGATGCCCGGCCAGTTGAACACCGTCTCGGTCAAGATGGTCCCCCCGATCATGGCACCCAAGTCGAGCCCAAGGAAGGTGACCACCGGGATGAGTGCGTTCTTCATGGCGTGCCGGCTGATCACCCGGCGATAAGAGAGACCTTTGGCCGAAGCGGTGCGGATGTAGTCCTGTCCTGTGACCTCCAGCAGCTGGCTGCGTTGGATGCGGGCCGCGTACGCAGTGGAGACCGCAGCCAGGGTGACGGCCGGGAGGATGAGATGCATGAAGTCGGGGAACCGGGCCGAGGACATGCCCGAGACAGGCAGGTAGGGCAGGCCCCATTCCCTGAACTTGACCCCGAAGATGACCTGCAGCATCATCCCCAGCCAGAAGACAGGGATGGACACCAACACCGACGTGCTCAGCGTCACCAGGATGTCCCAAAACGAGTAGCGCTTGATGGCGGATATGACTCCCGCACTGATCCCGAAGACCATCTCGATGATGATCGCGGCCAAGGCGAGCTTGATGGTGTTGGGCAGCTTGTCCAAGAGGATGGAGGCGACCGACCGGCCCTTCTGATAGGAATCGCCCAGGTCGCCCTGCAGCAGGGCCTTCATGTAGTTTGCGTACTGGACGACCAAGGGCTCGTCGAGGCCGTACTTTTCGACGATCTGGTTATACAGGGTCTCGGAGATGGCCTTCTCGCCGGTGATCATGCGGACCGGATCACCAGGCAGGATGCCGGGCGCCCGCAGGATGAAGAGGATGATGGTCACCCCGATGAACACCGGGATCATCTGGAGGATCCGGCGGATGATGTAACCGATCATGCGGTGACCAAGGGGCAGGTATCAGCGGAGCCAAGGATGGGGCCCCCCGCGGGGGGCCCCATCCGAAACACACCTGACGTTGCTGGGAACACTAACGGCTGGGCCTCTATTGGGCGGCAGAGATCCAGACGACCGACAGGTTCGCAAGCCCCATGTTGTCGAACACGAAGCCATGGATGCGATCCGATCCCACACGGCCGTGCCGGTAGACGTTGATGGGGATGACCGGGGCGTCGTCGCCGATCATCCGGTCGACTTCCTGATAGGCCTTGATACGGGAGTCGAGGTCGGGGTTGCTCCGCGCAGCCATCAAGGCTTCGTCGACCGCCGGATTGTTGTAGAAGGAATGGTTATCGGCGCTCGAGGAGTGGAAGAGCGGGAACAGGAAGTTGTCCATGATCGGGTAGTCGGCCAGCCAGCCGAGACGGCCGACCTGGAACTCGCCCGCGTCCAGCTTGTCGAGGTACTGGGCCCACTCCACGCCGTCGAGCTTGCTCTTGACCCCGATGTCCAGGAAGTTGGCCTGCACCAGTGCCATCACGTCCTCATGGCCGCGGCCGCTGTTGAAACCGATGCTGATCTCGGGGAGGCCCTCTCCATTAGGATACCCGGCCTTGGCCAGCAGTTCTTTGGCCTGCTCGGGATCGTACTTGCAGTATGCCCACTGGTTGTCGAGATACCCGAGGATCCCGGAGGGGACGATGCCCGTGGCGGGAACCCGCATGCCTTCATAGACAGCGTCGCAGATGGCCTGGCGGTCGATGGCCAGCGAAAGGGCCCGGCGCAGGTCGACGTTCTTGATGATCTCGTCCTTGGTGTTCAACAGGAGGTAGTAGATGGAGACCTCAGGGCCCAGCAGCACCTGCTTGCCGGGTTCGACCGTATAGCCATCGGCGGACTCCCCGTACTCAGCCGCCACGGCTTTGACCTGGCCCGAAGGGATGACAGTGAAATCGAGGGTGCCGGCCTTGAACTCCAGGAAGGCGGTCTCGTCGTCCTTGAAGATCTTGAAGTCGACTCCGTCGAGGTAGGCCTCCTCGCCATAGAAGTCGTCGAAGCGGACCACCTTGATGTACTGGTCATGCGCCCAGGGCTCGGCCATCATGAAGGGGCCGTTGCCGACCGGCTTCTCAGCGAACGCAGCCGCGTCCTTCTCCACCTCTTCCTTGGGCACCGGGCACAGAGACGGGTGGCTGACCACGAACTCGAAGTCGGCGAAGGGATACTCGAGAGTCACCTCGAGGGTGTAGTCGTCGACGACCTTGACCCCTTCCAACTCAGTGGCCGCACCGTCCTGCATGGCCTGGAAGCCCTTGACCGCGGACAGGTGGTAGGAGATCTCCGACTCGTTGACCGGGTTACAGATGCGCTCCCAGGCGTACTTGAAGTCGGCTGCCGTCACCTTGCGCCCGTTATGGAACTTGCCGTCCTCGTTGAGCTTGAACGTCCACACGGTGGCGTCCGCGTTGGACTCCCAGCTCTCGGCGGCAGCGGGCACCAGCTTGCCGGCTTTGAAATCGAAAGCCAACAGGCTGTCGAACACGGAGTTGATGACCTGGATGCCCTCGGATTCCTGCCCGTTGACCGGGTCGATGAACGCGGGCTCACCGATGTAAAAGCTGAACGTGCCGCCCTTGACGGGCTTGCCACCGGCGCCTGTGGTGTCGGTAGTGCCCTCGTCACCACAAGCGGTGAAGACCACCATCGTTCCGATCAGAGCCACCGCAAGGACGAGAGCAAGCCACACATGCTTTTTCCTCATCTGCTTCAACCCTCCTTCGCTTCTGGATACCCCACGCCAACCTGCCGAACCTTCACTTCTGATTCACCACCTCCTCCGCACGATCGTGCGACACGGGTGCTGATCCCAGTTCACTCTCACACGATATAGGCGAGAGCGATGGACACGATGAAGAACGCGACGGAGCAGGCGACAGTGAGACGGTCCAGGTTCTTCTGGATGACACCGCTCCCCCCGAAAGCGCCCGACCCTCCGAACGTGGTGGCCAAACCGGCACCCTTGCCGGAATGGAGGAAGACCAAGAGGAGGACCCCCAGGCCCAGAATGGTGTCGAGGGCAACCAAGACGTACAACACTTGCGCATTCCCTTTCTCTCGAGACCCGGGCTTGCCCGCGGGTGGCTTACGTCGCCGCTTTGTTACGGTAAGTTACCACTCCGGATGCTCTTTTGCATACGCATTGGGTCTATTCAATGCCCTGCCTCCCCCCGGCGGCTTTCTCCTCGTCCGAGCAAAGAGCACTGCCCGTCATCTCCGGCGGGACGGGAAGGCCCAGGAAGCACAGCACTGTGGGCGCGATGTCGGACAGCCCGGCACCTTCCCGCAGCGGCAGTCCTTCCTCCAAGACCACCAGGGGCACCCGCCCGTTGCTGTGGGCCGTGTCGGGGCCGCCGTCGGCCGCCAGCATGCATTCGGCGTTCCCGTGGTCGGCGGTGACCATGATCCTCGCCCCGTAGCCGCCAAGGATCTCGATCGCCCGTCCCAGGCAGCGATCCACGTGTTCGACCGCCTGCACTGTGGGCGGGATGCTGCCGGTATGGCCCACCATATCCGGGTTGGCGAAGTTCATGACCACGAGGTCCGCCGGGTCTTCCGCCATCTGCCCGCGCAGGCATTCGACCACCTCGTAGGCGCTCATCTCCGGCTTCTGGTCGTAGGTGCCCACCTCCTTCGGCGAGGGTACCAGGCACCTTCGCTCCCCGGGAAAGGGCTTCTCTCTGCCCCCGTTGAAGAAGAACGTCACATGAGCGTACTTCTCGGTCTCGGCCAGATGGAGCTGGGTGAGCCCGGCGTCGCTCACCACCTCCGCCAGCACGTTCCTCGGCTCCTCCTTGGGGAACGCCACCCCCAGACCCAGCTTGGGGTCGTACTCGGTCAGACCCACGACCTCCACCAGCGGCGGGTCGTCCCCTCTGGCGAAGCCGGCGAAGCCGGCCTGGCTGAGGGCCGCGCACATCTCCCGCGCCCGGTCGGGCCGGAAATTGAAGAACACCACCCCATCGCCGGGTCTCACCCGAGACCGAGGATCGTCGTCCACGACGGTGGGCTGGATGAACTCATCGGTCTCCCCGCGCGAATAGGCCTCGGCCACCGCGGCCACGGCGTCGGCGGCGTGGAGCCCCCGGCCCCAGACCAGCGCATCATAGGCCCGCTTCACTCGGTCCCAGCGCCGGTCGCGGTCCATCGCCCAGTATCTTCCGGCCACGGTAGCGAGGCTACCCACGCCCTGCTCGGCCAGGAACCGCCGCAACTCCTCCACGTAGCCCGCCCCTGCCGTGGGCGAGGTGTCCCGACCATCGGTGAACGCGTGGATGTACACCCGGGGCGTCCGCCGGGCGGCAGCCATGACCACCAGCGCCTTCAGGTGCTCGAGCGAGGAGTGCACGCCGGCGTCGGACAGCAGCCCCATCAGATGGAGAGAGCCCCCGCGCGCCCTCACGCGGTCGATGAGGCCGGTGAGCACGGGGTTCTGGAAGAACGACCCGTCCGCGATGGCTCGATTGATGCGGGTGAGGTCCTGATAGATCACGCGTCCCGAGCCGATGGTGAGATGGCCCACCTCCGAGTTGCCCATCACCCCCGGGGGCAGACCCACCGCCTCACCGCCGGCTTCCAACAGCACATGAGGATAGCGGGAGAGCAGCGCGTCCCACACCGGGGTGCGGGCCAACGAAATGGCGTTTCCCGGGCCGGGAGGGGCCCAACCCCAGCCGTCGAGGATGATCAGCGCCGCCCGCCCTCTTGCCTCCGGGGATCGCGCCACGTCCATTATGATCTGCGAAAACCGGCGACGCGGGCGAAAGAATCGATCAGCAGACTGGCCCCGCCCACCAAAGCCCCGTCGATGTCGGGCTGGGCCATCAGCTCGTCGATGTTGTCCGGCCGCACGCTGCCCCCGTAGAGGATGCGCACCGCCTGGGCGGCCTCCGCCCCCAGGTCCTCCGCCACCAGACGGCGGATGAAGGCCATGGCCGACTCGGCTATCTCGGGGGTGGCGGTCTTGCCGGTGCCGATGGCCCACACCGGCTCATAGGCGATGGCCACGCGAACCACCTCCTCCGGCCGCACCTGGGCCAGGCCGGCATCGACCTGCGCCTCGAGCACCTCTTCGGTCATGCCGCCTTCGCGCACCGGGCCGGTCTCCCCCACGCACATGATGGGCATGAGCCCGGCGTCGAGAACGGCCCGCACCTTCTTCTGCACCCCGCCGTCGGTCTCACCGAAGTACTGCCGGCGTTCGGAATGTCCGACGATGACGGCCCTCACCCCCAGGTCGGCCAGCATGGGGGCGGAAACCTCCCCCGTATAGGCTCCTTCCGCTTCCCAGAAGACATCTTGTGCGGCCACTCCGATCCCAGTACCCCGAGCCGACTCCACCGCCCGGGCCAATCCGGTGAAGGATGGTGCCACCAGCACTTCCCGGTCCCGCTGTTCACCCAGAGCGGCGGCCAGTCCGCGCACGAAGGCAGCGCCTTCCTCGGCCTTCTTGTGCATCTTCCAGTTGCCGGCGATGAGAGGCACGCGGCCGGCGGTCAAGCCGCTTCCGCCGGTCACGCGCTCTCCTTCTCGGCCAGGACGGCGATGCCGGGCAGCTGCGCCCCCTCGATGAACTCGAGTGACGCGCCGCCCCCCATGGACACGTGGTCCATGCGGTCGGCCACCCCGAACTTGTTGACCGCGGCCACCGAGTCGCCCCCGCCCACCACGGTCAGGCCGGGGCAGCCCGCCATCGCCTCAGCAACAGCCCGGGTGCCCGCGGCGAACGGCTCCATCTCGAACACCCCCAGGGGACCGTTCCAGAAGACCTCGCCGGCACCGGCGATGGCAGCGGAGTAGGCCGCGGCCGTCTCCGGCCCGATATCCAGTCCCATCCATCCCACCGGCACCGCTCCCGCCGGCACCGTCCGCGTCGTCGCCTCGGCGGAGAAGGCGTCGGCGACCACCAGGTCGACCGGCAGCACCAGCCGGCACCGGCCGCCGCGGGCCTTGGTGAGCGCCTCCACGGCCGCCGGGATCCCCTCCTCCTCCACCTTGCTGGCGCCCACTTCCAGGCCTTGCGCCTTCAGGAACGTGAGGCCCATCGCCCCCCCGACAAGGAGGGTGTCGGCCAGATCGAGGAAGCGGTCGATGACCTTGATCTTGTCGGTCACCTTCGCGCCGCCCAGCACGACCACGAAGGGCCGGCGCGGCTCGGCCAGCAGCGTCTGCAGGGCCGAGATCTCCTTCTCCATCTGAAACCCGGCCACTGCGGGCAGCGCCACCGCAAGCCCGGCGGTGGTGACATGCGCCCGGTGTGCCGCGCTGAAGGCATCGTTCACGAAGACGTCCCCCATCCTGGCCAGCTCCTCGACGAGGGTGGGATCGTTCTTCTTCTCGCGAGGATCGAAGCGGGAGTTCTCCAGCAACAGGACGTCGCCCGGCCTCATCGCCGCCACGGCCGCCTCCACACCCGGCCCCGACAACTCGTCCACCTTCCGCACCGGCGTCCCCAGCAGCCGGGCGAGATGTAGGGCGACCGGGTCGAGCCTCAAGGCCGGGTCGGGCGCGTCTTTGGGACGTCCCAGGTGGGACATGAGGATGACGCGGGCTCCTCGGTCGCGCAGATAGTCGATGGTCGGGAGCGCGGCACGGATCCTGCTGTCATCGGCGACTCTGCCGTCCTTCAAGGGCACGTTGAAGTCGACCCGCACGAGTACGCGCCTGCCGGCCACCTCGATGTCCCTGACGGTCTTCTTCACGGTTCACTTCCCTCCGAAGTCGGTTCCCTAGAACAAGCGGCCGCATAGATCGACCATACGGTTGGAGAAACCCCACTCGTTGTCGTACCAGGCCACCACCTTGGCCTGGCGGCCCATGACCATGGTGAGAGCGGCATCGAACACACAGGAGTGCGGGTCTCCGACCACGTCGGAGGAGACCACGGGCTCCTCGGTGTAGCGGAGGATGCCTGCCAACGGCCCCTGGGCGGCCGCCCTGACCGCCGCATTGATCTCGTCTGCGGCGGCCTCCCGCTCCAGTGTCACCACCAGGTCGACCACCGAACCGTCCGGTATGGGCACGCGCATGGCGAACCCGTCCAGCTTGCCCTTGAGCTCGGGCAGCACCAGTCCGATGGCCCGGGCCGCTCCAGTGGAGGTGGGGATGATGGATAGCCCGGCCGCTCGGGCCCGCCGCAGGTCCTTGTGAGGAAGGTCGAGGATGCGCTGGTCGTTGGTGTAGGCGTGGATGGTGGTCATGAGCCCTTGTTCGATGCCGAAGGAATCCAGCAGGACTTTCACCACCGGGGCCAGACAGTTGGTGGTGCAACTGGCATTGGAGACGATGTGGTGGCGGGCGGGGTCGTAGTCGGTGTCGTTCACCCCCATGACGACGGTGAGATCGGGATCCTTGGCGGGCGCGCTGATGAGGACCTTCTTGGCGCCCTGGTCGAGATGGCGTGAGGCCTGGGGGCGGTCGGTGAAGAGGCCGGTGCATTCCACCGCCACCTCGACTCCCAACTCCCGCCAGGGCAGCAGGCTGATGTCACCGGCGGAGAGGACCTTGATCGTCCGGCCCTCGAAGACGATGGCGTCGTCGGTGTGCGACACCTCCCCCGGCCATACCCCGTGCACGCTGTCGTACTTGAGCAGGTGGGCCAAGGTCGCCGCATCGGTGAGGTCGTTGACCGCCACCACTTCAAGGTCGGCTCCCTGCTTGGCGATGGCCCGCAAGAAGAGCCGGCCTATACGTCCAAAACCATTGATCGCTATCTTCGTGCTCATCTCAACGACTCTCCTCTACCATGCGCGCCGGCCATGCCACTGCCGGCTATCGTCGACCTCGGTTGTCACTAGAATAGCCCTTTCCGCCACCGGCACCCTCAGCCGTCTCCACCAACCGCCGCAAACGGTGGTTGACGGCCGACCGGGTGAGTCCCTCGCCCCCGGCCTCGGCCAGCTCCCCCAGGTTGAGGTAGGGGAACCGCAGCCGCAGAGCCGCCATCTCCCGCAGCGCCGGGGGCAGCCCCGCCAAACGCCCCGTTCTTTCGAGCCGGGCAATGGCCTCCAGTTGGCGGGCGGCCGCCTCGCCGGTCCGCCGCAGATTGGCCGAGTCGCAGTTGGCCAGCCGGTTGGCCCGGGAACGGACCTCTTTGACCACCGCATGCTCTTGCACCTGGAGGGCGGCGTCACTGGCGCCGGCGGCCGCCAACAGACCGGCCACTTCGTCTCGGCCCTTCAGGTACACCACGTAGCCGCTCCTGCGGGTACGCATGCCCGGGTGGAAGTCCATGTCTTTGAGCAGGCGCACCAGGTCGGCGGCGAAGGCCTGATGCTGCGTGGTGACCTCCAGGTGAGCCTCGCGCTGGGGTGCGTTGGCCGAACCCGCGCCGATGAGGCACCCCCGCAGGAAGGCGCTGCGGCAGCAGCCTTTCTTCACCAGGCGTTTGACGATGCCGGGCCGGAGTTCGAAGTTGTCGCCCAGAACCCCCATCTCGTTGAGGGCCTGCAGCGCCGCCGGCGCTCCCTTCAGATGGACCTCATACACGAGACGGTGCTGGAAACGCGGCTCCCGGCGCGTCAGCAACTCCCCTTCCGCTCCATAGGCCTTGAAGATGGAATAGACCAGCTTGGCCCCGGCCTGCACCGTGGTGGCCAGCCGGATCTCGTACCGCTCGCTCTCCTCGGCCCCACCGCGGATCAGGAAGGTCCCGGCCGTGTGCACGAGGCCGGCCGCCGCCGCCAGCCGGCAACAACCGTTCTTATCCTCCACCCTGGCCAACTCCTCCCGGAACGCCCGGGTGAATCCGGAAGCCACCTCATCCCTCCCGCGAGATATCCCTGTGGGAGATGCTGATCACAAGGCCCTTGTCTTTGCGCAACCGGCGGGCGAGATCCTCCACCAAGGCCACCGAGCGGTGCCTTCCCCCCGTGCACCCCACGGCCACAACCAGGCGCCGCTTCTGTTCCGACACGAACCCGGGCGCCAGCGAACGGACGAGCACCGCCACCTTGCGCAGGAAGGCCGCTGCCTCTTTGCGCCCCAGCACATAGTCCTTCACGGCTGCATCCAGACCGCTCTGCGGTCGCAGGTCCGGGATCCAGAAGGGATTGGGGAGGAACCTGGCATCGAGCACCATGTCGGCGTCATCGGGGAGACCATACTTGTATCCGAAGGATTTCAGGCTCACGAACAGCTGGTCGTTGAGCTGGTCGGCCAGAAGCGTCTCCTCCAGCCGCCGGCGCAACTCCCTGGGTGCCATCCCGGTGGTGTCGATGACCACGTCGGCCTGAGAACGCAGGGGGGAAAGCAGGCGTCGCTCCCGTTCGATGGCTTCGGGAAGACTCGGTCCGGATAGCGGGTGAGGGCGGCGCGACGTCTGGTAGCGCGCGACCAGGGCCTCGTCGGAGGCCTCCAGATAGAGAAGGCGGAAGGGAACGCCCGCCCGCCGCAGGTGGTCGAGCGCTTCGCCCACTTGCTCGAAGTAGGAGCCGCCCCGCACGTCGAACACCAGGGCCACCCGGTCCACCCGGCTGCCTTCCAAGGCGAACAGCTCGACGACCCGCGAGAGCATCTGCGGGGGCAGGTTGTCGATGCAGAAGTACCCCATGTCCTCGAAGGTGGCGACCGCCTCCGACTTGCCCGCGCCGGAGAGGCCGGTGATGACGGTGAGATGCAGCTGGGGGACCCGATCCCGAAGAAGGCGGTCGTCATCCATCGCTTGGCTCCTTCCTCGTCCCGCTCCCGACCGCGTCCGCCGGAGCCACCGTCACATACGTACGCTCATGCTCCAGGAGCCTGGCCTTCCAAGCCGGGTCGTCCCCGTAGCGGCCGAGGCTGCCGTCGGCCCGGATCACCCGGTGGCAGGGGATGACGACCGGCACCGGGTTGGCGGCCATAGCGTTGCCCACCGCGCGCGCAGCCCGGGGATAGCCGGCCATCTGGGCCAGTCCCCCGTAGCTGATGGTCTGCCCGGGGGGGATGCTCAGAAGGGCCAGGTAGACCGCCCGCTCGAACTCCCCATCGGCCAGGTTGTCCACCGCTATCTCCTCCGCCGTCCAGGCCAGACGCTCCCCACTGAAGTAGGCCTCAAGAGCAGCCGCCCAGGCTGCCAGAGCCGCCTCGTCGGTGTCCCCGGCCGCCTCCGGGCCGGCCACGTCCGGGCAAGCCGGAGGCAGGTCCACGCCGACGAGCCGTCCGCCCGCCACGAAGACGCGACCTTCGCCCCAGGCGGTGGAGAACGGCGCGCTGACCACGGTCTCAACCCGTCTTGTGGACGTATGCATATATCCCCCTTGCCACCTTGCCCGGCAGACCGGGCACGGCCTCCAATTCCTCTCTTGTGGCCTGCAGGAACCTCTCGGGAGAACCGAAATGCCTGACTATGGCCTGCTTCCGCTTCTCCCCGATGCCCGGCAGCTGGTCGAGCAGGGACGCGGTGGTCTCCGCAGCCCGCTTGCTCCGATGGTACCCGAGAGCGAACCGGTGCGCTTCGTCCCTCACCTGTTGCAGCAGCCCCAGTCCGGGGTCGTCGCGCGCCAGTCCCAACGCATGCGCCGACCAGGGGACGAAGACCTCCTCCTCCCTCTTGGCCAGCGATATCACCGTCACCGCTCCCTCCAGTCCGGCCCGCTCGAGCGCGTCCAGCGCCGCTCCCAGCTGGCCCTTGCCGCCGTCCACCAGCACCAGGTCTGGTACCGCCTCGAACGAAGGGTCGTGCGTCCTGGCGGCAGGAGTGCCGCCCCCACCTCCCGCGACCTCACGGGTGAAGCGGCGGAAGAGGGCTTCTCTCAGCGCGCCGAAATCATCCTGTCCCGCGGTGGTGCGGATCGAGAACTTGCGGTAGTCGCTCTTCTTGGGGACCCCGCCCTCGAAGACCACCATCGACGCCACGATATTCTCTCCGCCCAGGTTGGAGACGTCGTATCCTTCGATGCGCATGGGCGGCCCCTCCAAGCCCAGCGCCGCCTCCAGCGAGGCCAAAGCCATGATCCGCTTCTCCCGGGTCTTCTGGTCGCGCAGCCTCTCGTGGGCGAGGGCCAGGGCGGCGTTGCGGTCGGCCAGCTGCTGCAGGCGGCGTTTGTCACCACGCCCGGCCGACCGCACCTCGACCCGCGCCCCCCGCAGTCCTGCGAGGAACGAGGCAAGGGCGGTCCGCTCCCGTATGCGGGCCGGCACGATCAACTCCGCGGGGACCGTGGGCGACGAGGAGTAGTACTCGGCCACGAAACGTTCGAACACCTCTTGTTCCTGTGCTCCCTCCACGTTGATGAGGGTGAGACTGCGGCGGTCGGCCAGGCGGCCGTCCCGGGTGACGAAGACCTGCACGTTTGCCCCCCAGTCGTCCACGGCCATCCCGGTGATGTCGGCCGAGGCCAGAGCACCCGATTCCACCTGCTGCCGTTCGAGCACGTGCAGCAGGGCATCCAGGCGGTCGCGGTAAGCGGCCGCGGCCTCGAAATCCTGCTTGGCGGCCGCCTCCGCCATGGCCGAGCGCAGCCCGGCCACCACCTTGGTCTCGCGCCCGCTGAGGAAATCGACCACCTGGTTCACGACAGCGCGATAGGCGGCCGGGTCCACCGTCCCCAGACAGGGCGCCGGACAGCGGTCGATGTGGAACTGCAGACAGGGCGAGCCCGAGCTCCTGCCCGGGATCCGGCCCCTGCAGGCCCGCACCGGGAATACCCGGCCCAGCACGTCCAGGGTCTCCCGGACCTTGGCGGCGCTGGCGAAGGGTCCGAAGTAGAGGTTGCCCTTCCGGTGCGGCTGCCGGGTGAACATCACCCGGGGGAACTCGTCTTCCATGGTGACCATGATGTACGGGTAGGACTTGTCGTCACGCAGCCGGATGTTGAAGGGCGGCCGGTGCTGCTTGATCAGGTTGTGCTCGAGTAGGAGGGCCTCCACCTCGTTGGTGGTGACTATCCACTCCAAAGAGGCCGCCTTCCCCACCATATCCCGCACCTTGAGGGGGAGCCTGCCTCCCTCGGCGCCGCCTAAGGCAGAAAGGTAGCTGGCCAGACGGCGGCGCAGCGAGAGAGCCTTGCCGGCGTAGAGGACCGACCCGCCGGCGTCTTTGAAGAGGTAGACCCCGGGCAGGTCCGGAGCCTGCGTCATCTGGTGTCTGAGTTCGTCGGCCGCGCTCATCTTCGCTCCAAAGAGAACCGCCCGCCTGGCTGCAGGTGGTGCTTGGGCTGTCACCGCAAAGTGTACCTCAGCCCCCTCTCCCGTCCCGCCCGGGAGGGCCCCGCGATTCCGCCCCGGCAGCCGGGGGCAACCCGCGGACACCCAACCCGGTCGCCCGGGCGGCTCTGTTCACCATGCTATACTTTCGCGCCTCCGGGACCGCGCTGCGGGCATTACCGGGCACGCCGATCAACGCCCTCCGGGGCCTCAAACTACGCCGATGGAGGTTGAGGTGACACTGGCAGGACTTCCGATAGACGAACGGGAGATGGTCCTCGACCTCGTGGAGCAGATCCACGAGCGCATGCTGCCCCCGGAGAAGCTCCGGGCCTGGGATCAGGACGAGGTTTTCCCCGAAGACGTCATCCGGGAGTTGCTCGGGCCCAAGATCGGCCTGCAGTTGCTCTTCATCCCCGAAGAGTACGGCGGCATGGGCGGCGGAGCCCGTGATGTGGCCGCCGTGTCTGAAGCCATGGCCCGCATCTGCCTGGGTGTCGGCACCGCCTTCCTCGCCATCCACCTGGGCACCGACCCCATCCTGGTGGGCGCCACCGCCGAGCAGAAGGCGAAGTGGCTGGGCCGTTTGGCCGCCGGGGAGGCCATCGTGGCGTACGCCGCCACCGAGCCGGAGGCCGGCAGCAACCTGGCCGCGCTGAAGACCACCGCCACGCCGGTCACCGACAGCGAGGGCAGGGTCACAGCCTATCGCATCAACGGGAGCAAGCAGTTCATCTCCAACGGCAGCTACGCCGACTTCCTCACCGTTCTCGCGCAAACGCGGGAGGGACCGTCTTTCTTCATCGTCGAGAAAGGCATGCCCGGCTTCACTCCCGGCAGACCGGAAGAGAAGCACGGCATCCGTGCCTCCAACACGGCTGCTCTGGCCTTCGATGACGTGCTCGTCCCCGCCGAGAACCTGGTGGGCGGCGTGCCGGGCCGAGGTCTGGCTCAGGCCAACGAGGTGTTCGGCTACACCCGCCTCATGGTCGCGGCCTTCGGTTTGGGAGCGGCCTCTTCGGCCCTGGAGAAGGCCATCGCCTACGCCCACCAGCGCATCCAGTTCGGCTCACCCCTCATCGAGAAGCAGGGCTACACGCACAAGCTTCTCCTGCCCTACGTGGCCAGGTTGGCGGCGGCCAGGGCCTACATCGAGGAAGTCGCCCTGCGCCTCGATTCGGGCGAGACCGACCTCGAGGTCGAAGGCTCGCTGGCCAAGCTTTTCACCACCGAGGTGGGCAACGCCTGCGCCGATGCGGCCATCCAGGCTCTGGGCGGCTACGGCTACACCCGCGAATACGACGTGGAGAAGATCAAGCGAGACATCAAGATCCTCACCATCTACGAGGGCACCAGCGAGATCCAACAGCTCATCATCAGCACGTTCCGCTGGCGTTCTTCGATCCAATCCAAGGGCGGTTTCTACGAGGCCATGGCCGCCCGCATGGACGAGGTGGCCGCAGCCCGGCCGGATGTCAAAGCGGCGGTCTTCGCCGGGGTCCTCCGCCTGCTCAACCGGCTGTTCGTGGAGGCGCACCGCACCAAGGCCACCCGCCAGCAGCACGTGATGTTCAAGCTGGCCGCGCTCGCGGCGGTCGCCGAGACCGGCGCCGCTCTTGCCGAGAAGATCGCCCGCGGCGATGATCGTCCCGCCTCGCACGACGATTATCTCGCCTTGTGCGCGCGCGTTGACGCGGCGTACGCCGCCCAGGAGGCGTGGGCGGCGGCAGCCGAGCTCCTCTACGGCACCGGTCTGTGGACCGGCGAAGAGGCCCAGGCGGCGCTCGCCTCCTCCGGTCTGGACCTTCCCGGGTCGCAGGCCGGCCTCGTGGCCGACCTGGACGCTCTGCGCGCCCTGATGGCCTCTCCCGGTTTTGCCGCCCTGCTCCGGGCCTAGGGTAGAGGAGGACCAGCCGTGGACGACCTCGCCGCCCTGCTCCGCCTGTTCGCCGACGCCCACGGGCTGTCCGGCTATGAGGACGACGTGGCCGCCCTGCTCAAGCGGGAGATGGAACCGCTGGTGGACGAGGTGCGCATCGACGCCATGGGCAACGTCATCGGTGTTCGGGCCGGCACCGGCCCCGCGGTCATGGTGGCTGCGCACATGGACGAGATCGGCCTGATGGTTCGCCACGTGGACGAAGACGGCTACCTACGGGTGGTCTCGGTCGGAGGCTGGTTCGATCAGACCATCCTCAGCCAGCGCGTGATAATCCACGGCCGCGACGGCAAGAAGCTGGCCGGGGTGGTCGGATCCCGTCCTCCTCATCTGATGGATGCCGACGAGCGCAAGAAGATGGTCAAGCTCAAGGACATGTTCGTGGATTGCGGTGCCACCAGCGCCGCCGACGCCGCCGAGATGGGCGTGGAAGTCGGCTCTCCCATCACCATCGACCGTGAGCTGCGGCCGCTGGGCAACGACTTCGTCACCGGCAAGGCTTTGGACAACCGGGCCGGCGTGGTGATGATGCTCTCCGCGCTCCAGCGTCTGCAGGGTCGTGAGGTCAAGGCCACTATCCAGGCTGTCGGCACCGTGCAGGAGGAGGTGGGCCTGAAGGGGGCCCGTACCAGCGCGTACGGCCTCTCTCCCGATGTGGCCCTTGCCACCGACGTGACCATCCCCGGCGACCACCCAGGCGTCTCCAAGAACGAGGCCTCCGTGGTGGCGGGCAAGGGACCGTCCATCACCATTCTCGACGCTGCAGGCCGTGGGGTCATCGCTCCGCGACCGGTGGTGCGCTGGCTGCGGGAGACAGCTGAGGCAGAGCAGATACCCTACCAGCTCAACGTGGGGGACGGCGGCAACACCGACGCCACCGCCATCAGCATCAGCAAGGCCGGCATCCCCTGCAGCGTCATCAGCATACCCGCCCGCTACATCCACTCGCCGGTGGAAGTGCTGTCGCTGCGTGATCTCGAGCACGGCGCCGCCCTCATCGCCGCCGCCATCAGGTCGGCGCACAAGTACTTCTAGTCCGGGCCCGGACGCCCTACTCCCGGGCTCTCTGGGCCCGTCCCCAGGCGGCGGCGGCTCGCGCGATCTCGCCCGCCATCGAAGGAGGCACCCTGCCCTTCACGCGGACATCCTCGTCCCGGTATTCGAAGGCGACCGTACCCCGCTCCCGCACCCGGGCCAGCAGTTCGCCGGCTGAGTAGGGCACGTTCAGGTCCACCTCCAGCCACAGCTCTGCCAGCACCTCGGCCATGGCGCTCTTGAGGGCTTCGACCCCCTGGCCCCGCAGCGCCGACACGCGCACCACGTGCAGGTCGTCCCGCCTCAACACGCCGGCCGGCTGCAACGCGGATCCTGCCACCACATCGGTCTTGTTCAGGCACACCACCCGAGGCTTGTGACCGGCCCCCAGCTCGTCAAGCACGGTCTGAACGGTATGCCGGTGCTCGGCGACGTGGCGATCGGCCAGATCGACCACTTCGAGCAGGGCGTCGGCCCGGGACACCTCCTCTAGGGTGGCCTGGAACGCCTCTACCAGTTGGTGGGGCAGCTTGTGGATGAAGCCCACCGTGTCACTCACGATGACCGTCTGCCCGTCCCGCAGACGGACCCTGCGGGTG
This sequence comes from uncultured Gaiellales bacterium, assembly GCA_964399135.1. GTDB lineage: Bacteria > Actinomycetota > Thermoleophilia > RBG-16-64-13 > RBG-16-64-13 > CAYNPL01. The sequence continues at coordinate 50,311 of CAYNPL010000011.1, forward strand.
GTGGGGTCGAGGGTGGCGAACAGCATGTCCTCGGCATAGGCGGCATCCTCACCCACCAGAGCGTTCAGAAGAGTAGATTTGCCGGCATTGGTGTAGCCGACGATGGCGATGGTGGGCAGCAGCCGCCGGTCCCGGGCCCGGGCGGCGGTCTCCCGCCTGCGCCTGACCTCTTCCACCCGTTCCCGCGTCTTCTTGATGCGCTGGCGGATGACCCGGCGGTCGGTCTCGAGCTGGGTCTCCCCGGGGCCCCGGGTGCCGATGCCGCCGCCGGTGCGAGATAAGTGGGTCCACAGCCGGGTCAGCCGCGGCAGTTGATACTCCAGTTGGGCCAGTTCCACCTGGATGCGTCCCTCGTGGGTGTGGGCGCGCTGGGCGAAGATATCGAGGATGACCCCGCTGCGGTCGAGCACCTTCACGTCGAGCAGCTCTTCCAGGGACCTCTGCTGCTTGGGAGAGAGTTCGTCGTCGGCCACCAGCAGAGAGAAGCCGGTGGCGCTCTTGGCCGCCTTGAGCTCCTCCGCTTTCCCCTTACCCAGGTACCACACCGGGTGCATGGACTCCCGTTTCTGCTCCACGGTGCCCACCACCTCCGCCCCGGCCGTCTCCACCAGCGCCGCCAGCTCGCGCAGGGACTCAGCGGCCGTCCACCCGTCCGGGTCGCCGGCTTCCACGGCTATCAGGAAGGCCCGCTCCCGCCCTTCCGGGCGCGCCGGCCTCCGGCCGCCGGCTGGGGTCCCGCCTCCCCCGGTGGGATCCGCCGGTGGACGGGCGCCGTCGCCGCTCATCGAGCCCCCGCCCCGGCCAGAGACTCCGTCGGACCGCACACCGGCAAGACTCGTCTGAGCACCTTGCCCGTCTCACTGGCCGGGTTACCACAGATCTCTTCCGGGGTCCCGGCCGCGATCAGTTCGCCACCGGCGTCGCCCCCTTCCGGGCCCAGGTCAATCAGCCAGTCGGCGCACTTGATCACGTCGAGATTGTGCTCGATGACCAATACCGTGTTCCCGGAGTCCACCAGGCGCTGGAGCACTTCCAGGAGCTTCTCCACGTCGGCGAAATGGAGCCCGGTGGTGGGCTCGTCCAGGATGTAGAGGGTGTTGCCGGTGGCGATCTTCGCCAGCTCCGTGGCCAGTTTGACCCTCTGGGCCTCGCCCCCCGACAACGTGGTAGAAGGCTGCCCCAGCTTGATGTAGTCCAGACCTACGTCGGCCAGAGTGCGCAGCCGCCGGCTGATCTTGGGCTGGTTGGCGAAGAACTCCACCGCCTCCTCCACGCTCATGTCCAGCACCTCAGCCACGTTCTTGCCCTTGAACCGCACCTCGAGGGTCTCCCGGTTGTAGCGCTTGCCTTGGCAGACCTCGCAGGGCACATAGACGTCGGGCAAGAAGTGCATCTCTATCTTGAGGGTGCCATCGCCCTTGCAGGCCTCGCACCGCCCCCCCTTGACGTTGAAGCTGAAGCGCCCCGGGCTGTAGCCGCGCACCCGCGACTCCTGGGTCTGCGAGAACAGCTCGCGGATGTGATCGAACACTCCGGTGTAGGTGGCCGGATTGGAGCGGGGCGTCCTCCCTATGGGTGACTGGTCGATGTTGATGACTTTGTCCAGCTGCTCGATGCCGTCGATGCGGTCGTGGTCGCCCGGACGAACCGGCACCCGGTTGACCAGGTTGGACAGACTCCGGAAGATGATGTCGTTGACCAGGGTGGACTTGCCCGAGCCCGACACCCCGGTCACGCAGACGAATAGACCGGTGGGCACGGCCACGTCAAGGTTCTTGAGGTTGTGCTCGCGGGCCCCCCTCACCACGAACTCGCTGCGCGCCTGCCGCCGCCTCCCGGGTACGGCGATGGACCGTGCCCCGGAGAGGAACCGGCCGGTGACCGACCGCGGCTCCGCCAGGATGTCGGCCAGCGAACCGCTTGCCACCACCTCCCCGCCGTGCTCGCCCGCGCCCGGCCCCATGTCGACGATGTGGTCGGCCGACCGCATGGTCTCTTCGTCATGCTCCACCACGATGACCGTGTTACCCAGGTCCCGCAGCCGCAGCAGGGTGTCAATCAGTCGACGGTTGTCGCGCTGGTGCAGCCCTATGGAGGGCTCGTCCAGGATGTAGAGGACCCCCACCAGGCTGGAGCCGATCTGGGTGGCCAGGCGGATCCGCTGAGCCTCGCCCCCCGAGAGGGTACCCGCGCTCCGGTGTAGGCTGAGATAACCCACCCCGACCGCCTCCAAGAACGTGAGCCGTTCCCGGATCTCTTTCAGCACCCGGCTCCCGATCAGGCGTTCCCGCTCCGCCAGGCGGAGCTCGTCCAGGAAGCGGATGGCCTCAATCACCGAGAGGCGGCTCAACTCGTAGATATTGAGACCCCCGACGCGGACCGCGAGCGTCGGCGGCTTTAGCCGGGCTCCGTTGCAGGCGGGGCAGGGCCGGTCGGCCATGTATTCCTCGATCTTGTCGCGCATGTACTCGGAGTCGGTCTCCCGGTAGCGCCTCTCCAGATTGGGGATGAGCCCCTCGAAGGTGGTCATGTAGCTGCGCTTGAGCCCCGCCCGGTTGACGTAGGAGACGTAGAGCCGATCACCTCGGGTGCCGTACAAGAATACGTCGCGGACCTCCTGGGGCAGGTCGCGCCAGGGAGTGGAGAGGTCGAATTGATAGCGCTCGGCCACGGCCTTGATGATCTGCTCGTAGTACCTGGAGCTGCTGCCGCTCCAGGGAAGAAGGACGCCCTCCGCCAGAGACAGCGAAGGATCGCCCACCACCAGGGCCGGGTCGATCTCCCGCCTGGCCCCCAGGCCGCCGCAGGTCTCACAGGCGCCGTGAGGCGAGTTGAACGAGAAGATGCGGGGAGCCATCTCGGGAAGGGAGACGCCGTGCTCAGGGCAGGCCAGGTTCTCAGAGAAGAGCAGGCTGGTGGGCGGCCCTCCGTCTGCGGGGTACACGTCCACCAGCAGAAGCCCGTGGGCCTCGGACAGAGCGGTCTCGATGGAGTCAGACAGACGCCGGCGCACCCCTTCCTTCATCACCAAGCGGTCCACCACCACGCTGACGTCGTGGCGGACGTTCTTATCGAGTTCGGGCAGTTCCTCGTCCAGGCTGTACTGGCGGCCGTCGATCTCCACCCGGGTGAAACCTTCCTGGCGGACGTGTTCGAGGATGTCCCTGTGCCAGCCCTTCTGCCCCCGCACCACCGGCGCTTTGACCGTGAAGCGGGTGTCGGGCTCGAGCCCCATGATCTGGTCGACGATCTGCTCCTTGCTCTGCCCCTCGATGGGGCGACCGCAGATCCAACAGTGGGGGTGGCCGATGCGGGCGTAGAGCAACCTCAGGTAGTCGTAGATCTCGGTCACCGTGCCCACTGTGGACCGCGGGTTGCGCGAGGTCGTCTTCTGGTCGATGGAGATGGCCGGAGAGAGTCCTTCGATGGAATCCACGTCAGGCTTGTTCATCTGACCCAGGAACTGGCGGGCGTAGGCCGACAGACTCTCCACGTAGCGGCGCTGCCCTTCGGCATAGATGGTGTCGAACGCCAGGCTCGATTTCCCCGAGCCCGACAGCCCGGTGATGACTATGAACTTGTCCCGCGGCAGCGAAAGGGAGACGTCCTTGAGGTTATGCTCCCGGGCTCCCAGGATGACGATGCTGTCGGCTCCCATTGCTATGCGGATTCTAGCAGTTGCCCGAGAGGGGGCGGCCTCAAGCGAAGGCGGCCAGTCTGGCCTTGAGCCGGCGTATCTCCTCCCGCTGCGCCTCGATGGCCGGGTGGTCGCCGCCCGGCACCTTGCTGTGATAGAGGGCCAGGTTCATCTGCGCCCTCTGCAGCCGTTTGAGCACAACGCGCGCTCCCGGGCCTTTCTGCCGCTTCATCGCGCGCAAAGCCTTCCGCCGCCTCCGGCCGCTTCGCAAGATGGCGAACTCCTCCGCCGTCACCACGTCGCCGCCCACCTCCTCCGCCATCAGGCGGGCGAAGGCCTGGCTCTCTCTGCGCCGGGCGAAGACACCGACCAGGATCAGGAGGAGCAGAAAGGGCAGACCCTTGACGATGAGGGCCAGGACGAACGACCCGCTGCTGCGGCCCATCCAGCCGTCCAACCAGGGGGAGTTCCAGACGAAGTGAGCCGCCCAGGCCAGCGCCGCGAACAGCGCCAGCACTGCCAGCCTGCGCCGCCGGGGAACGACGTCCCGGCGGGTGACGTAGTAGGCGAACCCGAAGCCCATCAGACCGGAGAACAGCATGTGGCTGTAGAGCCCGGCCAGCACCACCCGCACGAAGAACATGCCGGCGACCGCCCCCAGTTGGCTTCCGGAGGACTCGGCCGCGGCCAGGATGAAATACTGCACGTTCTCGACCACCTGAAAGCCCAGGCCGATCATGGCTCCGTACACCAGGCCGTCCATGAGGCTGTCGAACTCTGTGCGGCTGATGAGGTAGAGCATCACCAGTCCGGCGGCCTTGTAGAACTCCTCGTTGAGCGGAGCCACCAGAGCCGCGCCCCAGGCGTCGACGATCCCGCCCGGAAGGACGTTCTGCAGGAACGTCAGCAGGGCCGAGTTGGATACCGCCGAGAAGGTCAGCGCCACCACCCCGCCCCACAGCAGCGCGATGGCGATGAGCGACGTCGGTTCGGGCTCGAACTGGTCCATGCGGTAGATGATCAACCCAGCCGGGAGAGCGGTGGCCGCCAGCAGCAGGACGGAGAGCAGCCACGCCCCCGGGTAGGAGCCCACGTAGGCGAGTTGCTCGACGCCAACGATGAGGGCGCCCGCTGCCATGAGCAGTAAGAAGAGCCAGTAGGCGGGCTGCCGGACCAGGTTCATCTTGGCAGCGTCAACCCGGCCAGCATGGCGTCGAGGTCCGCTTGCACCCGGGACAACTGCCCGAACGGGGCCACCGCGAGCATGAGGACCGCAGTGTCTCCGACCACCGCCGTGACCAGTTCACCCTCCAGCCGGGTGGACTCCGAGGTGCCGGAGAACAGCACGCTGCGGGCGGGCACCCCGTCCCCGATCGTCCGGTCGCCCGCCGGTAGCCCCCGGAACGACCCCAGCTCCTCCCGCAGGCTGTCGAGTTCGCGCTCCAACAGGTCCTCGCTGTCGCCCGGGTACTGCTCGGCCGCGAACGCCGCCAAGGCCCCTGACCGCTTGAACGAGACGGCGCCGGGCCCCACGTCCCAGACTGCGCCGGCGGGCGCCCATCCGGGCGCCGGCGTCACCGTCACTCCCCGGCCCAAATCCACCGGCGCTTGTTCGGACAGCGCCCCGCTGGAAGACAGGCCGGCGAGACCGGATGTGACCAGAAGCCAGACCACCATCAGAGCCGTCACCAGCAAGGGATACCGCCACCCCGAGCTCTGGGAGACAGGCCGGCCGCTCGGCGGGAAGGGACGGGGACGAGCCCCGCGCACGGTGTAGAGAGGAGACTGAAGACCCGGGAGATCGTCCCCGGTCATGCCGGCGTGCCCCGGTCGCCGTGAGCTGAGGTGGAGGTAAGGGGACTCGAACCCCTGGCCTCAACGCTGCCAGCGTCGCGCTCTCCCAGCTGAGCTATACCCCCACGAGCGGCCACGGATTATAACGGCTGCGGGTGGCCTATGCAACCGGACGACGCTGGGTCCGCTTTCCACCCCGGCGCCATCCCGCCTACTCCACTGTCTCGACCGGCGCCTGCTTCCACAGAACGTCGAGCCGGTAGAACTCCCGGGCTTCGGGGGTGAACACGTGGACTATGAAATCCAGGTAATCGAGGAGGATCCAGTCGCCGCCCGCCGTGCCTTCCGAGCCGGCCGGCAACACGTGGAAGTCACGTTTGAGGCGAAAGCCCACCTCCTCCGCGATCCGCCGGGTGAGACGCACGTTTCGGCCGGTGCACACCACCAGATAGTCGGTGTAGCTGACCACTTCATGCATATCGAGCAGACGGACGTCCTCGGCCTTGACGTCGGCCGCCGCCCGCGCCGCCGCCAAGGCGCGCTGCTTCACCGTCTCCAGACCGCTGTCCCCGCTTGCAGCCGGGGGCCGGGGGCGTCTGGTCAGAGCCTCCAGGTCGGGGGCAGCCGCTGCCGCTTTAGAGCTCTCCACTTCTCACTCCCACTCGATGGTGGACGGGGGCTTGCTGGAGATGTCCAACACCACCCGGTTGACGCCGGGTACCTCGTTGATGATGCGCTGGGATATCTGCTCCAGGAGGTCGTACGGCAGACGGGCCCAGTCGGCGGTCATGGCATCGTCGGAGGTGACGGCGCGGATGACGATGGGGTAGGCATAGGTGCGCTCATCGCCCATGACGCCCACACTGCGGATGGCCGGGAGCACGGCGAACGACTGCCAGAGCCGCCGGTAGTACCCACCCTTCTTGACCTCCTCCAGCAGGATGGCGTCGGCCTCGCGCAGGATGCGCAGGCGTTCCTCGGTGACGTCGCCGATGATGCGGATGGCAAGACCGGGGCCGGGGAAGGGTTGGCGCCAGACCATGCTCTCGGGGAGCCCCAGCTCTTCGCCAACCACCCGCACCTCGTCCTTGAAGAGCATGCGCAGCGGCTCCACCAGCTCGAAATCGATGTCCTCCGGCAAGCCCCCCACGTTGTGGTGCGACTTTATCTTGGCCGCCTCGCGGGTGCCCGATTCGATGACGTCGGAATACAACGTCCCCTGGACCAGGAAGGCGGCCTTGCCCAGGGCGCGCGACTCCTCCTCGAAGGTGCGGATGAATTCCTCTCCGATGATCTTGCGCTTCTCCTCGGGGTCGGACACGCCCGCCAGCTTGCTCAGGAACCGTTCCTGCGCCCGCACGTGCACGAGGGGGACGTGGAAATGGCGACGGAAGGTGTCCTCCACTTCCTGGCCTTCGTCCTTGCGCATGAGACCGTGGTCGACGAAAATGCAGGTGAGCTGGTCTCCCACGGCCTTGTAGGTGAGCAGGGCGGCCACCGCCGAGTCGACCCCGCCGGAGAGACCGCACACCACCCGTTCCCTGCCCACCTGCGCCCGGATGCGCTCGACCGCCTCCTCGATGATCGACACCGGGGTCCAGGTCGGGGCGATGTCGCACACCTTGTAGAGGAAGTTCTTAAGGATGTCCTGGCCGTATTCGGTATGCCGGACCTCGGGATGGAACTGTACGCCGTACAACCGGGAGACCCGGTCCTCCATAGCCGCCACCGGCAGGTGCGGGCTGTGCGCCGTGGCCACGAAGCCCTCGGGCACCTGCAGCACCGAGTCGCCGTGACTCATCCAGCAGGCCGTCTCCGCGGGAACGCCCGCGAACAGGTCTCCGGGCTCCACCACAGTCAGCGGCCTGCCCCCGTACTCGGCCAGGTCGGTCCTCGCCACCATCCCGCCCCTGAGCTTGGCGATCAGTTGCAGGCCGTAACAGATTCCCAAGACCGGTATTCCCAGCTCGAACAGGGCCGGGGCCGGCATGGGGGCGTCCGGGTCGTTCACGCTGCGGGGACCGCCCGACAAGATAAGGCCGGCAGGGCGTCTGGCTCGGATCTCCTCCAGCGGTGTGTCATAGGGGATGAGTTCGGAATACACCCGGCACTCCCTCACCCGCCGAGCGATCAGCTGGGCGTACTGCCCGCCGAAGTCGAGAACCAGCACCCGGCGCATGGCTTCGGACACGCTATCCAGCGGACACCTCCTCTATTTCCACCCGCTTGGCCAGCCGCTCCGCGTCGGAGGGAAGGAAAACCCCGGCCCCATAACGGATCAGATTGGCCGCGGCGCAACCCAGACCGAAGCGCAGGCAGGCCTCCGGTGGGTCTCCCTCCATAAGCCGGACGGCGTACCCGCCCACCAAGGCGTCTCCCCAACCCAGCGGCGACACCACCTCCACCTGAGGCATCCTGGCCAGGAAGACCCGGCTGCCCTCTCCGTAGGCCAGTTCGGCCACGCAGCCGAAGCGGAAGGTGATGGCCACCGACCCGGCGCCCATCTCCCTCATGCGCCTCGCGGCCGAGATCCGGTCTTCTAGGGAGGTGAACTCATACCCGATGACCTTCTCGGCCTCCACCAACTTGGGGAACACATAGTCGGGCCGGGCCTTGATCCCTAGCCGCAAGGGGTCGCCGTAGGTGTAGAAGAACACCTTGGGCCCCTGCCGCCGGACCTGCTGGATCATTCGCGCGTAGCAATCATCGTCCAAACCGGGGGGGACGCTGCCGGCGAACACCACCACGTCCACGGCTTTGCCAAGATAGTCCAACTTCTCGCTCAGGAACTCCATCTCCTCGGGCTGGATCTCAGGGCCCTGCTCGTTGATCTCCGTGATGGTGCCGGTCGCGGGGTCGACTACCGCCGTGGAGATCCTCGACTCTCCGGCCACGCGCACAAAGTCGCAGAGGATGCCCTCCCCGTTGAGGTCGGCGACGATCTGATCACCTTTGCGACCCCCCACGAAGCCGGTGGCGATGACCGGTCTCCCCAGGGCCTTGACGGAGCGAGCCACGTTGATGCCTTTTCCTCCCGGCAGGATGACGGTGTCGGTGGCCCGATGCCGAAAGCCGGCCTGGAAATTGGGCACCGTCATTGTCCGGTCCAGAGCCGGGTTGAGAGTGACGGTCAGTATCATCGGTCGTGCGGTCTCACAGTCTAGAAGATGCCTCCGATCCACTCCCCCAGCCGGCCGAAGAAGTAGGCCAGCTTGGAGCCAAGGGTGGGCGCTCCGAAGGACCGAGTCGCCACCAGGTTGACGGTCTCCAGGGCGTCGCCGTTGACCATCACCACCACCCGCCCGCAGGTCTGTCCGACTGTGACGGGCAGTCGCAGGGGACTGTCCACGGAGACATCGACCGTCACCTCGTCCCCCTCATAGATCTGCAGCGCCACCCCGGAGCTTGCCACCAGGTCGATCCGGCCGTCCAAGCGGTAGGGCACATCGGCTTGAGCCAGCACCGCCCCCGGCTCCAGTACAGTGACGTCGCGGCACTGGGTGAAACCGTACTGGAGCAGCTTCTTGCTCTCGTCGAAGCAGAGGTCGCTGACCGGTTGGCCGAGGACCACGCTGAGGACCTCGATGCCGTCGCGCCGGCCGGCCGCCACCAGGCACTGCTCGGCCTTGGGCGTCAAGCCGGTCTTGACCCCGATGACCCACGGATAGTCATGCAGCAGCTTGTTGGTGTTGGTGAGAAGGAGCGGCTCCCTGCGACCGGGCAGATCGAGTTCGTAGGTTCTTGTGGACACGTACTCACGGAACCTTTCGTCCTGCATGGCGTAGCGGCCGAGGATAGCCATGTCGGCGGCCGTCGAATAGTGGCCGTCCTCGTCGAGACCGTGGGGGTTTTCGAAATGCGTGGCCGTCATGCCCAACTCCGCCGCCTTCGTGTTCATCTCCTCGACGAAGGCGGCCACCGTGCCCGAGCAGGTCTGGGCCAGGGCCACGGCCGCTGCGTTGGCGCTGCGCAGAAGGAGCGCGTAGAGAAGCTCGTCCACAGTGAGGACGTCGCCTTCCCGCACCCAGGACTTCGGCTCGTACGTGGCCGCCGCGCTTGGGGAGACTGTCACCTCCTGCTGAAGGTCCAACTTCTCGAGCACGAGCACGGCCGTCATGATCTTGGTGGTCGAGGCCATCCGCATGCGTTTGCCCGCGTGGTGGTCCAACAGGACCCGCCCGGTGTCCAGGCTGATGAGTACGGCCGCCGGCGACTTGATGTCGGGGGCCTGTCCGCCCAGGCCCCCCAGGTCGGCCGCGCTGAACGTGAAACTGCGGGCGACGGCTTCGTCCGCTTGGGCGGGGCCCACGGCCGGGTCCCCCCAAGCCACACCGGCCATAGCGGCGACTGCGACAACTGTTACCAGAAGAAAAAGAGATAGGGACGATCCGACCCGTCCCCGCTTGAGGAATGCGGGCATCATGTCGCTGAGTATAGCATGGGCTCCAGCGGCCCCTTTCGGCCCGCCCGCCCGGCTGGTCCCCGGAAGACCCGATGCTATACTTCGCCCGCTGAGCGGAGACGAGGGAGGTGTGGCCATCGGCGAGGTGCTGCGCCAGGCCTGGGGCCGGCTGATCCACAAGCAGTGGCTCATATTCTATCCACTGGCCCTGGCTGTGATAGACACCCTCGCCTTTCTCGCCGTCTACACCGCCGGCGGGGAGCCTCTGCGCTGGAACGCCTTCTTTCTCGCTAACTTCGAGCGCTGGTCGTACGTTCGCGAGCACTTCCTGGCCGGGTTCTCTTTCACACCCTCCTTGGCCATAGCCGTGTTCGCCGGGCTCGCCGTATGCGTGTTGAGCGCCATGGTCCGAGCCCCCTTCTTCCGCGCCATCGCCGCTCCCGGTTACCCCCTTGCCCCCCGCACTTGGGACGAGGTGGGCCGCCTCTCCCTCTTCTATCTGCTGGCGAACCTCGTCGTGTGGGTGATGCCTTTGGCGGCGCCCGCAGGCAGTCTGCTGGAGCAAGTCGCCCTGATGGCGGCCCTGGTGGTCGCCCTTCTGATCGTCTTCGCCGACTATGTGATCGTGTTCGAGGGTCTGGCCGTACCGGCCGCGCTACGTCGCAGCGTCCGCCTGCTGGCGCGCCGTTGGCCCACCGTGCTCGTCATCTTCGTGATCGTCCAGTTGGTCCAACTCGGTCTGATCCGGCTCTACGACCTCTACTACAACAGCGCCTCCGGGGTCTTCGTCCTTCTGCCCTTGAGCCAACTGCTGGTGCAGTCCTTCATCGTCCTCGTGGTCGATCTGGTCCTCATCTACCTCTACGAGCAGATCAGGCGGCGCAGCCCCTCCTGACCCGCTGCGCCGGCTACGGCACGATGATGACCGTCGACACGGTGGTGGGCGCTTCGCCGCTACTGTCACGCTCGGCCTGTCCCTGCACCGTCCCGCTCAGCACCAGCGCGCTGAGAACGACCGTCACCACCAGGAACACGGCGATCGGGACCAGGTAGGTCCGCACCCAGCCCCAGTCCCGCGAAGCGCCGGTGGTCATATCCTCACGCACGGCCGGCCGCCTGCCACAAGGCCGCCTTCATGGCTTTTGTCTCGGCCAGGGCGGCGTCCATCCAGTGTAGGTCGGGCCGGTCTCGATATGCGTACAGGATGGCTCGGGCCGAGTTGACCACGGCCCCGGTCCCGTCGGCGTCGAACATCCGCGCGAGATCCCCGGCTCGAGCTCCCTGGGCACCGTACCCGGGTATGAGGAGCGGCACGCCCGGCAAGGCGGCACGCAGCCCCGCCCCCTGCTCGGGATGAGTCCCTCCCACCACCGCGCCGACCGATCGATAGCCTCGTTCGCCCACCGTGTCGGCGCCCCAGCGGTCGACCAGAGCCGCTACCCGAGCGTAGAGCGGCTCCCCTGTGCCGAGGACAAGGTCTTGCAGCTCGCTCGAGCTGGGGTTGGACGTCTTGACCAGGACGAACACTCCTTTGCCTTCGGTCCGGGCCCTCTTGAAGAACGGCTCCAACCCGTCGGTGCCGAAGTAGGGGTTGACCGTGACGGCGTCAGCGCCGGCCAGGTCCAGATGCGCGGCCGCGTACGCTTCCGCGGTGCTCCCGATGTCACCCCGCTTGACGTCGGAGATGACCGCATAGCCCAGGTCGCGGGAGAGACCCACCAGCTCCTCATAGAGCCGGTAGCCGACGTGGCCCAAGACCTCGAAATAGGCGATCTGGATCTTGACCGCCACCGCCTCGGCGGCAAGGGCGGGGAGCAGACGGGACAGAAAGTCCCGGTATGCCGCCGCCTTCATTTCCTCCTCGCTGCTGAAGTCGGCGCGGGGATGAGCCGCCACCACTGCCGCCGGAAGCAGGCCGAAGTCGGGGTCGAGCCCCACCACAACGTGAGAGCGCTTCCTCTCGATGGCTTCCAGAAGCCTGTCAGCGAAACTGTCTGGGGTCTTCATCGCCCTTCTTTCGCCCCGGCCCTTAGCGCCCTCAACGAAAAAGGGCCGCCCGAAGCGGCCCTTGACGAGACTGTGCGATCGCGTATCACTTGACCGCGTTCTTGAGGGCCGCACCCGCGCTGAACTTGGGGACCGAACTGGCCGGGATGTGGATCTTCGCCTTAGTCTGCGGGTTGATGCCTTCCCTGGCTTCGCGTTTCTGCACGTAGAATTTGCCGAAGCCTGTGAACTGGACGTCCTCCCCCTTCTTGAGCGACTCAGTGACCACTTCAACGAAGGCGTCGACCACGCTGGCCGCGTCCTTCTTCGTCAGACCACTCTTGGCTGCAAGCCTATCGACAAACTCGGCCTTGGTCACGGTTACCTCCCTTTGTCCTCGCGGTACCGACTCACCTTAGCAACTACCTGGGCGCCGCACAAGCGCATTCACAGCGGCTTCTTGATGCCCAGGCCGCTGGAGGTGAACAGCGGCCGCAGCACCATCCCCGCCGCGGTCGCGGCTTCCACCCCTCCCTCCTCCCGGTCGACCACGCAGTAGAGATCAGGCACCGACAAGCCGGCCTCGCGCAGGGCTTCCGCCGCCGTGATTGCCGCCCCTCCGGAAGTGACGATGTCCTCGATGAGGGCCACGTTCTCCCCCGCCTCGAAGCGTCCTTCGATGCGCTTGCCGGTGCCGTACTCCTTCGAGGCCTTGCGCACGATGAGTAGTGGGATCCCCAGTTCGAGTGACAGCCCCGCGCCCAGTACGACGCCCCCCAACTCGGGAGCGGCCAGGCGATGGTAGGTGACCCCGATCGCCAGTTGGTTGCGGATCATCATGGCCATCTCATGCACGATGCCTCGCAACACCTGGGGGTCGGTCTCGAACAGATACTTGTCCAGATAGTACTTGCTGCGCTTGCCGGACCGGAGGACGAAGTCCCCTTCCAGGTAGGCTACCTTGAGCAGCGCTTTTCCCACTGTCTCCCTGTCCACGCTACCTCCTGCTCACTCGTATGTCCCGCGCCGGTGCCCGCCGCCCCTAGGTGCCCGAGACCGCGACGCCGGCCACTGCGATCGAAGGGGTGCACACGCTGCCGTAGAAAGGCAGCCAGCGCTCGTCGGCGGCCAGGTCAGTCACCGACCCCAGGAGCCCATCGAAATCGGTGGCTATGGTGGCTTCGCGCACGGGTCGGCCCAGAGCGCCTGCCTCGATCAGCCTCCCCGTGATGCCCACAGAGATCTCCCCGCTGATCACGTTCACTCCGGAGTGCAGGCCGGAGACGCTGTCCACGTACAGGCCATCACCGACACGGGCCACGAGCTCGTTCAGGCTGCCCCGCCCCGCTTCCAGCACCAGGTTGGTGACCCCTACTCTCGGGGTGACTCGATAGGATGCTCGCGCCGCGTTGCCCGTAGAGCGAACGTCCCCACCCGCTTTACGCGCAGTATATGTGTTATGTAGATACGCTTGCAGGACGCCCTCAGAAATGAGCGTGGTCTTCTGGTGTGGCACCCCTTCCCCGTCGAACGGGTTGGAAGCCATGCCTTGCGGGGCCAGCCCATCGTCCACCAGCCGCACCAAAGACGAGGCCACGGCCTCTCCCAGCCGCCCTGCGAAGATCGACCTGCCTTTCTGCACGGCCTCGGCATTGAGGGCCTGCGCCAGGTACGACAGCAGGGCGCCGGTCACCTCTCGGTCCAGCACCACCGTGTAGCGACCAGTGGGGCAAGGCCGCGCTCCCAGAAGAGCCCGCGCTTTGGCGGCCGCTTCAGCCCCCGCCGCGACCGGGTCCAGCGACTCCGGGTGACGGCCGGCGCAGAAGCCCAGACCGGACTGCCGTTCGCCATCCCGGCCGGCGTGCGCCATGACCCATACCACGCAGAACGACCGCTCCGCCTCCGCCTCGATCCCCGCGGTGGACGCAACCGCCACCCGGCTCTCCTCGTCCGAGTAGGCGCTCTCTTCCACAGTCTCCACCTCAGGTGCAGCGAGAGCGGCCTCCTCGGCCTTCAACGCAAGCCTCATCTTCTCCTCGAGGCTGGTGGAGCCCAGCCGTGGGCTCCACAATCCGGCGATGGTGGGATAGCCACTCCCGGCAGCGGAGGGAAGGCCGGTCCACTGGTCGGCGTCGACCACCGCCATGGCGGCCACAGCCTGCCGGAGGACCCGGTCGATGCCGCTGGGCGACAGGTCCGCGGTGAAGGCATACCCCACCCGCCCCGCACGAAGAGCCCTGATCCCCAGCCCGCGCGGCTGGGCTACACTCACCGACTCCACCTGGCGCCCGAACACCTTGATCTCTACCGTGCGCCCGGACTCCGCGTACGCTTCCAGATCCACGCCCAGGCGCCGGCCCCGATCCAAGGCCGTGCGGACCACCTGTAGGGGCGAACCGAACTCCGCCATCAGGCCCCCGTCCCCCCCACGGTCAGCTCCCGGATGCGGATGGTGGGCTGGCCGCTTCCCACGGGGACCGCCTGCCCTTCTTTGCCACATGTTCCCGGCCTGACATCAAGATCGTCGGCGATGGCATCGATCCCCAGCAGCACCTCTGGACCGTTGCCTACCAAAGTGGCGCCGCGCACCGGCCCCGCGACCTTGCCGGACTCGATGAGATAGCCCTCGGCCACTCCGAACACGAACTCGCCGGTGGCCGGGTTGACCTGGCCTCCGGACAGTGATTTGGCGTAGAGGGCACGCGGGGTGTCGGCGATGATCTGCTCGGCCGTCCATGCCCCCGGGCCGAAGTAGGTGTTGGTCATGCGCGGATAGGGAAGGTGACGGAAGTCCTGGCGGCGTCCGTTGCCGGTGAGCGGAAGACCAAGCCGCCCCCCACGCAGGCGGTCGGTCAGATAGCCGGTGAGCAATCCCGCCTCGATGACGGTGGTTTTGCTGCACGGGACGCCTTCGTCGTCGAAGCGCGCGCTGCCCCACAGGCCCAAGCCGATGCCATCGTCATAGGCGAAGACCTGCTCGCCGGCCACGCGCTGCCCGATCTTCCCCTCCCACACGCTGCTCTTCTTGAGGATGTAGTCGGCCTCGAGGCCGTGCCCACACGCCTCGTGGAACAGCACTCCTCCGAAGCCGTTGGCCAGTACCACCGCCATCCGGCCACTGGGAGCAGGACGGGCGTCGAGCATCACCAAGGCCTTGGCGGCGGCCTCGGCGGCCAACGCCGCCACCGCCTCCTGGTCGAGATCCCCGACCCCACCCTGGAAGGCCAGCGTCTCCCGGCCCACCTGGATGAGCCCGTCTCGCTGGGCCATCACGGTGACGGCCAGCATCTTGCGGGAACGGTGGTCGAAGGCCGTAGAACCATCCGAGTTGGTGATCCACACCCGCTGCCGGCCCTGGGCATAGACGGCCGCCACCTGGCGGACCTCACCCGAACAGGCCCGGGCCGCCTCGTCGGCCAGCCGCAGCCAAGCGGCCGCCCTGCGCACCTCCGCCGACACCTCATCCGTCTCCGCCGGCAGCGATGAGGGCGCCTCCGCGTTCGCCGACGCCCGCGACTCGGCGGTCACCGTGCGCCCCCCGGCCGCACCCGCAGGGGTCGGCTGGGCGCCGCCACCACCGCGAGCCAACTCCCCCGCCAGATCCAGGAGAGGGCCCTCCTCCACCGCATCGACGTAGCCGAACTCGGTGGAGGCACCGCGCACCACCCGCACCGAGCCGCCACGGTCGGTCCCGGCCACGGCCTCCTCCAGCCGCCCGTCTTCGAGGCGCAGCGAAAGCGACTCCCGCTCTTCGACGAACACCTCGGCCCAGTCCCCACCGCCGTCCAGGGCCCGCCGCACGACGGCCGAGAGCATGCCGAGGTCTGGGCCGGGATGGTCGGGATCCGCGTTGGGCACGGTGGCGCTGAGCAGCCTAGCTGCAGATGGGGCTGGCTTCGAGTATCTCAGAGGCGGCCACTATGAAAGGAGCCGCTTCGGGAGCGTTGCCGGGGAGGGCAAGCATCGACCCATCGTCGAAGTACAACTCCACCTGGGGCTTGCGGGCACGGAACCGCAAGAAGAAATAGCCCCCGGCCGCGATGCTCCCCAGCAGCGTAAGGATACCGAAGTACTTGAGGATGCGCCTCATGTCAAACCTCCCCTCCCTGGTCGGCCGGAGCGGCGTTCAAGGCCTCCCGCGCGTCACGCAGGCAGGTCTTGAGATCGTACAGCACCAGGCCCACTCGGCTGCCCCGTCTGCCCGTGGCAAGAGCCGTCATACCGCCCGGCACCGGCTCGCGCACCAGGAACACCAGCCCGGCCGCAGTCTCGACCACCAGCTGGGTCAACGGCTGGGAGCCCATCCGTGAGGCGCTCTGCTCGCCCAGCCTGGTGAGTTCCTCCGCTTCAGCCACCGCCACGGCCTGAACGGCTTCGCTCATGTTCGACACGATGACGCCCTCGGGGCCGAACACCACCGCCTTGTCGATATCGGTGGAGATGTCGAGCATCTCCGCGAATGCGGCTTCGACTTGTTGCAGCATCAACGCCTCCTTCGCCGGCGGCCACTCAGATCCGGGTCTTCCGCCTCAGTGTACCACCGGCCACGGACGGCCAAACGAGAGAGCCGCCCGGCACAAAGAGAGGGGCCGCCGGGGCGCTGCGCGCCCCGGCGGCCCCGAACAGCCGGCGCCGTCACGGCGCCGCCGGTCGTCGTCTCTCTTCTACATCATGCCGCCCATGCCGCCCATGCCGCCCGGCATGCCGCCCGCACCCTTCTCCTCGGGCTTGTCGGCCACGATGACCTCGGTCGTCAGGATGTTCTTGGCGATGGAGGCCGCGTTCTGCAGGGCCGAACGGGTGACCATGGCCGGGTCGATGATGCCGGCGTGGACCATGTCCTCATACTCACCGGTGGCGATGTTGAGGCCGACGCCCTTCTCCCGGGTCTTGACCTCGTTAACCACGACCGACCCTTCCAGACCGGCGTTGTTGGCCAGCTGGCGGAGGGGCTCCTCCAGCGCGCGGGCCACGATGCGGACACCGGTGAGCTCGTCGCCTTCAGCCTCGATGGCCATGATGGCCGGCACCAGCAGGACCTGAGCCACACCACCGCCGGGCACGATGCCTTCCTCGACGGCGGCCCGGGTGGCGCTGAGGGCGTCTTCCACACGGTGCTTCTTCTCTTTCATCTCGGTCTCGGTGGCCGCGCCGACCTTGACCACCGCCACGCCGCCGGCCAGCTTGGCCAGCCGTTCCTGCAGTTTCTCGCGATCGAAGTCGGAATCGGTGATCTCGATCTCAGCCTTGATCTGGTTGATGCGGGCCTTGATCTTGTCGAGCTCGCCGGCGCCGTCCACGATGGTGGTGTTGTCCTTGTCGACCACCACTTTGCGGGCGCGGCCGAGCTGGGCCACGGTGGTGTTCTCGAGCTTGAGGCCCATCTCGTCGCTGATGACCTCACCGCCGGTGAGGATGGCGATGTCCTCGAGCATGCGCTTGCGCCGATCACCGAAGCCCGGAGCCTTCACGGCGATGCCGGTGAAGGTGCCGCGCAGCTTGTTGACCACCAAGGTGGCGAGAGCCTCGCCTTCCACGTCCTCCGCGATGATCAGGAGGGGCTTGCCGGACTGGATGACCTTCTCGAGCACTGGCAGAAGATCCTGGACGGAGCCGATCTTCCGGTTGGCCATGAGGATGTAGGGGTCTTCGAGCACCGCTTCCATCCGCTCGGCGTCGGTGACGAAGTACGGGGAGATGTAGCCCTTGTCGAACTGCATACCTTCGGTGAACTCGAGGTCCATGCCGAAGGTGTTAGATTCTTCCACGTTGACCACGCCGTCTTTGCCCACCTTCTCGATGGCGTCGGCGATGACGTCGCCGATCTCCCGGTCGTCGGCCGAGATGGTGGCGACCCGGGCGATCTCTTCTTTGCCCGAGATCTCCTTGGACATCTTCTTGATCTCTTCGACGGCCACGTCGACGGCCCGCTCGATGCCGCGCTTGATGGCCATGGGGTTGGCCCCGGCGGCCACGTTCTTCAGACCTTCGCGGACGATGGCCTGCGCGAGCAGGGTGGCGGTGGTGGTGCCGTCACCGGCGATGTCGTTGGTCTTGGTTGCGACCTCGCGGACGAGCTGAGCGCCCTGGTTCTCGAAGACGTCCTCGATCTCGATCTCACGGGCGATGGTCACGCCGTCGTTGGTGATGGTGGGGCTGCCGAACTTCTTGTCGAGCACCACGTACCGGCCCTTGGGACCGAGGGTGACCTTAACCGCGTCTGCCAGCACGTTCACACCGCGCTCGAGCGCACGACGGGCCTCTTCACCATACAGTAGCTGTTTTGCCATGAATCTAGACTCCTTTACTCAAATCAAGAACCGCTGTCAATAAGGCCTCTACTGGGGAGAGCCTCACTCTCCGGGGATCACGCCGATGATGTCGGTGAGCCCGCGCAGGACGAGGTACTCCTCGCCGTCGAGCTTGAGCTCCGTCCCCGCGTACTTTGCGAAGACAACCAGATCACCCACCTTCACCGGCATGGGGATGAGGTCGCCCTTTTCCGAGTACTTACCGGGGCCGACCGCTTCCACCCGTCCCTTGGACGGCTTCTCCTTGGCCGTGTCGGGCAGAACGATGCCGGTGGGGGTCACCTGCTCCTGCTCGATGATCTTGACGACGACCCTGTCCTCGAGTGGCACCAGTTTCATGCACAACCCTCCTACTTCTCGCTTTTCTTCGCTACGGGCACGCCCACCGCGGGCGTTCACTGCCTCCATCACGCAATTGGCACTCTCCAACCACGAGTGCCAACCGCTGCTAATGTTATGCGCAGACTCAGGATTTGTCAAACGCGAGAGGCAGATCCTGGTGCGATCATCCATCGCCCCAGGGGCAACGACGCCAAAGCGTCGATCTGGAGATACTGCGGGTAGGGCAGGGACGGTCCGGCCAGCGCGGCGGCGCCGATCATGGCGGCGTTGTCGGTGCAGTATGCGAAGGGAGGCACTACCACGTGCAGGCCGGCGGCCTCCCCCCGCTCCCGCAAACGGGAGCGGAGCAGGGAGTTGGCCGCCACCCCGCCGGCCACAGCCAAGGTCCGCGCCCCCTCGCGGACGGCGCCGCGTACTGACTTCTGCACCAGCGCCTCCACGATGGCTTCCCGGTACGAGGCGGCGACGTCGGCGGCCCGGGCCGCCCGTTCAGCAGCGGTCATCTGCCGGAGGAGGTAGTAGAGGGCGGTCTTGACCCCCGAGAACGAGAAGTCCGGCCGGGAGGACCTCTTCAGCCCTATGGGGAAGGTGAAGGCCCCCGGGTCGCCCCGCTCGGCGAGAAGGTCGAGTTCCTTGCCGCCCGGGTAGCCGAGGCCCAGAAGCCTCGCCCCTTTGTCAAACGCTTCACCCGCCGCGTCGTCCAGGGTCTGACCCAGCAGCTTGAAGGTAGTGCGGTCATCTGCCCGCACCAGCATCGTGTGCCCGCCGGATGCTACCAGGGTCACCGAGGGGAACGGCGCTTCCGGGTCGGCCAGCCACACAGCCGCCAGATGGCCGTGCAGATGATTCACGGGGTGCAGGGGAAGCCGCCGGCTCCAAGCGATGGCTTTGGCGGTCTGCACTCCCACCAGGAGAGCGCCGATGAGGCCGGGGCCGACCGTGACCGCCACCCCGCTCAGATCGCCTACGCCGCACCCGGCTTCCCGCAGGGCCTCGTTCACCACCAGGCTCATCCTCTCCACGTGGGCGCGGCTGGCCGCCTCGGGGACCACTCCGCCGTACCGCTCATGGATGATGTCCTGGGAATGCACCACCGAGGCCAGGACGGCACCACCGCGGGTGAGCACGGCCGCCGCGGAATCGTCGCACGACGACTCGATGGCGAGTAGCGGCGCCCCCCAGACATCCGCGGGCTCACGCGCCTGCACGCGTGCCTGCTCCTCGCCGGGGCCGGCGCCGACTTCGCCGGCCCGCCCCGGCCTCGCCGGGCGGGCCAGCACGAGCGCGTCTTCTCCCGTGTCGGGGTAGTAGCGCCGTCGCGCCCCCAGCCGGGCGAACCCCACAGAGGCGTAGAGAGCGAGAGCCGCCTCGTTCCCCGGCCGCACTTCCAGAAGGACGTCCCGGCTCGCTCTGTCGGCGGCTTGGAGGAACGCGGCGAGCAGACGCCTCCCCACCCCTTGCCGGCGAGCGGCGGGCGCCACAGCCAGATTCATCAGGTGCCAGACGTCCGGATACATCCGTCCGACCAGGTATCCGAGCACGGTGCCGTCCTCACCCTGGGCCACCGCTTTCCAGGCCAGCTCCTGCCGCAGCTCCTCGGCGAACATCTCCGGTGTCCAGGGGTCGGTAAACGACACGGCCTCGATTCCTGCCACCGCGTGCAGGTCCGTGGCCGCCATGGCTCTGATGACCACCCGCCCCATACCTTAGCCGCCCCCCGAGAGGCCGCCCCCCGAGAGGCCGCCCCAGGGATCCTTCATCTTGGTGATGTGTATGTCGGCGTCGGGGGCCCGTACGTAGATGGGCTTGACCGACTCCGGGGAGCCCACCGCCCCAGCCTCCACCGAGCGGCCGGCCCCCTCTGACTCCAGCACCCGCCGCAGCCAGGGTCCCAGCGCGCACCCGTGCGGTCCCCCCTCCGGCTCGTCCAGCCAAGCCTGACCCATGACCAGCCCCTCGGGCGACACCACCAGGGGAAGTGCGCTCCAGCCGGCGGAAATGCCGGCGGCGAGCGGAGCACAGTCGCCCACCAGCCACACAGGGTTCCTTTCCCCGGCGAGCGTGGCCACCAGCTCGGCGGGATCACACACACCAAAGGGACGACCGCGCCTCCAGCAAAGCCCGGGTTCCCAACCTCGCTTTCGCCCCCCGTCGCCCCCGCCGGCCACCGCTCTGTACAGGCCGTAGAAAAGCTGACCCCGGCGGGCATCGACCACCGGCACAAGGGTCTGGGGGAAAGCGGGCCCGCCGCTGTCTGAGACCGCAGCAGCAGACAGCGCACCGGCGGCCAGCGCGCTGAGGGTGCTCACGCCCACCACCGGAATGCCCAAGGCGAGGGCCAAAGCCCGGGCGGTGGCGACGGCCACGCGCACGCCGGTGAAGGTGCCCGGGCCGGTACCTACGACGATCGCCCCCACGGTGCCGGCGCATGCTCCGATCTCCTTGAGCGAGGCATCGATCGCCCCCAGCAGGAACCCGGCGGGGCCGGAACCGTCGACCTCGGTCCGCACGGACAGGAGCTCCCACTCCGGCGCAGCCGCGTCCGCTCCCGGTCCCTGCAGCCGCAGCAGCGCGACGCCGCACGCCCGGGTGGACGCGTCCATGGCCAGCAGCAGGCGCTCAGCCACGACCGCACACCGCCTCCCAGCGCCGGCGGGCATCGTCGGTGCCGGCGACGATCTCCAAGCTTCGCCGGTGCAGAGAGTGATGGTCCAGCCGCACCGTCCAGTCGGGCTCACCCAGCCTATCTTCCCCGGCCTGCGGCCACTCCACCAGCGTGGCGGCCTCACCGCCCACGTATTCTTCCAGCGCCAGGGCGTCATCCTCGTCAATATCTTCAAGCCGGTAGAGATCGAGATGCTGGACGATCAGGTCGCCCGCGTAGATGTTGGCGAGAGTGAACGACGGACTGCGCACGGGGTCGGTGACGTGGAGCGCCTGTGCCACCGCCCGCACGAAGGTGGTCTTGCCGGCGCCCAGGGGCCCATACAGCAGCACGAGATCGCCCGGGCGCAGAGCCGCTGCCAGCCGGGCCGCGGCTTCCCGCAGGCCGCCGAGACCCACCACCCCCCGATACATCATCGCGTGCCCGGCTGCTACCACAGAGGCAACTGCTCCGCCCGCGGGGGCGCCGGCCGGGGAGGCACCGTCTCGACCGGTGGAGGCGTGGCTGCTTCCCGCCGTAGGGCGTCGGCGCCGTGCGCCAGCAAGAGCCGGAGCCGGCCGAAGTCCTCTTCCAAGACCTGCCTGTTCGCCGGGGTGTAGAGGGCCGCGGCTGGATGGAAGACCGGGAAGAGAAGGACGTTTCGTCCGCCCAGCTCCCGCTCCTTCGCCTTGCCGTGGATGGCGGTGATGCTCAACTCGGTGTCGGCCAGCAGCCTGGTGGCGAAGCGCCCCAACGTGCAGATGACCCGGGGCCGGATGATATCGATCTGCTGCATGAGCTTGGGACTGCAGGCCTCGATCTCCTCCGGAGCCGGGTCCCGGTTCTCTGGAGGACGACACTTGACCACGTTGGCGATGTAGACGTCACCGCGAGTAAGACCGATCAGGACTAACAGTTCGGTGAGCAGCTTGCCCGCCTGGCCGACGAACGGCTCGCCCTGCCGGTCTTCGTGAAAGCCCGGTCCTTCTCCCACGAACATCAGAGCGGCCTGGGGGTCGCCGACCCCGAAGACCACCTGGGTACGGCTCCGGCACAGGCCGCAGTCCTGGCAGTCCCTCAGGGATTCATGAAAAGCCGCCAACGCCTGGGCGGCCGCTGCTCTGACTTGAGCTTGATCTTCCGCGCTCATGGTGCCCAGGTTAGCAGAACAGCGGCCGCCGCCGGGCGCGTCCCGTCAGTTGTCCGCTCTGCGACCGGCTGTTATGCTTCCCCGGCACCGAGCGCGCAGCGCGCCGCTCTCCGACCGGACCGCCTACCGAGCGGAGGCGTATCCAGCTGCCGGGAGAGGCTCCAGCGCGGGCGGTGAGAATGAAGAGCCGGGCCACGTCTGGTATCTCTGGCAGAACTGGAACAGGCAGGTATCTCATCGAGAGTGCTGACACATCTTTGCGTTTCGCGGTGATCGGCGCCGGCCGTTTGGGTGCGAGTCTGGCCATCGCTTTGCGCGATCGGGGTTCCACACTGACCGGGATCACGGCCCACACCCCGGCGGGGCGCGCCCGGGCACGGGCTTGGACCGGCGTGGAGGCGGCGCCCTCCATCGAGGGACTCGTCGTTTCCCGGCCTGACCTTTTCGTCATATCTGTTCCCGACGACGCCGTCCGCCCTGTCGCTGCCGAGCTTGGGGCCCTACTGAAGGCAGAGCCAGGCCCCCGTCCCCCCGTGGTGTTGCACACGAGTGGAGCCACCTCGGTGTCGGCGCTGCTGCCCTGCGCCGAGGCGGGCTGCCTCACCCTTGTCTTCCACCCCTTGCAGACCTTCCCGGACCCCAGCGTCGGCGCCGGCCGATTCGCCGGCGCAGCGATAGCCGTCACCCCGGCCCCCTCTCCGGCGCAGCCGGCGGCGACCGCCTTCGGGCTGCGCCTGGCAGCCCTCTTGCAGGCCCGGCCCTTCCTGCTCCCCGACGAGAGAAGAGCCCTCTATCACGCGGCGGCCACGCTGGCCTGCAACTACCTGGTGACCCTTGAGGATCGGGCCCTGGCCCTTTTCACAGAGGCCGGCCTGCCCGCTGCCGAGACGGCCTCCCTCGTCCTGCCGCTGGTCCGCTCCACTCTCGACAACATAGAGGCGGTGGGCACCGTGGCCGCCCTCACCGGTCCCCTCAGCCGGGGAGACGCCACCACCATCGAGCGACATCTGGACGCCCTCGCCCAGGATTCCCCGGTCACGCTGCCGCTGTACATCTCCCTGGGTCTGGCCACTCTCGACCTGGTGGCCGCTCAGGGCACCCTCGATTGCACGCAGGTCGCCGGACTCAGACAGCTGCTCGCCCGCAGGATGCCCTCGCCGGCACCCGTTCCCCAGGCGCCCTCCACTGCACTGGAATAGAGACATAATGAGACTCAAGGAACGAGGGCCGATATGACAGCTGATGCCACCCCGCACGAGAACAGGGAAGGAGCCCGCATGGCAACCGCATCCGAGTGCACCGGTCAGGTGACGGTGGCGACCGAGAGCCTGCGCTTCGATACGAAGGGCGACGCCGACATGGTCAACCTGACCGAACAGGTCCGCCTTGCGGTTAAACGGACGGGCCTGCGCGCGGGGACGGTGACGATCTTCGTCCCCGGAGCCACGGGCGCGGTCACCACCCTGGAGTTCGAACCTGGGGTCGTCAAGGATTTTCGTGGGCTCTTCGACCGCATCGCCTCTGCCGGCGAGCACTATTACCACAACGATACCCATCCCGACGTCAATGGACACGCCCACGTCCGTGCCGGTCTGCTGGGACCGTCGCTGGTGATACCCTTCGCGGAGGGCCGGCCTCTGTTGGGCCGCTGGCAGGAGATAGCCTTCGTGTGCTTCGACAACCGGCCGCGGGAGCGGACCGTGATCGTGCAGACCTTCGGTGTGCGCTAGCCTGCTGAGGAGGAGGGACCCATGAGACCGGTGCTACAGCTCGCCCTCGACTTCGTCGACCTGCCCCGGGCCCTCAAGGTGGCCGAAGAGGCCGTCGCCGGGGGGGCCGACTGGCTGGAGGCAGGCACTCCTCTCATCAAGAGCGAGGGGCTGCAGTCTGTTCGTGAGCTCAAAGCCCGCTGGCCCCAACACACCATCGTGGCCGACATGAAGACCATGGACGCCGGCCGGGCCGAGGTCGAGTACGCCGCCAAAGCCGGAGCCCAGGTGGTGGGAGTGCTCGGCGCCGCTTCCGACGCCACTATCCGCGAGTGCGTCGAAGCAGCCCGGAACTACGGGGCCGAGATCATCGTGGACATGATCCAGGTGCCGGACGTGGTGGAGCGGGCCAAAGCCGCCGAGGAGATGGGTGCCAGCTACGTCGGTATCCACGTGGCCATCGATGAGCAGATGCAGGGCAAGACCCCCTTCGCCGTCCTGCGCAAGGTGGCCGAGGCCCTGTCGATACCGGTGGCGGTGGCCGGCGGTATCAATTCCGAGACGGCCCCCCTCGCCCTCCAGGCGGGCGCCTCCATCGTCATCGTGGGCGGAGCCATCACCAAGGCCGCCGATGCCACGTCTGCCACCGCAGCCATCAAGCAGGCCATGGAGACCATGGTGCCGGTCCGGTCCGAGTTCTTCGTCCGGGCCACCGGGTCGGATGTGCGCGAGAAGTTGAGCCGGGTGTCCGCGGCCAACGTGTCCGATGCCTTGCACCGGAGTGGGGACATACCCGGCCTTCGCCCGCTCACTCCCGGCTCCAAGGTGGTAGGACCGGCCCTGACCGTCCGCACCTACGCCGGGGACTGGGCCAAGCCGGTGGAAGCCATCGACAAGGCCAAGCCGGGTGACGTGATCGTGATCGACGCCGGGGGAGTCGGTCCTGCGGTCTGGGGCGAATTGGCGACCAACTCGGCCGTGCAGCGGGGCGTCGCCGGAGTCGTCATCTTCGGGGCCGCCCGGGACAGCGGCGATATCCGCTCGCTGGGCTTCCCTCTCTTCTGCACGCTGGTCACCCCCACCGCCGGCGAGCCCAAAGGCTTCGGAGAGATCGGCGTCCCCATCCGGGTCTCCGGCGTACGCATTTCACCCGGCGACTGGATCATCGCCGACGATGACGGGGTCTGTGTGATCCCCAAGGAGAAGGCGGTGGAATACACCAACCGGGCCATGGACGTTCTCGAACGGGAGAACCGGCTGCGCAAAGAGATCCAGGCCGGCAGCACCCTCAGCCAGGTGGGATATCTACTGCGCTGGGAGAAGCGCTGAGCTCCCATGACGGTCTTCCGCTGGGTCGCCCCTGCCTTCAAGTGGAGTGGCCGGCGTTGGTCTGACGCCGATTTCCGCCTCCTGGCCGATCGTCTGCGCCCCCATGTCCCCCCGGGGGGCCTGCTTCTGGACCTGGGGGGCGGGACCGGCGAGCTCGGGGCCGGAGTGGCCGCGACTCTGGGCGCCCGGGTGGTGATAGTGGACACCACCGCCCAGATGCTCCGGCGGGTGGAACCCGGCCCCTCTCTGTCGGTCATGCTGGCACCCGCCGAAGCCCTGCCCTTTCCCGATGACCACTTCGACGCCCTTCTGTGTTCCGACGCCTTCCACCACTTCCGTGACCAGGCGGCGGCCGCCGCGGAGATGGCGCGGGTGGTGAGACCCGGCGGCGGCATCTTGCTGCTCGAGCCCGATGCCCAAGCGCGGGGCGCACGCATCCTGCGCTTGGGCGAACGGATGCTGGGCGAACCGGGAACCTTCAAATCCCCCCGAGAGATGGAGGCCTTCATGGCCGGCTTCGGCGTGGACGGGGTGAGCTCCCGCCTGCGGGGCCTCAGCTACATGTTTCTCGGTACCGTCTCCGCTCCCCCCGGCCAGGAGGGCGACCATGTCTAAGACCGTCCCCGCCTCGCGCTCCGCCTCCGGGCCGCCGGTCGCGCCGACGGCGGTCGTCACCGGCGCGGGGGATGCCCGTGGGATCGGCTTCGCCACCGCCCGCCGCCTGGGGCGGGCGGGTGCCGCGGTCGCGATCGTGTCCACTACCGACCGTATTCATGAGCGCGGGGAGGAACTGCGTCATGAGGGCATCGATGCCCTGTCTTGGGTGGCCGATCTGACCGAGCCCACCCAGGTGGCCGCTTTGGCCGGAGCGGTCCGCCGGTGGCGTCCCCGGGTGGACATCCTGGTGAACAACGCCGGCATGGTCTCTCTCAGCGCCGGTTGGGACGCCGACAAGCCGCTCGAAGAGCTCACCTTGGACGAGTGGGACCAGGCGTTGGCCCGCAATCTGCGCACAGCGTTCCTCGTCACCCGGGAGTTCCTCCCCGGCATGAAGGCCCAGGGTTACGGCCGCATCGTGTTCGTGTCCTCCACCACCGGGCCGGTGGTGGCCATGCCGTTCCAGTCAACCTATGCGGCTCCCAAGGCCGCCCTGGTGGGACTCACCCGAGCGCTGGCCTTGGAGGTGGCCCGTTCGGGGATCACCGTGAACGCCGTGGCTCCCGGTTGGATAGCGACGGGATCCACCCTGCCCGCCGAAGTCGAGGCGGCCCTTGCCTCCCCTATGGGACGGGCCGGCACCCCCGAAGAGGTGGCCGCGCTCATCACGTTCCTGGCCTCACCGGAGGCCGCGTATATCAGCGGGCAGCTCCTGGTGATCGACGGGGGCAATTCGATCGTGGAGGACAAGGCCCACCCGTAGAGCTGCCGCCGGACCTCGCTGCCGCCGGCTCGGGGGAGAAGGTGGCACCGTCTGCTAGGCTTCCACCACCATGTTGTCGATCAACCGCGTCTCGCCGAACCAGGCGGCCACCGCGACCAGGCACTTGCCCGAGATCTCTCGGACAGGCTTGAGGTCCTCCGCCCCCACGATCTCCGCATAGTCCACCCGGGCCAGCGGAGCCTCGGCGATCACGGCCAAGACGGCGGCACGAAGCGCACCCGCGTCCCGCTCCCCCCTCGCCACCAGCCGGCGCGCCTCCACGAGCGCGCGATGGAGCACGGGCGCCTGAGCCCGCTCCTCTCGCCCCAGCCGCACATTGCGCGAACTCAGAGCCAGCCCGTCGGCCTCCCGGACGGTGGGACAGGCCACCACCTCCACCGGCAGGTCAAGGTCGCGGACCATGCGCGTGACGACCGTCAGTTGCTGGAAATCCTTCTCCCCGAAGTAGACCCGGTCGGGGGTGCAGATGTTCAACAGCTTCAGCACCACCGTGCAGACCCCTCTGAAATGGCCGGGGCGCGAGGCCCCGCACAGCCCCTGGGTCAGCCCTTCCACCTCCACCCAGGTGGAGAATCCTTGCGGATACATCTCCTCTACGCTGGGGCTGAAGACCAGGTCGGCGCCGGCCCGCTGGGCCAGATCCCGGTCCCGGTGCAGGTCACGCGGGTACGTCTCCAGGTCGGCGGCGACGCCGAACTGGGTGGGGTTCACGAACACAGACACCGCCACCAGTCCGTTCTCAGCCCGGGCCCGCCTGACAAGGGACAGATGGCCTTCGTGCAGCGCTCCCATGGTGGGGACCAGGCCCACGCTCCGCCCGCGCGCGCGGGCGGCACCCACTGCTGCCCTCAACTCGGCCACGGTGGCAAGACAGGGGATGAGGCGGGAAGGCACGGGCGCGCTCATCGGCCCGCCTGTGACAGCGGGCCGGCAGGCGCCTCTGCCTCCGCGTCGGCCAGCCCGGGCACCCCGCCCAGGCCGCGGGCGAGCCTGACGGCCCGCCGCACACTCACTGCCACCGCCTCGGCGGCTCCCACCCCCACCTGGAACACGTTGCCCGCCACCCGCCCGGTCGCCAGCACAAAGACGCAATCGCCGTCCACGGGAGTGTGCACAGGGTCGATCGCCCGGGCGAAGCCATCGTGGCTCATCCGAGCCACGATGGCGCACTGCAGCTTGTCCAGACGGGCATCGGTGATGACCAGGCCCAGCGTGGTCGCCTCCACGGCGTTGAAGACCGGTGGGCTCGGCAGCGACAGCAGTAACCGCCTACTGTTCACAAAGGCACCGTCCCGCCGGGCCCCGGCCAGCACGGTGCCATCCTCGGCCAGCACGTCTCCCAATGCGTTGACGACCGTGAGGGCGGTGACGGTGATACCCGCACCCACCTCGATGGTGGCCCACCCCACGCCGCCCTTCATGGCGTCGGCGATGCCGAGGATCTTGCCCACGGTGGCCCCTGTTCCCACTCCTACCGAACCTTCGGCAGGCGGGGAGGACCCCCCGTCCCATGCCGCAGCCGCCGCCGCGTAGGCGTCTTCGGGGCCCGGGCAGGCCGCAGCGTCCCCCAGGCCCAGATCGTAGATGACCGCCGCGGTCACCAGCGGGATCCGGGCATACATCGTCCGGTAGCCGCGGCCTTGCTCGCGCAAGAAGGTGGTCAGACCGACGGCCGCTCCCAGACCGGGCGCACTTCCACCGGTGAGAAGGACCCCATGGAGCTCGCCCACCGAAGCGTACGGCGACAGCAGGGCCGTCTCCAGGGTACCGGGGGCACCCCCCCGGATGTCGACCGAAGCCGTCACCCCCTCGGGAGCAAGCACGGCCGTGCACCCGGTCAAACCCTCATAGTCCGAGCAGTGGCCGACAGAGACGCCTTCGATCCCCAGTCCTGACGCCACTGGTGCCTTCCCTCTCCCCTAGCGGGAGTTCTTTCGCATCTGATCGAGGAACTCCGCGTTCGACTTGGTCTCTTTGAGCTTCTGGATGAGCAGCTCGATGGCGGCGTTGGGGTCGAGAGCGTGAAGGACCGACCGAAGCTTCCACACCATCTTCGCTTCCACCGGGTCCATGAGGAGTTCTTCTTTCCGGGTGCCCGAGTTCTCGATGTCGATGGCGGGGAAGACCCTCTTGTTGGCCAACTGCCGGGTGAGCCGCACCTCCCAGTTGCCCGTTCCCTTGAACTCCTCGAAGATGACCTCGTCCATGCGCGAGCCGGTCTCCACCAGAGCGGTGGCCAGGATGGTGAGAGAGCCTCCCTCCTCGATGTTGCGCGCCGCCCCGAAGAACTTCTTGGGCGGATAGAGAGCGGTGGAGTCGACGCCGCCCGAGAGGATGCGGCCGCTGGCGGGGGCCTGCAGGTTGTAGGCGCGGGCCATGCGCGTGATGGAATCCAGCAGTACCACCACGTCCTTGCCCACCTCCACCAGGCGCTTGACCCGTTCCAACACCAACTCGGTCACCTGCACGTGGTTCTCACCCGGTTGGTCGAAGGTGGAGCTGACCACTTCTCCGGCCACCGTGCGCTCCATGTCGGTGACCTCCTCCGGGCGCTCGTCCACCAGCAACACCATCAGGTGCACCTCGGGGTTGTTCGCCGCGATGGCATGGGCGATGTCCTTGAGGATGGTGGTCTTGCCTGCTTTGGGGGGCGACACGATGAGCCCCCGCTGACCCTTACCCAGGGGACTTATGATATCCATCACCCGGGCGGAGATGCGATCGGGTGTGGTCTCCAGCCGCAGTCTCTCCTCAGGGAAGAGCGGGGTGAGCGACTCGAAGTTGGGCCGGTGCCGCGCCTGTTCAGGATCCATCCCGTTGACCGTCTGGATCTTGAGCAGCGCGTGGTACTTCTCGTTGTCGCGGGGCGTACGCACCTGGCCGGTGATCTCGTCTCCCCGGCGCAGCTTGAACCGCCTGATCTGCGACAGCGACACGTAGATGTCGGAATCCGACTGGGTGTAGCCCTGGGTTCGCAGGAAACCGTAGCCGTCGGGCAGGATGTCGAGCAGGCCGGTGCGAAAATGCAGGCCCCTCTCCTGCGACTGTTCGTTCAGGATCTTCATGATGAGATCCTGCTTCGAGTACTTACGGAAGTTCTTGATGCCGAGCTCGCCGGCGACCATGTGCAGGTCGGACAGCAGCTTGGGCTCTATCTCCGTCGCCACAGCGGTCTTCGCCGAGGGCGCTTGCTGTTGTTCGTCGTGGTCGTTCACTTCAGATCTTCACTTCCTCCAGTGGTCGTTCTGTGTCGAGTCTTACCTGATACTGAGCGTCACCCGGTGGCCGGCGCTCTCCGCCCGATGCAGCGCGTTGATGGTGCGGATGGCGTGGCATCGTGAGCACATCACCATTGTCTCCGTGCGCACGCCGTCGTCGCGCACTTCCACCCCCCGCAAGAACCTGCCGCGCGTGACGGCGGTAGCCACGAAGACCACGCCTTCGCCTGCCAGATCGGCGGCGGAGAGCTTGGCCTCTATGTCGTCGATCCCGGCGGCCCTCACCTGTTCCACCTGGTGACGCGACACCGGCCAGAACCGGGCTTGGAGCTCACCACCCAGGCAGCGCAGGGCCGCCGCCACGATCACAGCCTCGATCGAACCGCCGATGCCGATGCACACGTCCGCGCCGGCATCACGTGAAGCCGCCGCGATCCCTGCCGAGATGTCCCCGTCGGGGATGAGCCGGAGGCGGGCCCCACACTGCTTGATCTGAGCCACCAGGTCCTCGTGCCGGGGCCGGTCCAGCACCACTGCGATAAGCTCCTCCACTGTGCGCCCCAAAGCCGCCGCGATGCCTTTGAGATTGGCCGCCACCGGAGCGTCCAGGTCTACCGCCGAAGCCGCCTTCCCCGCCACCATGATCTTCTGCATGTACATCTCCGGGACCGGCATGAGGCTGCCTGGCGGACCGGCTGCGAGCATGGATAGGGCGCCGTCGATACCCCGAGCCAGGGGCGCCATGCCCTCCAGCGGCAGGGGCACGAGGTCCCAGACCTCCTGCGACTCAGGGTCTTCGCCGCCGAACTCCATGCCCGTCTGCAGAGGCCCGGCCTGCGCCCCTCCCTTGCAGGCCACAACACGAAGCCTCACCGGCATCTCCGCCAGAGCGCCGACCATGGCCGCGCGGGCGGCCGCTTCCCCGGCCGCGCCGTCTCCGCGCCCCATCCAGTCGGCCGCAGCGAGCGCCGCCGCGTCGGTGATATGCCCAAAGCGCCCACAGGTGCAGCGGCCCTCAGACGACACGTTCCGCCTCCATTTCCTCTATGACCCCATACACGGCGTCCACTACCAGCCCCACTGTGTCATCGATGCTCACGTTGTCCACCACCAGGGTCCCTTCCTGCTCCGCCTGCTCCAAGATGAACTCCTGGATGCGCCGGATCTCTGAGAACCCCCGTAGATAACGGGCCAGTACCCGTTTGCCCGCGGTCTCCTGCTCGCGCACCAGGAAGTGGCCGCGGTGCAGTTCTTCGTCCCGCACCGACACAACCAGAGACAGCAGCAGCACGTCGGGGTTGCGCTGCTTGGTCACCACCGAGGCCAACATGCCCGGCACCATGTGCACACCCTCCACCACCAGGCTGGTGTGCTCTTGGATGGCCCTGTCGATGATGGCCAGCACGCCCACGTTCACCATCTCCGCCTGCTCCATGAAGCCCAATATGTGCCGGTCGAGACTGGAGCCCACCGGGATGCGCACCGCTTGGTCCGCCTCATAGGAGGAGAAGTGGATGGACGGCATCAGACGCTTTGAGAAGAAGGCGCGCATCGCCTCCCTGATGGAGTCGGTGGAGATGATACGGACGATGCCGAACCGGTCGGCCACCCTGGCGGCGATGGTGCTCTTGCCCACCCCGGTGGCGCCGCCGATGAGGATGACCACAGGCTTGTCCTCAGCCGCCAGCCGGTTCCACATCCGGTACCGCTGCAGGTACCGCTGTTCCTCCCTCTCGGCCAGGACAATCTCAACCATGGCCCGCAGGTGGTCCACGCCGATCTCGGCCTGACCGCCCTGCAGCAGCCGGTCCTCCACCTCTCTGGCCACTTCGTAGGATCGCTGCGGAACCAGGCCGGTGGAGGTCAGAGCCGTCGCCAGCAACCCCTTGGAAAAGGGGATCCTGTGTCCCTCGCTGACCAGTTGGATGATCATGCCTTCATCGCCCGCGTCCGAACCTGTCTTTCGCCATGGCCGCCACCTGCTCCACGAGCTCCCGCAGCTCGCCTGCGTGCCCTGGAGCCGCCTCGACCGGCACATTGTCCACGAACACCACCGGCAACCCCCGCTTGACGGCTTCTTCCGCCACCAGGTCGATGGAGGCGGCCTTGATCTCGGTGAGCACTACTTCCACCCTTTCCATGGCTGGGTCGCCCAGGGCCCTCCTCAGAGCCACCCGGTCGGCAAGCTCAGTCGAGACCAGCTCCACCCGACACCCCCACCGCTCCTCCAGATGACCGGCCAGCGCGGGTCCTTGCCCCGCCGGGGCGGTCGAAAAGAAGGCCACCCGCCGGCCGCACACATCTTCCGCCGGCTCCGGCCTGAACACCACCGGCACCACCGGCAGTCCCGGCCTCACTTGCCGCACCGCTTCCACGATGGCCCTCACCTTGCCCTGAGAAGCGAGCGGCTCCTCTGCCATCGTCAACACCATCGCGTCGCTCAGCAGCAGCCGGTATGTCCCCAGACAACCGGCAATGTGGCCCACCGGCTGATGCGCCCCCGCCACCAGCAGCCTGGCGTCGGGCCGTACCGGAGGCTGGGCCGCACCGCTGCCTTCCAGGATGATCAGGCCCGGTCTCAGCGCGTTCGCCAGCGACACCCCCGCGGCCACGTTCGACGAGAAGGGGACCCCGGCCATCCCCCCGCCGCAGCGCCTGCACCCCACCGTGACCACCCGGCTGAGGACCGCGTCTTCGAAGTGGTCCGACGCGGCGTGCCGGCCTCGCCGGCTGAACTCCAGCAGGTCCTTGACCTGCAGCCGCGCCGTCGCGCCGTCGACGATCTCGGGCTCCGCTGGTCCGCCGCGCCCCATCGCTACCACGACGACGGCGGGGACACCCACCCCCGGACCTTCCCTTTGGCCCGCTGCCGCCTGCAGAGTCCGCGCTGCATAGCCGCTAACCGCCGTCTTGCCCACCCGCTTGCCGGTGCCTATCACGGCAAGTGAAGGACTGGTGCAGAGACGGCTGAGATTCGCGGGGCTGAAGTGGAAATCGGGACCTACGTAGCCGACGTCGTGCGCCAGACTTTCACTGATGAGGCGGAAACGCTCCTCGTATCCTAGCACCGGTTCGTCGCTCAGGTCAACGACCACCTCCGGTTCAAACCGCTCGATGGCGGCCGCGAGTCCCCGCGCCCAATCCTTGTCGAACACCACCGGCAGGCCGTAGAGCTCCTCCGCGGCCGCTTCCAGCTCGGCGGCCTGGACCTTCTCGGTGCCGCCCAGGAACAAGGCCGCCCGGAATTCGAACCTGTCGGCGGCCTGCCGCAGCGCCTCCACGACCACGGGCGGGTAGTGCTCGCCGTCGATCAGAGCTACGGCGGAGGGTTTCATCACCCGGACGAGCGCTCGAACTCCACGATCGTCTCGCCCCCGTGGAACGGATACCGGCGAGAGACAGTGACGTGGCAGTCCCTGATCTCGACCACGTTGTAGCAGGGCTTGGTGTCTCCGCGTAGACGCAGGGTAGCCACCGTCCCCGCGTTCACCACATGCATGTTCTCCAGCCGCCAGGCGTACGGCACGTGCTTATGGCCCGACAGCACCAGTTCCACCCCGCATTCCAGCAGCACCTCCAGTACGTCACCGGCGTCGTTGACGATGTTCCGTTCGCGCCCGGTGCCGGGGATGGGCAGCAGGTGGTGGTGCAGAACGAAGACCTTGAAGTCGTCCGGCCCCTCCATGAAAGCCTCACGGATCCAGGGATAGCGATGACGGCCGATGCGACCGTAGTCCAAGTCGGGCTCGGTGGAGTCGACCCCGACGATGGTGACCCCGTTCTTGCGGATGACCGTCTCGCGGGTGGCGAACAGCCGCTCGAAGTGGGCGTATCCCACGTTCCTGCTGTCATGATTGCCCGGCACCACCAGCACGTCGGGGCAGTGGAGCCTGTCCAGATACTCCCGGGCCTCACGGAACTCTTGCCGGTAGCCCATGCTGGTGAGGTCCCCGGTGACCACCACCACGTCCGGGGCCAGGTCGTTCACTTCCACCAGAGCCCGGTCCAACAGGTTGGAGACGAAGTACTGCGACCCTGTGTGAAGGTCGGACAGATGTGCGATCACGCACGTGCAGGTTTGGTCTGGCATCGGGCTACTCCGCCGTCGCTATGATCTCCTCGACCGCGGCCAGGTCGGCCGGACAGTGGATGATAGGACGGGACTGGTCGATCGCAGTCTGGGGGTCCTTGAGGCCGTGTCCGGTGAGCACACATACCACAGTATCGCCCTTCGGCAGTCCGGAACCGCCGTACTTGAGCAGACCGGCCACGCTGGCGGCGGAAGCCGGTTCGCAGAACACCCCCTCTTTTTGGGCCAGAAGCCGCTGGGCGGCCAGGATCTCGGAGTCGGTGACGTCCCGGATGGCACCGCCAGACTCGCAGGCGGCAGCCAGAGCCTCCTCGCCTCGAGCCGGGTTGCCGATGCGGATTGCGGTGGCCACCGTCTCCGGCTGCTCTACCACGCAGCCCCGCACCAGGGGATTCGCGCCTTCGGCCTGGAACCCCCAGACCACCGGTGATCGCCCGGCCAATCCCCGCTCTTGGTACTCCCGGAAGCCCTTCCAATAGGAGGTGATGTTGCCGGCATTGCCGACCGGGATGGACAGCAGGGCCGGAGCATCTCCCAGGGTGTCCACGATCTCGAAAGCGGCCGTCTTCTGGCCCTCGATACGGTACGGGTTGAGGGAGTTCACCAGGGTGATGGGCTGTCTCTGCGAGATCTCCCTGACGTACTCGAGAGCCAAGTCAAAGTTGCCCTCGACGGCTATGGCCACGGCTCCGTGCATGAGGGCCTGGGACAGCTTGCCCATGGCGATCTTGCCCTCAGGGATGAGGACCACGCAGCGCATGCCGGCCCGGGCCGCGTAGGCGGCAGCCGAAGCCGACGTGTTCCCGGTGGAAGCACAGATGACGGCCGTCGCCCCCTCCTCCAATGCCCGGGTGATGGCCACCGTCATACCCCGGTCTTTGAACGAGCCCGTGGGATTGGCCGCTTCGTATTTGAGGAAGACCCGGCAGCCCAACTCCCGGCTGAGCCAAAGCGCGGGCACCAAGGGCGTGCTGCCCTCGCCCAGAGTGGCAGGGGCGGTCTCCGGCTTGATGGGCAGGAACGCCCGGTACCTTTCGATGACGCCGAAGGGAAGCGCAGCCGCCCCGCCCCCCGAGCCGCCTTCACGACCGCGTGCCGATGCCGCCGCCATCTAGAGGACCCGCAGCGTCATGGGCCGGCTCTTGCAGCATGCGAGCGCCTCGGCCCGCTCGATGGCGGCGAAGAAGCCCTTCTCCTTAGTGGGATGGGTGATGATGACCAACTCCGCCTCCGCTCCCCTGCCCTTCTGTAGCATGCTGGCGATGGACACCGCATGATCGCCGAAGACAGAGGCGATCTGAGCCAGGACCCCCGCCCGGTCTTCCACGTTCACCTTGACGAAGAAGGCCGACTCCACCTGCTCCGCAGGGTAGAAACCTAGTTTGCGGTAGCAAGAGCAGCTCTGGAGGAAGCCCACATCCTTGGTGTTGGCGATGGACACGATGTCGCTCACCACTGCGGTCGCCGTCGGTCGGCCGCCCGCGCCCGGGCCCATGAGCATGATCTCGCCGATCTCGTCGCCCTGCAGGAAGACGGCGTTGTTCGACCCGCTGATAGAGGCCAACGGGTGCTCCTTCGGCACCAGAGCCGGGAAGACCCGCACGCTCACTCTGCCCTCGATGAGCCGGGCCGCGCCCACCAGCTTCACCACGAACCCCAGGTCCTTGGCGTAACGGACGTCGTCGAGGGTGATGTTCTGGATCCCCTCGTAAGCGACGTCGGCGAGAGTGACCCGGGAATGGAAGGCGATAGAGCCCAGGATGGCCATCTTGGCGGCGGGATCGGCCCCGCCTACATCCGCGGTGGGGTCGGCTTCGGCATAGCCCAGCTCCTGGGCCTTAGCCAGGATCTCGGCGTAGTCGCCCTCTTCTTCGTACATGCGGGTGAGAATGTAGTTGGTGGTGCCGTTGACGATCCCATAGACGGTCTTGAGCCCGGCGGCGATCATGCTTTCCCGCATCACCTTGATGATGGGCACGGCCCCGGCCACCGAGGCCTCGAAGCGCAGGTGACGCCCTTCATCCCGGGCCAGAGTGAACAGCGCCTCCCCTCGAGCGGCCAGGAGCTGCTTGTTGGCGGTGACCACGTTCTTGCCCCTGCGCATGGCGGCATCCAAGAAGTCGAACGCCGCTCCCGTGCCGCCGATGACCTCCACCACGATATCGATGGAGGGATCGTCGAGGATGTCGGTGAACTCGGTGGTGAACAGCCCGCCGGGGGCCTCCGCCGGGACCTTAGCGGGGTCGATCTCCAGGATCTTCGCCACCTGGAGGTCCACCCCGGTGCCCTCCAAGATCTGGTCGTGCTCCCCCTGGATGAGGCGATAGACGCTCGAACCGATGGTGCCGAACCCCAACAGTGCGAGCCGCACGACCCTTTCCCGGTTCATGCCTCCCCCTTGAATCGCGATGGAACGTCTCGCCGCGGGCCTTCCCGCAGCGGGTGATGCTTGGCCACCAGGTCCGCGTAAGTCTCCCGTTCAATGACGACCCTGGCCTCACCGTCTCTAACCAGCACGACCGCGGGGCGCAGGCTGCCGTTGTAGTTGGACGACATCGCGTAGCAGTAGGCCCCGGTGGCGGGCATCACCAGGATGTCACCGGGCTCGGGTCGGGCGATGAGCGCGTCGCGCAGGAGGATGTCCCCGCTCTCGCAGTGCTTGCCGGCCACAGTGACCTTGGTGTCGGCCGGCAAGCCCGCCTTGTTGGCGAGCATGCCCTCGTACTGGGCGTCATAGAGCATGGGCCGGATGTTGTCGCTCATGCCGCCGTCCACACTGACGTAGGTGCGCACCCCCGGGATCTCTTTGATCGTGCCCACCGTGTACGCCGTGATGCCGGCCTTGCCCACGATGGACCGGCCCGGTTCGATGAGGACACGGGGCACAGGCAGACCCCTGGCGGCCATCTCCTCCCGCACCCCTTGGACCTTGACGTCGGCATAGTCACCTATCGAGGAAGGCGTGTCGTCTTCGGTGTAGCGGATTCCCAATCCACCCCCGATGTTCAGATAGCGGCAGTCGAAGCCCAGCTGCACATGAGCCTGCGCGATCAGCCCGACCAGTATCTCGATGGCCTTGCGGAACGCCTCCAGCTGGAAGATCTGGCTGCCGATGTGGGCGTGCAGCCCCATCAGCTCCAGCCGGGACGAGGATAGCGCGGCCCGTATCGCCTCCAGAGCGATCCCCTCGGCGAGCCCGAAACCGAACTTGGAGTCCACCTGGCCGGTCTGGATATAGGAGTGGGTGTGCGCTTCGATGCCCGGGGTGATGCGCAGAAGGACGCGCTGCCGGCTTCCGGCGCCCCTGGCGGCCACCACCTCCTCCAGCAGCGCAAGCTCCTGCAGGCTGTCCACCACGACGAACCCCACGCCGCCGTCGAGAGCGTACTCCAGCTCATCCCGGGTCTTGTTGTTGCCGTGGAAGAAGATCTTCTCGGCGGGGAAGCCCGCGACTTTGGCGATGTGGTACTCGCCCCCCGAGGACACGTCGATGGAGAGCCCCTCTTCCAGCACCAGCTGGTCGACCGCCACCGCTGAGAACGCCTTGCTTGCGTAGATGACCTCGAAATCGCCCGTGCGCTGGGCGAACGCCTGCAGATAGCGCCGGCACTGGTCGCGGATGGACTTCTCCTCGTAGATCATCAAGGGGGTGCCGAAACGTTTGGTCAGGTCCACCACGTCACACCCGTCGATCTCCAGGTGGCCGACGGCGTTGTGGGATGCAGTGATGGGATAGACAAGCGTGTGGGTCAAGACAGCCTCCGGGCAGGAAACACGCAGGTACGTTACCACACCGGAGCCAGCTGGTAGAATGGACACCCAGGATGATCGAGCAGCCGTCCACTTTCGCGTATTTCCGCGGTAGCAAAGAACCCACGTTCGCCACCCGGACCGAGCTTGAGGCAGCCAAGCTGTTCGACTATCACCGTATCGCTTGGGAGTACGAGCCCCGCACCTTCATCCTGGAGCAGGACGAGCGCGGCAACATCCTGGAAGCCTTCACC
This sequence comes from uncultured Gaiellales bacterium, assembly GCA_964399135.1. GTDB lineage: Bacteria > Actinomycetota > Thermoleophilia > RBG-16-64-13 > RBG-16-64-13 > CAYNPL01. The sequence continues at coordinate 88,368 of CAYNPL010000011.1, forward strand.
CCCGACTTCTATCTGCCCGACCTGGACCTGTTCGTGGAGGTCACCGAGATGAAGCAGTCTCTGGTCACGGCCAAGAACCGCAAGGTCCGCAAGCTCCGGGAACGCTACCCCGACGTGAGCATCAAGCTGCTCTATCGCAAAGACTTCGTGCGGATGGCGCAGAAGTATGGCCTGTGAATCTCCCCTTTCGGTCACCGGCCCGGTCTTTCTGGAAGAGAGCGCCATCCAGCGCCGGGTGGCCGAGCTGGGGGCTGAAATCACCCGCGACTACCGGGGCGAAGAACTTCTCCTCGTCGGCATCCTCAAGGGCTCGGTGTTTTTCCTCGCCGACCTGGCCCGATCCATCCAGGTCCCCCTCGAGATCGACTTCTTGAGCCTGAGTTCCTACCATAAGGAGCACGAGCAGACGGGGGCCAAGGCCATCCGCTTCCTCAAAGACCTCGACCAGCCCATCAAGGACAAGAACGTCATTGTGGTGCAGGACATGATCGACTCAGGACTCACTCTGCACTTCATCCGGCGCTCGCTGGGTCTCCGCCGTCCCCGCTCTCTCGAAGCCTGCACCTTGTTCGATCGGCCCCAGCTCCGCCTGGTCGACATCGAGGTCCGCTACCGTGGCTTCGAAGTCCCCGACGACTTCTTCGTGGGCTACGGATTCGACCACAGGCAGTATCACCGCAACCTCCCATACGTCGCCTATCTGCAGGCCGACGATCTGCAGCAGTCCCTGTTCTGACCCACGGTGAAGATCCACGACGTCGGCTTCTCCGCCCCGTTCCGCCCGGGATCGCCCGGCGGGCCCAGCTTGGCCGCCACCCTCTATCTGCCGGAGCCGGCGCACGCTGCCCCCGCTCTGTTGGTCGGCCACGGGGCCGACAGCCACCGCGGTCGCCACCAGGCCTTCTGCCGGGTGGCCTGCGATTTCGGTTTCGCGGTCCTCGCCCTCGACTTCCGTGGCCACGGCGACAGCGAGGGCACGGCCGACGGCCCGCTCGATCTCGATATCCTGGCCGCCGCCACCTTCCTGCGCGGCCGGTCCGAGGTGAACCCGGACCGCATCTGCTACCGGGGCTCCAGCATGGGTGGCTTCTATGGGCTCAAGGCTGCGGCCGCCGCCAGGCTGTCGGCTCTGGCGTTGCTCTGTCCGGCCGGGGAGGCCGTGATGCTCGCCGCCATCGCCCAGGCGGAGGGCGGGCCGGCGGCCCCCGGCCGATCCGCGCGCGGGGGCGCCGCCCCCCTCAAGGAGCGGCGCGGCGCGCACGGCGCTGACGAGGTGGAAGGCGCCGCGGAGGGCGGCGGCGGGGCGACCACCGCCCGCTGGGACCTGCCGGCGATGCGTGCCTATTTCGCCGCCCAGGACAGCCTGGCCCTGGCTCCGCAGATCACCTGCCCGGTGCTGCTGATCCACGCCCGGGGCGACCGCGTGGTGCCGGTGGAGCGCTCTCTGGAGTTGGGCCGGCGGCTCGCCGGCGAGACGACGCTCATGCTGTGGCCGGGAGGCAGCCATACTTCCGCTCAGCACGATCCCCGCATCCACCTGCGCACCGCGCAGTGGCTATGGGAACAGGTGTGTCGGCCGCCTTCCGGTCGACGCGGCGGTTTCTAGCGCATGCACTGCACGTACTTGTAGAACACCTCGAAGGCCCGTTCAAGGGCGGCCGGTTCGATCTCAGCCCCCATCTCGTCCTCCAGACATTCCCTCATGTGATGGCTGATGAGGTGGGTGCCGACGCCGTCGAGCGCCGACCGCACAGCGGCGAGCTGCGCGAGGATCTGCTCGCACTCCTTGCCTTCTTCAACCATGCGCCTGAGCCCGCGCACCTGCCCCTCCACCCGGGCCAGCCGGTTCAGGAGGCGCGCAGCCTCCTCGCCCATCACCTTGTGCTCCCCCTGCTGGTCGGCCGTCATCCCTTCCTCCTCCACCGTCCTGCACCCCTGCTGCGGCCCCATCATACTCACGGGGGTACCAGGGGGCAAGCCGCAAGGGAGGAAGGCAGACGACGAGAGAGGGAGGCGAGCCCGATGGCGAGCAAAGAAAGGAGCGGAGTACGGGGTTCGAACCCGCGACATCCAGCTTGGGAAGCTGGCACTCTACCAACTGAGTTAACTCCGCTCGCCGATAGAGACCCGGCTGCACGATTCTAACACATCGGGGCGTCTCCGGCGGTCCGCCCTCAGCGTACGGTCTTCCGCTGCGCCTGTGTGCTCATACCGCGATTTCCCGCGGCCTCCGTGCCCCGCCAAGGCTTGACGCCCATAGGAACGGGAGTACAATACTGGTCAGAGTCCCGAGAGCTCAGACGCAGCATCTGAGGAGCTTACAAAGGGGCCCGCTGAGGAAACGCGGAGGTAAATGGCCGCGGAGTACAGCGAAGCGGGAACGAAGTGAGAGCCGTTGAAAGGTGCAAAGCGAGTGCACTCGGGGCTCTGTTTTTGCTGTTCTTCCCTATCACTTCGCCGTCTTCGCCGGTGCCTCTTCGCCGGTGCCGCCGCCCTACCACCGCCCCATTGCGCACGAGGACGCAGCGCCTTCTAGCGTTGACACCCCGGGCAGTAGGCGGTGCCCCGGCCGGCGATGACCGCCCGTACCAGACGGGCCCCGCACCGGCGGCACGGCTCACCCTGCCGGCCGTAGGCCTGCAGCCACTCCTGAAAGCGGCCGGCGTTGCCATCGGTGTCCACGAAGTCGGAGAGCGAGCAACCCAGCAGTCTGACCCCCTCCCCCAGCCTCCGTCGGATCTCGGTCGCCAGCAGCGCCACTTCGCCGGCCGTCAAGGTCCCTGCGGCCCGCACCGCTGACAGCCCCGCCCACCACAGGATCTCGTCGGCGTAGATATTGCCGATACCGGCCAGGTTCGCCTGGTCGAGCAAGAAGGCCTTAAGAGGGGCCTTCCGGCCCCGTAACCTATCGCCCAGGTAGGCGGCGTCCCATCGCCCCGACCACGCGTCGGGACCCAGGGCCTGCAGCCGCGGCGCCGGTCCTCCCAGGGTCAGATGCAGCCGCCCGAACTTGCGCATGTCCCGGAACTCCAGACGAAAGGGCCGTCCCCCCGGTCGCTGCAGTATGAAGACGAACCGGGTGTGAGGACTCCGCCCGGGCGGCTCGATGAGAAGCTGGCCGGTCATACCCAGATGGAGGGTAAGGAACCAGTCCTCGTCCAGGGCGACGATCAAGAACTTGCCCGAGCGGCGCAGGTCGCGCACCGCCCTACCCGGCAGCACGGTCTTCACCAGGGAGGCTTGGCAGTCGCGAAGCATGGCCGGCTCCACCTGCTCGACGGCAAGGAATCCGGCCCCCGGCAGAGAGGTGGCCAGTTGCCGCCTTACGGTCTCGACTTCAGGGAGTTCGGGCACGCGCTCCTCCGCCCCGCTACATGCTTTCGGGGGCGCTCACTCCCACCAGGTCGAGACAGCGGGCTATGACCCGTTTGGTCACCAGACACAAAGCCAAGCGCGACGAAGTCAACGCGGGCGCCACCCCGATGACCCGACAATGCTTGTAGAACACGTGGAAGTCGGCCGCCAATTCTTGGGAGTAGGCGGCAATGCGATGGGGAGCCCTCCGCTCGGCCGCGTCCTGCACCACCCAGGAGAAGCTTTCCAGACGCTTGACAAGAGCACGCTCGTACGGTGAGGCGAAGGCAGCGGGGTCGTCGGGCACAGCCGCCTCGGCGCCGACGGGCACGTTGCGGATGATGCTGGCGATGCGGGCGTGCGCGTACTGGACGTAGTAGACGGGGTTCTCCTGGGACTGCCGGCGGGCCAGGCCTAGATCGAGGTCGAGGGTCTGGTCGTGAGAGCGCATGACCAGGAAGAACCGGGCCGCATCGACGCCGATAGCCTGGATCAGTTCGGCCAATGTGACCATCTCTCCACGCCGAGTGGACATCTGCCGGGTCTCCCCCTCCTCCATCAGGTTGACGAGCTGGCCGATGATCACCTCGAGCACTCCCGGCCGCCCGGCTAGGATCTCCACGGCCGCCTTCATGCGGGGGACATACCCGTGATGGTCTGCTCCCCAGATGTTGATGAGGTGTTCGAAGCCCCTTTCCAGCTTGTCTTCGTGATAGGCGATATCGGCGGCGAAGTAGGTGGGGTGCCCGTTGCTGCGTATGAGCACCCGGTCCTTGTCGTCCCCCCTGGACGTGGTGCGCAGCCACACGGCATCATCCAGGCGATATGCCTCCCCCTTCTCCAGCAGCATGGAGACGACTTTCTCCAGCCGCCCCCCGGTGTGGAGCGCCGTCTCGCTGAACCAGCAGTCGAACTCCACGCCGAACGCCGCCAACTCCTCGCGCATGCCCTCCAGCATCAAGGCACAGCCGCGGGAACGGAAGAAGGCCACCGCTTCCTCCACAGCCGGATCGACCGGCCAGTCGGATGGGCTCTCCAGACCTTCTTCGTCGTCCACCATCTCGCCTGGGGCAAAGGCCGCCTGCGCCTCCGGGGCCGGGGTGGAGACCAAGGCGGCCACCCCCCGCAACACCGGCAGGTAGCGGTCGCCCACTTCGCACTGCAGCAGCGAAGCGATCGCCTTGACGTATTCGCCCTGGTATCCGTCCGCCGGCACCGGCAGGTCCACCCCGAGGGCCTGGGCGTACCGGGCCGCGATGCTCCGCCCGAAGCGGTCCATCTGCCGCCCGTAGTCGTTGATATAGAACTCGGTGGAGACCTGCAGCCCACTGAAGGCCAGCAGACGGTGGAGAGCGTCGCCGTAGGCTGCGTAGCGACCATGACCCACGTGGAGTGGACCATTGGGGTTCACGCTGACGAATTCCAGGTTCACTCGGGGGTGCGGACGCGCCGGGCCTCGCCCGATCGCCTCGCCTTCGGAGAGCATGGCGGCCACGACCTCCGCATAGGCCGTGCGGGCCAGGGTGAAGTTGAGAAAGCCCGGCCCGGCTACTTCTATCTTGTCCACCAAGCGGGAGACCTCGGGGTCGGCCAACAGGCGGGCCCGCAGTTCCTCGGCCAGCAACCGAGGTGACCGCCGGGCGCTCTTGGCCATCTGCATGCACAGGGGCGTGGCGTAGTCACCGTGCGCCTCCTCGGCCGGACGTTCGAGTCGGCAGCCGGGCGTGTCTTGCCAGCCGTGCT
>CAYNPL010000012.1:0-92026 GCA_964399135.1 uncultured Gaiellales bacterium
CCCGGTGGGCCGGGCTGGGGCGGCCGGCGGGGGCCCGGCGGTGCCGCTGCCGGTGCCCGGCCGGGCCCGCTGGGGCGGGTGGGTGGTGACGGCGACCCCGGCTTCTGGGACCTCCTCCGCCCGCTATGGGGCCGCGGAGGTGTCCCGGGAAGCCTTCGTCGACGCCCGTTGCCTTGCCGGGGCCGTGCAGGTGCGCGGCCGGCGGCCCGGTGACCGCATCAAGCCGCTGGGCGCCCCGGGGTCTCGCAAGGTCCAGGACCTGCTGGTGGATCTCAAGGTACCCGCGGCGGAGAGAGACTCCATCCCCCTGGTGGTCTGCGACGGGCGCGTCGTGTGGGTGTGTGGATTCGCGGTCGCCGAGGAAGGTAGAATAGCCGGCGACACGGCGGACATCGTCCGCCTGGAAGTGGGTCCGGACGACGAAAAGGACGGACAGAGGTGAGGGTCCTCATACCCCGGGAAGAGCTGCAGGCCAAGGTCGACGAGCTCGCGGCAGCCATCACCCGCGACTACCGGGACAAGTGCCCCATTCTCGTGTGCGTGCTGAAGGGCGCCGTCTTCTTCCTGGCCGACCTGGCCCGGCGCCTTCCCTTCGACCTCGAGCTGGAGTTCATGGCCGTTTCCAGTTACGGGGCGTCCACCGACAGTTCCGGGGTGGTGCGGATCCTCAAGGACCTCGACACCGACATCGAGGGACGGAACGTACTGATCGTGGAGGACATCATCGACTCCGGTCTCACCCTGCAGTACCTCAGCAGGAGCCTATGGTCGCGCAATCCGGCGAGCGTCGAGATAGTGACCCTTCTCAGCAAACCCAGCCGGCGGACGGCCGACCTTCCCTGCAAGTACACCGGATTCGAGATCGCCAATGAGTTCGTGGTGGGATACGGTCTCGACTACGCGGAGAAACATCGCAACCTTCCCTTCATCGGGGTCATAGACGACCTCGAATGAGGGCCTTGTGGTAGTATCTTCCCCCCTTAGAACGACTCGTGGAGTCTAGGTGAGCAGGTTCTTCAAGAGCGCGGCCTTCCCCATCCTTCTCATCATCCTGCTCGCGTTCTTCGTGCAGAACCTCTTCTACGGCGGTAGCCGGAACGAGGAGCTCACATTCAACGAGTTCCAGCAGGCGGTCGAGAACGGCAACCTCAAGGAGCCCGTGACCCTCAAGACCAAGGACTTGGTGGTGGAGGGCCAGCTGGCGGACGGTTCCAACTTCCAGGTGGGCTTCACCGCCGCCTACAACATGGAGGAGTATCTGCTCGCCAACGACGTCGACTTCACCACCGACATCCAGAAGAGCTCGGTGTGGGTCACTCTGCTGGGCACCATCGCCCCCATCCTGCTCATGGTGGTGTTCTTCATCTTCCTCATGAACCAGATGCAAGGAGGCGGGAGCAAGGTCATGAGCTTCGGCAAGTCCCGGGCCAAACGGATGGCCGTGGACCAGCCGAAGATCACCTTCAAGGACGTGGCCGGGGTGGACGAGGCGGTGGAGGAGCTGGAAGAGATCAAGGAGTTCCTAGAGAACCCCAAACGGTTCCAGAGCCTGGGAGCCCGCATCCCCAAGGGAGTGCTGCTCTTCGGTCCACCCGGCACCGGCAAGACCTTATTGGCCAGGGCCGTAGCCGGTGAGGCCGGGGTGCCGTTCTTCAGCATCTCCGGTTCCGACTTCGTGGAGATGTTCGTGGGGGTCGGCGCCAGCCGGGTGCGTGACCTGTTCGAGCAGGCCAAGCAGAACCAGCCCTGCATCATCTTCATAGATGAGATCGACGCGGTGGGGCGCCACCGGGGCGCCGGCCTGGGCGGCGGACACGACGAGCGCGAGCAGACCCTCAACCAGTTGCTGGTGGAGATGGACGGCTTCGAGGCCAACGAGAGCATCATCATCATGGCCGCCACCAACCGGCCCGACATCCTCGACCCCGCTCTGCTGCGTCCTGGACGCTTCGACCGGCAGATCGTGGTCGACCGTCCCGACCGCGAAGGCCGCAAAGCGATCCTAACCGTCCACGCCAAGGGCAAGCCCCTTGCCCCCGGGGTGGACCTCGGCACCCTGGCGGCGCAGACCCCCGGCTTCACCGGGGCCGACCTGGCCAACCTGGTGAACGAAGCGGCGTTGCTGGCCGCCCGCAGGCGCAAGCGGGTCATCGAGATGGAGGAGCTGGAAGAGGCCGTCCTCCGGGTCATCGCCGGACCCGAGAAGAAATCCCGGTTGCTCTCGGAAGAAGAGAAGCTCATCACGGCCTATCACGAGACCGGTCACGCCCTGGTGGCCCACTATCTTCCCAACGCCGACCCGGTCCACAAGATCTCCATCATCAGCCGGGGGCAGGCCCTGGGCTACACCATCACCCTGCCCACCGAAGACAAGTTCATGGTCAAGAAGAAGGAGATCATCGACAAGTTGTCGCACATGCTGGCCGGACGGGTGGCGGAGGAGATCCGCTTCGACGACATCACCACCGGTGCGTCCAACGACCTGCAGAGGGCCACAGAGACGGCCCGCAGGATGATCACCCAGTACGGCATGAGCGAGAACCTGGGGCCTCTCACCTTCGGACACGACCCGGCCCAGCCCTTTGTCGGCCGGGACTACGGCATGGGCCAGGAGTATTCCGACGAGACGGCGGAAAAGATCGACGCGGAGATACGCCGCGTGGTGGACGAAGCCTACGACAGAGCCCGGGACATCCTCACCGAACATAGGGAGGAGCTCGACAAGATCTCCCTGCTCCTGATGGACAAAGAGACCATCGACAGGGAGGAGTTCGAGGCCATCTTGGCGGGGGCCGATCCCGAGGAGGTCTTCAAGGCCAAGGACGAGGCCAAGGCCCGCAAGGCCGCCGAGGCGAAACGGGCCCAGCGGCAGCGCCGGGTGCGCGAGGAAGCGCCCGTCCCCGACGGCACCGAGCGGGTCGCGCCCGGAGGGGTATCTCCCCTGGTGCCCTACGACGAGGAATAGGCCGGCCTTCGCGGTGGACAGAGCCAAGGTCGAACAGGCGGTCCGCCTGCTGCTGGAAGGTATCGGGGAAGACCCCGGCCGCGACGGCTTGATCGATACTCCCCGCCGGGTGGCCGACTTCTACGAGGAGGTCATCGCCACCGAGCCGGACGATCTTTCCTCCATCGTGGTGGACATCGGCTCGGACACGCATCAGGAGATGGTGCTGGTGCGGGACATCGTCTTCCACTCGCTGTGCGAGCACCATCTGACCCCGTTCTTCGGAGTGGCGCACGTAGCCTACATCCCCTCCAAGAACGGGCGCATCACCGGTCTCTCCAAGATCGTCCGCCTGGTACGGGTGGCCGCCTCCCGCCTGCAGTTGCAGGAGCGTCTCACCTCCACCATCGCCGACACTCTGGTGGAATCGCTCGATCCAGAAGGGGTGTTGGTGCTGATCAAGGCGGAGCATCTCTGCATGTCCATGCGGGGAGTGCGGGCTCCGGGCTCCCGGGTGGTGACCTCGGCCGTGCGCGGCATCTTCCGCACCAACGCCGCCACCAGGGCGGAAGTGCTGGCCCTGATAGAAGCCCCCGAAGTCTGATCCGAGGCGGGGACGCCGTGATCCCGGTGGAAGGCAGCCCCCACGTGTTGGTGCTCCGGGACCTCGGCGACGTGCGGGCCGCCCTCCACCAGGCCAGGGTCTCCGGCGCCGGGGTCGAGATCATGGAGAACAAGGCTCTGTTCCGAGTGGTCCGGGTGGCCGGCCTGGACGTCCGCGCCGCCAACATACTCAAGCAGGAGATGCTCTCCCGGGGCGGCGAGGTGGCCACCTCCCGGGAGGTCTATGAGCTCGAGGGCAGAAGCGCCGACTGCGTAATCATGGGGACGCTGACCCAGTTCGAGCGGCTCCTGCCGAAGTTGAGGCAGCAGCCGTTCGGTCTGCGCAGGCTGGGCGCCTCTCTGGAAGCGGCCCTGCGTAACTACGACGATCCCAGGCCCGCCTGCCACCCAGGGCTCCGCTTGGAGGAGGCTCCCCTGCTCATGGGGGTGGTGAACGTCACCCCCGACTCCTTCTCCGACGGGGGGGACTGCGCGGACCCCGCCGCGGCGGTCCGCGCCGCTCTCCGTATGGTGGAGGAAGGCGCGGACTTGGTGGATGTGGGCGGCGAGTCCACCCGTCCCGGTTCCGAACGGCTCCCGCTGGAGGAGGAGCTGGAGCGGGTCCTGCCGGTAGTCAAGGCTCTCGGCCCCGACCTGCCGGGGCGCATCTCGGTGGACACCTACAAGGCCAAGGTGGCCGCCGCCGCCCTGGAAGCCGGCGCTTACATGATCAACGACGTCTCCGCGCTGCGCATGGACCGGGAGATGGTGGCGGTGGTCCGCGACGCCGGCTGCCCCGTGGTGCTGATGCATATGCTGGGCAAACCCAAGACCATGCAGGACGCCCCTGTGTACCGCGACGTGGTGGAGGAGGTATACGGCTTCTTGCTCCGGCGGCTGGAGTGGGCGGTGGACAACGGTCTCAAAGAAGAGAATCTCCTGGTGGACCCCGGCATAGGCTTCGGCAAGACGGTGGTGCACAACCTGGAGTTGCTCCGCAACCTGGCCGTGTTCCGCTGCCTGGGGCGGCCGCTGGTGGTGGGGGCCTCGCGCAAGCGCTTCCTGGGGGAGATACTGGGGCTGCCCGATCCCAAGGAACGCGACCAGGCGACGGCGGCCACCACGGTGGCGGCGACCTTCGCGGGGGCGCATATTGTGAGGGTGCACCGGGTAGGTGTCAATCGCGACGCCGCGCGCGTCGCGCGGGCCATCAGCGGCGAGCGGACGGGCTAGCCGGAACGATCAAGAACGGGGGCAAGGGTGGACATCTTCATCGAAAGTCTCGAGGTCTATGGACACCACGGAGTCACCGACGAAGAGAAGGTGCTCGGTCAGCGCCTGCTGTACGACGTGCGTCTGACCATGGACGACTGTCCCGCGGCCCGCAGCGACGACCTGGACGGCACCATCGACTACACGGAGGTGGTGGACCTGATCATCGAGGTGGCCACCACCAAGAGCTATTCTCTTCTGGAGCGACTGGCCCAGGCGACCGCCGAAGGCATCCTCCGCCGCTTCCCGGTGGACGAGGTCTGGGTGCAGGTCACCAAGCCGCACCCGCCGGTGGCGTGTGCGCTGGCGAGCGTGGGCGCGGCCGTCGAACTGATCCGCGCCGATCTCGAGGGCTGAGCCCTGGGCGCCGCGCGGCGCGCCCCGGCCCGCGTGTTCCTGGGCCTGGGCTCCAATCTGGGAGACCGGTCGGCGCTGCTGCGGCAGGCCCGGGGGCGGATAGCGGCACTTCCTGGTTCCGTGATCACCGGGATTTCCGGCATCTACGTCACCGCCCCGGTGGGCGGCCCGGAGCAGGACGACTACTTCAACCAAGTGGTGGAGGTCCGGACCACCCTGGCCCCGCTGGAGCTGCTTTCCGCCCTGCAGGCTATCGAGAACGACCTGGGCCGGGAGCGTCTGGTGCGATGGGGGCCTCGGACCTTGGACCTCGACCTGCTCTGGTACGATGGTTTCTCGGCCGCGACCGCCGTCCTGGAGGTGCCGCACCCGCGGATGGAGGACAGACGGTTCGTACTCGAGCCCTTGGCCGAACTCGCCCCTGAGTTGGTGCTGCCCAGCGGGAGGACGGTGTTGGAGGCCTTGTCCCGGGTGAGCGACCAGGTGGTCGCCCGCCTTATGGACCGCGGCGGCTCGGGGGCCGGGCCGTTGACGACACAGGGAGGACGCATGGAACACGCAGCCGCGCACGCCGAGATCCGGCGCTTGGCCGCCCTGAAGAACGCCCTCATCCTGGCCCACAACTACCAACGGCCGGAGGTCCAGGACGTGGCCGACATCACCGGCGACTCTCTGGGACTCTCGCGACAGGCGGCCGCCTCGGCGGCTCGTCTGATCGTGTTCTGCGGGGTGCACTTCATGGCCGAGACAGCTGCCATCCTGGCCCCCGAAATCCCGGTGATCCTGCCCGACGTGAGGGCCGGCTGCCCTATGGCCGACATGGTCGACGTGGAGGGCCTGTTGGAGCTCAAGGAGGAGCACCCGGGGGCGATCGTGGTCAGCTACGTCAACACCAGCGCCGCGGTCAAGGCCGTGTCAGACATCTGCTGCACGAGCGCGAACGCCGTCGCCGTGCTGCGCTCGGTGCCGGCCGGCAAGGAGATCATCTTCACCCCCGACCGCAATCTGGGCGCCTGGGCGGCCAAGAAGGCGGGGCGGGAGGTGATCGTCTGGCCCGGATTCTGCCCCACGCACGAGCTCATCGAGGTGGCCGATGTCGCGGCCGCCAAGGCCGCTCATCCGCGGGCCAAGGTGGTGGTCCATCCTGAGTGCAGCCCGGAGGTGGCCGAGCTGGCCGACGCGGTGGAGAGCACCTCGGGCATGATCCGCTTCTGCCGGGAGGACGACGCTGATGAGTACCTGATCGGTACCGAACTGGGAATGCTCTACCGTCTGTCAAGAGACGTCCCCGGTAAGCGCTTCTACCCCATCAGCGAGACGAGCGTCTGCCCCAACATGAAGCTGACCACTCTGGACAAGGTCCTGCGGGCACTGCAGGAGGAGGGCCCGGTGGTGACCGTGGATGCCGACACCAGGGCGAAGGCACTGCGCGCGGTGCAACGGATGGTGGAGGTGGGTGCGTGAAGGCGGGAGTGTGAAGGCGGGTTCTCCCCTCATCTCGCGGAGCGGCGTCGAGCTTCAGTACTCGAGCTATGACGTGCTTGTGATCGGTGGCGGCATCGCCGGGCTGACCGCCGCGCTGGGGGCGGCCAACCGCTGGCACGTGGGTCTGATCACCAAAGGGGCGCTCGACGAGACCACCACTTTCTTGGCCCAAGGCGGTATCGCCGCCGCCATCGGCGACTACGATTCCCCCGAGCTCCACCTCAAGGACACGTTGGAGGCCGGAGCCGGTCTGTGCGACGCTCAGGCCGTACGGGTGCTGGTGGAGGAGGGCCCCGCCCGGGTGCAGGACCTGGAGAGGCTGGGCGCCAAGTTCGATCGCCGGGACGGCAAGCTGATCCTGGCCTCGGAGGGGGCGCATTCCGTGCCCCGGGTGGTGCGGGCCGGTGGTGACGCCACCGGCAGCGTGGTGGCGAGCGCGTTGGCCGAAGTCTGCATCTCCGGAGGCAGGGTGGAGTTGCACGAACACGAGTTCGTCATCGACCTCTTGATGGACGCCGGCCGCTGTGTGGGGGCCGTCTCTCTGGACCGGGAGGGGGCTCTCACCGTCTCGTTGGCTCGGGCCGTGGTGCTGGCCTGCGGGGGAGCCGGGCAGGTGTTCGCCCACACCACCAACCCCCTGGTCGCCACCGGTGACGGTCATGCCATGGCCTACCGGGCCGGGGCGGTCATGCGCGACATGGAGTTCATGCAGTTCCATCCCACGGCTCTGTACGGGGAAGAGAACCCCACGCTGCTTATCACCGAGGCCCTACGGGGCGAGGGGGCCTATCTGCGCGACGGCGCCGGGGAGCGGTTCATGGTGGGGGCGCATCCCCGAGCCGAGCTCGCTCCTCGGGACGTGGTGGTGCGGCACATCAAGCGTGTCTTCGACCGGGACGGGACGGACCATGTCTGGCTCGACGCCCGCCACCTGGAGTGCGCCTTCCTGAGGGAGCGTTTCCCCACCGTGTACGCGGGGCTGTCGGGGCGCGGCTTCGATCTTTGCAGCCAACTCATCCCCGTCGCACCCGCCTCCCACTACTTCATCGGGGGGGTGCTCACCGACACCTGGGGGCGGACCTCCATCCCCGGACTGTTCGCCTGCGGGGAGACTTCCAGCACCGGCATTCACGGAGCCAACCGGTTGGCCTCGAATTCGCTGCTCGAGGGCCTGGTCTTCGGGGACCGCACCGTGCGCGAGCTCAACCGGTATCTGGCGGTGTCCGACCCGGCGGTGCGCAAAGTGCGACTCGATCTAGCCGATGAACCGAGAGTGGGCAACGCCCCCGGCCTGGTGGAGCAGGGACGCCGGACCGTGGGGGCGGTGATGGCCGGCCTGTGCGGCATCGTCCGCGACCGGCAGGGGTTGGAAGAGGCGAGGATCAGATTGAGTGAGCTGGAAGAGTCGCTCCGCCCCCCCGCCTTGAGCGTACCTGAGCTGGAGCTGTTCAATCTACTGTCGGTGGCCCGGCACATGGTGGCGGCGGCCTCGATGCGCGAAGAGAGCCGGGGGGTGCACCTGCGCTCGGACTTCCCCGAGCGGGACGACCGGGTCTGGCGACGGCACCTCTTGCTGCAGCGCAGTCCCGAGACGGGAGAACTCGTCATCTGGGTTCAAGCGCCGGAGGCGGAAGACAAGGAGGAGTGATGGGTGGTCGCGAGGCTGATCTGAGGCTGGTCCGGCAGGCGCTGGCCGAGGACCTGGCGGGCTACGGTGACGTCACCTCGGAGTGGACCGTCCCGGCCGGCCTGAGTGGCGAGGCGGTGATCACGGCCCGCACCGACCTGGTGGTGTGCGGCCTGCCTCTGGCCCAGGCGGTGATGAGGGAGGTGGATCCGGACGTGGTCTTCACGGCGCTGGTGGAGGAAGGCGCGGCCGCCGGCGACCGAGACCGGCTGGCCTCTCTGGCAGGTTCAGCCCGCAGCATCCTCAGCGCCGAACGGACCATGCTCAATTTCCTCAGCCATCTGTCCGGAGTGGCCACGCAGGCCCGGCGTTTCGCCAAGGCGGTGGAGGGTACGGGAGCGGTGGTGGTGGACACCCGCAAGACCACGCCCGGGCTGCGGGCCTGGGAGAAGCGGGCGGTGGTGCTGGGAGGCTGCGCTAATCACCGTTTCGGTCTCTTCGACATGGTGCTGGTCAAGAACAACCATCTGGCCGCGGCCGGAGGGGTGAAGGCCGCCCTGGACCGGGTAAAAACGGCCGGCACCCGCTACCTCAAGGTGGAAGTGGAAGTGGAGAGCGAAGCCGACCTGCGGGAGGCTCTCGCCTGCGGAGCCGACATCATCATGCTCGACAACCAGGATGTGGAGTCGCTCAAGAGCCTGGTGGCGGTCGCCCGCCAGATCGACCCTAGGGTGGTCTTGGAGGCGTCCGGGGGCATCACGCTGGAGACGGTGCGGGAGGTCGCCCGGACCGGGGTGGACCTCATCTCCACGAGCGCTCTCACCATGGGGGCGCCGCCGGTGGATGTGGGCCTCACCCTGCAGACCGGGCACCAGGCCGGCGGGAGGGGGATGACATGCTGCTAGTCGTCGATGTAGGTAACACCCAGACGGTGGTGGGTCTGTTCTCCGGCAAGGAGCTGGCGGCCCACTGGCGCTTCGCCACCGACGTGCGCAAGACCGCCGATGAGCTGGCCGCCCTGCTCGATTCTCTGTTGCGCCTCGACGGCTACTCGCGCGATGGGATCTCGGGTCTGGCCGTGGCTTCGGTGGTACCCCGTCTGAGCGGTGAGTACGCGGCCATGGCCGCGTCCAAGTTCGGGTTGGAAGCGCTGGTGGTGGGCCCGGGAGTGAAGACGGGGATGCCCATCCTGACCATCGACCCGCGCCAGGTGGGGCCGGACCTCATCGTCGACGCGGTGGCGGCCTTCGAAGCCTTCGGCGGCCCCTGCATCGCCGTGGACTTCGGTACCGCCACCACCTTCAGTGCCGTCTCGGCGGCGGGGGAGTACCTGGGGCACGCCATCGCTCCGGGTATCGAAATCTCCCTCGACGCCCTGGCCACGCGCGCCGCCCGGCTGATGAAAGTCGAACTGGCCGATCCGGGGACGGTGATCGGCAAGAACACCGTGCAGGCCATGCAGGGGGGGGCGGTCTACGGCTTCGCCGGCCAGGTGGACGGGATCGTCACCCGCATGCGCCGGGAGCTGGGCGCCGAGGCGACCACGGTGGCCACGGGAGGCCTGGCTTCTTTCATCTTCGATCATGCCACGACACTGGACCACCTCGACCCCCTGCTCACGCTGCGCGGTCTGGAGATCATCTATCGTCGCAACCATTCGTGACCTGAGCCCACCAGGGGCCGGCCCCGGGCCGGGCGGCGCCCGCTCTCCGCTGGCGGCGCCGTTCGCGATCGGGCCGGTGACGATTCCCAACCGGGTGGTACTGGCTCCAATGGCCGGACTGACCACCGGGGCCTACCGGCGTCATCTGAAGAGCCATGGGGCCGGGATGGTCACCACCGAGATGGTAAGCGCCCACGGGCTTCTGCACCGCAATGTGCGGACCACCGGGTATCTCGACTTCACCGAGGAAGAGCGTCCCCTGGCCGTGCAACTGTTCGGGGAGTCACCGGAGGTGATGGCGCGGGCGGCGGAGTCGGTGCTGTCCCGCCCCCGCTTGCCTGACGTCATCGACATAAACATGGGCTGCCCGGTGCGGAAGGTGGTGCGGACCGGGGCGGGGGCCGCGCTGATGGGCGACCCCACGCGGGCGGCGGCGGTGGCGGCCGCTGTGGTGGCGGCCGCCGGCGGGACGGTGCCGGTCACGGTCAAGTTGCGCAGCGGGCTGGCTGAGGAGGAAAGGACGGCGGTGGAGTTGGCCCGGCGGTTGGAGGCGGTGGGGGTGGCCGCCCTCGGGGTCCACCCACGGGCCGCCACCCAGTTCTACCGGGGCCGGGCCGACCACAGCGTCACCGCGGAGGTGGCGGCGGCCGTGAGTATCCCGGTGATCGCCTCCGGGGACATCACGAGCGCGGCCGCGGCTCTGGCTGTGGTCGAGGCCACCGGGGCGGCGGCGGTGATGGCCGCGCGGGGGGCGGCCGGGAACCCCTGGTTGCTGCGGGCCTTGCTGGAGGGCAGGGACCGGGTGCGGCCGCCACTGCCCGAGGTGGTGGCCGACCTCCGGGCGCTGCTCGCGCTGGCGGCGGCCGAGATGGGTCCGCTCCGGGCGGCCCGCTGGATGCGCAAGCTGCTGGGTTGGTACCTGCGACCCTCGGGGGTGGCTCCCGCCGCCATTGAAGGAATGCGTCGTCTGCTCGACGCCGCCGCCCTGGACGCAGCATTGTCCAGGCTGGGCGACACGGAGTGAAGATGCTCCTGGGTGCGTCGGCCGCCGTGTTGACAACAGTCTGCCCGCACCATATAATGCCGCGCTCACTTTCAGGCGCGCTACGGCTCTGCTGCCGCGGAAGGAAGGGAACGTGTCTCGCAAAGAAGTCATCCTCACAGAAGAAGGCCTCAAAGCGCTGCAGGACGAGGTCAACTACCTCTCCACCGTCAAGCGGGAAGAGGTGGCCGAGCGCATCCGCCAGGCTCGTGATTTCGGGGACATCACGGAGAACTCCGAATACGACGACGCCAAGAACGAGCAGGCTCTGCTCGAGCACCGCATCAGCCTTCTCCAGGAGAAGTTGCGGCGGGCGCGGGTCATCAAAGACTCCGAGATCGACACCGAGAGGGTGAGCGTGGGCAGCACGGTCACCCTCCGTGACAGGAACGCGGACGAGATCCGCATATACACACTGGTGGGATCGGCCGAGGCCGACCCCACCAAGGCCCGGCTGTCCAACGAGTCTCCGGTGGGGCAGGCCATCATCGGCAAGAGGGTAGGTGACGTCGTGACCGTGCCGGTGCCGGTGGGAGCGCTCAAGCTGGAGATCCTTGCCATCGGAAAGATGTAGCGTGGACCTTCCCGAATGGGAACGGGACCGCCTGGCCAAGGCCGACCGTCTGCGGCAGGAGAACATCGAGCCCTACGCCCGGAGCTTCGAGGGCCGCACTCGGCTGGGGGAGATCGCCGAGGCTCATTCCACGCTGGGGCAGGGCGAGAAGGCCGAGGGCAGCCACTACAAGGTGGCGGGCCGGGTGATGGCCCGTCGCGATCACGGTAAGGCCGTGTTCCTATCTCTTCGGGACGGCTGGGACGACCTGCAGGTGTTCGGGAACGTCGACGGTCTGGGCGAGACCTCCTTCTCCCTGCTCAGCAGCGTGGACGTGGGCGACATCATCGGCTGCGAGGGCCACGTGTTCCGCACCCGCAGGGGGGAGCTCACCCTGTTCGCCGACTCCTGGACCTTGCTCACCAAGTCGCTCCGCCCCCTCCCGGAGAAGTGGCACGGATTGCAGGACCGGGAGACCCGCTACCGGCAGCGCTACGTCGACCTCATCGCCAATCCCGAGGTGGCCTGGCAGTTGCGGGCGCGGGGCAAGGTGGTCTCGGCCATGCGGCGCTACCTGGAGGGGCAGGGCTTCGTCGAAGTGGAGACGCCCATCCTGCAGCCGCTCCCTGGAGGAGCGCTGGCCCGGCCGTTCGTCACTCACCACAACGCCCTCGATACCGATCTCTACCTGCGCATCGCTCCCGAGCTCTACCTCAAGCGGCTGCTGGTGGGCGGGTTCGACAAGATCTTCGAGATCGGCAAGAACTTCCGCAACGAGGGCATCTCCCTGGTCCACAACCCCGAGTTCACCATGATGGAGCTGTACTGGGCCTATGTGGACTACAACGCCGTCATGGAGCTGGTCGAGAATATGATCCCGGCCCTGGCCCTCGAGGTGATCGGCACCACCGAGATCGTGGTGGGAGGGCACTCCGTCGACCTGAGGGCACCCTGGCCGCGCCGTACCATCGACTCGCTCCTGCGTGAGCACCTGGGTCTGTCCCTGGACGCCATGCGCGACGACCCCGCCCGCGCCAAGAACGCCCTGCAGGGGCGGCACATCGAGGTGGAGAACCGGGAGACCTTCGCCACCCTGGTCGACAAGGCCCTCAAACACGTGGTATGGCCCAAGCTGATGGCGCCCACCTTCGCCATCGACTACCCGATCGAACTGAGCCCCCTGGCCAAGTCCCACCGGGACGACCCCAGGCTGGTGGAGCGCTTCCAGCCCATCATCGGGGGCAAGGAGTGCGGCAACGCCTTCTCCGAACTCAACGACCCCATCGACCAGCGCCGGCGCTTCGAGGAGCAGGCCGAGAACAGGGCCGCCGGCGACGAAGAGGCCCATGTGGTCGATCACGACTTCCTGCGCGCCCTCGAGTACGGCATGCCGCCCGCCGGCGGTCTGGGCATCGGCATCGACCGGCTGGCCATGATGCTCTTGGGGGTGGAATCCATCCGGGACGTCATCCTCTTCCCCCAGCTGCGTCCCGAGCACTAGCCGCTTCGGGGAACGGCGGCCCGGACGGGAGGACGGGGCCGCCCCGGCAGCCCGGGGCGCGGCCAGGCCGGCTGCCGGCAAGGCGGGTGAGTCCGAGGCATACCGTGGAACCCCAAGGGGTATATCACCCGTCGTAGAGCCGGGCCCAGAAAGCCGTTATGGTAAACTTCAGACAGTGTTCTTGCGACGTTTCCCGGCGGAGTACGCGCCGAGTCTTCCCCGTACTTTCCGCCTGCGGGCGGCCGGTGTTCCGGTCCGTCGATTGAGGAGGCCCGGGTGTTTGCAGAAGAGTCACCCGACTGGAACCTCGACCTCAGCGGCTCGGTCGATTGCGAGCTCTGCGGGGAAGAGCCGGCCACCATGCATCTGCTGAGAGTGGTGGACGGGAAGGTCAGCCACACGCATCTCTGCCCTCGTTGTGCGGAGGGGGTCGCCGAGCAGACCGAAGGTCTGGCTCTCGTCCTGGCCGTGCCCTCGGTCCTGCGCAACCTGGGTAAGACGGCGGCTGCCGACCGGCCGGCTCCCGAGACCGCGGCGGCCGCGAGCGAGCGGTTCTGCGGGGTGTGCGGCACCACCCTGAGCGACCTCAAGGAATCGGGCCTGGTGGGCTGTGCCGAGTGCTACCGCGTCTTCGCCGAGCACCTGCGGGCGACCATCAAGCCGGAGCCCCAGTCTGTCGAGCATATGGGCAAGATCCCCTTGCGAGGGCCTGAGAGCGACAGCCTGCGTCACGAGATCATGCGGCTTGAACGGATGTTGCGGGAACTTGTCCAGCATGAACGGTTCGAAGAGGCGGCAGGGGTCCGTGACCGTCTCGCCGAACTAGGGGAGAGGTTGGACGGAGGCGAGAGGTGACCCGGGACGGCATGACAGCATCGGCCATCGTACTGGCCCGCAACGACGCGGACCGGCGTTTCCCCCATGCCGAGGAGCCGGCCGCCCTGGAAGAACTCAAGTGCCAGGTCACCGGGACGCTGAAAGCCGACGGGTGGGAACATCTTTGGCGCTGCTACGACCTGGAGATCATGTCTTCGCTGGACGCGGCCCTGATGGTGGAGCGGGGCCTCATGACCCCCGCCTTCTCCGAGGCGTCGGGCGCGGGCCGCGGGTTCGCCGTGTACGGAGACGGCTTGGCTTCGCTCGAGATCAACGGGGTCGATCACTTCCACCTGATCGGTTTTCGGCGCGGAGACGGGCTCGAAGGACTGTGGTCCCTCCTCAGCCTGCTCGACGACCGTCTGGAGAAGGTGGTGTCGTACGCCTTCGACCCGGGTTGGGGGTATCTGTCGGCCCATCCGGCCAAGGCCGGCACCGGCCTGCGTGTGTACAGCACCCTTCATCTGCCGGCCCTCATGCTCACGGGCAAACTGGCCGGCATCGCGCTGGAGCTGGTGAGCCGGGGCCTGGGCATGGCGCCTCTCTGGGGCGGGGCCGGGGGCGTGGTGCAGATATCCAACGCGGCCCGGCAGCAAGGACCCGAGAGCGAGATACTCCAGGTGGTGGAGGAGGTGTGCCGCGAGATCGTCGAGAAGGAGCGCTCGGTCCGCAAGATGCTGGTCCGGGAGAACCCGGTGCAGGCCCGCGACCAGATCGGGCGGTCCCTGGGGCTGGCGCAACACGCGTGGACCATGTCGTTCACCGAGGCGGTCAACCTGATCTCGGCGGCCCAGGTGGGGCTGGAACTGGGGCTGGTGGAAGCTCCTGGCCTGGCTGCAGAATCGGCCTTCGGTCTGATGAGCCGACTGCAGCCGGCGCGTATCGTCGTCGATCATATGGAGGCACGGACGGGCTGCTTGGAGAGCCCTGAGATAGATGAGGTCCGGGCGCGCGTCATGCGCGAGGTCTTCGCCGGTTCGGGCGTCCGGTGATAGGAGAGATACAGTGATGTTCGAGAGATTCACAGAACGTGCCCGCCAGGTCATCGTGCTGGCTCAGGAAGAGGCCAGGATACTGCGGCACAACTACATCGGCACCGAGCACCTGCTGCTTGGACTGCTGCGGGAGGCCGACGGGGTGGCGGCGCGGGTGCTGGGCAGCCTCGACGTGGGCCTGGAAGAGGTGCGGGGCGAAGTCACCCGCATCGTGGGTGAGGGCGACCATGAATCCCAAGGTCAGATCCCCTTCACCCCCCGGGCCAAGAAGGTCCTCGAGCTGGCGCTGAGGGAGGCGCTGTCCCTCGGCCACAACTACATCGGTACCGAGCACATCCTGCTCGGGCTGGTGCGGGAGAACGAAGGCGTGGCCGCCCGTATCCTCAACGACCTCGACGTCGACGCCGACAGGGCCCGGCAGGAGGTCATGCGGGTGCTGTCCGGGCCCGCGCGCAGGCAGCCGCGGGGCTCCTCCTCGCAGGCGGCCGATGTCGCCGAAGCCCGGGACAAGAAGGGCTCCAAAGTGCTCGACCAGTTCGGGCGCAACCTCACTAAGTACGCGGAAGAGGGCAAGCTCGATCCCGTCATCGGTCGTGAGACCGAGATCCAGCGGGTCATGCAGATCCTGTCCCGCCGCACCAAGAACAACCCGGTGCTGGTGGGCGAGCCCGGCGTGGGTAAGACCGCCGTGGTGGAAGGCCTGGCCCAGCGCATCGCCAAGAACGACGTGCCCGGCCTGCTCAAGGACAAGCAGATCTACACCCTCGATCTGGGCGCGCTGGTGGCAGGGTCCAAGTATCGCGGCGAGTTCGAAGAGCGCCTCAAGAAGGTGATGAAGGAGATCGGCGAGCGGGGCGACATCATCCTGTTCATCGATGAGATCCACAGCCTGGTGGGGGCGGGCGCCGCCGAAGGGGCCATCGACGCCGCCTCCATCCTCAAACCGGCGCTCGCCCGGGGCGAGCTGCAGACCATCGGCGCCACCACCCTCGACGAGTACCGCAAACACCTGGCCAAGGACGCCGCTCTCGAGCGCCGTTTCCAGCAGATCCAGGTGAAGGAGCCCAGCGTGCAGGAGACCCAGAAGATCCTGGCCGGCCTGCGCGAGCGCTACGAGGAACATCACCGGGTCCGCATCACCGATGAGGCCCTCGAGGCCGCGGCCTACCTGGCCGACCGTTACATCAGCGACCGCTTCTTGCCCGACAAGGCCATCGACCTGGTCGACGAGGCGGCTTCGCGCAAGCGCATCCAGAACATGTGCGCTTCTCCCGACCTGCGGGAGGTGGAGGACGCCATCCTGGAGGTGCGGCGGGAGAAAGAGACGGCCATAGAGACCCAGGACTTCGAGAAAGCGGCGTCTCTGCGCGACCGCGAACGGAAGCTGCTCAATCAGCGCCACGAGCTGGAGGAGAAGTGGCGGGAGTCCGACGAGGCGGCCGAGATCTCCATCGGGGAGGATGAGATCGCCGAGGTCACCGCCATGTGGACCGGCATCCCGGTCACCAAGCTCACCGAGGCCGAGACCCACCGCCTGCTGCGGATGGAAGAAGCCCTGCACAAACGGGTGGTAGGCCAGGACGAGCCGGTCAAAGCGGTCTCCCGGGCCATCCGGCGCTCCCGGGCCGGGCTCAAGGACCCGCACCGCCCCTCGGGGTCGTTCATCTTCCTGGGGCCGTCAGGCGTGGGCAAGACCGAGCTGGCGCGCACCCTGGCCGAGTTCTTGTTCGGTGACGAGGGCGCCCTCATCCAAGTGGACATGTCTGAGTTCATGGAGAAGCACGCGGTCAGCCGGCTGGTCGGTTCGCCGCCCGGGTACGTGGGCTACGACGAGGGCGGCCAGCTGACCGAGTCGGTGCGCCGGCGTCCCTATTCGGTGGTGCTGCTCGACGAGATCGAGAAGGCCCACCCGGACGTGTTCAACATCCTGTTGCAGATCCTGGAAGACGGGCGCCTCACCGACGCCCAGGGGCGGACGGTGGACTTCCGCAACGCCATCATCATCATGACCTCCAACATCGGGGCCGCCACCATCTCCAAAGGGCAGACCTTGGGCTTCGGCGAGGCGGTGGCCGAGGGCGGGCTGGAGTATGAGGAGATGAAGACCCGGGTCACCGGGGAGCTCAAGAAGCTGTTCCGGCCCGAGTTCCTCAACCGGGTGGACGAGGTCATCGTCTTCCGCAAGCTCACCAAGTCCGAGATCTCCGACATCGTCGAACTGATGATGTCCCGGGTGGAGGAGCAGCTCAAGGATCGAGACATCGGTTTGGCCCTCACTCCTGCGGCCAAGGAGCTGCTGGTGGAGGTGGGCTACGACCCCACCATGGGAGCGCGTCCGCTGCGGCGGGCCATCCAACGTCACGTGGAAGACCTGCTGGCGGAGGAAGTGCTGTCGGGCCGGTTCCCGCGGGGCAGCACGGTGCTGCTCGAGCGGGAAGGCGACCATCTGATCATCAGCGAGGTCATCCAGGGCGCGCCCGACGTGCTCGTAGCCGAAGAAACCAAGTAGAACGGGGCCGCCTATGCCGCGGAGCAAGAAGTCCTACGTCTGCCGGGAGTGCGGATATGCCTCTCCGGGCTGGCTGGGACGGTGCCCCGGCTGCGGCCAGTGGAACACCATCGATGAAGCGGCGGTAGCGCCACCGCGGCCGCGGGGGACCGGGCCGCGGGGCGCGGGGCCGCCTGCGGCGGCGCCCGCGCCCCTCCGGCTGGCCGACGTGGACTTCACCACCCGCGATCGCATCACCACCGGTCTGGCCGAGTTCGACCGGGTTCTTGGCGGCGGGCTGGTGCCGGGGTCGGTGGTGCTGGTGGGCGGGGAGCCCGGTGTGGGCAAGAGCACCCTGCTCCTGCAGGCCCTTCTCTGCATGGAAGCCGGCGGGGTGTGCACTCTCCTCGTCTCAGGGGAAGAGTCGGCGGCTCAGGTCAAGCTGCGGAGCATCCGCCTGGGGGGAGGGGCAAGCCCTCTCCGCCTCATCACCGAGACCCAGAGCGAGCAGGTGGCCGCTGCCCTGGAGAACCTGCGCCCGGCCGCCTGCGTGGTCGATTCGGTCCAGACTCTATGGTCGGCGGAGGTGGGATCCACTCCCGGCTCGGTGGCCCAGATCCGCGAGGTCACCTCCCAGCTGCTGCAGACGGCCAAGAGCCACGGCATCGCCTTGGTGCTGGTGGGCCACGTCACCAAGGACGGGGAGCTGGCCGGGCCCCGGGTGCTCGAACACATGGTCGATGCCGTCCTCTCCTTCGAGGGCGAGCGGGCCCAGCCGTTCCGCATCCTGCGGGCGGTCAAGAACCGCTTCGGCTCCACCAACGAGGTGGGGGTGTTCCAGATGGCCGAGCAGGGGCTGGTGGAGGTGCACGACCCGGCCTCGATCTTCCTGGAGGAGGGCGACCTCCGCTCCGGCTCGGTGGTGGTGCCGGTGCTGGAAGGCACCCGCTGCCTGTTGGCCGAGGTGCAGGCCTTGGTGGCGCCCACCAACCTGGCCATGCCTCAGCGCGTGGCCCGGGGCGTCGACCGCAACCGTCTGGCCATGATCGTGGCCGTCCTCAACCGGCGGGCCCGGCTCCCTCTGTTCAAGACCGACATTTTTGTTAACGTAGCGGGTGGACTGGTCCTGGAGGACCCCGCGGCCGACCTGGCCGTTGCCTTGGCCATCGCCTCGGCCTACCGGGACGGGGACGAAGGGCAAGGGTTGGCGGCGTTCGGCGAGGTCAGTCTCACCGGTAGGGTGCGCTACGTGCTGCAGGGGGAGAAGCGGATCCAAGAGCTCACCCGGCGCGGCTTTAGCCGCATCCTGATGCCGGCCCGCAACGCTGAGGAGTTCTCCGGGGCGGAAGGTGCCGGGGCGGGCATCCGGGTACAGGCGGTAGGAGATATCGCGGAGGCGGTCGGGCACACGGCGGCAGGGAGGAGCGGTGGGTAAGAGGCCTCTGCCTCAAGAAGAGCGGCTCGTCCAGGCCCTGCAGATGATCGCGCCGGGGACGGTCATCCGCGACGCCATCGACAACATCGTGAAGGGGCGGCACGGGGCTCTCCTCGTCTTTTCCGAAGAGGAGAAAGTCCGTCCCATGATCTCGGGGGGCATCGACATCGACGTCGCCTTCTCTCCGATGATCCTGTACGAACTGGCCAAGATGGACGGCGCCATCCTGCTGGACGAGACGGGCAGCCGCATCCTGCACGCCAACGTCCAGCTCATGCCGGATGCCCGCATCTGGTCGCAGGAGACCGGCACCCGGCACCGCACCGCCGAACGGGTGGCCAAGCAGATAGACGCCCTGGCCGTCTCCATCTCGGCGGCGCGCGACGTGGTCACGGTGTACGTGGGTGACATCCGCCACGTGCTGGAGCCGATTCGCACCATCCTGGACAAGGCCGACCAGGCTCTGCAGACCATGGAGAAGTTCAAGAGCCGCTTCGATGCCGTCAGCGCCAACCTGTCCGCCCTCGAGCTGCGGGACTCGGTCACGTTGTTCGATGTGCTCAGCGTGCTCCAGCGGGCGGAGATGGTGTTGGTGATAGCCCAGCTCATCGAAGGCTATCTCATCCAGCTGGGGGCTGAGGGCCGGTTGGTGGAGATGCAGTTGGAGGAGCTCCTGGTCAACGTCAGGGACGACCGGGCCGCAGTGCTGGCCGACTATCTGCCCGACATCAACCCGGTCCGGCTGGAGTCCGCCCGGGAGGCTCTGGGGGCCGTCCCCTCCGACGAGCTGCTATCGCTGACCCGTATCGGCACCGCCCTGGGCTTCGCTCCCGAGAGCGACTCGCTGCAGAAGCCGGTGCATCCGCGTGGCTTCCGCATGCTGCGCAAGATCCCCCGCCTGAACGACGAGGTGATCGACCGGGTGGTGTGCCACTACGGCGACCTCAAACGCATCATCGAGGCCCCCATCGAGGAGCTGGCGGCCGTCGACGGCGTGGGACCGGGCCGGGCGCAGGAGATCAAGACGGGGCTGGCCCGCTTAGGTGACTCGCTACCTCTCGAGCGGCGGTCCTGATGGTCGTCGCCGTCCGGCTGCTCCTGGCCCTGGTGGGGGGCGTCCTCGGATACGAGCTGGCCACCCGCTTCCTGCCTCGCCTGGAGCTCGAATCGCTCTTGTACGGGTTGCTGGTGGTGGCCGCTGTCATCGTGGCCGCGGCGATCGGGCTGTTCGTGGGAGGCTTTGTGGGCCGAGCGGTCACCCGTTTGGGCCGGCGGCTCGACCGCAGTACGTCCCTGGTCACCGCCAGTGGTCTCCTGTTCACCACCATGGGGCTGTTCATCGGTCTTGCCATCGGGGCGCTCAGCTCGCTTGCCGTCAAGGACCTGCCGGCGGTGGGCCCCTATCTCCTGCCCCTGCTCTTCGCCGTCAGCGGCTACCTGTTCGCCTACCTGGGATACAAGCGGCACACCGACATCGCCCGGGTGCTCGGCCTCAAGGGGCTTCTGCAGCAGCCGGGGGCCAAGCAGTTCATCCATCCCAAGATCCTGGACACCTCGGTGATCATCGACGGCCGCCTTGTCGACGTGGTGAGCACCGGCTTCGTGGAGGGCGACCTGGTGGTGCCCGGTTTCGTCTTGGAGGAGCTGCAGGCCATCGCCGACTCGACCGAACCGGGCAAGCGCAGCCGGGGGCGGCGCGGGTTGGACGTCATCCACCGCCTCCAGGAGGAGAGCGGCCGGCTGTCCATAGTCGAGCGCGACTTCCCGAACACGCCTGAGGTCGATGCCAAGCTCATCCGGTTGGCCAAAGAGATAAAGGGCGTGCTGCTGACCACCGACTACAACCTCAACAAGGTGGCTCAGATCCAGGGCGTGGAGGTGTTGAACATCAACGACCTGGCCGGCACTCTGCGCGCGGCGATGCTGCCCGGTGAGCGGGTGCGGTTGCGCGTCGTGCGCGAGGGCAAGGAAGAGGACCAGGGCGTGGCGTATCTGGATGACGGGACCATGGTGGTGATCGAGGGCGGTCGCAACCGTGTGGGTGAAGAGGTGGAGGCGGAGGTCACCTCCGTGCTTCAGAACCCCTCGGGGAGGATGCTCTTCACGCGGCTCGTCTCCTGAGAGGAGGTGGCATGCACGCTTCGGGTTTGAGTCTGGCCTTGGTGGTGGCCGCGGCTGGATACGGCACCCGGCTGGACTCGGGGCTCCCCAAGCAGTACGTGCCCCTGCTCGGCATCCCCATGCTGCAGCGCACCCTGAGCGCCCTCAGCGCCTGCGCCGAGGTGGACGCCTTGGCCGTGGTGGTGAACTTCCAGGACGTGGAATACTGCGAACGCGAGATCATGTTCGAGGGGATCGAGAAAGTGGTGACCGTGGCGGCGGGGGGCGACGAGCGACCCCTCTCCGTGCGCAACGGCCTGCAGGCGCTGGCCGGCGCCGGCACCTGGGACCTGGTGGGGGTGCACGATGGAGCCCGGCCTTTGGTCACCTGCGCGGAGATCGAACGGGCGGTGGCCGCCTTGGCCGCCGATCCCACTCTTGACGGGGCGGTGCTGGCCGTCCCCAGTATCGACACCATCAAGATCGTGGGGGAGGGGGGTATCATCACGGCCACCCCCCGGCGGGAGACCCTGTGGCGGGCGCAGACCCCGCAGATCTTCCGCTGGCAGGCCCTGCTGGACGCGTACGGCCAATCCGAGGAGGTGCTGCGGGGCTCCACCGACGACGCTTGTCTGGTGGAGGCAAGGGGCGGCCGGGTGGCCGTGGTCGAAGGCTCGCCTGAGAACTTCAAGGTCACCGACAAGGTCGACCTTCGGCACGCCGAGCACATCCTGGCGGAGCGGAGGCGGTGAGCGGTCCCAGGGACCGGCTATCATGAGCGGTACCTCCGGCCTACGAGTTGGGATCGGCTTTGACGCCCACCGGTACGCCCCCGGGCGTGCCTTGGTGCTGGGCGGGGTAAGATTGCGCGAGCACGACGGCCTGCTGGGTCACAGTGACGCCGACGTATTGACCCACGCGGTCATGGACGCTCTGCTGGGAGCCGCGGGGCTGGAAGACATCGGGCAACATTTCCCCGACACCGACCCGGCCTACGAGGGGGCCGACAGCCTGGAGCTGCTGGCGGCCGTCGCCGGGATGCTGCGGGAGCAGGGGTGGCGCCCGGTGAACATCGACGCGGTGGTGATCTGCGAAGAGCCGCGCATCGCCCCCCAGCGGGCGGCGATGCGCGCCCGGCTGGCGAGGGCGATGGGGATCGCTCCCGGCCGGGTGGGACTGCGGGGCACGACTACCGAGGGCATGGGCTTCACGGGGCGGGGCGAAGGCATCGCCGCCCAGGCCGTGGCCCTGATCGAGAGAAGTGACGAGGGAGAGCCGACACCATGAGTGACATATCTGCACCGGCCGGACCCGCCGGCGGCCGGCGCGCGGGCGTGCGGGTGCGTTTCGCCCCCAGCCCGACGGGTTCGCTCCACGTGGGCAGCGCCCGCACCGCCCTCTACAACTACCTGTACGCCCGCCACAACGGCGGCACCATGGTGTTGCGCATCGAAGACACCGACCTCAAGCGCTCGACCACGACCCACGACCGGGGCATCCTCGACTCCTTGGCCTGGTTGGGCCTGCAGGCCGACGAGGGGCCGGACGTGGGGGGTGTGTACGGTCCCTACCGGCAGAGTGAACGGGGCCATCTCTACGAGGCGGCGGTGCGGCAGCTGCTGGCCGCGGGCCACGCCTATCCCTGCTTCTGCCCCCAGGGACTCCTGGAGCAGAAGAAGGAGCGGCAACTGGCCCGGGGGCAGATGCCCAAGTATGATCGCACCTGCTGCGCACTGAGCCCGGCCGACGTCGAGGCCCGCTTCGCCGCGGGTGAGCAGGCGGCCGTGCGTTTCCGGGTGCCCGAGGGGGACGTCACCTTCGACGACCTCATCCATGAACCCATCACCTTCTCCTCCGACGTCATCGGCGATTTCATCATCAAGCGGACCGACGGCGGGTACTCCTACAACTTCGCCGTGGTAGTGGACGACGCCGGCATGGAGATCACCCATGTCATCAGAGGCGAGGACCACATCACCAACACCGCCCGCCAGCTCATGCTGTTCGCGGCACTGGGCAGACCGGCTCCCCGCTACGGCCATCACTCCCTCATCTTGGCTCCCGACGGCAGCAAGATGTCCAAGCGGCACGGGGCCACCTCCATCGCCGACTTCAGAAGCCTGGGCTATCTGCCTACCGCCATCGTCAACTACCTGGCTCTGCTCAGCTGGCATCCGGCCGACGAGCGGGAGAAGTTCTCCCTGGAGGAACTGATAGCCGAGTTCGACCTCGAGCGGGTCTCGAAAAGCCCGGCCATCTTCGATCTCAATAAGCTCAACTGGCTGAACGGCCTGTACATCAGAGAGCTGCCGGCGGACGAGCTGTTCCGGCAGGTCGCCCCCTACCTGGCCGACGCCCGCATGCCCTTCGCGCCTGTGCAGCGGGAGGTGGTAGCCGAGGCCATCCAGGCCAACCTGGTGGTGCTGGGCGACGCCCCCCAGTATGCCCAGGTGTTCATAGAGGAGATCGACCCCGCCTCATGCGCCGTCTCGGAGGCTCTGCTGCAGCCCTACACAGCCAAGCTGTTCCGGCTGGCGCGCCGGCACTTCGAGGCCATGCCGGCTGAGTTCTTGCCCACCGCTGAGGCCAAAGAGGTACTGCGGGGGCTGGTGGAGGAAGCCAAGGAGCTCGGCATCAGAGGCAAGGCCGTCTACCACCCCCTGCGGGTGGCCCTGACCGGTCGGGAGGAGGGGCCCGAACTGTTCTACCTGGTGGGAGGGTTGGGCAAGAGCAGGATCCTGGCCCGGCTCGACTCGGCGGCCGCATACGCCGCCCGTTTCGAAGACCCCACCATCTGACCCGTCCGCCCACCGCGACCGAGGAAGCGCCATGCGTCTGTACGATTCGATGACCCAGGAGAAGCGGGAGTTCGTGCCCCGCGACGGCGACCACGTGACCATGTACTTCTGTGGTCCCACCGTCTACAACTACGTGCACGTGGGCAACGCTCGCCCCTTCGTGGTGTCGATGGTGGCCAAGCGCTACTTCGAGTCCCAGGGCTACAAGGTGACCTTGGTGGAGAACATCACCGACATCGATGACCGCATCATCAAGAAGGGCGAGGTGGAGGGCCGCACCTACCAGGAGGTGGCCGAGGAGTTCGCCCGGGCCTACCGGGAAGACACCGACCGCCTGGGATTGGGCCGGCCCGACCTGGAGCCTCTGGCCACCGAGCATATCCAGGAGGTAATCGACCTCATCGCCGCCCTGATCGCCCAGGGGCACGCCTACCAGTCGGGGCCGGACGTCTACTTCGACGTCGACAGCTGGCCCCAGTACGGCAAGCTCTCCAAGCAGCAGGTGGCCGAGATGCGGCACGGGGCCCGCATCGAGGTGGGGGAGGACAAGGCCGACCCTCTCGATTTCGCTCTGTGGAAGGGGGCCAAGCCGGGTGAGCCCGCCTGGGACAGTCCCTGGGGTCCGGGGCGGCCGGGGTGGCATATCGAGTGCTCGGCCATGAGTCTGAAGTATCTGGGACCGGGGTTCGACATCCACGGTGGGGGCCGCGACCTCATCTTCCCCCACCACGAGAACGAGATCGCTCAAGCCGAAGGCGCCGGGCAGGATTTCGCGCGCTTCTGGATGCACAACGGCATGCTCAACCTCAGTGCGGAGAAGATGTCCAAGAGCATCGGGAACATCCGCACCTTGAGGAGCGTGCTCGACGCCCACCGGCCGGAGGCGCTCATCGTCGCCTTACTGGGCAGCCACTACCGCAGCCCCCTCGAGTTCAGCCCGGAACTGCTGGAAGAGAGCGAGCAGCAGGTGGACCGCCTGCGAAACGTCTTCAGGGAGTTGGCCGATCGGGCGGAGGGTGATGCCGGAGCGGCCGCCGCCGGCGCCGGGGCCGCCGTCCTCCTAGAACGAGTGTCGGCCCGGCGTGCGGCCTTCGACGAGGCCCTGGCCGACGACCTGAACACCGCCGCCGCGCTGGCGGAGGTGTTCGGCCTGGCCCGCGAGATCAACGCGGCTCTGGCGGCCGGCGAGGTGAGCGCGCAGGGTGCCTCCGCCGTACGGGCCGAAATGGCGGCTATGGCTCATATCCTCGGGCTCGACGCCGTCGCCGGCGGCGGCGGCGAAGTCCCCGCGGACATCATGGCCATGGCCGAAGAGCGGCAGCGGGCCCGCGCCGCCCGCGACTTCGGCCGCGCCGACGCCCTGCGGGCGGCCATCGCCGACCGCGGCTACGAAGTCCGGGACGTGCCCGGTGGCTTCAAGATCGTCGCAACCAGGTAGGCCGGGCAGGAGGCCCCCGCAGGGGCGGCCGCACGCGCCCGGGCCCGGGCAGCGGCACCCGGCGCCGCCGCCCGGGCCGGCGGACGCCACCCTCATCTCCGGCCGGAACCCGGTGCGGGAGGCCTTGCGCGGGCGCCGGCGGGTGCACGCGCTGCTGCTGGCGACGGGCGGGGGCGGATCGCGGAGCCACGACGCGACCGGTGACGGCCTGCAGCAGCGAGTCGCCGCCTGGTCGGCCGAGGCGCGCGGCGACGGACCCCCCGTGCATCTGGTCTCCGCGGCCGAGTTGACCGCCCGTCTACACACCCCCGACCATCAGGGCATCGCCGCCGAGGTCGAGCCCTATCCCTACCTCGAGCCCGAAGAGGTGCTGCGCACCCACACCTTGGTGATCGCTTTGGATGAGGTGCAGGACCCCCACAACCTGGGGGCCATCATCCGCACGGCGGAGGGAGCGGGAGCGGCGGTGGTGGTGCCCCGGCACCGGGCGGCCGAGGTGACCGCCGCGGTGGTGAGGGCGTCGGCGGGGGCCACCGAGCACGCAGCCGTGGCTCGGGTGCGGAACCTGGCGGACTTCTTAGGGGAGGCCAAGGAGGCCGGTTATTGGGTGTACGGCGCCGCGGCCGGCGGGCAGAGCAGCTACACCTCTCAGGACTACCGCTATCCCACCTGCTTCGTGGTGGGGTCGGAGGGCGAGGGGCTGGGGCGGCGGGTGGCCTCGCTCTGCGACGTCATGGTGAGCCTTCCCCTGGCCGGGAAAGTGGACTCGCTCAACGTCAGCGTCTCCGCGGGCGTCTTGCTGTACGAGGCGGTGCGGCAGCGGGGGGCGGTGCCGGTGGGACCCGGCGGGAGTCTCCCCCAGCCGGCGGCGGATACACCAGGGCGGGCGTCTACGTGCCCTCCCGGCCCGGCCGCGGCTGAATTCGCCGATGAGGGAGGCTGAGCCGTGGCCGTGTACGTCATCGACGGCTACAACGTCCTGCACGAGTTCCTGGGACACAAGGTGGTGGACGACCTGGAAGAGGAGCGCAAGCGGCTCATCGACCAGATCGCCAGCTTCATGGGCCGGACCACCGATCGAGCCATCATCGTGTTCGATTCCCACAGTCAGATGTTGCAAAAGCAAGAGAGTGCAACTGCGAATGTGGAGGTCTATTTCGGCTCCTTTTCCCGCTCTGCCGACAGTATCGTCGAGAGGGAGGTTTTTGCTTTATCTGCTGGCGAAAGTGTCATCGCCGTGTCGTCGGACTACCACCTCCAGAAGACCATCTCCCGCCCCAACGTCCTGCGCCGTTCCTCCCGTCAGTTCGTGGCCGATCTGCAAGAGAACACAAATAGTATTGCAATTTCTCATAATTGCACTACAATGGCACACAGGATCGAAGAGCGGATCGACCCCGTGACGGTGGACAAGCTCAAGGCCCTGCGGGACGAACTGAGCCGGCAGGCGGAGGAAACGGGCGGACCGGAGCGGGGGGCGCGGTGAGGTTCCCGCTACTCTACGCCGGAGGGGTGAGGGGATGGAAAGCGCGGCATTCGCACGGAAGGCGGTCGAGAAGGCCGTAACCGAGTGGACCGACGAAGAGCTGGTGGCCTTCGCCAAGGGGGGCGATGAAGAGGCTACCCGCAAGGTCCTGCAGCGCTATCAGCACTTCGTCCGGCTGAAGGCCAACTCTTACTTCCTGGCCGGAGGCGACAGCGACGACCTCATCCAGGAAGGCTACATCGGCCTATACAAGGCCATCCGCGACTACGAGTTCGACCGCAGCACCAGCTTCCGCAGCTTCGCCGAGCTGTGCGTGACCCGGCAGATCATCACCGCCATCAAGACCGCCTCCCGGCAGAAACACGTCCCCCTCAACACGTACGTCAGTTTCAGCCACACTCCCTACACCGGCGACAGCGACACCCGCACGCTGGCCGACGTCATCCCCTCGGGGCGGACCAGCGACCCGGTGCAGCAGGTGATCAGCTCGGAAGAGGTGGACAGCCTCACCGACTGCTTGGTGCGTCTGCTCAGCCCGTTGGAGTCGCGGGTGCTCAAGTACTACCTCGAGGGCAACTCCTACGAGACCATCGCCGCCTACATCGGGCACGACACCAAGACGGTCGACAACGCCCTGCAGCGCATCAAGCGCAAGGTGACCGTCCACCTGGAGAGCCGCAGGGTGGTGTACTAGCACTTGCGATAGACCCCGATGATGTGGACGCGGAACCGCTGCAGCGGCCGCAGATCGAGTAGGCGCTCCGCGGCGCAGGCCAAGGCGAAGAGCGGCCGGTTGAAGGCGAGGTAGGTGGGGTCGCCGTTCAGGAGCAACTGCTCGCGCTCGAACCCCATCCGGCCCAGGGTCCTCTCCAGGCGGCGCCGGGAGTTCAGCCGATAGCGCGTAGGAAAGGTGCTGTCGGGCGCGCGCCGGTAGAGCCGCCGGGTGAAGAAGTCGTGGACGGCGTTCGGCACCACCCGGATGAACCACACGTTGTAGTTCCACACGTTGGGTGTAAGGAAGATCACCGACCCGCCGGTACGGAGCACACGGTGGATCTCGCGGAACGCTCGGACCGGGTCTTCCAGATGCTCGATCACCCAGCAGAGCACCACCAGGTCGAAAGAGGCGTCCGCGAAGGGCAGATCCTCGGCGCCGGCGACGGAGGTGTGGGCGATGACGGTGTTCCTGGCGAGGCCCTCGGCATCCAAGTCGACGCCGTAGGTGTGAGGAGTGCGGGCGTAGACCTCGGCCATGAAGGAAGAGGAGCCGCAGCCGATATCAAGGAGCCGGGTGGTAGACGAGACGCGGTCGGCGATGAGGCTGCGGTAGAGGGCGGGGGCCGACTGCCAGCCGGGGTGGTGCCGGCGGTACAGCCGGCGGAAATACTGCTGCCGGGACTCCGGCCGGCTGGGGACGGGGCTCTGTTGGCGCGGATCCATGCGCAAGAGGGTAGCAGGTGGCCGGCGGGGTGCATCGGTCCATCCGCGCGACTTGGGTGCACCGAACGGGAGGCCGAGCCTGGGGTCCTCGGACCGAGTTCGGCGCGGTACAATCTCTGGGCCCACCTTCGCCGCGGGGGAGCCGCGCGCGGGGGCGGCGGCACCGGCCGGTGTAGCTCAATGGTAGAGCAGCTGATTTGTAATCAGCAGGTTGGGGGTTCAAGTCCCT
The DNA here is from genome assembly GCA_964399135.1 of uncultured Gaiellales bacterium. Lineage (GTDB taxonomy): Bacteria > Actinomycetota > Thermoleophilia > RBG-16-64-13 > RBG-16-64-13 > CAYNPL01. The sequence goes on from CAYNPL010000012.1 coordinate 28,333, forward strand.
TCGCCGGCTCCTCCTGACGAGGAACAGCCGCTGGAACCAGCGGGGCGCTGTGAACAGTCAGCGATTGACGACGTACGCCTGGCGCGGAGCAGCCATCCGCCTCCATCGTCTCGATCCCCATGAGTCTTCTTCCAAGGAGGAAAGGTGGACCGTGTCCAATTCCTGGCCATGCTCGTCCAGCTCCAGTTCGACAACGACCAGCTCCTGCTCACTCACGGCGACGACGCCGCCGTGCTTGACGACGGTCCGGCACAACTCTCCGCGGCCGTCGGTCACTTCCTGAGCGGATACATGCTGGCCAGACAGGGACTCGTCGAGTCTGAGGAAGAACTGAGCTTTCTCATGGCGGTGGGCAAGACGGGCGGGGGCAAATGCGACGACTGAGCGCCCGTAGGGACCGTGGCGCCGGTGGGAAAGCGGGCCGCGATGCCGCCCGGGGGGCGCAGATCCTCTCGGTAGCGGCCGCTCCTCCCGTCTATCGCAGACCCTCGGGGATGCCCGACTCGCAAGGGACCCCCGTCTGGCAGAGTCCGCAGCCGTAGCCGGCGAAGCCGTAGTGTCGGCCGATGTGCTGCTCGGCGCGGCCCAGGTGGCGCATGCAGGCCTCCTTGTCGCGGCCCCGAACGTCGACCGACCCGGCCGGACAGCGGGCGGCGCACTCGGCGCAGCCGTCACCGCTGAAGTGCAGGCAGTAAGCGAAGGGGCTCGTGTAGGGGCGTGGGGTGGCCGGGACGACGGCCTTCACCACCAGCGATCCAAAGCGGACCGCCTTCCCCTTGGCCGTGATGAGTCCTCCGGAAAGACCGAACGTGCCGAGACCGCTGACGTAGGCCACGTGGCGCTCCGACCAGGTGGAGCGCCACGTGTTCTTCCCCGGGGCGAGTTCCCCCCAGGCGGGGAGCTGCGCGGGGGCCACGGCTTCGTAGCCGGCGGCGCGCAGCGCCTCGAGCAAAGCCCGGTGCAGTTCACGGTTCGCCTCTTGACCGAAGACCCTCGCCCGGGCCCAGGCCTCCGAAGGCAGCCGGTTCTCCCGGCGGTTGGCCGCCTTGGTCGCCTCCGTCTGGGTGAGCGCCCAGCTCACCACGGTCAGCTCCGCAGCGGAGGCGGCTGCGGTGGCCGTTCCCGCGCCCGGCCGGGCGGCCGGTCCGGGCGCGGGCTGGGCCGCCCAGGGAGTGGGGGGCTGTTTGGGGTTGGGCGCTCCCGCCGGCTCGGCCCCAGGATCCTGGCCGGCGGCGAAGGCCTCGACCGGAGTCCAGTGCTCCGGCCCCACCGCCGTCTTCAACTCCTGCCAGAGCGGGTCGTCCCCGGTCGCGAAGCCCAGCAGGAAATCCTCCCAGGCGGGGGTGTCCTCCGCGCCCGGTCCGAGGTTGTTCCTCCCGGTATCGGCGATGAACTCCCGCAAGACCTTCTCGCAGAGCGGGGCCAGCGCCCCGGCTTCCGCGCCCGTCCCCGCGACCGTGCCCGTGCCCATCTGCGCGCCCGTCCCTGCGTCCGCTCCGGGCGAATGCCCACTCATCGTTTCCTCCCGCTTTCGGCTTGCTCCTTCGCCCGGGAACGCCGCGCCGCAGTCTCGACGCGGGCGGCGCCGGCTCCCGCCCTGCTCAGGGAGTGCCGGTCGCGGGTATCTCCAGAGGGAAGTCGCACGTGCTCGGCAGGTAGTCGCAGAGGGCGACGGCTATCTCTTTCCAGAGGCCCGGCACCTCCTCGAGCAGATGGTCGAACTGCCGCGGGTCTACCACCAGGAGCTTCACGGGCGTCTCGGCCGTGACGGTGGCGGGACCCGGCCTGCGCGCGATGAGGCTGACTTCTCCGAAGAAATCGTTCTGGGAGAGCCGGCCGAGCAGTCTCCCGCAGTTCTCGGCCTTCGCCTGACCCTCCAGGATCATGACGAACTCGAAGCTCAGCGCATCCTCCGTCACCAGCACCTCGCCCGCCGGCCGTTCGATCACATCCGCCATGCGGGCGATCTCCGTCAGGCTCTTCTTGCTCAACTTGCTGAACAAGGGCACCTTCCTGAGTTGGTCTTCCTTGCTGATCGTCTTGTCCGCCACCGCTCTCCCTCCTCATTCTCGAACGGACTCCCGCAGTTGCATTGTAGACGGCATGGGAGCGCGCTGCAGTCTTGACACACGGTTTATGTCACATGGGGTAAACTACGCACCCAGTCCGCCTTTTTCAGGCTGGCTCGGTGTGTACAGGCCAGATCGGTGGCAAGGCGGATGTTTTTTCTGATGGTGGCTGACCCTTCGGCCCGGATCCTCCCTCCGGCGGTTTCCGCGCGGCCCGTGCGTACCTGCGGTACCACCGCCGCCCGCGGCGCCCTATGAAGTCCCCCCTTGGCACCGGCCGGCTTGCCGACCTCAGCGCGCGTCATCCCTGGTGGGTGATCGGATTGTGGATGGCCCTGCTCGCCGCCGCGATCGCCGGATTCCCCCATCTGAGCGGGGCGTTGACCGCGGGGGAGATGCAGTTCCTCAACTCCCCGGAATCGGTCCAAGGGCGGAAGTTGCTCGAGCAGGAGGTTTCGAGCGACTCAGCCGACGTCGAGACGCTCCTGGTGCACTCCGATGCGTACACGGTGGACGACAGTGCCTTCCGCCAGGTGGTGCAGCAGGCCAGCGCGGCCGTCACGGCGAAGCCCGCAGCCGTACAGAGCGCCTTCGACTACTACCAGGTCTCCTTGCTCGATCCTGCCTCAGCCGAGAAGATGGTCTCGGCCGACAGGCACACCACCTTCGTCTACGTCACCCTGGCCCAAGCGGAGGGGGCCCTCGACACCTACCTGAGCACGGTGGAGGGTGTCGGCCGCGATGGCTTCACCGTGACCACGGTGGGCGAGGCGAGCATCGGGGAGGAACTATCGTCCGCAGCCACGCGTGACCTGCGAAGCGCCGAGACGGTGGGTCTGCCGATCACCCTGGCCGTCCTGGTGCTGGTGTTCGGCGCTTTCGTGGCGGCGGGGATCTCACTTGTGCTCGCCCTGGTCACCATCGGTGTGACCATCGGGGCGGTCATCGGGATCGGGTCCATCATCCCGCAGTCGTTCTTCATCGTGAACATCGTGATGATGATCGGGCTGGCGGTGGGCATCGACTACGCCCTCTTCATCATCCAGCGGTACCGGGAAGAGCGGCGCCAGGGCCTGGACAAGCATGATGCCATCGTGATGACCGGCCGCACCGCCAGCCGGGCCGTCCTGTTTTCGGGTGGGACGGTCATGCTCGCCCTGCTGGGGCTGTTCATCGTTCCCATCACGACCTTCCGCAGCCTGGGGCTGGGAGCGATGCTCGTGGTCGGCATCGCCGTCCTGGCCATGCTGACGCTGGTGCCGGCCCTCATCGGTCTGCTCGGCGACCGCCTGGATTGGCCCGTGCTGCGCCGGCCGCGGGAGATGAAGACCGGCGAGCGGGTGCACAGCGGCCTGACCATGTACAAGGGGTTCTGGGGCCGCCTGACCAAACAGGTGATGAAGCGGCCCCTCCTGGCGGTGATCGTCACCGTTAGCATCCTTCTGGCGGCGACGGTCCCTGCCTTCTCTCTGAAGACGGGGGCCGCGGGCGGCGCGGATTCCTTGCCGGTGGGGGAGCGCAGGGCGGCGTACGAGTTGTTGGTGGAGAACTTCCCGGCCGGCATGCTGGCTCCGGTCCAGATCGTCATCGACGGCACGCAGACGCCGATACTCGACGCGCACATCGCGGCGCTCATGGCGAAGATGGACGCCTCCGGCGACTTCGCCTCCGCTGCCACGGTGAGCTGGAACCAGACCAAAGACGTGGCGGTGGTCACCGCCCCCCTGGAGGAGGACCCGAATTCCCAAGAGGCATATGGGGTGATAGCCACTCTGCGGGCCACGGCGGTGCCTCAGTCGTTCGCCGGCTCGGACACCCCGGTGTACGTCACCGGAGAGTCCGCCTCGAGCGCAGACTCGATGCGGTTGGTGGACCGCCTGACCCCGGTGGTGCTGGCGTTCGTGCTGGGGCTGACCTTCGTCCTGCTGATGGTGGTGTTCCGCTCGCTCATCGTCCCGCTCAAGGCCATCATCATGAACCTGCTCTCTGTGGGCGCCGCCTACGGCCTGATGGTCATCGTCTTCCAGAAAGGCGTGGGACACGAGCTGTTCGGGTTCCAGCAGACGACGACCGTCCAGTCCTGGGTGCCCATCTTCTTGTTCTGCATCCTCTTCGGCCTCAGCATGGATTACCACGTGTTCCTGCTCAGCCGGATCCGCGAGCACTATGAGGAGACGGGCAAGAACAAGGAAGCCGTGGCGGTGGGGCTCAAGGCGACCAGCCGAGTGATCACCGGCGCCGCCGCCATCATGATCGTGGTGTTCGCCACCTTCGCCGCCGGCAACCTGGTGATGCTCCAGCAATTGGGGTTCGGGCTCGCGGTGGCTGTGCTGCTGGATGCGACCCTCATCCGCTCGATTCTCGTCCCGGCCAGCATGGCGTTGCTCGGCAAGATCAACTGGTACCTGCCGGTGGTCCTGGCCCGGATCCTACCCCGGGTGCATCTGGAAGGCCCCAGGACCAAGCCGGCTCTGCCTCCCGCGTAGGACGCCGTGCCGGAGCGGCGGTTGGGCGTCGGCAGCTGAGGTGACCCAGCGGGCCTCTCCTGTCCGCCCGGTCCTGTAACCTTGAATTTCCGGCATCGAATCATCCCGGCCTCGCGGGCCGGGGCGCACGGCGGAGGCCGCCTGTGGTCGACATCCGTGACAATCCTTCTCAGTCCGGGGCGGGGCGCCGCCGACGCCGGCCGGACGCGACGGTGGTCCCTCCGGCCTACCTGCAGGTGAGGAGGCTGCTGGACGCCGGTTGCCCCCTGGTGTTCGTCTCCGGCAACGCGGGCACCGGCAAGACCACGCTCATCCACTACCTACGTGAGCAGGTCCATCACCGGCATGTGGTGCTCGCTCCCACCGGGGTGGCCGCGCTCAACGCGGGCGGCATGACCATCCACTCCTTCTTCCGCTTCCCTCCGCGCATACTCGACCCCGGGCAGGTGCGTCCCCCGGCCGATCCCACGCTCTACCAGCGGCTGGAGCTCATCATCATCGACGAGGCCTCCATGCTCCGGGCCGACCTCGTCGACGGCATCGACCGTTTCCTGCGCGCCTGCCACGGCGACGCGCGTCCCTTCGCCGGGGTGCAACTGCTTCTGCTGGGCGACCTGTTCCAGCTGCCTCCGGTCACGTCGCGCGCTGAAGGCGAGGTCTTGGAGGCGAGAGGCTATGCCGGGCCGTACTTCTTCGATGCCTTCGCGTTGGAGGGTCTGGCGCTGGAGCACGTGGAGCTCGCCGAGGTCTTCCGCCAGAGTGACGTTCGGTTCGTCGGGCTCCTCGACCAGCTGCGGCTGGGCGAAGACATGGAAACCGCCATCGCCGAGCTCAACGATCGCTGTTGCGGCGAGAGCAAAGGCCACGAGATCACCTTGGCCTGCACCAACCAGGTGGCGGACGCACTCAACACCGAGGCTTTGGCAGCCCTACCGGGCGAGGCGCGCTTGTTCCTGGGCCAGGTGGAGGGCGGTTTCAATCTGGACGGGGACCGGTTGCCGTCGCCCTTGGAGCTACATCTGAAGCCGGGGGCCAGGGTCATGTTCACCAAGAACGACGAAGACGGACGCTGGGTCAACGGCTCCCTCGGCACGGTGACGTGGATCTCAGGGAGCCGGGTGGAGGTGGAGATGGCGGACGGAGGGAGGCGCGAGGTGGAGAGGGTGAGCTGGCAGAGCTATCGCTACCGGCTGGACCGGGCGAAGGAACGTATCGTGGCCGAAGAGGTGGGGCGGTACACCCAGTTCCCGCTCATGCTCGCTTGGGCTGTTACCATCCACAAGAGCCAGGGCAAGACTCTGGGCAGGGCGCTGGTGGATCTCGGGGCCGGGGCATTCGCGCCCGGCCAGGTCTACGTGGCTCTGAGCCGCTGCCGTTCGCTCGATGACCTGCGGCTGGCTCGACCCCTGCGGGCGGCCGACATCAAGTACGACCCCCGCGTCCGGGGGTTCTACCAGAGGCTCAGGCGAGAGGTGTCGGAGGAGGCGCTGTGATGGACGGGGAGGCGGACGACCAATTGCGGCAGCCGTTGGTCTTGAGCGACGACGGGAGTCCGCTCGAAAGTCCTGCCGTCAGGTTCAGCCGGCAGCTGCTTAGGAACGTCCCTCCGGCTCGGGCGTTCACCTTGTTGGCCCGCCGCCGGTACTGTGGCGGGTCGGAGGAGAGACGGGTGCTGTCTGGGCTGATCGCGGAGTTGCTGAGGCGTTCCCCCCCTGAGAGCACCCGGCGGGGCCTCTACTGGGTCCTGGGGGAGCTGCGGGAGAGCCTCGACGACCTTGCTGGAGCGGCGGACGCGTACCAGGCGGCCATCGCCGGCTGGGACGACAAGGAGGGCTGGGCCCTCACCCTGGCCTGCGCGCGGGCCCGGGCCCTCTGTCTTTCCCGCCTCGGATTGCACCAGGAGGCGGCGGGCGAGTATGCCCGCTACCGGTGGCTGGCCGGCCGCCTGCCGCTTCTCCATCGAGCGCGGATGGAAAAGGACCTCGCCCAGCGCCAAGACGATCGGTGGCTCTTCGCGCAGGCCGCGGAGAGTTGGGAAAGGGCCGGCCAGCACTACGCCGCCTGTGGACGGGAGTTAGAGGCGGCCACCTGCCTCTTGGAGCAAGGAGACGACTTGATGCTGTTGGGCAAGTTCGCGCTCGCGGCCCGCACCATGGCGCAGGCCCGAAGGAGATTCGTGCTGCTCGGGCAAGCGGACAAGGTTCTTAAGGCCGACCGCTCGCTCACCGAGCTGTTCGCTTATTGGGGCCGGCCGCGACAAGCGCTATCGGCTGCGCGGCGGACCTATGCCGGCGCCGTTGCCCAAGAAGAGCCGCTGGTCGCCGTCCACGCGCTCGAGAATTGCGCCGAGGCGGCGCACCTGCTGGGCAAGACCGAGGACCGGGACCGGTGCTTCGCCCGAGCCTCATGGGTGCTGGCGAGGGCGGCCCGCGAGGAAGAAATGCTCGCTCAATTCTATCGAGAGCACTCCGCCTGCGTGCGCCTCGACTTCGTGCGGTGCCTGGCAGAGGACGGGCGGTATCGTGAGGCTCTTGCCGAGGCCCTGACCGCCACGAAGGAGTTGGGATCACTCAGGAATGTGGGTGAGTGGCGTCTGGCGCCATGCCTGTGGGCTGTGGGACGGGCTCGGGAGGGACTGGGCTTGGTCCCGGCCGGTGCGATCGCCCACCCGCGCGACTCGCCCCCACCCGAGGGTTATCGGCTGGCATCGGTCGATAACCCCGGACTCCTCTTGTGCCTGGGACAGAGCCTGCGGTGGAACTGACCCGGAGGCTGAGCAGGCGGGAAGTGCTCGCCTCCTCTGTGATCGCGTCCAAGCTCCTGTGGAACGGGCTGCGCTTCCGTCTGCTGCGACTGACGGGGCGGCCGGGCCGGCCCCAGGCCGTCAGCCTGGAGGTCACGCATTCGTGCGTGGCCCGCTGCGTGATGTGCAACATCTGGAAGATGCCGCAGTCAGTGCCCGACCTGCCCCTGACGGCCTGGGTTGACCTTCTCTCAGAGCTTCGTCTGCGCGACCTGAGAGAGCTGGACGTGACCGGCGGGGAGCCCTTCATGAGGGATGACCTGGCCGCCCTCCTTCTCGCCGTGAGCGGGCTCAAACCGATGCGTCTCAAGCAGCTGCGGTCGGTGGCGGTCACCACCAACGGGATCCTGACCGAGCGGGTGGTGGGGACGGTGGGCGAGGTCCTTGAGCCCATGAGACAGAGTGGCCTGGACCTGGTGGTGGTGTGTGCTCTCGATGCCGTCGGCAGCCTGCACGATCGCATCCGCCGCTACGAGGGTGCCTGGGAGCGGGTCGACCGCACCATCGCCGGACTCATCGAACTGAGGGAGGCCCACCGCAACCTCATCGTCGGGCTAAAGACCACGGTGCTACCCCAGAACGTGGGGGAACTGGAAGCGCTTGCCGCGTACGCTCGAGACCGCGATCTCTTCACCATCATCTCTCCGGCCATCGTCACCGCCGGTCGTTACCTGAACACCGACAAGGCGGCCGACCTGACTCTGAGCGCGGACGCCCGCGCCCGCTTGGCCCAGTTCTACCAGGGATCGGATCACCGCTGGAGCTATCACGCCGGGGCGGTGTCCCGGTATCTGCAGAGCGGGCGTATGCACAAACCGTGCACCAGCGGTTTCAACTACTTCTTCGTCCGCAGCAACGGCGATCTGTTCCTGTGTCCCCTCTTCGCCGAAGCCGTCGGCAACGTCACAGAAGAGTCCCTGGACCGCCTGCTCACCTCGGACCGGGCGCGCGCCGCCAGGAGGAGGATAGGAAGAGCGGCGGAGTGCACCCGGTGCACCGAGCCCGGTCTTGAGCGGTACTCGCTGCCCTACGACGGTTTCGCCTACCTGCGGACCCTCCTGGCCCTGGGGCCGCGCGGTTTCCTCGACCTGCGTCGCCATCTTGGCCTCGACAAGTACGTGTGAAGGGCGAGGGAGGCGCGGGAAACCGGGCTGCGGTTGCCGGACGGGCTCGTCTGGGGTATAGTCTCTCTGCGCCGATTTGAACAGCAGCTTGCGGGCGCGGGCCGGACCTCCGGCCGAAATACAGCTAAAGCGTTGGCAGACCCGCTTTAGCCGCAAGCTGAAGCGGTTTTTTTGTGTCTGCGTCGCCGAGTTAAGAGCCAACTTGCGGGCGACTGAGAAATGCAGCTAAAGCGGCCGGCCCGGTGCGCAAGGCTCCAAGCGCGAGGCCGGTCAACGAACCGGTCGAGCGAAAGGAGAGGAGCCATGGCCCGCACCTGCCTACTGACCTCCGAGTCGGTGTCGGAGGGGCACCCCGACAAGATCTGCGATCAGATATCCGACGCCGTCCTCGACGCCTTCCTAGCCGAGGACCCACAGGCCCGGGTGGCCTGCGAGACCTTGGTGCACGAGGACCTGGTCCTGATCGTGGGCCAGTTCGCAGCCGACCGCGAACTGGTCGCCCGCATCCTGGAGGAGGCCGATTCCCTGGCCCGCCGGGTCCTCAGCGACATCGGCTACACCGACGCCGAGAGCGGCATCGACCCTCGGCGCTGCCGGGTGCCGGTCCACTTCACCCTGCAGTCCGGCGACATCCGCCGGGGAGTGGAGCGGGGTGGGGGAGTGCTGGGGGCCGGGGATCAGGGCCTGATGTTCGGCTACGCCAGCGACGAGACCCCCGAGCTCATGCCTCTGGGTGTCCTTCTCGCTCATCGCCTGGTCGAGCGCCAGGCGGCGGTGCGCAAGTCTGGAGTCCTGCCCTGGTTCCGTCCCGACGCCAAGAGCCAGGTGGGCGTCCGCTACGCCGGCGGAGAGCCGGTCGGCATCGAAAGCGTAGTGCTCTCCACCCAGCATACCCCGGACGTCCGCCAGGACGAGCTGCGGGAGGCGGTGATGGAGGAGATCATCCGGCCGGTGTTGCCGCGTCGCCTGCTGGGGCCGGACACCCGCTACCTGGTCAATCCCACCGGCCGCTTTGTCTGTGGGGGGCCACGGGCCGACACCGGTCTCACCGGGCGCAAGATCATCGTCGACACCTACGGAGGCGCCTGCCCGCACGGAGGCGGGGCCTTCTCGGGCAAGGACCCTACCAAGGTGGACCGCTCCGCCGCCTATATGGCCCGGCATCTGGCCAAGACCGTGGTGGCCGCCGGGTTGGCCCGGCGCTGCCAGGTGCGGCTCGCCTACGCCATCGGGGTGGCGGAACCGGTGTCGGTGTCGGTGGACTGCTTCGGCACCGGGCTCCTGGACGACGAGCGCCTGCAGCTGGCTCTGCGCAGTGCGTTCGACCTCACCCCGGCCGGGATCATCCGCGACCTGGACCTGTGCCGGCCCATCTACCGCAAGACCGCCGCCTACGGCCACTTCGGCCGGGAGCTGCCGGAGTTCACCTGGGAGCAGACCGGCCACGCGGAGCGCCTACGGTCGCTGGTGCGTTTCTCCGGCCGAAAGGCGGCCACAGGGGTGGAAGTGGGGGGAGGAAGCGGAGGTGTTCGATGAGCGACCTGACTGAATACGGCCTGCTGCCCCAATACGAGACCATGTTGATTTGCACCACCTGCGGGGGATTGTTCGGGCCGGCGCCCTTGGGTCAGAGGTGCGCCTGCGACCGGACGCCTCAGGCCCCGTGGCCCGGCTACGACTTCAACGAGCAGATCCGCCTGTGCGACTGCTGCGGCCGGTTCCTGCTGCCGAGCGGGCGCCGCTGGTCCATCTGGTTCTGCGGACCCTGCAAGGAACGGGTGATACTGCTCAACCAGGAGTTCGGGTTCCCTCTCATCCCTCTGGGGCGGCACAGCCTGGTCAACGGCTTGGGACTGAGCGGCGGTCCAGGAAGGACTCCGCCGAGCGACGATCAGATAGAGCGGTTCGCGGAGGCTCTCGGAGGCCTGTTCGATCGGATGACGATTCTGAACGACGAATGGAAGCCGGCGCACCTGCGCAGCGAGCTGGTGCGGCTTGGTCTGCTCACCGGCCATGAAGGGGAGGCGCCGCACGATGGAGGCGGACCCGGGCCGAGCGTACGGCTGATGGACTATCTGACGAGAGTGGCCGAAGAGGACCGGACTACCGGGGTGGACCACCGCGTCCTTGCCTTCAAGGGTCTGGCCGGCCGGTTCATGGCGCTCGTCGACAGGGTATGCTGAGCACCGGCGCCGTTGACCGCAGGAGTGAAGGAGAGCGCGGGAGTGGGTTGGTCCGAGCAGTACTGGGAAGACGTGAAGGGCGAACTGGAGACGAGTCGGCCCCAGACGCTGCGGACCCTGCGCAGGCCCACGAAGGCCGAAGTCCAGGCTGCGGCCGGGAGCACGGTGCCCGACGTGATCGGCCCCGGATTGGCGGTGCTGTTCGTCGGCATCAACCCTGGACTCTACTCCGCCGCCGTGGGACACCACTTCGCCCGGCCGGGCAACCGTTTCTGGCCTGCGCTGCACGAGTCGGGCTTCACCCCCCGTCTGTTCAGTCCCGCTGAGGACGGCGAGCTTCCGCGCTGGGGCCTGGGCATCACCAATCTGGTCTCCCGGGCCACCGCCTCGGCGGCCGAGCTGACGGCGGAGGAGTTCCGCGCGGGCAGGACCGCGCTGGAGGAGAAGATCGTCCGGTACGCGCCCCGGTGGGCGGCGTTCGTGGGGATAGGTGCCTACGCCACCGCCTTTGAACGCAAGAAGGTGGTCTTGGGGCCGCAGGAGGAGACCATCGGACGATCGCGCGTGTGGCTGCTGCCCAACACCAGTGGCTTGAACGCCCACTACTCGGCGGCCCGCTTCGCGGAACTCATGCGCGAGCTGCGGGCGGCCGCCTACGAGGGGCCGTGAGCCGGCGGGCCATTGACTGAGGGGCGGGCAAAGCTCGGCCTGGGCATCGCCCTGCTGGCCTTCGTCGCCTATGTCTCGCTCGGGCTGCCCGACGGGTTGCTCGGTGTGGCCTGGCCGTCCATGCGGGGCGACTTCTCGCTGCCGCTCGGTTCGCTCGGCGCTCTCTTCATCTCGACCACCATCGGCTACCTGTCCTCAAGCTTCTTTGCCGGGCGCCTGACCGCCCATTTCCGTCTGGGCACTATCCTGGCGGGGAGCACCTTTCTTGCCGGCGTCGCCCTCGTGGCTTACGCCCTGGCGCCCAGTTGGTGGATGGTGGTGGCGGTGGGGGTGGCCGCGGGACTGGGGGCCGGGGGCATCGACGCTGCGCTCAACATCTACGTCGCCGCCAATCACGGGGAGAGCATGATGCAGTGGCTCCACGCGTGCTATGGGGTGGGGGCGATGCTGGGCCCGGTCATCATGACTCTGTCTATCAGCTCTCTCGGCAGTTGGCGGTGGGGTTACGCTACGGTCGGCGGTCTCCAGCTGGCGCTCGCCGCCTGCTTCGTGCTGACGGTCTCACTGTGGGACGGCAAGGCCCGTCGCGGTCGGGGCGAGGAACCCAGGCGCCATCATGACGTGCGTATGCTGGAGACGTTGCGCGAGTGGCGCGTGTGGCTCAGCATGTTCCTCTTCTTTGTCTATATGGGGATAGAAGTCACCCTCGGCAGTTGGGCCTACACGTTGCTCACCGAGTCGCGGGACGTCCCACCGAGCCTGGCCGGGTTCTTCATGGCCAGCTATTGGGGGATCTTCACGGCGGGAAGGGTGGCTGCCGGATTCTACGGGTGGCGCCTGGGTCAGCGGACGTTCGTCGTCGGGAGCCTCGTCGTGGCGCTGGCAGGGGCCGCAGTTCTCACCCTGGGGGTGACCGGGACCTTGAACCTGTTCGCCTGCGCCCTCATAGGCCTGGCCATCGCTCCCGTGCTGGCGGCCCTGCTCTCAGGGACGGCCGGCCGGGTCGGCACCCGCCACGCAGCCAACACCATCGGCGTCCAGATCGCCGCGATGGGAGTGGGCGCGGCCGTCATACCCTCGCTCACCGGGCTCCTCGCCGACAGCCTCTCCCTCGACGCGATACCGCCCTTTCTGATGGCGCTGATGGCCGTCCTGATAGGGTCATACCTCTTCTCGCTCAGGATGGCGAGGCAGATGGGATAGCCGGCGGAGCGGCCGGGGGGCCGTGAGTCTTGGAGCGAGAAGCGGCTACGCCTCTTCGGGCACCTCGGCCTCGACCGCGGCGTCCGGTCCGGCCCCGAGCGGCTGGGCGGCGGGTTCTTCTTCCACCGCCCGCTTGAACAGCAGCACGGTCTCGTGCGCCTCTACCTGCGTGTTGCTGTCCCGGCCGGCCGAGGAGGCGATGATGCTCGTGGGCAGAGCGGTCACCAGCTCCCAGCCCATGGCTCCCATCTCCTTGAGCCCCTCGGTCAAGGGCACGTCGGCTTTGCGGCCGGTGTGATGGACCTGCCACTTACTGAACTTCTTGGCCTTCTTGTCCCAAGAGCGGAAGGTCCTGATGTTCGCGTATTCCCAGGTGGTCATGAAGCCTCCTTTGCGGAGTGGGATTGTAGCAGTTGGCGTCCGTGCCGCCGCAGCGCTTCCATGAGCTGATCGAGGTGGGCGGCGGTGGTCAGCGGGTTGATGATGGTCATCCGCAGCGCTCCCACTCCGTCGCGCACGAAGGGGACGATATAGAACTCGCCGGATTCGATCAGGCGGCGGCGCAGCTCCAGCTGGAACGCCCCCAGGCGCTCGGGCGGGGAGTCTCGCAAGGAGGCGGGGACATGGCGAAAAGCCACGATGTTGCACTGGGGCTCGTGCAGAGGCACGAAATCGTCGGCGGCCGCCAGCTTCTCGTAGAAGGCGCGCCCAAGATCGAAGGTCACGTCGACCATGTCGGCGAAGAGTTGCCTTCCGAAGAGCACCCAGACCCCCCAAAGGCCGAAGGCCGCCGCCCGCTTGGTGCACTCCACCGTCTTCATGCCGCTGTCGTATTCGGCCAGACCGGGAGCGGCGGGGTCGAACAGGTAGGGAGCGTCCTGGCGGAAGGCCTCGAAGCGGTGCTTGCCGTCCCGATAGAAGACGAAGGCGCACAACCCGGGCACGAACAGCATCTTGTGCGCGTCCCAGACCACGCTGTCCGCCCGTTCCAGCCCGGCCACCAGATGGCGGTAGCGGTCGCTGAGCACGGCGGAACCACCGTGGGCGGCATCGACGTGCAGCCACACCTGGTGGCGTCCGCACACCTCCGCCATCTGCTCCAGAGGGTCGAAAGCCCCGGTGGGAGTGGCACAGGCGCAGGCGACCACGGCCACCACCGGCCGCCCAGCCCGGCGGAGGGTGGAGAGGGCGTGGTCCAGCTCCCGCGGGTCCATGCGCCCCCGGTCGTCGACGGCCACCCGCACGATCTGGCGGCTGCCCAGCCCGAGGATGCCCGCCGCCCGCCCGACGCTGTAGTGGGCGTGCTCGTGGGCCACCAGGACAGGGGCGGACGCGGGCCCGGCCCCGGCACCGCCCAGGCCCCGCTCCCAGACCTCGCCCAGGGCCACGTTGCGGGCGGTCAGCAACGCGGTGAGGTTGGCCAGGGAACCACCGTGCGTGGCAGCCCCCGCGAAAGAGCCGGGCTGCCAACCGATGGCGGCACCCAGTTCCTGGACCATGGCCTGTTCCACCGCGGTGGCCCACGGACCCATCTCGTAGATGGCCATCACTTGGTTGGTGACTGCGCCGACCGTGTCGAAAAGACCGGCCAAGGGCAGGGGGGCGGGCACCTGGTGGCCGACGTAGCGGGGATCGTGGAGGTTGAGACCCCGCTCGAGCATGGTCCGCACCGTGCTGCCGAAGCGATCGGCGGCGGTCCCGGTGGAGGCGCCGGGGGGGACGAGAGGCGCTCGGGCCAGCAACGCGGCCGCCTCCGCGATCCTTTGCGGCGGGTCGGCCCAAGGCAGTACGGCCTTCTGCGAGCGCTCGGCCTGGGCCAGGTTGGCGGCGAGAAGGTCGGCCAAGCGATGGCCCGCCTCCTTCAGCAGACCGGGGTCGTAGGCGGCGGCAATCCGCTGCGTGGCCGCCTGTCCATGGGCGCGTCCGGTGGGGGCGCGGTCAGGACCAGGGTCTGAGTTCTGGGGCCCGGCTTGCACAGTCGACCGGCTCTCCTCCCCAGTCGCTGGAATCGGAGAGAACCTTAGCACAGCAGGGGCCGGTGCGGTCAGACAGGAAGCTCGCTCCGGGCCTCGAACTGCCCATTTGCGGGCTCAACCTGTATAATCGCGGCCTAGCTAGGAGGTAGTGTGTCCGGGCTCAGGAACATCGCACGCTCGCCGTTGCGGCACGTGCTGGCAGTCATCGTCATCGCGTCGCTACTGGTGCTCTCCCTCTCGAGCGTGGTCCAGGCCACCCCCGCCATCGACAAAGCCAAGGCCGAGGCGGCCAAGCTGCTCAAGCTTATCGAGCAACTCGACGACGAGTTGAGCGCCGCCGCCGAAGACTACAACTATGCCAAGCAGCGGCTGGACGACACCAAGGCCGCGGCCAAGCGCACAGCCAAAGAACTGGCGCAGACGGAGGCCGACCTGGAGGAGGTCCAGAAGCGGCTCAACGATCGCGTGGTGGGCATCTACAAGGCGGGCAACCCGGGCATGCTCGACGTGCTCTTCGAGGCGGCCACCTTCTCAGAGATGATCAATCGGTTCAGCGAACTCACCCGCCTGGGTCAGCAGGACGCCGAACTACTCGACAAGGTGAAGGCCTACCAGGCCAAGGTGGAGGCGAAGAGGGCCAAGCTCGACGCCGAGATCAAGGAGCAGAAGGCTCTCACCGAGGAACTCGCGGCTGCCAAGAAGAAGGTGGAAGCTCAGCTCGCCAAGCAGGAGAAGGCGCTCAAGGGCAAGGAAGCCCAAATCGCCAAACTCAAGAAGGAAGAAGCGGCCCGCCAGGCGAGGCTGGCGGCTGAAGCCAGGGCCCGCGCTGCTTGGCTTGCTTCACGGCCGGGCAGAGTGATCAGCACCGCCATGAAGTATCTGGGTGTGCCCTACGTGTGGGGCGGGGAGAGCCCGAGAGGCTTCGACTGCTCGGGGCTGGTGAAGTACTGCTTCGCCAAGGTGGGCATATCCCTGCCGCACTCCAGCCGCATGCAGTACAGCTACGGCCGGTACGTGTCCCGGGGCAACCTCAAGGCCGGTGATCTTGTCTTCTTCTACAACCCCATCCATCACGTGGGCATCTACATCGGCAACGGCAAGATGATCAACGCCACCGGCAACCAGGTCCAGATCAGCAGCGTGTGGCGCAGCAGCTACTTCGGAGCCAGGCGGTTGTTCTAGTGGCCGCCCGTGCTGGGCGCAGGGCCGGCGGGCGGACCGTCGGTGGTCTCCTCCTTCTCGTTCTGGCGGCTTCGTTCTTCGCGCTGACTGCCGCACCCGTCTCGGCTCATGTCCCCCGGCTCACCGGCCAGGGGGCCAGCCTCGAGACCGCCATCGTCGTCGAAGACCCCGCGGTCTCCTCCGTCTACTACGGAGTCATTAAGGGGCCGGGCGACGTCTGGTACTACCGCATGGACTTCCAGTCCGGTGAACGCATCTATCTGCAGTTGATCAGCCCTCAGAAGAGCGGTCCGCCGCCCAGCCTGGCCCTGATGGGTCCCGGATTGACACCCGAGGGACTGTTGCCGCCCCGGGTGGAATCGCCACCGGGGGCTGCGGTCATCGTCCGGGAGGGGTCCGCCGGGGAGGCGGAGTACGAGCCCTTCACTCCCGGAGCCTACTACTACCCCGCCACCATCGATATGCCGGCTCCGGCCGACGGGACCTACTACGCGGCCGTCTTCAACAGGGACGGGTCGGGGCCTTTCGGTCTGGCCATAGGGTATTTGGAGAAGTACACGGTGCCTGCCTGGGTGCGGCTGCCCCTCGACCTCACCCGCATCTACGCCTGGCAAGAGGGATGGCTGGTGACGGTCCTCCCCGGCCTGGTGGTGCTGCTGGTCGGCGGCGCGCTTCTGGTGGGGCGGGGCCGGAGGCGCACGCGCAGCGCCGCGGCGTGGCTCACTCTGTCGTCGGCCCTGCTGTATTTTGGGAGCGCGGCGACCGTGCTCACTCAGATGATCTTGGCCGCTGAGAAGAGCGGCTTCTCCGCCGCCATGGGAGTGACTCTTGCCTTCATCCTCCTCCCGCTGCTGATGGGCGGGGTTCTGCTGTGGTTGGGGCTAACCATGGCCGTGGTGACCTCGCCGGGGAGGCGCGTCGTCTTGGTGGCGCTGGCCGCCATGGGGGTGGCCGTTCTTGCCGGCTTCATCCTGGGGCCGGTCCTGGCGCTGGCGGCCGCGCTGGTGCCGCCGTGGAGACGGGCGGGGGCGGCCGCGAGCGCGGAGGAGCCGGGAGGGTGAGCATGCCCGTCTGGACCGTGTTCGTCATCATCGTGGTGCTCGTCGTGGCCTACTACGCGTCCACCTCCTACGCGAAAGAGAAGAGGAGGGAGAGCGTCGGGACGGGTTTCGAGAAGATCCCCGGCTTCCATCCCAACCAGGTCTTCCTGGACGCACACGGTGATTCAGCCATTGGCATCGACGACAGGGGCCGCAGGCTGGCGGTGGTGCGCAAGCGCACGCAGCCCCGCAATCGGGTGTACTCGTTCGCGCAGGTGCGCTCGGTGGAGCTGGTGGACAACGGCCGGACCGTCGCGACCTTGCCGGCGGGCGACGAGAGCCCGTCGGCGCACGCTCAGGCTCCCTTGTTCGGGTCGACCGCCTGGAAGCGGCCTGTGCCCGTTGACATCCCGCCCGACCCCACCCCCCTCTCGCTGCTGGGGGTGAAGGTCGCCTTCGACGATCCCACGGCCCCGGGGTTGTTCCTCCGCTTCTACGCCGGCAAGCCGGTCGACCGCCGCAGCCTGGCGGCCGACAAGGCTCTGGGTCAGGCCCGGGCCTGCATGAGCGCCTTTGACCTGGTGCTGAAGAAGGCGGCGCTGACCCAAACCACCGGATCCGCGCAGCCGTAGGAGGCCCGGCCAGCGGGGCTGGGAATGCCCGGCCTCCTGTCCGCGCCTCCTGCTACCCTGGACTCCAAGAGGCGATCCGAGCGCAGCAGGAGTCTACCCGGCATGTCCACCCACGTTCCCAGGCTGTCCAAGACCCGCTTCCAGGCGGGACTGCAGTGCCACAAGTGCTTGTGGCTGGACTGCCATGCCCCCTGGCTGGCCGACCCGGTCACCGAGGCCAAGCAGGCCGTCTTCGATCAGGGCCACCAAGTGGGCGCCCTGGCCCGGGAATTCTTCTCCGGCGGGGTCATGGTGGCCGAAGACCACACCCAGAGCGAACAAGCCCTCGAGACCACCCGCCGGCTGCTGGGTGAGGGCACCCGCTGCCTGTACGAGGGTGCTTTCTGGCACGACGGCGTGCTGGTCCGGGCCGATGTGGTGTTCAGGGGCGACCCCGGGGGATGGACCCTGGTCGAGGTCAAGTCGTCCACTTCGGTCAAGCCCGAGCACGTCTCCGACCTCGCCATCCAGGCCTACGTCCTGCGCGGGGCCGGACTGCCGGTCACCAGCACGCGATTACTCCATCTGAACAACACGTACGTCTACGGCGGCGGTCCCTACGATCTGGGACGCCTCTTCACCCTTGTCGACCTCACGTCCGAAGTGGCGGCTTACCTGCCTCAGGTCCCGGGTCTGCTTCTCGGCATGCGCCGTATGCTGGCCGGCCCCGTTCCCGAGCTCCTAATCGGCCGGCGCTGCGACAGCCCGTACCAGTGCCGCTACTATGGTCATTGTCACCGGTTCCTCCCCGAGCACCCGGTCACCGAGATCCCTCGGCTCAGCGACGAACTCCTCACCTCGCTCTTGGCCAACGGCTACCATTCCATCTGCGACGTTCCTCTCGACTATCCCGGGCTGACACCGTCGCAGCAGAGCGCCTGCTACGTCGCCCGGACGGGACAGCCTCGCTTCGATCCGGCCCTAGAGCACGCGCTTGGTGAGCTGCACGAACCCCTGCACTTCCTTGACTTCGAGACCTACAATCCCGCGCTTCCTCTCCACGCCGGCACTCGCCCCTACCAGGTGCTGCCGGTGCAGTGGTCGTGCCACACTCTTGACGAGGGGCTCCGTCACGCCGAGTTCATCCACACCGACGGGTCAGACCCGCGCAGGGCGTTCGCAGAAAGCCTCCTGGCTGTCCTGGGACCAGCCGGTGCGGCGGGCCGTGGTCCAATCGTGGTCTACACCCACTACGAGAACACCGTCCTCGATTCGCTGGGCCGCGACCTACCCGACCTTGCCGGTCCCCTCGCCGCACTCCGGGCCCGCCTCTTCGATCTGGAAAAGGTCATCAAAGCCTACGTGCAGCACCCGGAATTCCATGGGCGCACCTCGCTCAAGAGCGTGGTGCCGGCGCTCGTGGACGACGTGTCCTACCAGGATCTGGCGGTGCCCAACGGGGAGGTGGCGCAGCTCCGCTGGGCCGAAGCCGTCTACGGCGATATCGATGACGACGAGCGCCGGGCCATCTTCGCCGACCTGCTCGGCTACTGCAAGACCGACACGTTGGCGCTCGTCCGCCTGTACGAGGAGCTACGCAGCCGCTGCCGGTGACGGTACGTCGCCGACGGTTCGGCCCTCGCGGCCGTCAGGTCTGTGCGAGCACCACCACGGCGTCGACGAAGAGTTCGTACTCCTCGTCTTCATCGAGGTCGTGGACGCGGACCTTCTCGAGCACCCCCTCGCCGCCCAGTTCCAGCAGTTCGGTCTGCAGAAGCACCTTGAGGTCGGACCGCTTGGCCCGAGACCTCAGCTCGGCGTCGCCGGGCAACTGGGCCCCTGCGGTCACGAAGACCACCCGGGCTGTGTGTGCGGCGGCGTCGAGAGCATACGCCAGGGAATCCGCAGCGCTGTCTACCACCAGCACGCGCCTGCCTTCCAGCTGAGCCGGGTCCGGCTTTTCCGTATAGAAGCCCTTACCGGCGTACTCATCGGCGCCGCCGATGATCCTCGGGGTGGGTGGCGCCGAGGTCTCAGCCGAGGCCGGCGTGGCGCAGGCCTTGGCCGGGACCGCCCCCGGGTCGAGCGGTTCCAGCCTGATGCCGGCGCGCCAGTTCTTGATGGCGTCGTGAAGGGCGTCCGCCGCCAGGTTGGAGCAGTGCATCTTGATAGGCGGCAGCCCATCGAGGGCGTCGGCCACGTCGCCGCGGGTCACCTGGAGGGCTTCGTCGAGGGTCATTCCCTTCACCAACTCGGTGGTCATGCTGCTGGTGGCGACGGCCGATCCGCAGCCGAAGGTCTGAAAGGTGATGTCCTGGATGCGGTCGTCGCGCACCCGGATGTACATCTCCATCAGGTCGCCGCAAACGGGGTTGCCCACCCGACCGATGGCGACGTCGTCCCCTTCCAAAACCCCCACGTTGCGGGGATTGCGGAAATGATCGAGGGTCTTCTCGGAATATGTGGTCGATTTCATACCGGTCAGTCCTCCTTGTAGAGGGGAGAGAGCCTACGGAGCCGCTGCACGACCCGGGGTATGGCTTCCAGGGCGGCCTCTACCTCCTCCGGCTGGGTGAACCGTCCCACCGTCAGCTCCAGCGAACCGTGGGCCTCCTCGTGAAGCAGACCGCAGGCGATAAGGGTACGGGAAGGTTCCAGGGTCTTGGACGAGCAGGCGGAGCCGGTGGCGGCTTGGATGCCTTCATCGCGGAGCAGTAGGACCAACGATTCCCCCTCGATACCGGCGAAACGAAGGTGGGCGTTGTTGGCCAACCTCTGGGTGGGATGCCCGTTGAGGAAGGCTTTGGGCACGGTGGCGAGCACACCCTCGATCAACCGGTCGCGCAGACCACGCAGGCGTGCCACCTCCCCTTTCATCTCCTGCTGCATGATCTCGACCGCACGGGCCATCCCCACCACGGCGGGGAGGTTCTCAGAACCCGAGCGCAGGCCGTTCTCCTGCCCCCCTCCGATCATGAGGGGAGTGAGCGCGATGCCCTTGCGCGCGAAGAGGACGCCGAGGCCCTTGGGTCCGTAGATGTCGTTGGAGGAGAGGCTCATGAGGTCGAGGCCGTCCCGCTCGACGTCGAGCGGGAGCAGACCCTCCGCAGCCACGGCGTCGGTGTGGAAGGCGATGCTTTTGCCCTGGAGCATCTCGCCGATCTCGGCGATGGGCTGCACGGTGCCGATCTCGTTGCTGGCGGCGCCCACCGACACCAGGATGGTCTCGTCGCGGATGCGGGCGCGCACCTTGGCCGGGTCGACCCGGCCGTACAGGTCCAAGGGGACCCGGGATACCTCGAAGCCGTTCTTCTCCAGATACTTGGCGATGTTGTGGATGGAGATGTGCTCCATCTCCGAGATGACGATGTGGTTACCTTTGCGCTTGTTGCGCAGGGCATAGCCGATGAGGGCCAAGTTGTTCGCCTCGGTCGCTCCCGAGGTGAAGATGATCTCTTCCGGTTTCGCGTTGACGAAACCCGCCACCGTGCGCCGGGCGGCCTCCAGCGCCTCGGTGGCATCGTCCCCGACCGCGTGCAGCGAGGCTGGGTTGCCGAACCGCTCGGTGAAGAACGGGAGCATCGCCTCGACCACCCGGGGGTCGACCGGCTTGGCCGACTGGTAGTCGAGGTAGACGAGGCGATCTCCCATGGCAGGTCCGCCCACCGGCCGCGCTTAGAACCACATGGTGGCGTCGACTTCGAGCGCCAGGTCGTTGAGCGTGCCCGCACCCACGATCTTGGCCCCGTCGATCAGCTCGACCTTGTCCCAGCCGAGCATCTGCTTGGAGGCCTCGCACACGTACACCGGGATGCCCATCTCCATGGTTTTGCGCAACATCTCGCCCACGCTGGGGAAGGTGCCCAGCTGAATTTGGTCGGCCGCGCCGGGGAGCAGGACCTTGAGGCCCATGCCCAGGTAGTACACAGCGGCGTCGATGCCCATGGCCTTGGCCGTCTGGGCCAAGACCAGCGGGGAGTACTGACGCTCGGGGGTGTCGCTGGTCTGCACGTAAAGGATTTTGTCTTGCGGAGCCATGTCCTCTCCTTTCGGCTCTCGTTCAGCTCTTGCGTCTGATGAGGAATCTCATGTGGTCGTCGGTGTGCTCGAAAAGCACGAGCTCGTGACCGGCCCGCTTGGCGAAGCGGGTGAGGTCCTCCTCTGCCGCCGGGTCGTCGGTGAGGACCTCCAACACCTCACCCTCGGCGAGCTGGTCGATGTTCTCCCGCGTGCGGAAGAGGGGCTCCGGGCAGTACAGCCCGATGCAGTCCAGTGTCCGCGCGGGCACAGTGGTGTCGGTCATACTGGGACCTCCGTACCGCCCCGGCAGCCGTGGGAGACGGGGACCGGGGCGTCGATAGACTCTCTCGGGAAGCTTGGTTCCCCAGGAGCCTGGCCGTCAAACCGCCAGGCCGGGAGGCTTTGATGATAGGATTCTCCCCATGACCCCGTACCCGCTCAGCCCGGCCGACCTCGAGGCCCTCAGACAAGCCAAGCTCGTCCTCTTGTCGCCAAGTCTCACCGCCCGGCTCGGCGAACTGGTGGGGCGCCCCATCGAAGACGGCCTACGCCGACTTCCTCGCGCCTGGAACGACCGGGTGTCGGCTGCCACCGAGACCGCCCTCTACCGGGGACTGGAGGTCTCCTTGGCCACCATGGGCGGCGCGGAGCCGCGGCGGTCACGGGACCTCCTGCACAAGGCCATCGTCACCGGTTCCGGGGCTGTGGCGGGGGCCATCGGTTTCTACTCCGTCATCGTCGAGCTGCCGTTCTCGACCGTGATCGTGCTTCGCTCCATCGCCGACATCGCCCGCAGCGAGGGACATGACCTGGGCTCCATCGATACCCGGCTGGCGTGTCTTGAGGTCTTCGCGTTGGGCGGCGGAGGCATCGGCGGGGAGGCGGCCGAAACAGGCTACTGGGCGGTGCGGGCCGCGCTCGCGGCCACTCTGAGAGAAGCGGCCGCTCACATCGCCGAGAAGGGCCTCACCTCGAGAGGCGCTCCGGCGATCGTGCGGCTGATCGCCGCGATCGCCGCCCGCTTCGGCCTCGTGGTCACCGCCCAGGCGGCTGCTGTCGCCATCCCCGTGGTGGGGGCGGTCTCCGGAGGGGCCGTCAACTACCTGTTCATGGACCATTTCCAGGATCTGGCCCGGGCCCACTTCGTCATCAAACGCCTGGAGCAACAGTACGGGTCGCCGGCCGTCCGCGAGGCATATGAGGGCCTGGAGGCTTAGGGCCCGCGTCTCCGTCCGATCAGGCGCCAGGTGCGGGCCCTCCACTGCCGTCCGGTCCGCCCGGTCGGGGCTGGTGTCCCCGGTCCAGTAGGTGCGCCAAGGCCAAGTAGGGGTGGCGCCAGGTCATGCGTGGGCCGGCGTAGCGCATGGCTCTGCGCACTCTTTCCCGCATGTCATAGCGGTAGCAGTGCACGGTGCAACGGGCGCAGGTGGGTTTGCGAGCGCCGAAGGGGCAGGCGTTCAACCGGCGCAGAGAATACTCGAGCAGGTCGGCGCATTCTGGGCAGAGGCCCTCACCTTCGTGGCAGTCCCGGCAGTACATAGCGATCATGAGGGCCAGGGTCCGGCTCTCCCGACGCAGGCGTCGCGACGTTCGGGCAGAAGGCATGGTCTTGTGGGGTCGCTGCATGATAGACACCATACAACCTCAGTTGGGGACTGAGCTTGCGGTATCACCGGGCTTGCAATTCTCTTGGTTTCTCATAGACTCAAGCAAGATGATTCGGGCTCATTGCGGGTGGTTCTGACAGCGGAATGCGGGGTATCGCATGAAAGGCACCGGCGCTGAGATCCTGGTCCGCTATCTCGAGAACGAAGGTGTCAAGTACGTCTTCGGCGTGCCGGGCGGGCATCTACTCACCTTCTACGACGCCCTCCGGGATTCTGCCATCACCCCCATCTTGACCAAGCACGAAGGAGGAGCCGCCTACATGGCGGCCGGCCACTCCCTGGCAGGGGGTGGCATCGGCGTCTGCTGCGGCACGGTGGGTCCCGGCGCCACCAATCTCGTTTCTGGGGTGGCCGCCGCCTACATGGGCTCGCTCCCCATGCTGGTGCTGACCGCGCAGGTGGGGACGTCTTCCATCGGGAAGGGGGCGCTGCAGGAAGCCGCGGGTGAGGGTCGCACCTTCTCTCAGGTCCGACTCATGTCTGCGGTCACCAAGTACTCCTCTATGGTCACCCACGCCTCCAAGCTGCCCGAGGCCGTGCGTCGGGCCCTGAGGGTCGCGATGAGCGGCCGGCCCGGCCCGGTTCACCTCGATCTTCCCGCGGACACCCAGCGAGGCCAAGTGGAGGACGAGGTTGTGCCGCCGGAGGGGTACCGGCCTTTTCTCTCCACCCTTCCAGCGCAGGCCGACCTAGAGCGCGCCGCTGGATTCCTCGCCGCCTCGGTCAAGCCGGGCATGCTCGTTGGTGGGGGCGGGCGCAGAGGTCGGACACCCGCGCTCGTCCTGCGCCTCGCCGAGCTTCTGGCCTGTCCGGTGGCCACCACTCTGCCCGGCAAAGGTGCCATCCCCGAGGACCATCCCCTAGCCCTTGGCTGCATCGGTCTCTACGGCACTCGGGCGGCGAACAGCTACATGCGCTCCGGTCTCGACGTTCTACTGGTGGTGGGCTCGAGTCTGCACGAGTTCACCACCCACGTCTGGGATCCGGCTTTGCGCCCCTCCACGGCGCTCATACAGGTCGATATCGACCCGGAGGAGATCGGCAAGAACTATCCAGCCGAAGTGGGGCTCCTTGGTGATGCGGCAGGGGTCTTGGAGGCTCTGGTCGCTGAGTTGGAAAAGCTTGTGATCACCAAACGGCAGGCTGCCGAAGACTTGACCGCGCTCAAGGCGAAGACCGAATACTTCTCCGAGCCTGCGATGACCTCCACCGATGTGCCTCTCAAGCCTCAGCGCGTGATGGCCGAATTGCAGGAGGCCCTACCAGCCGACGTCCTGGTCTTCACTGACATCGGCAACACGGTCACCTGGGTAGAACGTTGCCTGGTCGCCCGGCGTCCCGACATGGTCATGTCCCTGTGTGGCCTCGCCGCAATGGGCTCGGGCGTGGCCGCATGCGTGGGAGGCAAGCTGGCGGCGCCGGAGCGTCCCACTCTGGTGGTGTGCGGTGACGGAGACTTTCAGATGAACGGCATGGAAGTGATGACCGCCGTCAGCCACGGCATTCCGGTGGTGTGGCTGATCCTTCAGAACGACACGCTCGCCATGGTCCACGACATCCAGACAATGACCTATAAGGGTCGCTACGTTGCCTCCGAGTTCACCGGCCCTGACTTCGTCAAGCTGGCCGAAGCCTTCGGAGCCGTGGGTCTGCGCGCGGAGAGGCCAGGGGAGGTGGCGGAAGCGGTCAGAGCTGCGTTCGCTTCCGAACGGCCGGCGATGGTCAGTGTGCCCATTGATCCCACGGAGCTCCCCCCGGCCAAAGCGCGCATGATGGCCATGGAACGGTCTCTCGGCAATCCCTCGCTCGCGCAATCGGTGAGCATGGGGGCGATCAAGGCTCTGTGGTCCATGCTCAAGGAACGGTAGCGTCGCGGACACGCCCGACTCTGCTCCACCGGCCGCTCGCTGCGCTCTTGTGCAGACCTTCCTTCGCTGACCTACGCTATCCCTTACCGTAGTGCGCCACCCAGCACATCGAACCGCCGGAGCGATCAGGGGAGCGGGTGCTCACCAGGAACCGGCCTGGGGATAGATTATCATGTTGGTATACTTTGCATACGGCACGAATACGGCAGGACCCAGCCAAGGATCGGGCCTATGGTTGACCGAGGGGATTGGAGCCAAGATGAAGAAGGCATGGACACTATGGGGAGTCGGCCTGATTGCGGCAGGTGCGATATTGCTGATCGGCGCCGGCATACTGTGGGGGACAGGAGCGTGGGGGCCTGGGCCGGCGACCTGCCTCGCCGGCACTGCGGGCTCCGTCGACCGGGACCGCTCCCCATCCGGGACCATGGATCGCCACTTCATAGAGCAGATGATCCCCCATCACGAGAACGCAGTCGCCATGGCTCAGTTGGCCCTGGCGAGGGCTCAGCATCCGGAACTCAGGGACCTGGCTCAGAATGTCATCACCACGCAGACCGCTGAGATCGAGCAGATGCGGGCGTGGTATCGGCAGTGGTACGGGGAGGAGGTGCCGACGGCTGGTGACGGCGTCTTCCGGGGCAGCCGCCGCGGCCCCGGTGGCGGCATGATGGGCCCGGGAGGGAGGCGCGGTGGCATGATGCGGGGCGGCATGATGGGCACCACCGATCTCGAAGTCCTGGAGGCGACCGCGGACTTCGACAAAGAGTTCATCGAGCAGATGGTGCCGCATCACCGCATGGGGGTCATGATGGCCCGTATGATCCTGGCCCGCACCGAACGCCCCGAACTGCAGCAGTTGGCCCGCGGCATCATCGAGACGCAGACCGCTGAGATCGAGCAGATGCGCGACTGGTATCGGGACTGGTATCGGTAGAAGGGAGCCGGAGACATGATGTGGTGGGATGTGGATGGGGCATGGGCACTGGCGGCGTCTTGTGGATGATCGTCATGATCGCGATATTGGTGTTGATCGTCGTCGGGATCGTCTTGTTGGTCCGGGGTCTGACCAGCGCTCACGGCCGGCAAGAGGGTGTCGGAGGCGGGGGATGGAGCGGGCCGGCCGGGGGTGGCTCGCACCCAGGTTCTGCTCCCTCCCGGCTCAGTCCGCGCCGCGCGTCCTCGAGGAAAGATATGCCCGCGGTGAGATAGACCGTGAGGAGTTCCTGCAGAAGAAGGCCGACCTGACCTCCTGACGGCGGCCGTCACCCGGCGCGGCTCGGAGAGCCGGAACCGGGCGCGGGCGCACCCGGCGCCACCCTGGACCCGACGTGGTTCGCGAAACCCCATAGGTCGTCCCCGCGTCTGACCTGCCATTCCAGCCGGGGAGGTGGGGTCATGAGACGCTTGAAGGTGTCCGCATCGCTCGTCGCAGTGGCACTTGTGCTGGCTCTCTTCGCCGGGTGCACCTCTCCTCCGCCTACCACCGAGTCCACCGAAGCAGGCCGCGTAGACGGGTATGTCGCTCTGGTCCCCGACGTGCTCCGGGCAGGCGAGACCGCCGCCTTCTCCTTCACCCTTTTCGACGGCGACGAGCCGGGACGGAGCCACGTGGACGTCAAGGTCCGCGAGACGACCGGGCAAGGCAGGGTGATCGCCGAGGGGACAGCCTTTATCGAGGGCAAGGGCACGGTGGGACTGGACGTCCCCGCAGTCTCTTCCGGAGACTATCTGGTGGAGTTGAGGGGGACCGGGTTCGCCGATACCGCCAAGGTGCGGATCGAGCCGGGCACCCTCGTCTTCCTGGAAACGGACAAGCCCATCTACAAGCCCGGCCAGAGCGTTTTGATGCGGGTGATAGCCCTCGACTCCGAGTTGAAGCCTGTCAAGACCCGAGCTCTGGTGGAGGTTCAGGACGCCAAGGGCGTCAAGGTCTTCAAGAAGGAAGTCTCCACCGATGAGTACGGCATGGCCACGGCGACGCTGCCGCTCTCGGCCGAGCCCAACCTGGGAGTGTGGAAACTCTCTGTCTCGGCGGGTGGCGCCTCCAGCGATCTCGACGTGCGGGTGGAGGAATACGTCCTCCCTAAGTACGAAGTGAAGGCCGCTCTGGCCAAGGATTGGTTCTTGGTGGACGAACCCCTCACCGGTCGGGTGACGGCCCAGTACAGCTTCGGGCGGCCGGTCAAGGGTCAACTCAAGGTGACGGCGTCTCGCTACGTGGGGGAGTGGGAACAGTACGCCACCTATGAAGGCCCCATCGACGCGACCGCTGAGTTTCGCATCAAAGCCCCCGGGTACGTGGCCGGTGTGCCGGAGGCGGGCGGCCTAGGCAACGTCCGCCTGGACATCTCGGTGGTGGAGCAGTCCACCGGCTACCAGCAGACCACCACCGAACTGGTCACGGTGGCGGCGACGCCCGTCAACATCAAGCTGATCCCGGAGAGCTCGGCCTTCAAGCCGGGACTGCCCTTCGGTCTGCTGCTGGTGACGGAGACCCCGGGCGGGGAGCCGGTGGAGGCCGCCGTGTCGGTCGACGTGACCTACACCGATGAGTTCTACGGGGAGCTGAGGCGCGAGCGCACGACGGTGGAGACGGTGAGGGGTACGGGCCTGGTCCGCATCACTCCGCCCAAGAAGGCCATCCGGATGATCGTATACGCCACGTCCGGTGATGCCGCGAGCTCTAAGGAGATGACCGCGGCCCACTCGCCCTCGGGCAACTTCATCCACGTACAGCAGCGAGGCCCGACCACCCTGGAGGTGGGTGACAAGGCGGAGTTCACGGTCGTCTCCACCGCCGAAGCGGGCACGTTCTACTACGAGGTGGTGGCCCGGGGCCGGGTGGTCTTCACCGGCAGCGCCGGCCGCACCATCTCCTTCCGGGTGACTCCGGCGATGGCCCCTTCGGCCCGCCTTCTTGTCTATCAGATCCTGCCCAGCAGCGAGGTGGCGGCGGACGCCATCCCCTTCGACGTGAGGGGCGAGTATCCCCAGGAGGTGACGGTCACGGCTGCGTCTGAGGAGGTCGCGCCCGGGGACGGCGTCGAGGTGGACATCCGCACGGAGGGCCGGGCCAAGGTGGGTCTGGTGGCGGTGGACCGCTCCGTGTACATACTGGCGGAGAACCGCCTCAACCTCGAGCAGGTGTTCGCCGAGCTCGAACGCCTCTACATGCAGCCGCAGGCGGAGTTGCACGAGGTGGAGTGGATGATGACTTCCCTGGTGGTGCCGGGGGCGGAAGAGACCTTCCGGGATGCCGGGCTGATCGTCCTCTCCAACAAGAAGGTGCCGGCGGGGATCGAGCTGGAACAGCCGCAGATGATGTTCGAGGGCGACCTGGCCGGGGGCATCCCGAAGGCCGCCCAGAGCAACACTGAGACCACGGCGGCGGCAGGAGCGCGTCCGCCTGCCGGGCAAAGTGGCGGTCTGGCCGAGGTACAGCGGGTGCGCCAGTTCTTCCCCGAGACCTGGATCTGGGAAGAGGCACTCACCGATGACGACGGCCGTGTGACCCTGGAGTTCGCGGCTCCTGACTCCATCACTACCTGGGACATTAGGGCGGTCGCGGTGTCGCCGGACAAAGGCCTGGGTATCGGGGAGACCTCGCTACGTGTGTTCCAGCCCTTCTTCCTTCAGGCCGACCTGCCTTACTCGGCCGTCCGGGGGGAGGAGTTCCCGGTCAAGATCGCCCTCTACAACTATCTGCCCACACCCCAGAGGATCCAGGTGGACCTGGGGCAGGAGCCTTGGTTCGACCTGCTCGGCGGTTCCACGCTCACGGTGACGGTGGCAGGCAACGATGTGGGCAGCGCCGAGTTCAGGATCCGGCCTCGCTCGATCGGAGATCAGGTACTCAAAGTGACCGCGCGCAGCTCGGCGGCGGCCGACGCCGTCAACAAGGGCGTCGTGATCGTACCGGAGGGGGTGGGCCGGGAATGGGTGGAAAACGCCGTGGTGCCGGCAGGCCAGGCGCGCACCCTCAACCTGCTCCTGCCTCCCACCGGGTTGGTGCCCGACTCGGCCAGGGCGTACGTGGCCGTCACCGGCAGCCTGCTGGCGCAGTCCATCGAAGGCTTGGACGGACTCCTCCAGATGCCGTTCGGCTGTGGAGAGCAGAACATGATCCTGTTCGCTCCCGACGCCTTCATACTCAAGTACCTCGAACAGACCGGGCAGCTCAAGCCCGAGATCCAGGCCAAGGCCGAGATGCTGCTGATCACCGGCTACCAGCGTGAGCTCACCTACCGGCGGGCCGACGGCAGCTTTTCGGCCTTCGGCGATCAGGACGAGCAAGGCAGCCTGTGGCTGACGGCGTTCGTGCTGAAGACCTTCGCCCAGGCCAAGGACCTGACCTTCATCGACCCGGCTGTGCTGGCCGACGCCTCCCGGTGGATCACCAGCCGGCAGGAGGCCGACGGTTCGTTCGAGGCGGTGGGGTTCGTGCATCACCAGGAGATGGTGGGGGGTGTGCAGGGCAAGGACGCTCTGACCGCCTACGTCACCATCGCCCTGCTGGAGGCCGGACAGAGCGGGGCGGCGCAGAAAGCTGTGTCCTACCTGGAGGGTCGCCTGGAGGCCACGAACGATCCCTACGGGCTGGCTCTGGTCACCTACGCGCTGGAACTGGGCGGCAGCGACCGGCGGGAGGAGGCCCTGCAGAAGCTCTTGGCCGCCGCCATCAGTGACGACGAGGGCCTGCATTGGAGCACCGGCCGCGGTGAGCCCCGGCCGTACGACCAGGGGGCCGGCGGGCAAGCAGCCCCGCAGGTGGCCCCGCCGGCCGGCGAGATGCCGCCGATCGACACGATGCCTATCCTGGACGTGGAGGCCACCGGCTACGGCACCCTCGCGCTCCTGGCCGGCGGTGACCGGCTGAACGCGGCGGAAGCGGCCAAGTGGCTGGCGGGCCGGCGTAACAGCCAAGGCGGTTTCGGCTCCACCCAGGACACCGTGGTGGCGCTGCAGGCCCTCACCGAGTACGCCGCCGCCAGCGCCACCGACACCGACCTCACCGTGACGGTGACCGCAGGGAGCGTCCGGAAGACCATCGACGTCGACCCCGCCAACTTCGACGTCACCCAAGTGATTGCAGTCCCAGCGGGGGTGCCCGTCCAGGTGAGGGCGGAGGGCAAAGGGGAGGCTCTGCTGCAGGGGGTCCTGCGCTACAACCTGGCCGAGGCGGAGCAGATGGGAAGCGTGTTCGACATCTCCGTGGACTACGGCACCGAGCAGGTGGTGGTCGACGACCGGGTGGAAGTCGGCGTGGCCATCGCCTTCCACCCGCCCGAACCGGTCAAGGCGGGAATGGTGGTGCTCGACGTCTCCGTGCCCACCGGGTTCGCGGCGGTCGCCGAGTCACTGGACCGTCTGCTGGAGGAGCCTAAGATCAAACGCTATGACACGGCGGGGCGCAAGGTGATCGTCTACATCGAAGACATGAGCCCCGGCGAGACGCTGAGCTTTTCCTTCCAGGCTCAAGCGCTGTACCCGGTGCGCGCCAAGGCGGGGGTGTCGTCGGTGTACGCCTACTACACTCCCGAGTGGCGGGGCGAGACCTTGGCCGGTGCCCTGGCGGTGCGATAGACCAGGGAGCTGGGCCTGCCGACCGGTCCGATGGCTTCAGATGGGCTAGGCGCGAGGCGTGTCCGTGGCCTTGTGAAGCCCCGCCGACTGGGCCACTCGGTAGATGTAGCCGCCGAGGACCGCCGCCGCGTAGATACCCACCAGTATCTTGAGGGGCAGGCTGGAGCGAAAGTCATTGCCCAGGATCAGCCCGTGCACCAAGACGGCCACGAAGATCAGGTAGTTCAGCCGGTGTATTCTGCGCCAACTGCTTCGGAAGCGGGTGCGGAGGAGCGCGGTGGCGATGACACCGGCGAGCACGGCCAGGGCGACCGGTCCCACCCACAGTGCCCCCGGCCTGTAGCCGGAGATGCCGAACGCAAACACGCAGACCCCATGCGCCACCGCCAGGGAGAAGCCGGCGATGCCGGTGCCCACGTGGATCCGGTGGATGAGCCGGGGCTTGGCCAGCCGGTTGAAGAACGGGCGGAACGAGCCGATCACGATGTTGGCGCAGATCACCGTGAAGGCTTCCAGTCCGACGATCCGCAAAGCGGTCCATAGAGCGTCGGCGGAGGCCGAGCCGGAGAGGGCGACCGTCACCGGAGGCACGGCCAGCATACCCAGAGCGACGATGATCGCTGCGGCCCCCAGCAGTCCGCGCGCCGGTTGGGCTAGGGGCCGCTTGCCCCGCCGACCCTCCGCCTTTGCGACGGCCGCTGTCACTGTGCCAGGGATCCGACCACCGGCATCCGTTCAAGCAACGAGCGCATGTTCGCCGGAGCCTGCTTGATCAGGTCGGAGAGGTCGCGCCCGGCAGTGGAGTCCAGGCCGCAGGAGAAGTGCCTGCCCTCAGGCCAGCGGGTGCTGGCGGACACGTCGTAGACCACACCGTCGACGGCGACATACGCGGGACGGCCGTCCTTGCCGTCGAACTCAGCCAGCTCGTCCAGGGTGAAGGTCCGCCCGGTCGAGGTCGTGGTCGAGGGCGTCCCGCCCGTGGCGCTCACAGAAGAGGCGGGGGTGGCGTCGCCGCAACCTAGGATGAGCAAGGAGCCCGCCACTGCGATCAGGGCGAGCAAGAGGGCCGCTCGGGGGGCGAAGTGGGCCATCACTACTCCTTTCTGCCGGATCCGTTCGCCGCTCCGCGACCCGACGCCGCCGACGCGCGCTGCGACCCGACGACGCCGCACCGTATCGCCGCTCAATAGTAGTCGGGGGTGGGCGTCACCGCAACCGTCGACGGCCCGGGCGGTGCCCTCGATGAACGGAAGTGACGACCGTGGCGGTGTTGGCCTCAGTGGGGGCCGCCGGCGCCGAGGTTCGCCTTCAAGAACTCAAGCACGAGGCCGTAGACGGTCTCCGCTTGATCCCCCTCGAGGAGCCGGGTGCCGTGCTCGTCTCCCGGAAGGATCCGCAGCTCGACCGGACCTCCGGCCAGGTCGGCCAACCGCCGGGCGCCTTCCGCTCCGGCATCTTCCTCCGCCGCTATCAGAAGGACCGGTACCACCAGACGAGGCACGGCCTCGACGGCCGAGAGTCCCTTGAACTCGACCGGGGCGGAGAGGGTGACCACCCCGGCCAGGCGCATGCTCGAGAGCGACTGGGCTTCGGCGGCCGCCGCCAGCGCGGCCGTGCCGCCCATGGAGGCGCCGACGAGCACCACTTCGGCGGCGCCGGCGGAGCGCAGGTAGGCGAGGGCGGCAGCCAGGTCGCCGTCGATGCGGTCGATCTGCCGGTCTCCCTGCGACTCTCCATAGCCGCGGAAATCGAAGGTCAGCACCCGGTAGCCCGCGTCGGCCAAGCGCTCGGCCGTGGGGTACCAACTGGTCTGATCGGCCGGATACATGTGGGTGAGGATGACGGCCGACGGCCCGGAGCCGAAGAGGTGCCCGCCCAAGGTGAGGCCGTCCGCGGTGGTGAAGCGGACGGGCTGCGAGACACTGCCGGGAGGTGCTGTGGCCGGGACCTCACCAGCGCTGTCTTGAGCGCAGGTGGTGGAGAACGCGGCCGCAGCCAATGAGAGGGCCGCCAGCGCGGCCCACGCGGCGAAGCGGAAAGAGCGAGTGCGACGCATACCAGAATGGTACACCGACCCGCATTCCCTCTGTGACTGTTTCCGTGTAGCATTGGTCCCCACATGAGCGCCGACGACCGGATAGATGGTCTCCGCCGCCTCAAGGCGGAAGCCCGCCAGAGCGATGGGCCAGAGTTGGCCGCTGCCCGCCGCCGGGAGGAGTGCAAGTCGGCCCGGGAGCGGCTCCTCGACCTGCTCGACCCCGGGACCTTCGTGGAACTGGATGTCTTGGTCGAGGGAGTGGTGACGGGCCACGGCAAGGTGGGGGGACGAGACGTCTACGTGTTCTCCCAAGACGGCAGCGGGGGGGAGGGCTTCTCGCGCGAACGCCGGGCGGCGAAGACGGTCAAGGTGGTCGACCTGGCCATGAAGAACGGGGCCCCTCTGGTGGGCATCTACGACGAGGGCCGGCGGCGCGAGCGCGAGGGCATCAGCGCCCTGGGCAACCACGCCGACCTGTTCTTCCGCAACGTGATGGCATCCGGCGTGGTGCCCCAGATCGCAGCCATCATGGGGCCCTGCGCGGCCGCGGCCGCCTTCTCGCCGCTGCTGGCCGACTTCACGCTGATGGTCAAGGGGACGAGCCATCTGCTCTTGACCGGCCCCGACAAGGCCCATGTGGTGTTGGGGGAGAGCGCGACCATCGAGGGTCTGGGCGGGGCCCGGCTGCATGACGAGAGTACGGGAGCCATCCATCTGGCCGCCGACGACGAGGCGGCTTGTCTGGCGGCGGTCCGCAGGCTGTTATCGTTCCTGCCCCAGAACAACTTGGAGGAGACGCCGCGTCTGCGGACGGACGACCCCGCAGGCCGCCCGGCCGAAGCGCTCGACTCGCTGATGCCTCTTGTTTCCGGAGGAGCGGGGGCCGAAGCGGCCGGCGGATACGACATGCGCGACGTGGTGAGACACGTGGTCGATGGGGGGGATTTCTTGGAACTGATGCCCCGCTGGGCGCCCAACCTGGTCATCGGCTTCGCCCGGCTCGACGGGCGGGCGGTGGGGGTGGTGGGGAACAACCCTCGGTTCCTGGGCGGCCGCATCGACCTCGACGCCGCCGACAAGGGAGCCCGGTTCGTGCGCACCTGCGACGCCTTCAACCTCCCCCTACTGACCTTCGTCGACACGCCCGGCTTTCAGCCCGGCCTGGCTCAGGCGCGGGCGGGCGCTGTCCGCCGTGCCGCCAAGCTCCTGTACTCCTACTGTGAAGCCACGGTGCCCAAACTGGCGGTGATCACGGGCAGGGCGTACGGGGAGGCGTATGAGGTGATGTGCTCCAAGCATATCCGGGCCGACTTCAACCTGGCCTGGCCCTCGGCCGAGATCGCGGCGACGGCCGGCGCAGCCGCCGTCTGCGGCTGGGAGGCGTCTTCACCGGTGGTCGCGGCCCGGCGGGGGTTGCTGGACGACGTCATCGAGCCGCGGGAGACCCGCGCCCGCTTGGCCGCGGCCCTGGACGCGTGTGCGTCCAAGCGCGAAGGCCGCCCGCCCAAGAAACACGGCAACATGCCTGTTTAGGCCGAGGACCGCGCTCCCATGCCGCGCCGCAAGACCTCGTCCGCCACCAACCCGGTGTATATCACCGACCTGGTGCTGCGCGACGCCCACCAATCTCTCTTGGCCACCCGCATGCGCACCGAGGACATGCTCCCCATCGCCGACAAGCTGAACCGGGTCGGCTACTGGTCGCTGGAGATGTGGGGAGGCGCCACCTTCGACTCCATGATGCGGTTCCTGAACGAGGATCCCTGGGAGAGGGTCCGGCTGCTGAAGGCGGCCATGCCGGACACTCGCCTGCAGATGCTGCTGCGCGGCCAGAACGCGGTGGGCTACCGCAACTACGCCGACGACGTGGTCCGCGAGTTCGTCCGCCTGGCCGCCAAGGCCGGCATCGACGTCTTCCGGGTGTTCGACGCTCTGAACGACCCTCGCAACATGGAGACCGCCATCGCCGCGGTCAGAGAGAACGGCAAGTGGGTGGAAGCCACCATCAGCTACACCAAGAGCCCGGTCCACAGTGTGGAATCCTTTCTGGAGTACGCCGCCCGCCTAGCCGGACTGGGTGCTCAGAGTTTCTGCATAAAGGACATGGCCGGCCTGCTCGATCCCCAGGACGCCTATCGGTTGGTGAGCGCGCTCAAGGCGGCACACCCCAATATATTGGTGCATATGCATTGTCATTACACTTCTGGTATGGCATCAATGGCGTATCTCAAGGCGGTCGAGGCCGGAGCCGACATCCTCGACTGCGCCATCTCTTCGCTGTCCATGGGGACGTCCCACCCGCCCACGGAGTCCATGGTGGCTGCGCTGGCGGGTACCGACAGGGACACCGGTATGGACATCCGGTTGCTTGAAGAGATCTCCGAGTACTTTCGCGAGGTCCGCAAGAAGTACAAGGCCTATGAGAGCGCCTTCACCGCCGTCGACCCGGCCGTGCTGCTGTGGCAGATCCCCGGCGGCATGATTTCCAATCTGTCTGCGCAGCTCAAGGAGCAGGGGGCGCTGGATCGAATGGATGAGGTGCTGGCGGAGGTGCCGCGGGTGCGCCTGGAGTTGGGCTATCCTCCGCTGGTGACACCCACGTCCCAGATCGTGGGCACTCAGGCCACCCTCAACGTGCTGATGGGCCGCTACCAGATGGTCACCAAGGAGACCAGGGCCTACGTGCAGGGTCTCTACGGGCGGCCTCCCGGCGCGGTTGACCCCGAGGTGCAGAAGCTCATCATCGGCGACGAGGCACCCATCACGACCCGCCCGGCCGACTCCCTCGAGCCCGAGTTGC
This sequence comes from uncultured Gaiellales bacterium, assembly GCA_964399135.1. Taxonomy (GTDB): domain Bacteria; phylum Actinomycetota; class Thermoleophilia; order RBG-16-64-13; family RBG-16-64-13; genus CAYNPL01. The sequence goes on from CAYNPL010000012.1 coordinate 63,658, forward strand.
CCAAGCGGCGGGCCGAGCTGGACGAACTGGGCATCAGCTACAGCGAAGAAGACCTGATCTCCTACGCCATGTTCCCTCAAGTGGCGCTGGAGTTCTTCGCGCGCCGCGACCGCACACAGAGGCCCCTGGAGGAGCTGGCGGCCCTGGCCGCCGTGGTCGCCGACCTGCTCGGGGTGCAGCAGGAGGCGGCATGCAGCGAGGCAGCCACCGCGAGCGCGCCTGCGGAAGCACTGCCGGATGCGGGCCGGGCGGACCACGAAGAAGCGGCCGAAGCGACCGCGTGGCCGGCCGCTGCACCCGTCTCGGCCTGGGCCGCGGCGGGCCGGGCTGAACTGGTCGGCAATCGGGCCGTGGCCTGGAGATACTGAAATGAAGTTCAAACTCCAGGCGGACGGCAGGGAGTACGAGGTCTCGGCCGCGCCAGGCGGCACCGTGACCATCGACGGCCAGGTGTTCGAGTGCAGGTTCACCTCCTCTTCGGCCGACCGTCGCTTGCTCCAAGTGGGCGAGAAGACCTTCGAGGTGCGGGTTGTCGACGGCTACGCCGAGGTCGGCTGCTTCACGCTGGAGGTGGCGGGGGAGCGGGTGCCGGTGACGGCGTCGCAGGTGGTTCGAGAAGGAGGGGGCGCCGCGCCGGTGGCCGTGCCCGCTCCGCCGGCGGCGCCGGGCGCCGCGGCGGAGTCAGCGGCCGGGGCGGCGCTGGGAGATGTGACCGAGGGTGTTTGGGCTCCCGTCCCGGGCAAGATCGTCGACGTTCTCGTGAAGGCCGGCGACTCCGTGGAAGAGGGCCAGGCCTTGATCGTGCTCGAGGCGATGAAGATGGAGAACGAGCTGCGGTCGCCCAAGAAGGCCAAGGTGAGGGCGGTGCTCGTCAACAAGGGTGACCAGGCGGAGAAGGGACAACTGCTGGTCGCCCTCGAGTAGGTCACCGGCCGCGGGCTGGGCGCGGCCGGTCCGTCAGCGCTGCCGGGCCCGGATGGCCTGCGTCCGTGCCTGCAGCCGCGCCGCCTCGGCGCTGCGGCCGGTCTCCTCGTAGAGCATGGCCAGACTCTCCAGGGTGAGGGCGACGTCCGGATGGTCTGCCCCCAAGGTCTTCTCGCGGATAGCCAACGCCCGCTCGTAGAGAGGCTCGGCCTCGGCATAACGGCCTTGGGCCCGGGCCAGCTCGGCCAGGCCGTTGATGCTCAGGGCGACATCGGGGTGCTCCGGCCCCAACGCTTCCTGGGCGATGCTAAGAGAGCGCTGATAGAGAGGGGCCGCCTCAGCGAACCGTCCCTGCATGCGGTAGAGCTCGGCCAGATTGTTGATACTCAAGCCCACATCGGGGTGCTCCGGCCCCAGGGTCTTCTCCCCGATGGCCAGCGCCCGCTCATACAGGGGTTCAGCCAGCGCATAGCGGCCTTGCGCCCGGTAGAGCTCGGCCAGATTCTCCAGGCTGGTGGCCACGTGCGGGTGCTCGGGCCCCAGCGTCTCTTCGCGGATGGCGAGAGCCCGTCTGTGCAGAGGCTCGGCTTCGTCGTAGCGCCCTTGAGCGTCGTAGAGCACGGCAAGGTTGCCCAGGCCGGTGGCTACGTCCGGGTGCTCCGGTCCCAGGGTCTTCTCCCAGATGTCGAGCGAGCGGCGGTAGAGGGGCTCCGCCGCTGCGTATCGTCCCTGGACCGAGTAGAGGACCGCCAAGCCGTTCAGGCTCAAGGCCAAGCTCGGGTGCTCGGGTCCCAGGGTCTGTTCGGCGATGGTGACGGCTCGCTCGTAGAGAGGCTCCGCCTCCCCATATCTGCCCTGGACGTAGTAGACCTCGGCCAGGTTGGCGAGGGCGGCGGCGGTATCGGCATGGACGGGGCCCAGGGTCTTGTCCCGGATAGCCAGGGCTTCCTGGAAGAGAGGCTCCGCTGCGGCATATCTGCCCTGGGCTCGATAGAACTCGGCCAGACCGGAAAGGCTGTCCGCCACTGCCGGGTGCTCGGGACCCAGGGAGGCGCGCCGGATCTCCAGTGCGTGTTTGTGAGAGGCTTCGGCTTCGGTCGTGCGCCCCCGCGCATCACGGATGCGGGCCAGCGTCGCCAGAGTGGCCGCGGTGTCGGGGTGGTCAGGCCCCTGCGTGTGCTCGCGAATGGCCAAGGACCTCTCGGCTGCGGCTTCGGCCTGGGCCAGGCGGCCCGCGGCGATGTGGACCGCCACCAGCCCGTCGAGGCTCGCGGCCAGTGAGGGATCATCCGGACCGAAGGCGGCCTCGCGCAGGGCGAGGGCCCGCTGGTGTTCTGCCTGGGCTTGGTCCAGCAGGGCTTGGACGGTGGCCAGGCGGCCCAGGAGGTCGTGCGTGAGGGCGAGGTCGGGATGGTCGGCGCCCAGGGCGGCTCCGCGGAGGGAGAGGGCGCGGCCGTACAGCGAGGCGGCTTCCTCGTAGGCGCCGCGGGCGGAGCAGAGTGAGCCCAGGCGCTCCAGACTGACGGCTACCCGGGGATGATCCATGCCGAAGACGGTCTCCCGGGTCTCCAGGGCCCGCCGATAGAGGGCCTCGGCTTCGGGGTAGCGTCGCGATGCCAGGAGGACGTCGGCGAGGTCGTCCCGGGTGAGGGCGGTATGGGCGTGGTCTGGCCCCAGACAGCGCTCGCGCAGGGCAAGCGCTTTTTCGAGGAGCGAGGCGGCCGCGTCGAGATGGTGGAGCTCGTGCTCTACCCGGCCCAGGTTCTCCAAGCTCAGGGCAAGGAGCATATCGCCGGCGGGAAGGGCCTTCTCTCTGATGGCTAGCGCCCGCGCGTACAGAGGGCCCGCGGCGGTGTAGTGGCCCGAGGCCTCGTGTAGGGCGGCCAGGTCGGCGGCGGCAGCGGCCACCTGAAGGTGGTCTTCTCCCAGGGCCTCGGCTGCGGCGGCCAGAGCCTGCTCGCCGGCGGCAATGGCTTGGTCAAACCGGCCCTGGGCTGAGAGCGAGGCCGCTTGCACAGCCAGGCTCCGCCAGGTGGGGGCTCTGATCGGTCCATTCATGGAAGGGACTCTATAGGGTGGCCTTGAGTCCGTCAACCTCCGAGCGGGCTCAGCAAGGCGGACAGATGTCGCAGCGCCTCGTTGACGCCGATATGGTTCCGTGCAAAACTGTTTTGGACAAAACTAAAGGCCGGGCATGCGGCTGGTCCTGGAGGAGGCATCACGCGTCCATTGGCTCCCCATTGTGGCGGTTCGAAACTGCCGCCGGCATCGCTCCCCAACGTCGATGACCTGACGCTGCGGACGTTTCAGGCCTTTGGACGGGTGTTCCACCTCCACCGTCAGGCCATGCTGCGGGATCTGAGCGCGTTCGGTCTCCACCACGGTGAGGTCATCGCCCTCCGCCTTCTCGCCGAGACGGACGGAATGAGCCAGCGTGACCTGGCCGACGTGCTGCACCTTTCCCGACCGCGGGTGACGAGCATATTGCAGGCCCTGGAAAAGGCGGGGGCGGTCACCCGCAGGCCCGACCCCGGTGATCAGCGCATCACCCGTGTGTTCTTGACCGAGACGGGGCGCCGCCAGGAAGAGGCTAATCGCGCCTCCTTTGAGGACTACGTCAACTCCACCGTGGGGTCGCTCAGCCAGGCGGACAAGATCGAACTGGAGCGGCTGCTCGAGCTGCTGGCGGCGCGCATGAGCGAACGGCTGCGCAGCCAAGGCGGGCAGGAGGCGGGGCCGGGAGCGTGAAGAGACTGCTCCTCACCTACCTACGGCCGTATCGTGCGCGCATCGGGCTCATCGTGATGCTGGTCCTGGGGCAGGCCGTCGGCAACCTCTACCTGCCCACTCTCAACGCCGACATAATCAACTACGGAGTGGCCCAAGGTGATACCGCCTACATCCTGCGTACAGGCGGCATCATGCTGGCGGTCACCCTGGTCATCATCGCTTTCTCGGTGACCTCCGTCTACCACGGCGCCCGGGTGGCCATGGGCTTGGGCCGCAACGTCCGGGGCGACCTGTTCCGCAAGGTACACAGCTTCTCTCAGGCAGAGATGGGACGGTTCGGCACTCCCTCTCTCATCACCCGCAACACCAACGACGTCCAACAGGTGCAGATGCTCATCGCCCTGGGGCTGTCCCTGATGCTGCTGGCCCCGATGCTCGTCATAGGGGGCATCATCATGGCCCTTCGCCAGGACGTGCCCCTGTCGGCTTCTCTGGCGGTGATCGTGCCCATCATGCTGGTGTTCCTCCTCCTCGTCCTGCGCAAGGCCATCCCGCTCTTCCGCACGATCCAGGCCCGGCTCGACCGCATCAACCAGATCATGCGCGAGACCTTGAGCGGCATCCGCGTCATCAGGGCCTTCGCCCGGACCGAGTATGAAGAGAGGAGGTTCGGCCAGGCCAACCAGGAGCTGACCGACACCATCCTGCGGGTTTTCCGGCTCTTCGCGATACTGTTCCCCGTCCTGTTCACCATCGTGAACCTCTCCACGGTCGCCATCATGTGGTTCGGCGGCCAGCGGGTGGACAGCGGTGAGATGCAGATCGGCAACCTGTTCGCCTTCATCGCCTACGTCATGCAGATCCTCTTCTCGGTGCTCATGACGACCATGGTGGCGGCGATGATCCCGCGGGCGGCCGCATCGGCCGGTCGCATCCAGGATGTCCTCGACGTGGAACCAGCCATCCACGACCCCCTCGCCCCGGTCACGCCGGCAAGGAAAGCGGGCGGCATCCACGGCGTGGTGGAGTTCAGGGACGTGGAGTTCCGCTACCCGGGTGCCCAGGACGCCATCCTCAGCGGGGTCTCCTTCACGGCCCGCCCGGGTGAGACCACCGCCATCGTGGGCAGCACCGGCAGTGGCAAGTCCACTCTGATCGGACTCATCCCCCGGCTGAACGACGTGACCGGGGGGAGCATCCTGTTGGACGGACGGGACATCAGGGAGATGGAGCGCGCCGACCTGTGGCGTCATATCGGCTTCGTTCCCCAGAAAGCCCTGCTTTTCTCGGGCACGGTCGCCAGCAACCTCCGCTACGGCAACCCCGATGCCACCGACGATGAACTGTGGCGCGCGCTCCGGATAGCGCAGGCGGAAGAGTTCGTCCGCGCGATGCCCGAAGGGCTGTACGAGCCGATCACGCAAGGGGGGACCAACGTGTCCGGCGGCCAGCGGCAACGGCTGGCTATCGCCCGGGCCCTGGTGAAGAAGGCCGACGTGTATGTCTTCGACGACAGCTTCTCGGCTCTGGACCTCAAGACCGACTCGATGCTGCGCGCCGCCCTCAAGAGAGAGACACGGGACGCCACCGTCATCGTGGTGGCCCAGAGGGTCAGCACCATCCTCAACGCCGACCAGATCGTGGTCCTGGAGGAGGGTGGCATCTGCGGCCTGGGCGATCACGAGGATCTGCTCGACCGCTGCGAGACCTACCGTGAGATCGTGTACTCGCAGCTCACCGAGGAGGAAGTGGCGTGAGCGCCGAGGAGCGGACGAGCGGCGTGCCGGCGCCGGCAGGGAGACCGGGCACCGCCCCCGAAGCCGCCCCCGGGGGGACCGCGGCCGGCCCAGGCCGGGCGGGCAGGCGGCCCCCCGCCGGACCCGGTTTCGGACCTCCTGGGCTGATCGGCTCGGGCGAGAAGCCCAAAGACTTCAAAGGCTCTTTCAAGCGGCTTGTTCGCAGGCTTCGACCCGAACGGCGGCTGATAGTGCTGATCATCCTGCTGACGGTGGTGAGCGTGGCCTGCACGGTGGGGGCGCCCAAGATCCTCGCCCGGGCTACCAACCTCATCTTCTCTGGAGTGGTGAGCGCACAACTGCCCCCGGGGGTCACGCAGGAGCAGGCCGTGGCCGGGTTGCGCGCGGCCGGACAGGACAACCTGGCCGACATGCTGGCCGGCATGACCGACATCGTGCCCGGTCAGGGGATCGATTTCGCCGCGGTGGGGCAGGTCCTCCTCATCGTCACCGTCATCTATCTACTCAGCGCGCTGTTCGGCTGGCTCCAGGGCTACCTGATGGCCGGGGTGGTGGCGCGGACGATGTACTCCCTGCGGCAGGACGTCGACGACAAGCTCGCTCGTCTGCCCTTGAGATACTTCGACGCCCACCCGCGCGGCGACATCCTCAGCCGGGTTACCAACGACATCGAGAATATCCAGCAGACCATGCAGCAGACGCTGAACGAGATCATCCGCTCGATACTGACCCTGATCGGGGTGCTGGCCATGATGTTCTGGATCAGTCCGTTGCTGGCCGTCATCTGCCTTGTCACGGTGCCCATCTCGATCGTCATCACCATCTTGATCGCCAAGCGCTCCCAGAAGCAGTTCGCCCGTCAGTGGCAACACACAGGCACGCTCACCGGCCAGGTGGAGGAGACCTTCACCGGTCACACCATCGTCAAGATCTTCGGGCGGCAGAAAGAGGCCATTGCCCAGTTCGACCAGGAGAACGAGCTCCTCTATGAGGCCAGCTTCAAGGCCCAGTTCATCTCCGGGATCATCATGCCCATGATGATGTTCGTGGGGAACCTGCAGTATGTGGCCATCGCGGTGGTCGGTGGGCTGCGGGTGGCGACGGGTGCGTTGTCGCTGGGCGACGTCCAGGCGTTCATCCAGTACTCGCAGATGTTCACCCAGCCCATCACCCAGACGGCCAGTGTCGCGAACGTGCTCCAATCGGCGGTGGCCTCCGCGGAGCGGGTGTTCGAACTACTCGACGAGGAGGAAGAGACGGCCGACGTGGCCGAGCCGGTCGTGCTTAAGCACGCCAGCGGCCGGATCGAGTTCCGTGACGTGTCCTTCCGCTATCTTCCCGACGTCCCCCTCATCGACCATCTGAGCATCCAGGTGCAGCCAGGGCAGACCGTGGCCATCGTGGGTCCCACCGGGGCGGGCAAGACCACCCTGGTCAACCTGTTGATGCGTTTCTATGAGATCGACGGCGGCGCCATCCTGGTCGACGGGGTGGACACGCGCGACATGACCCGTGACGATCTGCGCCGGCTTTTCGGCATGGTCCTGCAGGACGCTTGGCTTTTCGCCGGCACCATTCGGGAGAACATCGCCTACGGGCGGGAGGACGCCACTGAGGCGGAGATCATGGCCGCCGCCGAGGCGGCCCACGTCCATCACTTCGTGCGGACTCTCCCGCAAGGGTACGACACCAAGCTCGACGACGACTCCGCCAACGTGTCCCAGGGAGAGAGACAACTTCTGACCATCGCTCGGGCCTTCCTGGCCGACCCTGAGATACTCATCCTGGACGAGGCCACCAGTTCGGTCGACACCCGGACCGAGGTGCTCATCCAACGGGCGATGGGACGCCTGCTCAAGGGCCGCACCAGTTTCGTGATCGCCCACCGTCTTTCCACCATCCGTGGAGCCGACCTCATCCTGGTCATGGACAAGGGGGCCATCGTGGAGCAAGGGACGCACGAGGAGTTGCTGGCCCGGGCGGGCTTCTATCACGACCTGTACCACAGTCAGTTCGTGGAGGCTCTGGCCGAGGCCTCCTGATGGGCGAAACGAGCGAAGGCCCCGGCGGCCTGGGGGCCGCCGGGGCCTTCATCACACTGGGGCGATGATCAACCGCCCCAGGCGCTCCCCGTACTACTTGCTGAAGTAGCGGTCCAGCAGCCCTTTGAAAGCCTTGCCGTGGCGGGCCTCGTCCCTGGCCATCTCGTGAACGGTGTCGTGGATGGCGTCGTAGCCCAACTCCTTGGCCAGTTTGGCCAATTCGACCTTGCCCGCGGTGGCGCCGTACTCGGCATCCACCCGCAGCTCGAGATTGACCTTGGAGTCGGGGGAGACCACCTCGCCCAGAAGCTCGGCGAAGCGGGATGCGTGGTCGGCTTCTTCAAAGGCGATGCGCCTGTAGGCCTCGGCCACTTCGGGGTAGCCCTGGCGATCAGCCGCCCTGGACATGGCCAGATACATGCCCACCTCGGTGCACTCCCCGTTGAAGTTCATGCGCAGCCCCTCGATCACCCGCGGATCCACGTCTTTGGCGACGCCGATCACGTGCTCGGCAGCCCACGCGGCCGCGGTGTCGGTCGCCGCCTTGAACTTGACCGCCGGCGCTTTGCACTGCGGGCACTGATCGGGGGGCGAGTCACCCTCGAAGACGTAGCCGCAGACGGAGCACGTGTACTTCATCGCTCGGACCTCCTATCGACACTCTGGGGGGTATGTGGTCACTCCGACGGTCATTCCACGATCGTCCGTAGCCGAAACACGGCGGAGGCCCGGCCTCCGCCGCCCGCTCTTGTATGTACAACGGCGCTTTACAAAGGCGCCACCTCCGACTAGGCTGAGGGCATGAGTACCAAACCCTTCAACATTAGGCTCCCCCTGTGGGCGGTCGCGTACATCGAACGGCGGGCCCACGAGCGGGGCACCACCAAGACCGAGGTGATCCTGGAGGCCCTGGAGCGGCTGCGCGCCGACGAGGTGGCGGAGATGATGCGGCAGGGATACTCAGAGATGCGCGACCTGGACGTGCGCTTGGCTGAGGAGGGCATGTCGATGTCCGGGTCAACAGAGGCGCCGGCATGAGCGCACAGCCCGCAGTGCGCCGCGGCTGCATCTATCTGGTCGATTTCGGCGCAGAAGCGGCTGGGCGGCAGTCCGCAGCCGGCCCAAGCCGGCTGCGGCCGGCTCTGGTGGTGCAGAACGACCTGGGGAACGAGGCGGCCGCCACCACCATCGTGGTGGGCCTCAGCTCTCACCTGCCCTCGCGGCTGTATCCCTTCCAGGTGGCTCTGCCTCCGGAGGTGCTGGGGAAAGCCGGGGTGATCCTCTGCGAGCAGATTCGGACGGTCAGCCTGGAGCGGGTGGAGAAGACGCCGCTGGCGGAATGCCCTCAGCCCGTGATGCAAGAGGTGGACGCGGCGCTGCGGCGGTCGCTGGGTCTAGAAGGGCATCCGGGGACGCGGGTCTAGGAGCCGCAGACCCAGGTCTGCGGTCTTAAGCCTTTGCGGCTGGGGTAGGTCAACACCCTCCCTGGAGTCCGCAGCACTGCAGCCTGCGGCGTGATCTCGATGGTGATGTCGCCGCCGGGGTGACGCGCGCGCAGGATGTCGGCCAACAGCAGGGCTTTCTCGACTCCGTCGCCGCGCCGGTAGTTCCACACCTCGTCGGGCTGGGCCAGCCTGCCGGGCTCGTCGTAGATGGACTCGTCCGCAAAGCCGGCGATGTGGGCCACCACGGCCTCGTCGTCCATGCCGGTGGTGCCGGCCACGGCCACCGGGCACCGCTCCAGTGCCGCCTTGAGGAAGGGCTCGACCTCGGTGCGGTTGAGGTCGCGATAGGCGTAGAAGGCCAGATCGGCCACCTCGTTGCTTTCGCGGATGCACTCCAGGCGGGAGATGATGTCGGCCCGGTCCATGCCCACCTGCAGCTCGAGAGGGGTCTGGCTGCGGTCGAAGACCTTGGACTCGGTGTCGGGCAGGCGGGGTTCGGTCCAGCAGAAGTCACGTAGGCGCTCGATGGCGTCCTGCGCCCGCACGCACGAAGGCGCGACCTGCTCCACCAACAGCGCGAATCCCTCGGGCGTGCGGATGTCCACTCGGCGCTGGCGGACGATCTGTTCCAGGTCGTCGATGACGATGCGGTCGGGCAGCGGACGCGACTCGAAGTCCTCACCCGCCACCTCCATCAGCAGCCGTTCGCGGGTGTCGTCGTTGAAGCGGTAGGGACAGTCCTGTTCGTAGGCCAGGAGCTTCTCCATGGCGATGTAGCGGTCGCTGCCGAAGTTGCGCCAACGGGCCTGGAAACACTTCTGCAGGTCGGCGCTGTGGCGCACGAAATTGCCCAGTATCTCCGCGGTCAACGGCGTCTGCAGGAAGCGGCGGAGTTTGCCGGCGAAGCGGCTGTACGCCTCGGGCTCGATAGTGGCCCGGTCGAAGAGAATGTGGATCCAGCCGCTTTCGTGAGCCACCACGGTCACCCGCTCGTTCTCCAACGCCCGCCGGGCCTGGGCGGAGAGAGCGGTGCCATTGAACCACATGTTCTTGGTCACCAGGCGTCGGTTGTTGGTAAGGATGCCCTGGCCCACGTCGACGAAATTCTGGGAGTGCAGAGGGGTGGCCATGAGGAAGATGTCGCGCAGGGGGATCTGCCCCACCACGAAGAGCGCAGCCGCATAGAGCGCGGCTAGGGATACGCATTCCCCGGCCCCGGAGGCATAGTCCGGCTTGTGGCGGAAGGCGTCCATGGCCTCGACGGTCTCCGTCTTCCAGTAAGGGATGACGTCGCCTTCGTACTTATCCAGGCCGAAGTGGGTGCGGATGTCGATGTCGAAGTAGTACTTGTCGCCCTCGTAGCCGAAGAGCGCGTTGGATTGGGCCAGCGCCTCCGGGCCGACCCAGTCCCGGAAGCGGGCGATCTCGGTCTGCTTGGTGGTGAGGCCCCAGGTGTCGAGGTCGAGGTTGAAGGCGTAGTGGTCCATGATGTACTGCTTGAGCCGGGTGATACGCCGGTAGGGCGTCATGGAGGCGGCCTCGGCGAACCAGGGGTCCTCACGCCACCTCCAGATGCGCGGCGACATGATGTTCGCCAGCACTAGGCTGTACATGAGCTCCGGGAAGATGAACACCTCCATGTCGGAGAGCGTGACCGCGGAGGACTTGCGCTCCAGATCCCGCCTGTCCCCGGCCGGCGCCTCCACCGGGGTCATCGCATGAGCGATCTCGTTCACGACCCGGCGATGACCTGGGCCAAGGTCTCTTCCATGATGTCGAGGCCGCGGTGGAGGGTCTCCCACTCGATGGTGAGCGGCATGAGGGTGCGGATGACGTTGTCGTAAGTCCCGGCGATGACGTTGACGAGGCCGTTCTCGTAGAGCTTGCTTCGGTAGGTCTTGGTCAGGGCCGAGGCCGGCTGCTTGGTGTCGCGGTCCTCCACCAGCTCCATGGCCATCATGGCCCCCAGGCCCCGGACGTCCCCGATCTGGGGAAAGCGCTGCTGCATGGCCAGGAAGCGCTCCTTGACCCGGCGGCCTATCTCCAGCGCGCGTTCAGGCAGCCTCTCCTCCTCCATGATGTCGAAGACGGCCAGAGCCACCTCGCAGGCCAAGGGGTTCCCTCCGTAGGTCCCGCCGATGCTGCCCGGACCGGGGACGTCCATTATCTCCGCCTTGCCGGTGATGCCGGCCAAGGGATAGCCTGCCCCGATGGACTTGGCCGTGGTCATGATGTCGGCCTCGACCCCATAGTGCTCCATGGCGAAGAGTCTGCCGGTGCGACCGAAACCGGTCTGGACCTCGTCGGCGATGAACACGATGCCGTGCTGCTCGCAGATCGCTTTGAGCCTGGCGTGATACTCAGGCGGCGGGACGATGAAGCCGCCTTCCCCCTGGACCGGCTCGGCGATGACGCAGGCGATGCGATCGGCCTGGAACTGGTTCTCGAAGCCGTGGCGGAGGAGTTCCGCGCACTCCACGCCGCAGGCGGGATAGGCCAGGTTGAGCGGGCAGCGGTAGCAGTAAGCGTAGGGGATGCGGTAGATGTCGGCCGGGAAGGGTCCGAAATCCTTCTTGTAAGGGACGATCTTGGAGGTCAGGCCCATGGTCAGGTTGGTGCGTCCGTGGAACGCGTTGTTGAAGACCACGATGCCGGGACGCCCGGAAGCGCAGCGGGCGATCTTGACCGCATTCTCCACCGCTTCGGCCCCCGAGTTCACGAAGAAGCTTCGTTTGGGAGTGGACCCAGGGGCCTTCTGGTTGAGCTTGGCGGCCAGCCTGATGTAGGAGTCCCAGCCGAAGACGCTGATGGAAGTGTGGGCGAAGCGGTCGATCTGGGCGCGGGCGGCGGCCACCACCTTCGGGTGGGAGTGACCGACGTTCATCACCCCGATGCCGCCGGCGAAGTCGATGAACTGCCTGCCCTCCGTGTCGGTGATGATGGCGTTGCGGGCGGTGCCGACAAGGGACGTGGTCGCCGTCACCACTCCACGGGGGAGGGCTTCGGCGCGGAGTTTGTTGATATCACTGGACATCTGGGCCTGCCTCCGCTAGTTCGACCGTTTGTACCGGGGGTTCCTCGGGCGCGAGCGCTAGGGGCGCGGGAGCGGGGGGTGGCGGTGCGATCCTCTCCTCCAGGGCGTCCCGCTTGCGCCGCAACCTGGCCGGCTGCACATAGTAGAACTCGAGCAGAGGGTTCAGGAGGTCGAGGAGCCAGTCGGCCTCGCCCTCGACGGGCGACACCAGAGCCTCAGGCCGGTAACTACGGGTGGTGTCGGGTTCGAGCTTTGCCACCCGCACGTACATCTCGAGCGCGTCCTTAAGATAGGGGGGAAGCGACGGCGAGGCCAGCGCCCGTCGGATCTGATCGGCAAGACCCCCGTAGCCGGCACCGCTCTGTGCGGCCAGGACCTTGTGGAGGAGCCGGCGGGAGAGGGCGGCGGAGGCTTCTTCGCTGTAGGGCAGCACTTGGCTGGCCGCCAGATACTGGGCGGCCAGGTCGGCCGGCACGTCATCGCTCAGCCTGGCCCGGGCCGAGGTGGCCGGCCAGGCTGGATAGCTGCAGCCTTCCTTGGTGCAGATGGAGACGATGAGGCGGTCGCACGAAGGACAGCGCTGGTTGGAGACTTGCCAGGTGCCGTCCTGGTCGATGCCAAGGGCGAAATAGTGGGGTTTCTCTTCGAACTCAGCACGGCAGTGCGGACATTCCATCATGCCTTTGCGGCCCTCCTTGGTGACGAGCGGGCGTCGATGCAGACGAAAGGGTACGGGGGTGAGGATACTCGCGCACCCGCCCCGGCGGCAACCCCCGGTCCGGCCAATACCGGGGTCTTCTGCGCGTGGGCAGAGGCCAGGATGGGTATAGTGAGAGGGGCGCAAGTGGCCCGGTGGGCCTCGGCCAGCGGAGGAGAGCAGAGATATGGGCAGCGTGGAGGAAGACCGTCACGCCATCCAGGACGACCTCAAGGTGGAAGAGGCGTTGCAGAGGGAGATCAAGGAGCTCGCAGAGGAAGCCGAGCACTTGGAGGCGGAACGGCTGCGCCGGCGGGCCTTGCTCGGTGACGGGGGGCCGGAGAAGTCTCGCAGGGAGGGGTCAGCGGAGGACGGATTATGACATTTGACGTGTCCGTGATCCGCCCCGAGATGCGGGCGGAACAGGTGAAGACCCGGGGTCTCGACTACACCCCCGAGCGCAGGAAGGCCATCAAGAAAGGGTTGCGCACTCTTCACACCCTGGAGATCATGGCCACGAACATCTACAAGTGTCAGATCACCTCCCGGCCCTCCGAACTCAACCGCCAACTGACCGCGGCCATGTGCAACGAGATGACCCACATGCAGGATTTCCAGACCAAGCTGTACGAGTACGGCTTCAAGCCCAGCAGACTGCGCTGGACCTACTGGATGGTGGGGTACGTCTTCGGTCTGGGCTCGCGGCTGCTGGGGACGAAGCGGATCCTTAGGACGGGCGTGTGGGTGGAGACCAAGGCGGTCCATCACTACACCGACCTGCTTGCGCAGATAGATTGGGACGACGAGACCCGGGGCTTCGTGGAGAAGGACCAGGCCGACGAAGTCGGCCACATCGAACGGTGGAAGTGGTTCCTCGACCACCCGGAAGCCGCCTGAGTCGAAGGGGGGAGCCATGGCGCGCTGCGATGAGATGCGAGAGGGTGAGATCTACTACTGCGAGCGCTGCGGTCTGGAGATCCAAGTGATCGAAGAATGCAGCCACGAGGAGGGCGAGGAGGCGGAGGAGACCTGCCGCATCGAGGGGTTCGTCTGCTGTGGTGAACCGCTCTCGCTGAAGGAGGACTAGGCCTAGCCGGACGTCAAGGGCCTGCGAGGCCTGTGGGAGCTGAGGCTTGTGGGGCCTGAGGCCTGTGGGGACCCGCCGTCAGATCTTGTAGGGGTTGCGGTCCTTGGGCGTTCCCGGGGCGGGCTGAGCCACCTTCTTGCTCGGCGGCCAGCGTCTCCACCACGGCCGGCTGATCGCTTGGGCCGCCTCGGTCGCTGTCTCCTGCACCCGGAAGTAGGGCAGGAGGAGGTCCTCCATCTTGTAGAACCCGGCAGGCTTGCCCTCCAGGTGCTGGACCGCGAAGAGTATCCCGTTGCCGAAGGCTTCCCGGGAGATGGACTCATGGCGCAGGCGTATGGTCTGGAAGGGGAAGCCGAAGAGGATCTCGTGGACCCCGATGATGCCCCCGGCCCGGATGCTCTTGACGCTTTCATCGGGCAGTTCGAGCGCGCTGGCGATAAGACGGGCGGTCCCCGATACCTCGACCTTCTGCTTGAAGTGCTCTTCGATGATCTCGATGTCGGTGTAGGGGGCTATCTTCTTGAGTATCTGAGCGGCGATGATCAGGAAGTTGATGCCGATGGTGATGTTGGGTGAGTGCATCACCACCGTCCGCTGAGAAAGGCGCTGGAGAAGTTCCAGTTGTTCGCAGGAATAGAGGGAGACCGCGGTGACGATGGTGATGCCTCGTGCGGCTGCGGCCTCGGCGTAGTACTCGAGACCGGACTCCGACGAGAAGTCCACCACCACGTCCACGGGCATCCTGTCGAAAAGCTCGTCCGCCGTGAACTCTTCCTTGCTGTAGATGAGACCGGGCTCGTCAGATTCCACTCCCAGGAACTCCGGCACCGAACGATGGGTCAGGAGCGTGGAACGGCGGATGGCCCACTGGAGATTGGTCACCTTCGATTCGAGCAGTACGCGGGCGACCGACCGTCCGGTCCTCCCGAATCCCATGAGGCCTGCCTTCATGCGGTCCTCCTTTCTGTCGTCGGGTCGCTGACAAGACGGTCTGCCCGGGAGCCGGGCTCGACATCGAACGGTGGAGGAAGAACGGTGAGGACTGCTTCTTGGCGGGTCGTTTGCGGAACATGGTAGTCAGGCCCTCTCTTTATAGCACGGGCATCGGCGGTGGGGCGAGCCCCAAGCCCGGCGTAAGCGCGGCCGGCCTTCCGGGCGGTGGGGTCGGTCGCGGCGCTATAATGCGCTGGCGCGGCCCTTCGGGGACCGCCGGGTCCGTTCACTGACGGCAAAGAGAGCGAGCGATGATCCTTAAGCTGGGGATACCCAAGGGCAGCCTCGAGAATGCCACCATCGACCTGTTCCGCCGGGCCGGTTTCAACGTGACCACCACCAGCCGCTCGTACTTCCCCGTGGTGGACGACCCTGAGATCGAGTGTGTGCTGATCCGAGCCCAAGAGATGGCCCGCTACGTGGAGAACGGCCTGCTCGACGCCGGCATAACCGGGCTGGACTGGGTTCAGGAGAACGGTGCCACCGTCCACGCGGTCTGCGATCTGGTGTACGCCAAACAGAGCTTCGGCAAGGTGCGCTGGGTGCTCGCGGTGCCGGAGGCCTCCCCCTTCCATTCGGTGCAAGACCTGGAGGGCAAGATCATCGCCACCGAGCTGGTGGCCACCACCAAGCGCTACCTGGCCGGGAAAGGCGTCACCGCCAAGGTGGAGTTCAGCTGGGGCGCCACGGAGGTCAAGCCACCCGAGTTGGCCGACGCCATCGTCGAAGTGACCGAGACCGGGAGCTCCCTGCGGGCGAACAAGCTGCGGATCATCGAAACCGTGCTCGAGTCCAACACCCAGCTCATCGCGAACGTTGACTCCTGGCGGGACCCCGACAAACGGCGCAAGCTGGAGGACATCACCCTGCTGCTGGAAGGGGCCATCGCCGCGCTGGGCAAGGTGGGCCTCATGTTGAACGTCCGGCGCGCCGACCTCCCCAAGGTGCTCGAGGCGCTGCCCGCCCTGCTGAAGCCCACGATCTCGGCTCTGAGCGACGAGGAATGGCTGGCGGTGAACACGATCATCGATGAGTCCACGGTACGCGTTATCATCCCCCGCCTCAAAGCGGCGGGGGCCCAAGGGATCGTCGAGTATCCGCTCAACAAGATCGTCATGTAGATCGCACCACGGAAGGGCCGCATGAGACCGGACCGGCAGCAACAACGACTGGGTTCGCTGGGCCGACCCGGTCGGTGTGCAGGCGCGCGCGGTCCGGCTCGTCTTGCCGGTCTGCTTCGGACGCCGGCCGCGGCAATGCTGGTTGCGGCTGCGCTGGCAGGGACTATGCTGGTGGTAGGGTGCGGGGCGCAGGGGCAGGAGCTCGGAGCCGGCGGTCCCGGAACCGCCGCCGTCCTGGCCGACACCAGCTTCCTGGCCGACATCGTGCAGAACGTGGCCGGGGAGCGCTTCGCCGTCTCGTCCATCATCCCGGAAGGGGTCGACCCTCACTCGTTCGAACCTACTCCTCGGGATGCCGCCAGGATCGCGGGAGCGGACGCCGTGGTCATCAACAGCCCAGGGCTGGAGCCGGCGGTGGACGACCTCATAGCGGGCGCCGGCGGGGGACCTTTGGTGATCGACGCTTCAGCGGGGATCCTGGGGCGGGAGGCCGATCCGCACCTGTGGTTGGACCCGGTGTCGGTGCTCGCGTATGTCGACAACATCGAGAGGGGATTGGCCGCCCTCGATCCGGAAGGCGCTGCCGGATTCAAGGCCAGAGCGGAAGCCTACCGCCGGGAACTCACGGCTTTGGACGCCTGGATCCGAGAGGAAGTGGCCACCATCCCACCCGAGCGACGCCTGCTGGTGACTGACCATGAGAGTCTTGGGCGCTTCGCCACCCGCTACGGGTTCACTGTGGTCGGCACGGTCTCGCCCGGCCAGGGCACGGCGGGGGCCCCTTCGGCGGAGTCCCTAGCCGCTCTGGTGCAGGCCATCGAGATCAGCGGCGCCCCCGCCATCTTTCTGGAGACAGGGAGCCAAGCCGGTCTGGCCGAGCAGGTGGCCCGGGAGACCGGGGTGGAGGTGGTCACCGATCTCTACACCCATTCGCTGGGGGAGCAGGCCTGGAACTACCTGGAGATGATGCGGTGGAACGTCCGCCGCGTCGTGGAGGTCCTCCGATGACCGACCTGCTCGAGCTGCGCGATGTCAGCGTGGCCTACGGGGGACGGACCGCTCTCGAGTCGGTGTCGCTGAGCATTCCTCACGGCGCCCAGATAGCGATCGTCGGTCCCAACGGGGCGGGCAAGTCCACCCTGTTCAAGGCAATGGTCGGCCTCTTGCCTTTGGCGAGTGGGGAGATGCTCATCCATGGGTCGCCGCCCTCGGACTACCGGGACCCTATCGCGTACGTACCGCAACGGGAAGAGGTCGACTGGCGCTTCCCGGTCACAGTGGCGGATGTGGTCACCATGGGCCGGTATGGGAGGGGCAAGTGGTTGAAGCGGCTGAATGGGGCCGACCGGCTGGTCGTGCGGCAGAGCATGGACAGGCTCGAGGTGGGCGACCTCGCCCAGCGGCCCATAGGGGAGCTCTCCGGAGGGCAGCAGCAGCGGGTGTTCCTGGCGCGCGCCCTGGCCCAGCAGCCCCATGTCCTCCTGCTCGACGAACCGTTCACCGGAGTGGATGTGGCCACCCGGGAGGCCACCCTCGACGTACTGGCGGGTCTGCGGCAGCGGGGGGTGACGGTGCTGGTCTCCACGCACGACCTGGACCTGGCCGCGGGACGGTTCGACCAGGTGGTCCTTCTCAATCGCCGTCTGATCGCCGCGGGTGCGCCGGTCCACGTGTTCACCGAAGCCCATCTGCAGCAGGCCTTCGGGGGCCAGATGGTGGTGGTCGACGGCAAGATCATAGTGGTCGACCAGTGCTGCGGCGGTTGCGACCCGGAGGAGCTTCAGTGATCGATTGGCTGGCGGAACCGTTCGTGTACGGGTTCATGCAGCGGGCGCTGGTCGCGTCGGTGATAGTGGGAGTGGTCTGCGCGGTCATGGGCTGCTACATCGTGCTGCGGTCGATGGCCTTTCTAGGCGATGCCCTCGCCCACGCCATTCTGCCCGGGGTGGCTGTGGCCTACCTGGTGGGGGCCAATCTGCTGGCCGGGGCACTGGTGGCCGGTCTGGTGGTGGCGGTGGGCATCAGCTATGTCACCCGGGCCGGGACGATCAAAGAGGACACCGCCATCGGCATCTTCTTCGCGGTCGCTCTCGCTCTGGGTGTGGTCCTCATCAGTACCATGCGTTCCTATGCGGCTGACCTCACCCACGTGCTCTTCGGCAATGTGCTGGGGGTGACCGCGGCCGATCTCTGGATCACCGGCGGTCTGGGGGCGGGGGTGCTGCTGGCCGTGGTGCTGTTGTACAAGCGGCTGCTGGTGGTGTCGTTCGATCCCATCCTGGGGCGGACCCTGGGTCTGAACATCCATGGTCTCCGTACGGGTCTGTTTCTGATGCTGGCGGTGACGATCGTCGTCTCGCTGCGGACGGTGGGGGTGGCCCTGGTGGCGGCCATGCTGGTGACGCCACCCGCCGCCGCCTACCTGCTCACGCGCCGGCTGCCGGTCATGATGGGGGTGTCGGCCGCCATCGGGGTGATCTCGGCCGTGGTGGGTCTGTACGCCAGCTACTACCTGGACGTGTCGTCCGGAGGGGCGATCGTGCTGGTGGCGACGGCCATCTTCGTGGCCGCCTTCCTGTTCGCCCCGGAGCGTGGGCTGGCATGGCGTCTGGCGGCGCGTCGGCGCCAAGGGGCGATAGAGCGGGCGTGAAGGGGCGGCCGGCGTTTGGCGCCGGCCGCCCCCGATCCTTGCCGTAGTGCCGTGCCTAGAACCCTGCGATCCCTCCGAGGAAGTCGAAGCTGATCTTCTTGCGCAGGTCGCCGGAGAGCGCGAACAGACGCTTCAGGCGCGCCTCCTCGGCAGAGGTGAGTTCCTCCGGGGTTATGAGATTGGAGGGAGCTTGCCCCTGTTCCAGGGCCACCGCCTGCCTCCGCAGTCGAATGCGCATGAGCGCCTCGTAGTCGGGCACCATCTGCTCGTAGGTCTCCCGGCTGAGCACACCCCTCTGGTAGAGCTCGGCGAGACGGTCGAGGGTGTTGGTGGAGTCGATGCGATGGCGCAGAGCATACAGCCGCGAGAAGTTCACGATCGGCATCAGCGCCTCTTTAAGGCTGAGGGCCTTGACGCCGTCGCTCGACGTGGTGGTCTGCAGGTTGCCGAACATGCTAAGAGGCGGTTTGTAGAGGAGGGCGTTCTGAGCGAAGTGGAGGAAGAACAGGGGGTAGTCCTCCATCTGGTCGAAGACCCAGGCGCGCAGGTCGCGGGCGAGTTGCTGCTCCCCGTTGACACAGCGGAAGTCGAACAGCATGTTGAGTTCGAGCAGCTCCTGGGCCTCGGCGTTATGGATCCAGTGGGAGAACTGCTGTCGCCAGATGGCACGGGGCAGGTTCCAGCGCGGGTTCTTGGCCATGATGCCACCGTCGCAGTACCGGTAGCCCACCTGGTCGAGCCAATCGCACACCATGGTCCCCATGTTCAGGAAGTAGTCGGCCACTTCCTTGGAGCGTTCCGGCTCGGGGTCGTCGTACAGCAGGGCGTTGTCTTGGTCGGTGACGAGGGTCTGCTCCTCCCGTCCCTCGCTGCCCAGCGTCAGGAAGGCGAACCTGGTGGGAGGTGGCCCCAGCTTCTCGACGGCCATGGCCACCAGACGGTCCACCACCGCATCCGAAACCCCCGAGACGATACGGTTCACATACCTGGTGTCCGCGCCGGAGTCGACCACCGCCTTCACCAAGCTGGGAAGCCGGTCGTGCGCCTCGACTATCTCGCCGACTGAACGGGCGCGCCGGATGGAGTCGGTGATGATGACAGACGAGGACTGCTGGTAACGGGCCAGGTCGCGCAGCAGGACCGCTCCCAGGAGCTTGCCGGTGTCGTCGAGGACAGCCAAGTGATCGACGTCGCGCTCCTGCATGCGAAGCAGGGCCTCGTAGATAGGGGCGGTGGCCGAGATGGACGCCAGCGGCGCGCTCATGATGGTGTGGATGGGGTTCTGCTGGTCGAGGCCCTCACTCACCACCCGCTCCCGGAAATCGTGGTCGGTGGCGATGCCCACGAGCGCCCCGTCGGGGCCGGTGACGAACGCCGCCGTCACCCGGTTCTTCTTCATCAGCGTGGCGGTGCGGGCTATCGTCTCGTTCATGTCCACGCAGAGGGCCGGGGTGACGGCCTGGCTCACCGGCTCGCGTAGGAAGAACAGCGAGGTCTGCAGACGGGCGATCAAGGCCTCGCGCTCCTCCTCATGCTTGGTCTGCTTCGAGATGTCCTCGATGATGCCGTCCAGATACACAGGGTGGCCGCCCTCCCCGTCGACGAGCACCGCGAAGAGGGCCACGTCCACCCGGCCTCCATCCTCGCGCCGGAGACCCAGATGGTAGTTCTGCACGGCCTTGTCCCGGTTGAGGGTGGCCGTCAAGGCACTCCGCTGCTGCGGGTCGATGATCCGCTCGAGCCAGTCGGTGCCGGACATGTCGGTGGCCACCGGCAGGCCCAGGATAGAGCGCATGGCCGGGTTGACCTCGATGAGCGCCGCTTTGCGTCCCCAGGTGCTGCGGAACACGCCCAGCGTGAGGGCGTCCGACATGACCTGGAACTGTCGCCGAGTGGCGTCGAGCGCTGCATCGAGGGCCTTCTGGCTGGTGAGGGTCTTCACCAACAGGATGAAGCCGTCCTTGCCGGCGAGAGAGATGGGCGTGGTGCTGACCAAGGCGTCGACCGTGTTCCCATCCTTGGTGCGCAGCCGAGCTTCGAAGTCGGTGGGCATTCCCTCGGCGGCGCCCGTCCGCAGCAGCTCGAAGGCCCGTGGATCGGTGCCTTCGGCCACGAAGAGCCGGCTCACTTCCATGTCGGCCAGAGCCGCCTCCGTGTATCCCAGCACATCCGCCAGCGGCTTGTTGGAGTAAGTCGCGCGGCCGCCTACCACCATGAGCAGGCCTTCAGTCGCGGCCTCGACGAGGGCGCGGTACTTTTGGTTGGACTCCTTGAGGGCCTGCTCGGCGCTCGCCCGCCGCCTCTCGATGCGGAGGCTCTGCCGCCCGCTGTAGAAGAGCAGCAGCGCCACCACCGCGGCGATGGCCAAGGACACGTAGATCAGGTCCCGCTGCACAGCGGCGATGGCGGCGTCGACCTCATCGAGGTATATGCCGGTCCCTACCACCCACTCCCAAGGGGCGAATTCCTCCACATACGAGAGTTTCTGGACTATCTGGGTGGGGTCGTCCTTGTACTGCCAGTAGTACTCCACGTATCCGGAGCCACTCTCCTGGACGACCTCGACCATGTCGACGAAGAGGTAGTTGCCGGCCTCGTCTTGGTAGGTGGTGAGGTCTTGGCCGTCCAGTTCAGGCAGGTAGGGGTGCATGATCATGACGGGGGTCATGTCGGTGATCCAGAAGTAGTCCTTGCCCTCGTCACCCCAACGCAGCAGCTTGACGCGTTCTGCGGCCTCCGCCTGAGCCTGCTCCCGCGTCATCGTCCCTGCCTGTTCCTCGGCGTAGTATTCGGCGACGACGCTGATCGCGGAACGGGTCAGCTCCTGCACCGTCTCTTTCTTGCCCGCCAGCATCTGCTCCTCGACGGCGGGGATGAGCAGCAAGAACGTCGCCAGGATGAACAGGACCACGGCAAGCACGGCAGGCAGGACGATCCGCAACATGAAGCTACGCATCGAACGCGAGTCCTTACTCGTTGGTTGTCCCCTGGTCTCCAAGACGCCCTCCTTCAATCGCTTTGTGGGTTTGTGGTCGTCAGAGGCCGCGTACGGCCGGAGCCGGCACCTTTCCCTGTCCGTTGCCGATGTGTTTCAGTATCTTGTTCAACTCCCCGCGGGGCACGTCGACGCCGAGAGTGGCACCGTCCGAATGGTGAAGGCCGTGAAAGTCGCTGCCCCCGGTGGGCACGAGACCCCGGCGCACCGCCAGGGCCAGGAGCGAGAACTGCACTCCCTCCGGGTAGGACCGATGAAAGACCTCGAGGCCGTCCAGGCCCTCGGGTTGCAGGAAGTCCAGAGTCTCCTCCAGTCGCTTGAAGCTGCCGAGGCTTTCCAGCGGATGGGCCAAAAAGGCGGTGCCCCCGGCCGCGTGTATGAGGCAGATGGCGAGCGCGGTCGAGAGCGGCTTCTTGATCGGCCGATCGGTCTCGGCCAGACACTGAGACGCAGGAGCGCTGCCATTCCGGCCGAGGGAGCCGGTGCGGCCGAGCCAGCGGCGGAAAGACGTGCGCCACGGGTTTCGGATGGTCTCCATCGCCGCCAGCAGAACGGGATCATGCAGATCGATGTTGTAGGCGAGGAGGTGAAGCGGCCCGAAGGGCGAACGGGCATCGATCTCCACTCCGGGGATGTAGTTGATTCCGTAGCGGGCAAGGGCCTTGCGGAACTCCTCCTGGCCGGCCACCGTGTTGTGGTCGGTCAAAGAGGCCCAGGCCACTCCGATTTCGGCCAAACGCCGCGCCACATGGGCGGGCGAGTGGTCGCCGTCGCTTGCCGACGAGTGACAATGAAGATCGATGCGAACCGTTTCTGCCATGACGTCCCGGTCGATGGACCACACTAGAAGCGCCCGGACATTCTACAAGAATCAGGGCCTTTGGTGGACAATGGGGGAGCGCGACAGTATAGTGTCGCGCGGCTCGGACTCGCAACCAGAAGGGGGGGATGGAGGCGGCTGCCGGCGACCTCGTTGCCAACGCGTAAGACAAGGAGAGTAGACAGGAACGATGGCCACCTCGATCACCTCAAACGAGACAGTCACCAAGCTGCTCGACACGAACGCCAATCCGGCCCCGCTTGGGCTCATGGGCTTCGGTCTGACCACGGTGCTGCTCAACATCCACAACGCCGGGTTCTACGAGTTGAACGTCATGATCTTGGCCATGGGCATCTTCTACGGCGGGGTCGCCCAGATCATCGCCGGGATCATGGAGTGGCGGAAGAACAACACCTTCGGCACCCTCGCCTTCACCTCTTACGGCCTCTTCTGGCTCACTCTGGCCGGCATCTGGTTGTTCCCCACGATGTTCGAAGGTGCGGGCGCGGCGGCCCCGGCCAGTGAGACCGCGCTGGCCTGGTATTTCGTCTTCTGGGGCCTGTTCACCGCCTATATGTTCATCGGCACGCTCAAGCTCAACCGGGCCCTCCAGGTGGTCTTCGGCCTGTTGACCATCCTCTTCTTCCTGCTCGCCATCCGTGATTTCGGCGGCGGGGCCGTCTGGGGCACGATAGCCGGTTGGGAGGGCATCGTCACCGGCCTTGCCGCCATCTATGCGGCCATGGCCCAGATCCTCAATGAGACCTACCGGCGGGTGGTGTTGCCGCTCGGCCCGGTCAGCCAGCTGCCCAAGGCCTTCGTCCAGGACTATGGCGAAGAGATCGCCAGCATGTGGCTGCAGGACCTGCGCGTGAGCCCGCAGACGCCTTCGTACGGTGTGGTCAGTGACGAAGAGTTGGTAGGGGCGAGCGAGTTCGCGCTAACCCAGGTGCAGGAGTATTTCAGCGGCAAACCGAGTGAGGCCGACATCGGCCAGTTCTTTCACAAGCTGGGGGCCACCCGGGCGGCTCAGGGGCTGCCCCTGCCCGAGCTGGTGAGTGCCATCCTGCTCCTCAAACGGGAGATCTGGATGTCGGCCCGCACCCATGGGGTGTGGGAGTCGGCCATGGACCTGCAGCGGGCGGTGGACCTCAACCGGGAGCTCGGCCGCTTCTTCGACCGCGCCGTGTACTACGCGACCGCGGGCTACACCGGTTATCCCCTGCGCCCGAAGGACGTGTTCTAGGCAAGAACGTGACGGCGCGGCCGCGGGGCCGGCGCGCCTGCGTTCACACTGGGCCATGAACAACGGCGCCGGATGCGTGAACCGCATCCGGCGCCGTTGTTCATCCGGTGCTGGTGCTCCGGAAGGCGGGCGCGAAGGCTACTCGGAAGCGGCCTCCACCAGCCCCGGCTCGGGGGCCGGCTTGGGCGCGGGAGCCCGCAGCTTCTGCTCGTCCATCATGTCGGACTTGGTGAACTTCGACACCACATAGAGGGTGAGGAAGCTCAGCGGTATGGAGAAGATGCCCGGGTTCTTGAAGGGGATGGGGGCGTCGGCCGGGGGCAGCCCGTACAGCTCCCACGCGGTGGGGGAGAACAGGATGATCCCGACGGACAACACGATGCCCACGATGATCGAAGCGATCATCCCCTTGGACGTCGTACCTTTCCAGAACAGCATCATGATGATGCAGGGCAGGTTGGCCGAGGCGGCCACCGCGAAGGCAAGGCCCACCAGGAACGACACGTTGACGCCCTGGAAGGCGATGCCCAGCAGGATGGCGATGGCACCGACGGTGAAGGCGGCCAACCTGCCGGCGATCACCTTCTGCCGTTCGTTCTTGATGAGGCCGGCGTAGCGGTCCATCAGGTCGTGGGCCACGGCGCCCGAGGCGGCGATGATGAGGCCGCTCACCGTGCCGAGCACGGTCGCGAAGGCGATGGCCGAGATCATGGCGAACAGGAAGGTGCCGAAGGATTGGGCCAAGAGCGGCGCGGACATGTTGTTGTCCGGCGGGTAGACCGTGGCGCTGGTCATGGCTCCCAGGCCCAAGAACAGAGTGAGGATGTAGAAGAACCCGATGGCGGCGATGGCCACCACAGTGGACCTGCGGGCCGCCCGCTGGCTGGGCACGGTGTAGTAACGGATGAGGATGTGGGGCAACGCCGCCGTGCCCAAGAAGAGGGCGATCATCAGGGACACGAAGTCGATGCGGTCCAGCGCGGAGCCCTCCAGCTTGAAGAGCTGTCCGGGGCGGGTCACCGTGTCGCCTGGGACCGCAGTCTCGTAGTAGACGGTGACACTATCGCCTTCGTAGGTGAAGGCCGCCTTCTTCCAGAGGCCGACGGTCGTGTCGGGGTCGCCGATGATGGCGAGGTACCTGAAGGGGCTGACGGCCCCCGTCTCCACGTCCGTCTGACCGTCGATCCGAGCAAGGTGGCCGACAAGGCGCAGCTCGTTGTCTTCGGACGCGGGGGCGCCGTTTATCATCTTAGTCCCGTCGGCGGTGATGACGACCTCTTGGCTCTCCCGGAGGGCGATCCCGTTATCAGAGACGGTGGCCTTCCACCAGGTGGCGACGCCGTCCTTCTCCAACTTCACGAAGGTGGTGACTTTGTCCTTGACTTTGAGGTCGTACTGGCCGACATTCACGTAGCTCGGGTCGGACGGGGTGATGGTGTCCCCGGTCTGGGTGGCCGTTATCGTCTTGTACTCATAGAAAGGCACCCGCCCACCCTGGTCGGGGGCGGTCGAAAGCCCTCGGACCAGCACCGCGACCACGATGACGAGGGCGAAGACGATCAGCAGGCTGCCCTTGATGAACTGCACGTAGGTAGTGGAAGTCATCCCCGCCGTGGCCACGATGGTGATCACGATGGCGCCCACCAGGACTACGCCCACCCAATGGGGGAAGCCGAGGAGGGGTTCGATCAGCACCCCGGCCCCCACCATCTGGGGGATCAGGTAGAAGATGCAGACGATCAGAGTCGCGATGGCAGCCATCAGTTTCAGGCCGCGTTTGTTGAACTTGGCGTCGAGGGCGTCGGTGAAGGTGTACTTGCCCAGCCGGCGCATGGGCTCGGCCACGATGAACAGCGCCACTACCCAGCCGGCCAAGTAGCCGATGGAGTAGAGGAAGCCGTCGTAGCCCGAGGTGGCGATCATGCCGCAGATGCCGAGGAAAGACGCGGCGGACAGGTAGTCGCCGGCGAAGGCGATGCCGTTCACACCCCAGTGGATCCGGCCTCCCGCCGCATAGTAGCCACTGGCGGAGCGGGCCCTACGGGCCGAATAGAAGGAGATTCCGAGGACGAGACCTACGATGACCAGAAAGATGACGATCGCGAGGGGCTTGATCTCTCCCATCTCAGGCTTTCCCCTCGGTCTCGAACGACTTCTCGTGCCTCGTGCACAGCCAGTTGTAGAGGATGGCGAGGAGGAAGGCCACGATGATCAGAGCGAACCCGTAGACAATGGCCAAGTTAAGGCCGCCGACCACGATCGTCCCCATGGTCTTGGGGGATATCACGTTGATCAGGATGAAGACGACGTACAGGGTGCCGTAAACGAGAAGCATCCACAGACCGAGACGCCTCTTGTAGGCAGCGGCCTCATCGACGCCGGTGACGGCATTTGCAGGCTCATGGAGCATGAGCATCCCCCCCTCGGAGATTAGCGGCGACCCGAACGAGGCCGCCAGTTTGCGTGCGATTCTGCGACAGGCGAAAACGCCCCCCGGTATTGTGGGTGTTGGTCAACGGGCTGTCAAGGGCCCGGGCGTGACCCTGTGTGGGTGGTTTGCGTTAGAATCTCGCCATGATCCTGTGGGGAGACATACGGGAATTCCCGCTTTTCGGCGTCCTCCAATTCCTTGCCGCCCAGCGGCGAACCGGAGTGCTCGAGGTCCAAGATTTCGAGGAACGAGGAGCGGTCTATCTCTTCCAGGGGCGGATCGAGGCGGTCAGCCTGCCACAGGCCGACGTCGAGTTCGGCACCCGGTTGGTGGCCGAGGGAGCCCTCAGCGAAGCCGAAGTCAAGGACTGCTGGATGCGGTTCTCCAGCGAGGAGTCGAGCCAGCCCTTGCTGGCCGCCCTGCTCGAACGCGCCCGGGGCGAGCGGGAGGCCCTGGTCCGTCTGGTCGACCGTCACACAGCAGACCAGGTCATGCAGCTCATGTACTGGAACAGCGGCACCTTCCGGCTGGTCGTGCCGGCTGAGCCGGTGCGCTTCGCGGTGGTGCCGTCCATTGGGGTGGAGAACCTCCTCCTGGAGGCGTACCGGCGGGTGGACGAGGGTGAGAGACCGCGGCGGGAGAAGGTGTCGGTGGAGGAGGAGCTGTGTTTCACCTGCACCCTCGAGTGCACGCCGGCGATCAAGACGCGCTACCTGAAGGCGGATATCTGCCTGTGGCGCAGCATGCCCAGCGTACTCAAGGACCCGCATTTTACGTCGGTGAAGCGGCCGTCCCCACTGGAAGACGGCGGTGAAGACGGCGACATCCCCTTCATCTGAGCCATGCGCGTGAGTTTCATCTGCGTGGGGCGGCTGAACCGCGAGTACCAGCCCGTGTGGCGCCACTACCATTCCTTGCTCCGCCCGTACGCTAGTGTCGAGGTCCTGGAGGCCCCCGAGTGCGCACTCGCCCAGGGGACCGACCAAGTCCGGGCCAAAGAGGGCGCGACACTGCTCGGGCTGCTGCGCAGGGGCGCGCACACAGTGGCGCTCGACCGAGGGGGGCGGCAGTTCAGCTCGGAAGCTCTGAGCGCGTACCTGGCCGACAAGAAGCTGCGCGGCCACAGCCACTTCCAGTTCGTCCTGGGAGGAGCGGCCGGCCTGGGCGACGACGTCCTTGCCGCGGCAGACACCGTGTGGTCACTCTCTCCTCTCACTTTCCCCCATCAGATGGCGCGCTGCATCGTCGCCGAACAACTCTACCGGGCCGTCCGCATCGAGCGGGGCGAGCCGTACCATCACTGACGTGTTCGGAGGCGTTAGACAAGAGGTCAAGGCCGTCCTCTTCTTCGTCGCGACCGTGGTGGCCGTGGTCGTGGTGGGGACGGTGGGCTACCGGCTGATCGAAGGCTGGAGCTTCCTGGATTCCCTATACATGACTGTGATCACCATCTTCACGGTCGGGTTCAGGGAGGTCTATCCTCTGTCCAGTGCCGGGCTGGTGTTCACCATGGTCGTCATCGTGGTTGGAGTGGGTGCCATCCTGTATGGTCTCGGCCGCATGGTGGAGTTCGTCATCGGGGGGCAGCTCACCGGGGTGTTCAAGCGAAGGGTGGTGAGAAGGCAGGTGGACAGGCTGGAAGGGCATTTCATCATTTGTGGTTATGGACGGGTGGGGCAGGCGGTGGCCCGTCACTTCCTCTCCCACAAGGCCCGGTTCGTCATCATCGACAGCGACCCCGAGAGCGTCGCCCAGGCTGAGGGCGACGGGTTCCTGGCGGTGCGCGGCGACGCCACCGCCGATGAGGTCCTGGAGGCGGCGGGAGTGCGCAAGGCGAAGGGCCTGGTGGCGGCGGTGGGCTCTGATGCCGGCAACATCTACGTCACGCTCTCAGCCCGGGTCCTCAACCCCGCCCTGTTGATCGCGGCCAGAGCCAGTTCGGAAGATACCGTGAGCAAGCTGGAGCGGGCAGGGGCCGACCACGTGGTCTCGCCCTACGGCATCGGCGGCAAGCGGATGGCCACGCTCATGCTGAAGCCGCTGGTGAGCGACTACCTGGAGGTGGTCACCGGGGGGGGCGAGCTGGAGTTCCGAGTGGAGGAGTTCGCCCTCAACGAGCGCTGTTGCGGGGTGGGGCAGTCCATCAAGGAGCTGGCCGTGCGCGAGCGCACGGGGGCCACCATCCTTGCCGTCCGCCGTTCGGACACCGGTGCCTTCGACACCAATCCTTCGCCGGAGACACGGCTGGAGCCTGGGGACAAGATCATCGCCATCGGCACGCCGGTGGAGATAACCAAGCTGGAGGAGTTGATCACGGCGTCTGCCACGGGCGCGTCATAGAGAGGACCACGTCAGAGTGATCGCCGAAAGAGTGCAGAAGGTGGTGGAAGCCTGGGC
>CAYNPL010000013.1:0-9931 GCA_964399135.1 uncultured Gaiellales bacterium
TCCCTGGACGTGACGCTGATCACCTCGACCGCTCTCATCCTGGGTCGGCTCGACGGCCTGCTCGAGGCGGCCGCCACTTGCCGCGAGGTCGTCCTCCTCGGTGCTTCCACACCTTTGCTGCCCAAGGTCTTCGCCGAGCACGGGGTCACGCTGCTCTCGGGGATCACCGTGACCGACGGTCCGGCCATCCTGCAGATCGTGAGCGAGGGGGGCGGCATGGGCTTTTTCGGACCGCGGGTCCGCAAGGTGAACATCGGGCCGCTGGTGCGGCCACCCGGGCCGCGCTAATCGGGCGAAGGGTGCCGCGCTTCGAACTCTCGGTCCAGGATGTCGAGCACCACGTAGTCGGCGAAGCGCCCCCGCTGGAACACGGTCTCCCGTTCGCGGCCCACATCCACGAAGCCGACCCGGCGGTAGAGGTCGATCGCCCGCTGGTTGTCGGCGTGCGCCCGGATCTTGACGCTGTGAAGCCCCAGAGTGGCGAAGGCGAAGCGCAGGCAGGCCACGATGGCGTCACCGCCGTAGCCCTTGCCCCAGTCCTCCTTCGACCCGATGACCAGCCCCATCTCCGCCCGCCGGTGGATGGGGTGGATGTCCTTGAGGTTGATGTTGCCGAGATAGCGGCCGTCGTCGGCTGCGTGGATCTCGAAGGCATAGCTGTCGGTGGACCGGGCCATAGCGTCGTAGTAGGCATACTCCTGCTCGCGCGTTATGGGGACGTGGCCCACAAGAAGGAACTCGTGCACCTCGGGGTCGTTGAGCCAGGCCCGGATGGTCTCGGCGTTGGCTCGGTCGAGCTCGGTGAGGTAGATCTTGCCTTCTGGGATCATGCCCTCATCTTATCCCACCAACACGGGCAGATAGGACCGGAAGGTCCCCTCACGCAGACAACCGGCGATGACCCCGGTCTGGTAGGCCAGATGTTCGGCAGCGTAGTAAGCCAGGTAGGTGGCAAAGCCCAGCCGGGGCCGTTTGACCGAGTAGTCCACCGCCGCCGCGTATACCACGGCGGACGCGGCGAGCGCCCAGGCGCCCGGTGCCACCGTCCCGGCCAGGGCAAGGGGCAGCAGGTAGTACCGCTGCAGGTGGAAGTAGGCGAAGTAGAGCATCCCTAGATGGGTACGAAGGACGGCCGGCCAGACCTGGGCTCCGGTCACCGCCACCCCGTCCCGGCGCAGGCGGGCCAGCCGCCGGACCCCGTCGCCAAAGGGAGGGATGAGCAACGCGGGGAGCAACCGTGGCTGGAGGCGGAGGGTGGCGTACGCAAGCAGGATCACCGACGCAAGTGGCGCGGGAGCCGACGGAAAGCGCTTGCGCTTGTCGGGATGGAGCCGGTACAGCACCGCCTCCGAAGTGCCGTAGGCGGCCCGCCGGCGCAGCATGGCGGACAGACGGTCGCGGTGCTTGTGCCGCACGACACCCTCAGGCGCGTACACCAGGTGGTAGCCGCGAGCGCGCAATCGCCAACAGAAGTCGACGTCTTCCCCCACTCGCAGGTCTTCCCGCAATCCTTGCAGCTCTGCGAACACCGTCCTGCGTACGAGGAGGTTGCAGGTGGGCAGGTAGAAGCCGTCGGCCCCGTCGGCCTCCACCCGCAGCCGCGTGCCCATGTCGAGAGGCGAGGCCACCTCCTCGTAGCGGTCCAACGAGGATTCGGCGAAGTACCCTACGGTGCGGCCCCCCACGGCGCCCAACCGCTCCCAGGCGAAGTAAGGGACCAACTCCCGCAGCCATCCGGGGGAGGCCACACAGTCGCTGTCGATAAGGGCGACGATATGGCCGGCGGCCGCATCCGCCGCCCGGTTGCGTGAGTGCGAAGGACCCCGGTTCCGGTCGTTCTTCAGCAGCCGGGCGCGGTGCCGGGCGGCGACGGCGGCGACGGCGGCGGGATCGACCGAACCATCATCGACGACGATCACCTCCAGCAGGTCGCGCGGGTAATCCAGGCCGCCCAGGGCCTGCAGGCACTGGTCCAGTGAGCCGGCGCGGTCGCGGGTAGGGACTATGACGGTGACCGAGGGCAGGCCCGTGCTGTCCGGTACCGTGCTGTCCGGTACCGCGGCGACCCGTTCGACATCCAGCACCCCTCGGCGCCGGAAGCGCTCACACAGGTAGAGGATGCGCTCTTCCGAGACGCGAAAGGCGACGGCGAGTTCGCTCACCGTGGCCCCGCCGCGGGTCCGCTGCAGTAGGCGGGCGGCGGCGGCATTCACGTCCACCACATAGAGAGGCGACGGGGAGACCACCCGCCAACCGCCCCGCGGGCCGGGCTCCAGCCGCACAGAGCGGCGCAGCCGGTACCGCAGGGGGATCACGCGGGGTCGCCGTCCGTCCCGGGACCGCCGGGGCGGGCCTCGGCCGCCGGGGCGGCCGGGGTGGCCGGCGGCCGGCGGCCGGGGCCGGCCGGCCGCAGGTGGTCGAGCCAGCCCTCACCCCGGAGGGTAAGGAAGATCTCCTCGGCCGCATCGGCGGCGGGCCGCCGCACGACCCGCCCTTCCCGGTAGCGCACCGAACCTTCCACCAGCTTGAGGATGCGTTCGAAAGCGGGGAGGGACTGGTCGGGCGCGGCCACCGGGCGCAGGCGAGGCCGACGGGGCCGGGCCGGCCCCACGACAAGGGCCTGGTCGGCGGCCCGCACCCGCTCTCGCGGTACGCCCAGGTCGGCAAGACCCCACACGGGGATGTCCCGTCCGCGCGCCGCCAGGAGCGCGCCGACCGTAAGGGGCGGCGGCGAGGTCTCCGGACCCGCCTGGGCCGCGCCCACGGTGAGGACCACCGGCGGTCGGGCCTCCACCAGCTCCATGAAGCCCTCGTCCACACCGCGCGAGAGCTCGAGCCGGAGGTCGCCCGACTCCGGTGCGGCCTCCATGGAAGCCGTCAAGACCCGGGTCACGCAGGGGACGCCGAGCTCGGCGGCCAGGAGCGGGCCGAAGCGACCGTCGCAGCCCAGCACCCCTTGGTCTCCCACCAGGACCAGGTCGAAACCCAAGACCGCGGCCGCGACCGCCAGAATCACCGCCCGGCCGCCGGGGCCCGCCTCGGCCGCGCCGCCTTCGCTCCCGTACTCGGCGGCCGCGGCCGCCTCACCGTCCCACACCCTCACCGCACGGTCGCAACCGCGGGCCAGGGCCCGGCGCAGCCAGGTCTCGGCCTGGGGCGGCCCCAGGTGGACCACGGTCACCTCTACGTCGGGCCGGGAGAACTTCAGGCCCAGCGCGAGGTCGAGCGCCCGGGCCGAGGCCGGATCGACCTCATCGACCAGCCACTCCTCCCGGACCCGGCCGCTGCGGGGATCGCGCAGAGGAGGGACCCGCACGTCCGCCCCCCGCCCGATGAAGACCAGCAGCCTCATGCATCCGCCCCCGCAGACATCCCGGCAGCCGCCCGCAGCCGAAGGCGCCGGGGCGCCCGGCCCTCGCGCGCCACCCCGCCGCCCCGGAACGGGCTGCCGGTCCTAGGTGAGCCGGAACCGCACACCGTAGCCTCCCTCAGGGTAGTGCCAGTCGAGCGCGCCCTTGTCGCACAGCAGCAGGCAGGTGCCGCATTCGAGACAGGCTTCGTAAGCGAAGTCCACCCGTCCCCGTTCCTCGCTCCAGCTGTAACAGCGGGCGGGACATGCGAACGTGCAGGCCCGGTGGAGGCAACTCTGGCATACGTCCTGGTCCACCCGGATGTGGGCCTCTGGGTGCACCCGGTAACTGACCAGGCCGAAGATCTCGTCCACTACCACAGGAACGCCCTCCCTCCTTCGAGTGCGTCGGCCACGACTTGGCGCATCGACACCTTTCCCTTCAGCGCCCGCCGGGCCAACCGGCCGATCTTCTCCTTGGGCCTGCCGTCGGAGCGGTAGAGGTCTTCCATCAGAGCGCTGACCACCCGGGGATAGACGGTGAACAGCCGGTCGTGATGGAGGAAGTCGATGGCCTTGCCGTAGGTCTTGAGGTCGCGCAGCACGAAGACCTTTTCAAGCTCTTCCCGGTAGCGCCCCAACGAGCGGGCGGAAACATCACCGGACGCCAGCGCCTGCGCGCCTACCCGGGCCGCGATCAGCCCCGAGGTCATGGCCAGGTTCATGCCCTCCTGGGTCAGGCCGTTGGTGTAGCAGAAGCCGGCGGCGTCGCCGGCCACCAGCAGCCCCGCGGACTCCAGGCGCGGTACCATCCGCATCCCCTCCTCCGGCAGCAGGTGGGCCGAGTACTCCACCAGCCGGGCACCCTTCAGGAGCGGAGCCACCGGCGCGGAAGCCACGAACCGCTCGAGCAGCTCGTAGGGAGGGACACCACGCTGCTTGAGCGAATCGAGGTGGAAGACCAGCCCTACGGACAAGGTCTCGGTCTGGGTGTAGATGAAGCCGCCTCCCCGGATCCCTTCCGTGCAGCCGAGGAACTCCTGGGTGGCCCCCTCCCGGCCCACCAGCCCGAAGCGCTCATCGATCTCCTCTTCGCTCAGCTGGTAGAGGGCCCGCACGCCGAGCGCCACCTGCTCGGCCTTCACCCCCCCGTGCAGCCCGGCCTCTTCGGCCAGGAACGACAGGGCCCCGTCGCAGGCGATCACCAGAGGCGCCTCCACGATGTCATCGGGGCCGGCCACGCGCACCCCCCGGACCTCGTCACCCCGCTTCACTAGGCCCTCGGCCCGACAGCCCGTGAGCAGAGTGACTCCCTGGGCCTCCGCCTGGGCCGCGAACCAGCGGTCGAAGTGAGGGCGAAAGAGGGTGAAGGCGGTGAGTGTGCGGTCGGAGGTGGAACCGGCTCCCGCCGCGGGCCGGTCGGATCCGGAAGCGGCCTGGAACACCAGCGACGTGGTCGAACCCTCCGCCGTCAGGGTGAGGACGCGCTTGGTCACCGCCCGCTCCCAGGGAGCCCGCGCCCAGAACCCGGGCAGCAACTCCTCCGGGGCCGGACACCAGGCCACCATCCCCCCGAACATGTTCTTCGCCCCGGGATACTCCCCCCGTTCGAGGAGGAGCACCTTGGCGCCGCTCTGGGCGAGCCCCAGAGCGGCGCTCGTGCCGGCCGGCCCAGCACCCACCACCACGGCGTCGAAGGTACCGCCGGGAGTGCCTGCGCTCCTAGACGCGCTCATCGGCGTCCTCCGCCCGATCCCGCCAGGTCTTGATCTTGTCCAGCAGCAAAGGTAGGACCTCTGCCAGGTCGGCCACGTAGCCGACGTCGGACAACCCCAGGATGGGAGCCCGCCCGTCCCGGTTGATGGAGAGGACGCGGCCGGCCTTCTGCACCCCCGCCATGTGATGGGGGGAGCCGGAGACGCCCAGGGCCAGGTAGAGCTCGGGAGTGACCGTCTTGCCGGTCTGGCCGATCAGACGCTCTTTGGGCAGACGGCCTTCGTCCACCACCGGGCGGGTGGCCCCGAGCGAGCCCTCCAGGAGGTCGGCCAACTCCACCACGGCGGTTAGCAACCCTTCACCCGCCCCTCCCGCGCCCGCAGCCACGATACGTTTGGCGTGGATCAGGTCCACCGAGCGGGGGTCGGGCGGCACCGACCGCAACCGGCGGACCCGGGAAGGGCCGGCAGCGCTCACCTCGATCACCTCGACGCCTTCGATCACCGGCGCTTCCTCCCCGGCCGCGCCCGCGGCGGCCGCGGTTGCCGCCGCCGCTGCCGCCTTCGCCGACTCCGCGTCGTCCGGGACTTCCAGACCGGCGAGGTCGAGGGTGGCCACCACCGGCCGGCTGGGGGTCGCCCGCAGCTCCTGCTCCAGCCAACCCCCATACACCGGCTTGACCAACACCAGTCCCCCGCCGGCCACCCGCACATCGCTGCAGCCGAGCACCGACCCGCACCCCAAGTGATGAGCCAGGAGGGGTGCCAGATGGCGGGCGAGCGCCGTCTCGGCCAAGAGGACGGCGGCCGGCCGCGCCCGCGCGGCCGCGGCCGCCAGCGCCTGCGCGACCTGCTCCAGGCCGGGGCCGTCGTCACCGCCGCCGGAGGCACGCCAAGAGAGAAGGCCCGCTTCCGCACCCAGCAGACCGGCGAGACGCCGGACTTCAGCGGCCAACACCGGGCTAGGCGCCCCTGCGGGCGTCGCCCTCGGCGGCTCGACCACCCCTAGCAGGCGCACGGCTTTCACACCCGTTTGCCCGCCATGTAGCCTTCGTGGATGGCCATGTCGACCTTGCGCGGCGCCACGCAGTCACCCACCCGGTACAGCTCAGCCACCTTGGCGGCGCTGCCGGACGGCTGGGACTTCAGAGCGAAATAGAGGCCCTCTTCGGCATCGTTACCCATCACGGTCACGATGCTGTCGTAGCCGGAGAAGACATCCCATGCGTTCGAATAGACGTTGAAGCCGTGCACCTCCATCCCCGTCTCGGGATGCTTGATCTCCATGACGGCGAAGTCGGGGGTGAAGGTCACCCCCTTCTGCAGCAGCCGTTGCCGGCTGAGATACAGGTCCTGCGACGGTCCCAGCTCGGCCCCCACGAAGAGGCTGGAGGTGACGATGTGCACGGTCTTGCCCAGTTCGGCCAGGAACTCAGCGGTGGCGGCGGCCTGGTGGTGGCCGTCGTAGTCGATGAGGAGCACCTTCTCTCCCAGACCCTCGCCCGCCTCCCCGCTCAACACCTGCCACACGTTGAACACGCCGGGGCCGTCGGCCCCGGCGACCGGGCAGGCCTTGGGCCGCGACCCGGTGGCCACGATCACCGCGTCCGGCTGCCTGGCGGCGACCAGTTCGGGCGTCACCTCCACCCCCAGCTCCACCGGCACCTTGAGCCGCGCCAGTTGATTGCGCTCGTTACGGACGATCACCCCGAATTCGTCGCGCCCTGCCCCTTTGGCCGCCAGCAGCACCTGGCCGCCCAGCTCTTCGCCCTTCTCGCAGAGGGTCACTTCATGGCCGCGCAGACTGGCGATCTTGGCCGCCCACATCCCGGCCGGACCTCCCCCCACCACCATCACCCGCTTCTTGCGGAGGGTGGGCCGCAGATGGTGGTCGCCCTCGGTGGCTTCCGCCCCCACCGCCGGGTTCTGCACGCAGCCGATGGTCTTGTTCAGACCCACCCGGCCGTAGCAGTTCTGATTGCAGGCGATGCAGTAGCGGATCTCTTCAGTTCGCCCTTCCCGGGCTTTCATGGCGAAATCCGGATCGGCTATCTGTCCCCGCACCACACCGATCATGTCCGCCTGGCCTTCGGCCAGCACCCGTTCGGCCAAGGCGGGGTCGTTGATGCGCCCGGTCGCGAAGACGGGCAGTTCGGCCACCTCCTTGATGCCGGCAGCCAGCGGCACCGCGTAGCCCAGAGGCATGTGCATGGGACCGCCGACCAGGTAGAGGTTGTAGAAGGTGGCCAGGGTGAGGTTGAAGTAGTCCAGGTGGCCGGTCGACTGCAGCCGCCGGGCGATCATCTTGGCGTCGTCCAGGTTGAGCCCTCCGGGGATGAGCTCATCGGCGCAAAGCCGCACCCCCACGGTGAAGTCGGTCCCGACGGCCGCCCGCACCGCCGCCACCACCTCCAGGGCGAAGCGCAGGCGGTTCTCCAGGTCCCCTCCGTACTCGTCGCTGCGGTAGTTGGTGAGCGGCGACATGAACTGGCGGGCCAGGGAGCTGTGCCCGAACTGGAGCTCGACCCCGTCGAAGCCGCCCTCCCGCACATGGACGGCCGAGCGCGCGAAGTACTCGACGACCTCTTTGATGTCCTCGATCTCCATGGCCTTGGGCGTCTCTCGGTAGAGCACGTCGGGGACGGGAGACGGTGCCCACACCGGCAGCCGGGACAGGCTGCCGCTGCACTGCTGGCCGTTGTGGTTGAGCTGAGCGAAGATGCGGGTGTCGTAGGCGTGGATCGTCCGGGTGAGCTGCTTGTAGCCGGGGATCACCTCCGGCTTGAAGGCTTCAATCAGATGCTCGTAGGCCCGGTCGGTGGGATGCACCGACTGCTCCTCGGTGATGATGAGGCCTGTCCCGCCCCGGGCCCGGGCGGCCAGGTAGTGGGTGAGCCGCTCGGTGGGCAGACCGTCGGCGGCCAGGTTGGTGAGGTGGGCCGAGAAGGAGATGCGGTTGGGGACGGTCACCCGCCCGATCTGGAGGGGGCTAAAAAGGTAGGGGAACTGCATGGCCTACAGCACCTCCTGGAGGGATACGTGTGCCCCGGTGCCGGCCGGGAGGAGCGCGGGCTGGACCGCGCGCAGGCATTCCGGGTCGGGAAGCCCCGTCGACTGGGTGAGGAAGTACGCCACCGCCGGGCAGCCCCCGTGACAGACCGAGAAGCGGTCACAGCCCCGGCAGGCTTCGGGCTCGATCTCGCGGAACCGGGCGAGAACCGGGGAGCTAAGGAAGATGGCCGAGAGCGGCTCCAGCGTCACGTTGCCCGCGAGAAAGGCAGGGTCGCAAAGAAATGCGCAGGGATAGACGCTGCCGTCCGGGGCCACCGCGCAGGTCATCTTGGCGGCGCCGCACATAGTGAGCCCCAGATCCCGCCGGCCGGCGGGGGTGAGGGCGAAGAAGGAATCGCCGGTGAGGATGTCCGGGTGTTCCCCCAGGAAGGCCGAGAGCTGAAGGAGCTGCGCCCGGGTCAGGCGGAGGTCCGCCCAGGTGCCGCAGCCCGCCCCGGAGGGCCGGAACCGGGAGAGCCGGGTCTTGGCCCCGAAGCCACGGGCCAGCCGGTCGAACTGGCCGATCTCGCCGGCGTTGAGGCGGGTGACCACCATGTTGAGGCTGAACTCGGGATAGCCGCGCCCGCTCAGCAGCGCGACCCCGTCCATGATGCGCTCGAAGGTCCCCCGACCCCTGATGGCGTCGTTAGTGCCGGCCCGGGCACCGTCAAGGCTCACCTGGAGATAGACGGGGGCGGCCATGTCGAGCAGGCGGTCGACCAGGGGCTCATCCAGCACCGTGCCGTTGGTGCTCACGCAGGTGGTGATGCCCCGCTCGTGGCAATAGCCGAGGATGTCCAGGAAGTCGGCGCGCAGAAAGGGCTCGCCGCCCCCGAAGTTCACCTGGAAGACCTCCATGGCGGCCAGCTCGTCGATGAGGGCCCGGCACTGGGCCCAATCGAGCTCGCCCTCTCCCTCCGCTCGGAGGCCGGCCGAGAGGCAATGGCCGCACTGGAGGTTGCAGACCCGGGTGACCTCCCAGGTCACGTTCACCGGTGCCCGCAGCGGCAGGCTACTCAGACGGCCGGGCAACGAGCAGTCCTTTGGCGACCAGATCGTCCAGCAGTCGCAGCAGCGGCCGGCTCCCGGCCGCCGCGCCGCTCACGCCCAAGCGCCGCTCCGGCCCCGTGAACGGGGGGGGAGCCAAGGCATCGCCGCAGCGCACGAAGGTCAGTCTCGTCGACCGGGTGTCGTAGAACAGGAGTCCGAAGCTCTCCCGCCGCACCCGGACCCGATCCGGCACCCGATACTCAATAGACTCCACAGATGCCGTCCACGGCCAGCTCTTCCACCTCGATCTCCTCGAGTATCGCCGGCTCGTCGGCGCAGGGGGCGCCGGTCTCAAGCCCCGGGGTGGCGGTCGTCATGTCCACAGGTCCCTCCATCGATCCGTCTACTCCCACTTGCAGACCCAGCGGCCGCCCAGCTCCCGCCGCTCCATTCTCTCCCTGATCTCGTTGATCTCTTCCAGACGGAAGTAGCCTTCGATGATCGTATCCAGCATCATGTCGCCGCTCATGGCCAGCTCCACGTACTTGGGGATGTCGTCCTTGGTGGAGATGGAGCCGTAGAGTCCACCGATGATGGCCTTCTGACCGAAGACCAAGAAGGTGAGCGGGAGCGCGGCCACTTCGTGCTCACCCATGATGCCCACCTGCATCAGCCTGCCGCTGGGACGAAGGGCCCAATAGGCCTGCACCGTCGCCCCGGGGTCGCCGCTGCACTCGAAGATGATATCGACGCCGCCCCCCGTGAGCTGCTGGATGATAGGAACCGGGTCTTCCTTGGAGTTGTCGATGAAGTGGGTGGCGCCCAA
>CAYNPL010000013.1:9941-76907 GCA_964399135.1 uncultured Gaiellales bacterium
CTTGTCCCGGCGGGCCTCCTCGAGGTCCACGGCGATG
This sequence comes from uncultured Gaiellales bacterium, assembly GCA_964399135.1. Taxonomy (GTDB): domain Bacteria; phylum Actinomycetota; class Thermoleophilia; order RBG-16-64-13; family RBG-16-64-13; genus CAYNPL01. The sequence goes on from CAYNPL010000013.1 coordinate 9,979, forward strand.
AGCGGGTTGGCCTGGCGCATCTTGGCCGCCCGCAGGGCGTTCTGACCCACCCCGCCCAATCCCCATACGGCCACGGCGTCGCCGGGCTGCACGTTGGCCAACTTGGTGGCCGTGCCCCAGCCGGTGGGGACGCAGCAGCTCATCAGAGCGGCCCAGTCGAGAGGCATGTTCTTGGGGACGGGGATGAGCGAGCCTTCGGGCACCACGGTGTAGTCGGAGAAGCCGGAGACGAAGTTGCCGTGCAGGACCGTGTTCCCCTTGGCGTCGCGCATGCGGCTGGTGCCGTCGAGCATGGTCCCCCCCACGAACTGAGGGAAGGTGCCCGAGCAGATGTTGCCCAGGCCTTTGCGACACTCGGGGCAGTCGCCGCAGGGGCACATCCAGGCGCTGGCCACGTGGTCGCCCGGTTTGACCCGGGTGACGCCCGGACCGACCTCCTGCACGATCCCGGCAGCCTCATGACCCGCCACCATGGGGAGGTTCATCTTGGTGAAACCCTTGGTGTTGCTGAGGTCGCTGTGGCAGAAGCCGGTATACGCGTACTTGACGAGGGCTTCCCCCTCCTTCGGCGGATCGAGCTCCAGCTCTTCCAGGCTGTAGCCCTTGTTGATCTCGCGAAGGACGGCCGCTTTGATCTTCACGTGCTCCCCCCTTGTCGTGACAACGTGGTGAACAAGTATACTCTGCGACCATGCAGGGGGAAGAACATGCCTGGGGACTGCTCGCCGCGTGCGACCGGCGGGAGGTCTTGGAGCGCACCCTGACCCCCTACTCCACTGACGAGCACGGCTACGTGGTGGCGGTCTTCGGCCACCCGGTCATCGTGGACCCGGCGGCGCGCACCTTCAAGGCTTCTTCCCCGGAGGGGGAGTTCGTCCTTACCAAGACCGCCTACTTCTCCCGCCTCTCCATCCTGCGCTATCTGCTCGACGCCCAGGCCATCCCTCCCACCGGCCGCCTGCTCAAACCCACCGAGCTCAAGACCGGGCAGATCTACCTCCAGGGTTCGCATCTGCTGCCTCTCGACGCCGTGGCCGCCCGCTTTGGAAACGATCCCTCCGGCTTCCTCCAGCAAGGCGCCCGCTACGGGGCGGAGCCTCGCTCCTACGGGGATTCGGCCATCGAGTTGGCGCCCTTCCCGCGCGTCCCCATCACCATGATCCTGTGGCAGGAGGACGAGGAGTTCCCGGCCCGCTGCTATCTGCTCTTCGACGAGACGTGCGAGCTTCACCTGCCTCCCGACATCTTGTGGTCGGTGGCCATGATGTGCACCCTGGTCATGATCAGGGGTTGAGCCACACCCTGCCCGGCCCGGCGCGGATGGACGGACCTCGATGTGGGTAGAAACACATGAAGGGTCGAGACGGGGTCCTCTGGGGAGAGCATACGGACGAAGCCAAGGACATCGAACGCAGAATCGCCGAGCTGAAGAGCCGATGGCCCTCCCACTCGGTGCCTCCGCGGATGTGGCAGGAGCTCGAGGAGCTCGAGTCAGAGCTCGAGCGGATCGAGCGAGACGGTCCCAAGGAGGATGATGGCGGGCAAGAGGGTGCTCGTCGACTACCGCAGGTGTGACCCTGCCCGCTGCGAAGGCGGAGTGTGCCCGGCGGCCTTGGCCTGCACGAAGAAGCTGCTCTACCAGGAGTCCCCGGGAGACCCGCCGATGACTGATCCCTCCACCTGCAAGGGGTGCATGGACTGTGTCCGTGTGTGCCCCTGGGGGGCGATCAAGCTCGTCGAGGGCTGAGAAACACGAAAGGAGCGACCGTGACGGACGAGGCGATGAGCGAGTTGGAGGCTCTGTTACAGTATTTGGTGAAGCACAACGAAGACCACGCCGGCGAGATCATGGATCTGGCGGCCCGGGCCGAGACCCTGGGCAAGACCGGGGTGCATGAGCACCTGCTGCGCGGCGTCGACCTGCTGAGCCGTTCGAACGAGAGCCTGCGGGCGGCTCTGGCGGAATTGAGGAATTGACATGTGCTTGGCCAAAGCCTTCGTGCAGGTGGCTGGTGAGGACGGCGAGGAACGGCTGACCATGGAGAACGTGGCCCGAGTCTCGGTGGAGGGAGACAGGGTGTGGTTGACGTCGATCCTGGGACAGACCGCAGAGTTGGCCGCCCGCATCAACAGCATGGACCTGGTCGGAGGGAGACTGGTCCTCGAGACCACTGGTGACTGACCGCTCCACCCCCGGCAGCGGAGCGGCATGGGAATCGAACCCACCCTGGACGGGGTCACCGCCCAACACTGGTTTTGAAGACCAGGCCGGCCACCAGACCGAGAGCCGCTCCAGCTCTATGTTAGCCTGTCCGGCGCCTCGCCTGGACGCGGCGTGGTGAGCGGAGTGACCGGAAGGGGAGTGGTGGAGTCCACAGAGTTCCCAGGCCAGTTCGTGCTGTGCGCCGAGGCTGCGGAGTGGAAGGCCGGCTGGAGACAGTATCGGTGCGGCTCCTTCGTTCTGCAGAGCGACCCTTCGCTGCCGGTGAGACCCGTCCTGGACCAGGATGAGGTCGAGCTGGGTCTGGCCCTGGGCTGGCCCCTCGACCACCAGGCGGAGGACCTGTCCGCCCCCTACCTGCGGCTCCCGGTACGGGCGGCCGTGGACGGCATCGACAGAGTCGAAGAGGCGATCTATCGTCTGGGAGGACGATACGTCTTCCTCCTGCCGGGGGCCGGGCTCAACCGCGTGTACCTCGACCCGGGGGCCACCCTGGGCCTGGTGTTCTCCGCCGCCCGCAGGATGGCGGCCTCCACGACCTCGGTGCTCGCCCTGCACGACCAATCTCATCCGGTCTGGACTACCCCTCGCGGCGTCTTCCCTGACGATCGCCCCAACCAGTTCTATCCGGCCGGCCTCACGATAGACCCCGACGTCCGGCGGCTGCTGCCCGGTCACTACCTGGATCTGGATACCTGGTCTCCGGTACGCCACTATCCGAAAGGCCTCCTCGAGCCGGTCCCGCCCGACGCGGCCCGGGCGTGCGCGCAACAGATAGCCGACGTCGTCCGCCGGAACATCCACGCCGTGTTGAGACAGGCTCATTTGACCTACCTGCCTTTGACCGCCGGCCGCGATTCCCGGATGCTGCTCGCCTGCTCCAAAGGCCTGGGGGACGCCATCGAGTACGTGACCTTCGACTACTCGTCTTCCGGAGACCGGGGGACGGCTCTCGTCGACCTGGAGATCTCCCGGCGGCTCGCCTCGACGTTCGCCCTCAGACACACCGTCGTCCCTGTACAGCCCGAATCGCCCACCGAGGTTGCCCTCGAATACCTGCGGCATATCGGCTACTCGGGAGGCGCGGGTAAGGCGCGCGATTTCTTCTTCGCGTGCCAGAACAGCCTGGATACCACCGCCGCGTGGCTGACCGGGTTCGGGGGGGAAGTGGGGCGCGGGTTCTACTGGCGCCGGCGAGACCAGAGCTCCGGCGGCCTCAGCCCGCTGACGCTTTTGGAGAGGATGGGGCTGCCCGAGCGGGAGCCGTTCGTGCACGCGCTGCGGGAGTGGATGGAGGGCCTGCCGGCGGGTCTCTCCCCCCGTGCCGTCCTGGACTTGGCCTATCTTGAACATAGAGTCGGCTGCTGGGCGTCGCCTCATCTGTACGGCGCGGCACCTTTCAGCCTCAACGTGGCTCCCTTCTGCCATCGAGCCGTCTTCGACCTGATGCTGCGTCGACCCGCCGACTACAAGAAGGAAGACGGCCTGGTCAAGGACCTGATCTCTTCCAGTTGGCCGGAGTTGCTGCGTCTCCCCTTCAACAGCTACGACGGCTTCAAGGGAGTGCGGACCCGGGTCCGCCGAAGGGCAAGACGGTCCATGCGAAGCGCCGGGAAGCGTCTCGGCTTGGCCTAGAGTCGGGTCAGCGGTGGCGCCGGCGCAGGCGACGCGCCTCCCCCACCCGCAGGGTGAGGCCCTCGGAGTCCATGTGTTCGAGCAGCGCCTGTGCGTACTTGCGCGATGTGCCCAGCAGGTCCCGGGCCTCGGCCAGGCTGAGCTGCCCCGCCGCCTCCATCGCTGCGGCCAGGCGGTCCATTAGCTCGTCCAGGCGAGCGGGCGGGTAGTAGAAGTCCTCGCCCACCTTGACCAACCGCCCCTGCTTGACCAGACCGTCGACGATCCTCTGGGCTTCCCGGGCAGAAAGCCCCACCGCTTCGCCGGCGGCGACGGCCGCCGGCGGCGCCGCGGCGCCGGCCGCCGCCGGCCCGCCGGGCGGGCCGGCGAACTGGGCCATGAGCCGCTCGACGGTCTCCCCCGTCCCGGCGTCCGGAGCCGTGGCCGCACCGGTCCAGCGGAAGCCGTGCTCAGTCCGGACGGCCTCTCCAGCCAGCAGCAGCCGGTCGAGCGCAGCGTCCAGGGCAGCCGACTCCTTGCCGCCGGCCAGCTCCCGCCGTAGGTCTCCTATGGTGAGGTATGGGTCCAACGGGTCGGCCTCCGCCCGGGCCCTCAGCGCCGCCAGAGCGGCCTCGGTGAGGGCGAGCAGTCTGGGCCCGTGGAACAGCCGGAGGTCGCCGCCGGTCCCCTGGCCGGCGGCGAGGGCGCGGCCGTCGGCCAGCAGGCCGGCGACGGCCGCACCGATCTCGGCGGCGGCCGACCGCCACAGATAGGGACTACCTTCGAGTCTCCGGCGGGGCAGAGGCGACGGGAACGCTTCTTCCAGCAAGAGCAGGGCGGTGGCTTCCGGTGCTCCCTCCTCCAGCAGGGCCAGGCGCTTGTGCCACTGAGGGCCGGTGCCGTGTTTGCGCGGAGCCGGGTCGATCACCCGGCCGCCGCCGATGGTGGTCACCGGGGTCAGTGAACGCAGGATGAACTGGTCGCCCGGATAGAGCAGGATCTGCTCGTCGAAACGCAGTTGCGCGTAGCAGTCGGCCCCCGGCTCGAGCCGCTCCTGATCGGCCAGCACCACCTTGGCCAGCAGCTCGGCCGTGCCGTGGTCGACCCGGGCCCGGAAGACCCGAGGCACGGCCGCGGGAGCGTCACTCAGCAACCGCAGACGGACGTCGGCCAGATAGGTCGGCTCGATGACCGGGTCTTTGACCACCCACTGGCCCCGGCCCACCTCATCGCGGTCGACCCCGGTGAGGTTGAGGGCCACCCGCTGGCCGCCGCCGGCCGCCGGGACATCGCGGTCGTGCACCTGGACGCTGCGGACCCGCACTTCCCGGGCGGCGGGGCCGGGCCGGCCCCGGCCGCCCCGCCCCGCCGCGCCCCGGCCGCCGGCGGGCAGGATGGCCACCACGTCTTCGGCGCTCAGGCTGCCCGACCACAGAGTCCCGGTGACCACCGTGCCGATACCCTTGAGGGAGAAGACCCGGTCCACCGGCATCCGGGTGGCCGGATACGCGCCCCGGGGCGGCACCGTGGCCCCCACCTCTTCCAGGGCCGCCAGCAACTCCGGCAGACCTTGGCCGGTCACGCCGCTCACCATCACCACGGGAGCCCCCGCGTAGCGGGTGGAGCCGAGGAACTCCTCGACGTCGGCCCGGGCCAGCTCAGCCAGTTCCCGGTCGACCATGTCGACCTTGGTCAGGGCCACCACACCCGCCGGGATGCCCAGCAGTTCGATGATGCGCAGATGCTCGCGGGTCTGGGGCATCACGCCGTCGTCGGCCGCCACCACCAGCATGAACAGGTCGATTCCCGTGGCTCCCGCGACCATGGTCTTGACGAAACGCTCGTGTCCGGGCACGTCGACCACACTGAGCCGGCGTCCACTCGGTAGTGTCAGTTCGGCGAAGCCGAGCTCGATGCTGATGCCGCGCTCCTTCTCCTCTTTCAGACGGTCGGTGTCGCGGCCGGTCAGCGCCTTGACCAGAGTGGTCTTGCCGTGGTCGATGTGCCCGGCCGTCCCCAGAGTGAGGGGGCGGGGTCCCTCCGGCGCCGGGGTCATGCCGAAGCCGCTCCGTCGACGCCGCCCGCAGCCGCGCGGCCCGCAGCCGCGCCGACCGCCCAGGCCACGCTCGCGGCCACCGTCTCCACGTCCGCCTCGTCGAGGGCGAGCACGTCCAGGTGCAGACTGTCTTGCGACACCCTGGCCACCACCGGTACGGGCGCCCGGCGAAGAGCGGCCTCCAAAGCCGTCACGCTGAGAGCTGCCGCCCCGGGAGCCTCAGCCGGCGCCCCAAGAGAGCCGCCCGGCCGCCCGGCCGCCCCGGCCGGCCGGGCCGTCCCCCCCGGGATCCCGGCTTCGACGGGGGTCTCTGGGAACCTCACCCGAACGGCGTGGGACTGCAGTTCGATCAAAGGCATCGAACCACCGCCGGCGCGCGCGGTGGTCTCTTCCACCTCCATGACCAGCCCGCCGGCGCGGGCGCCGGCCGGGCCGTCCCCACAGGCCCGCTCGATCGCGCTCTGCAGGACCGCGGCCAGCCGGGCGGTGAGAGCGGGTGGACGACTCAAGAAACGCAGGGTGGGGATCTCCTGCCGGGCCCGGTCGGGGTCCTGGTAGAGGCGGAGGGTGGCCTCGAGGGCGGCCAGGGTCATCTTGTCCAGACGCAGCGCCCGGGCCACCGGGTGCCTGCGCAGCCGGCCGATCACCTCTTTGCGGCCCACCAGGATGCCCGCCTGCGGTCCGCCGAGCAGCTTGTCTCCTGAGAAGCAAACCACGTCCGCCCCCGCGCGGAGAGAGGCGGCCACGGTGGGTTCCCCCCGGTAGGCTTCGAGGTCGTGCAGCGCTCCGCTCCCCAGATCGTCCGCCACCACCAGTCCCCGGCACCGGCCCAGTTCCACCAGCTCGGCCAGGTCGGCTTCCTCGGTGAAGCCCATGATGCGGTAGTTGGAGGTATGCACCCGCAGGAGCATGGCCGTGTCCGGCGTGATGGCGTCTTCGTAGTCACTGATGCGGGTGCGGTTAGTGGTACCCACCTCCACCAGACGGACGCCGCCGGCCCGCATGATGTCGGGCAGCCGGAAGGAGCCGCCAATCTCCACCAGTTGGCCCCGGGATACAATCACCTCCCGGCCTGCCGCCAGACCCATGAGCACCAGGAGGACGGCCCCGGCGTTGTTGTTGACGGCGAAGGCGGCTTCCGCTCCGGTGAGACGGGTGAGCAGCGCTTCCACGTGGGTCTCCCGATTGCCCCGGGTGCCCGCACCCAGCTCGTACTCCAAGTTGCTGTAGGAGCGGGCCACCTCGACGACGCGTTCGACGGCGGCGGCGGCCAGCGGCGAACGGCCCAGATTGGTGTGCACGACCACCCCGGACAGGTTAAGAACCCGGCGCAGACCGGGCCGGTCCCAGGCGGCAAGAAGAGCGGCCGCCCGCTCCAGCAGGGATACCGCGGACGGCGCTGCCAAGCCGGCCGGAGCCGCGTCATCCGCCTCGATGATGTCCCGCCGCGCTTCGGCCAGGGCCGCCCGCACCGCTTCCACCACCTGCGGCCGCGAGTAGCGCTCAACCAAGGGGACAGCGGCCGGTTGGCCCACCACCTCTTCGACCGCCGGCAGCGCCCGCAGGGTCTGGCGCCTCGACTCGTCCATCACCGCTCTCTCTCCAGGAAGAAGTCGGCCATCGAGGCCAGGATGTCACGGGCCGAGGAGGCGGGGAGGGCATCCAGCCGCCCCAGCGCGTCGTCGATGAGGCCCCGCGCCAGCCGGCGGGCGTAGTCGAGCGAGCCGTAGCGCTCAAGCAGGTCCACCACCTCGGCGGCCTGTTCCAGGGTCTTGTCATGGCCAAGGCCCAGTAGCCCCACCAGCCGCTCCCGGTCGGCCCCCCGGGCGGTGGAAAGGCAGTGGATGACCATGAGCGTGCGCTTGCTTTCCAGGATGTCGGTGAGGTAGTCCTTGCCCATGGTGTCGACATCACCCACGATGTTGAGCAGGTCGTCCTGGATCTGGAACGCGATGGAGGATTCCTTGCCGAACTGCTCCAAAGCCGCCCTCTCCCGGTCGCCGGCCCCTCCGACGATGGCGCCGACCTTGAGGGGGGCGATGCCGCTGTAGTAGCCGGTCTTGCCCAGGGCCATGTTCAGATAGTCGGCGGGAGTGAGGTCGTAGACGTGATCCCGCACCCAGCCGACGTCGAGCGCTTGGCCTTCAACCGTGCGGGCGCTCATCTCGCCGATGACGTCGAGCACCGCCAGTTTGGTGGCGTCATCGAGCAAGGGGTCGCGCACCACGATGGTGCAGACCAGACCGAGAGCGTAGTCGCCGGCGTTGATGGCCAGCGGGGCGCCGTGCAGGATGTGCGCGCACTTCTGGCCCCTGCGCAGGATGCTGGCGTCCATGATGTCGTCGTGGATGAGGGCGGCGGCGTGGAAGAACTCGATGGCGCATCCGCCGGAGAGAGCCCGCGTCGGCTCGCCCCCCACCGCGCCGCAGGCGAGCATGGCCATGGCCGGCCGGGCGCGCTTGCCCCCCCTGGTTATGAACTCGTCGAGGATCGAGTAGAGGTAGCGGTGAAGCGGACTACCCGCGGGCTCCCCTGTCAGATACCCGTGCAGCCGCTCGTCGATCTGTGGAGTGACCTGCGCCAGATAGTCGATGAAGAGGTCCCCGCCCATGGAGACGACGATAGCACACGGCACGACGGGGGCTGCGGGCAGCCAAGGACCGGCGGCGGCTGGATCCCTAGCCGAGACCCTCCTGGTCGAGCGCCCGCGCGTCGGCGAGAGCCTCCCGGTGCGCCTTCTTGGTCTGGCCCCTGACGGCCAGTGAGAGGGCCGCCCCCACCAAGACCAGCACGATCGAGACCATATACGTGGTCTGCATGGCATGAACGAACTCAGCGAGGATGATCTGCGGATCGAACAAGTCCTTGAAGAAGGCTGTCACCTGGTCGGCCACCGCGGGCGGCACCTGGATGAGCATCTGATCCAGCCCGTCGGGCAGAGCCGCCCCGACCCCGGCCCCGCCCCGCATCTGGCCCATGTGGGAAGCGGAGGATGAGACCGCGTCCAGCACCTGCTGCTTGGCCCCGGCCGGAATAGGGAAGGGGACGGTGTCGATTTTGGCGGAGACATCGGCTTGGATATAATGGACCGCCCGGTTCTGCAAAACCGCCCCCATGACGGCGATACCCAGGACCGAACCGATCTGCCGCGTGCTCGAGATCACCCCCGAGGCCTGACCGGCCTTCTCGGGGGGCACCGACCCCATCACGGCAGAGGTCATGGGGGGCATCACCATCCCGATGCCGAACCCCGACACCGCGAACGGCAACACCAGACTCTGCCACGACGCGTTCACCGCCATCGCCTCTTTGGTGAGGTAGAAGCCCAAGGCGGCCACCAGGAGACCGCTGAACATGAGCCACTTGGGCCCAAAGCGATCGGACAGGGTGCCCGACATGGGCGAGGCGAAGATGACCACGGCCGCCAAGGGCGTCATGACCAGACCCGCCTTGACCGCACTGTAGCCCAGGACGGACTGCAGGAACACCGGCAGCAGGAAGAACACGCCCATCATCGCGAACGACAAGATCAAGCCCACCAGGTTGGTGACGCTGTAGGTGCGGTCCTTGAACAGGGCCAGCTCCATCAGGGGCTGGCGTTGCCGTCTCTGGATCCAGATGAACAGCCCCAGACCGACCAACGTGCCCGCGAACAGGCCCAGGATGAGCGGCGACGTCCAACCGTAGTTCTGCCCCTCGATGAGGGCGAAGGTGAGAGCCAAGAGGGAGAGGGTGAGAACGACCACGCCCGGGTAGTCGATCTGCTTCACCGAGGTGGGGTCGGTCGACTCGGGGATGAAGCGTAGGGCCAAGAAAAGGAGGACCACCCCGATCGGGACGTTGATGAAGAAGATCCACCGCCAGGAAGCACCGTCCACCAGCAGTCCGCCCAGAGTCGGTCCGACGGCCAGTGAGAACCCGCTGACCCCGCCCCAGAAGCCCATGGCCTTGCCCCGCTCCTCGGGCGGAAAGACGTTGGCGATGATCGACAGCGTGTTGGGCATCATCATGGCGCCGCCGAAGCCCTGTACCGCCCTGAACCCGATGAGCCACCCCACCTCCGGCGCCAGCCCGCAGGCCAGTGAGGCCAGGGTGAAGACAGAGAGCCCAGCCACAAAGACACGCTTGCGCCCGTACAGGTCGCCGAACCGCCCGCTGGTGATGAGGAGGACCGCGAACGCCAGGAGATAGGCGTTCATGACCCATTCCGCCTGGGAGAACCCGGTCCCGAACGCTGACAGTATGCTGGGGATGGCGATGTTGACGATAGTGCCGTCCAGCAACAGCATGAACACACCCAGACACAGGATCGCGAGCACCAGCCAGCGCCGCCGGGTGTACCTGATGTCGGTCTGGGGCCGGACCCCCGCAGAGGGGGCCGTCACGGCGCGCTCGTCTCCTTCACCACCTTGAAGGCCACCAGGTCGCCCTGCACCACGATGCGCTGCCTGGCGCTATAGATGGGGTGACAGGCGGCCAGGGAGATCTTCTCCGTCCGGGAGATGTCGACGTCTTTCATGTCGCGGGGATAGACGATGATCACCTTGGTGACCTCGTATTTCGCCACTCCGTAAGGTAGGACCAGGTAGATGGCGTCCCCCACCTCCACCTGGTTGAGCTTGCGAAACGGCGCCCCATAGGTGGTCCGATGCCCCGACACGATGAAGTGGCCGCCTTGGCCCGGGAACGGCGTCTCCGGCCAATGCCCCGGACCTTCGCGCAGGTCCCGACCCGCGACCCCCTCCACCGCCACCACGTCCACACCGATGGCGGGGATGACGATCTTGCCGATGGGCGTACCTGGTCTGCCCTTCACCGAGGCCGCGAACTCATCGGCCGCGGCCTTGAAGGCCGCCAGTTCAGCCAACCGCGCGGCCTCGGCTGCGGCGGCGGCCGCCGCCGCCGGGTCGACGGCGCCCGGGGGGTCCGTAGCCGGGGGACTGGTGGCCGGAGTGAAGCCGCCCGCCTCCAGAGCCGCCGCCGCGAGCGCGAAGCCGGGGTCGCCCGCCGCCAGTTCCTGGCGCAACTCGCGCTGGACGAACCAGGTGTAGGCCCAAGTGCCCAGCGGATAAGCGAGCAGCAGCACCCCTGCCACGATCATCAGATTGGCGAGCCACCATTTCCAGGTGCGCTTCGGCTTGGCTTTGCGAGCCCGGCGGGACACGGGCGCTTCCGCCGGTGATGGAGTGTCTACGGCTTCTTCCGCCATGTTGCGCGTGAGTATATCCCAGCGCGCTTGCCCCCATCCGCCGGAGGGACCGGGAGAGGCCGCCTGCCCCCGAGCACCCGGGCCGGGTTCTCCCCGGTGAGCAGGGCCAAGCTCGCGGCGGGTACCCTCCCTTCCAGCTCAGCGAGCAGAGGGGCCGGGCTCCAGGTGTACTCAGTGTCGAAGTGTGCGTCGGAGGCCAGCAGCGAGTAGCGGCCGTGGGCGAGCAGGTAGTGGAAGGCGCGCAGGCTGTCCCGGCGGAACAGCGGACTCAGACTACCGGCGGTGCCCTGAGCGACCGCGCCGGCCGCGAAGCACGCCTTAAGGACGTCGGGGTCTCGCTGGACCCGGTCGTTGCGCTCGGGATGCGCGAGGAGGGGGATGAACCCGTCGGCAGTGAGACGGAACATGGTCTCCTCCAGGAAGATGGGCCACCCTTGGAAGGGCATCTCGACCAGAAGAGCGCCGCTCGAGTCCTCCTGGTCCGAACCCTCGATGCACAGAGACCGCAGGGCTTCCCTATCGGCCATCGCCGCCACCGTCACCGAGACCTCGAAGCCGAGCAGCAGCCGCAGAGGGACACCGGCCTGGGCGAGGGCCTCCCTGGCCTGTTCGAGCACCTCGCAGGCCTTGGCGACCAAGCGCTGGTCGAACTCATACAGGTGCGGGGTGCACACGACGGTATCCACCCCGGCCGCCACCGCTCCCCGGGCCATCAGGAGGGTGGCCTCTAGGTCGGGCGAGCCGTGGTCGATAAAGGGAAGAAGGTGGGAGTGAGTGTCGATCATGAGGTGGGCACCCTCTGTGCCCCGCCGTGGTCGGTCTTAACTTAGTGGCCGGCAAAGCCGACAATGACTATATACCCCAGGCTCAGGGGCGGATAGTATGTAAGAGTGGGCTGGACGGAGCTCCTAGAAGGGTGGATGGAGATGCCAGAGCTGTTTGGTACCGACTATCTCTTGCCGGCCATCATCATAGTGGTCCTTCTGATAGCGCTTCTCGTGCTTCTGGTCGCCAGAAGGCGAGGCGCGGCCCCTCAACCCAAGAAGGCTGCGAAGACGAGCGCCGCCGCGGGAGCGGCGACCGGAGAAGCATACGTGCCTGCGGGGCAGGCTGAGGCGACAGCGGAGGTCACCGCCGCGGGTGGCGCGACGCCGCCTCAGGCGGCGCCGGCCCCCGGTCTCTCCGCCTCCGCCGCGGGCAAGGCGCCGCGGGGGACAACGACCCGCTCCGCCGACCCCTTGACCGTCGTCCTGACCGAGCTCCTCGAGGGCTGGGGCGACCTCACGGTCGAAGACACCAAGAGGTTGGAGGTGTTCAGACCGGAGAAGGTCATCGCGGCGATCGCCGCCTTGGAGCTCCCCAAGTCCAAGTCCAATGACTACGCCCGCACCCGCTTGACTCAGCTTCGGCAGTACGCGGGCGACCTGGAGCGGCGCCTGAAGGCACCGGCACCCCAGACGGACGAGGTGGAGGCCGCCTCCGAGGAGGCCACGCCGGTCACTGCCGCCGAGGCGGCGCCGCCCGCCGAGGCCGTGGCCCCGGCCGCCGCGCCGGCGGTGGCGAAGGCCGCGAGCCCCGAGGCCACCTGGTACGCGCCTCCGGAGCCGGAGCCCGCGGTTCCGGCGATAGCAGGGGCGGGCCCGGCGGGGGCGAGCCCGGCGGCGGCACTCGCCGTGGGTGCGGCGGTGGTGGCCGCATCCTCTGAGAAGGAGGAGACCCCCGTCAAGAAGGAACTCAGCGACGTGGAGTCGTTCTGGGCCGAGCCCGAGGCCGGCTGGCAGCCCGCCCAGGAGGTCATCTTCGAAGAAGCTCCCCCGCCCGTGTTCCGCGAGACCACCATCCCCCTCGCGGCCGGAGCGGCGGCTCTCGCGGCCGCCGGGGCGGCGGGGGCAGGGGACCGGCCGCCCGGCGAGCAGCCGGCCGACGCCGCCGCGTCCGCAGCGGCCGCCGCCCCCGCTCACCCGGGAGCACAGGTCTTGGCAGGGGCTATCTCCGCCGGCCTCGATCCGCTGTCCCGCCTGCGCGTCAAGATCCAGAACGCAGCCGACCTGCTCGCACTGCCCCCGGAAGAGCAGGCGGACATGGTGGCCTTCCTCGAGCCGCACGATTTGGCCGCCGTGTTCCGGGCCACGCGGAACACCGAGGTCAAGCTGGCTGTGATCGACACCCTCGCGCACATCGGCAGCCCGGCGTCGCTCAGCGCCCTCGGCAGTTGCTTGGACGATCCCGACCGGAACATCCAGCTCTACGCGCTGGACGCCGCCGACCGACTACTGCGGACGGGCGACTAGGGTCCGCGCGAGCTCTCTGCCCCGACCCACGATCTCGCCGCCGTCGAGGCCGGCCCTCCAGGCCACGAACGGACACCGTTTCTCCAGGTCGAGCGGCTGCGCCCAGATATCACGGCCGGTGAGGGTGGCCGCGTTTCCGCCCGCTTCGGTCAGGATCAGAAGGCCGGCGGCGATGTCCACCGACCGCGCCCTGACCGCCGCCACCAGGATGTCGGCGATGCCGGCGGCCAGGTAGCACAGGCACAAAGCCAGGGAGCCGATCTGCCGGACCCGCATGTCACGGCTGCGTGCCACGGCGCCCATCGCACTAAGGTCGTGATACTGAAAATGGTGGCGGTCGGGTCTGCCCGCCTCCAGGAGAACGATCTCCACCAGGTCGCTGGAGAAGCGATCGGCGGGGACCGCCGGGGTCAGCAGGCCCGCCCCTTTCACGGCGCTGAAGGCGTGCGGCCGCATGTAGTCCTCGATGTAGGCCACGCGGACGTCGCCCAGAGTATCGCCGTCGGCCACGGCGATCGAACCCGCGAACGGCTCCAGACCTCTCTTGGCGTTCAGGCTCCCGTCGAGCGGGTCGACCAGCACCCGCCAGTGCGCGTCCGCCGGTCCCATGATACCCGCCTCCTCGGTGACGAGGATGTGGGGAGACGGCGCCTCTCGCTCCAACACCTCTCTGATGGCCGCCTCGCACGCGCGGTCGACCTCCAGGGTGCGGTCGCCTCCCGCCCCTTGACCGAGGACCATGCGGCCGGAGGCGGTGCCGTATAGGGGGCCGCCGGCCGCTTTGCCGGCGGCCGCCATCCTGCCCGCGCAGTCCAACCAAGCCTGTTCGACGGCGGTAAGAGGCCGCAATGGTCCGGGAGCGGGTGGGGAGGCCGGGGCTGTCATGTCGGCCCCACCATACCACCGCGACCGGACGCCTGCGCGACCGCGCGCTACCATACCCCCATGGGTGAGTTGCGTGACACCGCTGCGCGGCTGGCCGGCGGGGTCGCGGCCGCCGGCGCAGCCGCGGCCGCGTATATGGTCTATGAGGCCCAAGCCGTGCAGTGCCGTCGCGCCGACCTGACGGTCCCCGGTCTGCCGCCGGCCTGGTCGGGCGTGACCGTTCTCCATCTCTCCGACGTCCACGCGGGACTCTTCCCCACGAACGAGCGCAGCCTGGCCAAAGTGGTGCGTTGGGCGGAGGTCCTGGGACCCGACCTTGTGGTTCTCACCGGTGACATCCTGGGTGACCCGCAGCGCAGCCGCTCCTGTCTGGATCTCCTCGGTCGCCTCCAGCCGCCGCTGGGCATGTTCGCCGTCACCGGCAACCATGAGTACGGGCTCGGCAAGGGCCCTCTCGCCCGAGCCCGGGACGTCAGCGCTTTATGGGAGCAGGCGGGCATCTGTCTGTTGCGCGACCGCTGCGTGACTCTGCCGCCCCGCAGGGGGACGACCCTGGCGCTGTGTGGGGCCGACTATCTCAGCGGGGGGTTCGGCCTTCGTCCGCCGCCGGCGACATGGGCGGAGACGGCCGCACCCCGAGCAGCAGAGCCTGCCTCGACCCCGGCCCCACCCGTGGCCTTCCCGATCCTCCTCATCCACGAACCGCCGCCGTCCGAGGGCGCTCTCGCCGCCTTGTTCCCGCTCGTCTTCGCCGGCCACACCCACGGCGGACAGCTCCGCGTGCCCCGGGCGGGGGGCCTCGCCCCTCTGCACAGGGAGGAGGGACAGCCGCCTGCGGGGGTCCACCCCTGGGGTCTCGGCAGTCTGGTGGTGTCGCGAGGCATCGGCACCAGCTTCGTCCCCTTCCGGTTGCTCACCAGGCCGGAGGCGACCCTCTGGCGATTGGTATAAACTTCAGTGTAGAACCACTCGCCGGCAGACCACCCGAGGATCAGGGGGCGGAATGGCTCAATCGCAGGACGATCGGTTGTCTGGAGACTTTTCGGTCACTCCCTCCCCGTACGGAGAGGAGGACAGACCTTCTCTTTCGCACGACGTCGTCGCTACCTACGTCGCCGATGCCGCCCGCTCGGTGGCCGGTGTCGTCGACCTGCATGCGCCTCTGTGGAAGGGCATCTCTTACCATGCGCGCGAGCATCACGGCGGCGTGGTGGTCAGAGACTCGCAACCGGGGACGGTCGACCTCGACATCCACCTCAAGATAGCCTGGGGCTCCCGCATCCCCGACCTGGCGGCCGCGGTGGAACAAGCCGTCCGCCAAAGGGTCACCGCCCTCCTCAACATCGACATCGACTCGGTGACCCTCTTCATCGACGAGATCACCGGCCCCCTGGAGGTCACCGCCGGCAAGGAGGACTAGACGGTGCCCGACTACCTGCCCCTCTCCGCCTTCCGGCAGGGGCTTCTGCCCGAGGCTTGCCGCTCGTGCGCCTGGTGGCAAAGCCTGGGTGACGACCCCCAGGGAGACATCGCCGCCGACAGACGGCGGGACTGGCTTCCCTCGGTCGAGCGGCAGTGGGGCCCGGCGGGCATCCTCCTCTATGACCCTTCGGCGCGCTTCGATAATGGCGACCCCGGTCGCTTAGCCGTCACCGCTTCGCTGCACTTCGCTCCGGCGTCATGTGTGCCCCGCTTTCGAGCGCTGGGCTTTGGGCCCCTGCCCGAGGACTCGGCCCTGCTGTTCTGCTTGAGATTCGAAGGGGACGGAGGGCGTACGGCCTCCAAGCGTTTGATCCAGAAGGCTCTGAGTGAGCTGCGCGACCGGGGGATCAAGGAGGCCTATGCGGTATCCCAACCGTCCACTCACCCCGACGATGAGGCCGACTGCCGCTTCTTCTCCCCTGACCTGCTGGCCTCCTGCGGGTTCGAGCCGGTGGTGAGCAACGGGTCTCTCACCCTCATGCGCGCCGATCTGCGCGGCCTCCTGGCCGTTGTCGACCAGGTGCACGCGGCCGTCCGGCGGATGTTGCGCAACGAACCCACTCCCAGCCCGGCGGCGTGGAGCCGACCGGAGACCCGCCCCCGTCCCGCCTCACCATGAGCGCGCTCCGGCGCCGCGGCCAGCCGCTGGTCCTGGCGGCCGTGATGGCGGCCGTGCTGGCGGGGCTGGTCCTGCCGGCGGTCTTCCTGGGCAGCGGGTCGGCTGAGGCCGCTGCGGCAGACGAGTCGGCGGCCGAGGCACCGGTATGGGTGACCGAGGCCAAGGGGGTCATCGATCCGGCCCTGTCCGGCTACCTGGTGCGCACCATCGAAAGCGCGGCCGAGGAAGGAGTGGCCGCACTCGTCATCGAGCTCGACACACCCGGTGGACTCGACACCTCCATGCGGAGCATCATCCAGGCCGAGATCGATTCTCCCATCCCGGTCGTGGTGTACGTGTACCCGCAAGGGGCACGAGCCGCCTCCGCCGGCGTCTACATCCTCCTGGCTTCGGACGTGGCGGCCATGGCGCCGCAGACCAATCTGGGGGCGGCCACCCCGGTGTCGCTCTCGGGGGACATGGACGAGGTCATGCGGGCGAAGGTCACCAACGACGCCGCCGCCTACATCAGAGGCCTCGCCGGCACTCACGGCCGTAATGCCGACTGGGCGGAGAAGGCGGTGCGCGAGTCGGTGTCTCTCACCGCCGAGGAGGCCCTCGAGCAAGGAGTGATCGAGTTCGTCGCCTCCGACCTTCCGGCCTTGCTCGAAGCCATCGATGGGTATGTGACCGAGCCCAAGGGGCTGACTCTGCACACCGCGGGAGCACCCGTCGAAGAGGTGCAGATGGGTTGGATCGCCCGCTTCCTGCACGCCATCGCCAACCCTGACATCGCTTACGTCCTCCTCACCGTCGGCATCCTTGGCATCATCGCCGAGCTCAATTCCCCTGGTTTCGGCGGAGCCGGCATCGGCGGGGCCATCGCCCTCCTGCTCGCCTTCTACTCCTTCCAGGTGCTGCCGGTCAACCTGGTCGGCGTAGCCCTCGTGGTGCTGGCGATGATCCTCCTTGTCGCCGAGATCTTCATCCAAAGCCATGGAGTCCTGGGCATAGGGGGCGTGGCCGCCCTCATAGCGGGCGGGCTCCTCTTGTTCGAGGACTCGGCCCCTTACTTCGGGGTGAGCTGGCCGGTGCTCGCGGTGGTCGCGATCGTCGCCCTCGTCTTCTTCTTCTTCGTCATCCGAGCCATCAGGCGGGCCAGGCACCGGCCCCTCGCCGTAGGGACGGAAGAATTGGTGGGTGCAACCGGAGTGGTGGTCTCCACTCTCGACCCCGTCGGCCAGGTGCGGCTGCGTGGAGAGAGGTGGAAGGCACGCACCGAGGAGAGTGTACTGCATAAAGACGAAAGGATAGAGGTAGTAAGAACAGAGGGTCTTACACTCGTGGTGCGCCGCGCGGTCGAGTCTGAGACACCCAAAGCCGATGCTGCGGGCCGCCCTCAACAAGAAACGTAAGGAGAGGTCATGGACGTAGGCACCATAGCCATCATCTTGATAGTGGTGGTCATAGCCCTCATCATCCTGTTCTGGTCGATCAAGGTCTTCCCTGAGTATCAGCGGGGCGTCATCTTCAGACTGGGCCGGTTGATCCCGCCCAAAGGGCCGGGTCTGTTCTTCATCATCCCCATCGTCGACCGGGTGGTGCGGGTGGACCTCCGCACCATCACTATGGACGTGCCCGCCCAGGAGGTCATCACCAAGGACAACGTGCCGGTGAAGGTCAACGCGGTCGTTTACTTCAGGGTGCTCGACCCGTCCCGGTCGGTGGTCCAGGTGCAGAACCACATCCAGGCCACCTCCCAGATCGCCCAGACCACCCTGCGGAGCGTCCTGGGCCAGTCGGACCTCGATCATCTGCTGACCGAGCGGGACAGGCTGAACACCCGGCTGCAGGAGATCATCGACGAACAGACCGACCCTTGGGGGGTCAAGGTCAGCATTGTGGAGATAAAGGACGTGGAGATCCCCGGCGGCATGCAGCGGGCCATGGCCCGGCAGGCCGAGGCCGAGCGGGAACGCCGGGCCAAGGTCATCGCGGCCGAGGGCGAGTTCCAGGCCTCCGAGAAGCTGTCGCAGGCCGCCGAGGTCCTCATGAAGACCCCGGCGTCACTCCAGTTGCGCTATCTGCAGACCCTTTCGGAGATCGCCGCTGAGAAGAACTCCACCACCATCTTCCCGGTGCCCATAGACCTCATCGAGCCCTTCCTCAAGCGGAACCTCACCCCAGCCCCCGGCAAGGAGGCCTAGCCTCGCACCGCCGTCGTGTAACGTCCCGGTGATGGGGACGGTCCCCGTGTGCTATAAATACGCGGCCGTCCGCCAGCCTGGGGGTATAGCTCAGTTGGGAGAGCGTCGCGTTCGCATCGCGAAGGCCAGGGGTTCGAATCCCCTTACCTCCACCTCCCGTCCAGGTGCCGCCCGGTGGCTGCGCTCATAGAGATCTCGGTCTCTACTCCCGACCGGGAGGTCATGGTAGACATCACGGAGCGGGTACAGCGCGCTCTGGCGGATTCCTCGCCCGGCCTCACAGGAGCAGTGATGGTGTCCGTGCCCCATACCACCGCCGCGGTCACGATCAATGAAGGAGCAGACCCAGCGGTGGTGCGTGACCTCCTCGACGGGTTGGCCCGGCTGGTCCCTCGCAACGCCGGCTACCGCCACAGCGAGGGCAACTCCGACGCCCATATCAAGACCAGCCTTCTGGGCAGCTCGGTCACCGTACCGGTCACGGACGGCCGCCTCCGACTGGGCACCTGGCAGAGCATCTACCTGGCCGAGTTCGACGGCCCTCGGACGCGGCGGGTGTGGATCACGCCCCTCGCCGGCGCCGGCGCCGGGGGGCCTTCCAAGGCCGGCTAGACCTCGTCCTCTTCCGCGGCCGCGGGGGAAGCGTCGGCCGGAGCCTCGAGCGGCTGCTCAGCGGTCTCCGCTTCTTCCGGTGGTCCTGCTTCCGGCCGAGAGCCCCGCTCGATGCGCTCCAGATAGAGGTCGGCGAAGCCGGCGGCCGGCAGCGCGGCCGACTCCTGCACGGCCTCGGCGAGCCGGCGGCGGCGGCGCCACACTATCAAACGCCAGACGGACAACCCGAGGATCAAGACCCACGCCAGCACCTCCAGCACCTGGCCGACCGTGTTGTAGATGGTCCCGCCGTAGGTCAGGGTGACGTGGCTCTGAGTGGGGATTACCATCATGAACGAGGGCGAAGCCAGATAAGGGCCTTCCGCCCCCTCCACGTGCCAGTTGGGGAAGTAGGAGATCTTGATCCAGTGCGGTTGCCCAACGGCGGTGGTGTCGAAGGAGAAGCGCTCGTTCTCGAGCGACTCCCCGGTAACGGTGCCTTCGCTGTCGATGGGCACCACCGGCGGCATCGTGGCCATTTCGGGGGTGATTGCGGTGAACCGTGCGAGCGCCTCGTCGCCGTTGTCGAAGATGAGGGGGGTGTCGAGGTCGTCGGGGTTGAGATACCAGTCGACGGCCATGTCACGCCATTCGTCCTGGGGCAGATCGACCCGCACCGGCTGGTTCTTCATGACCTCCACGTAGCCGGTGGTGCCGGCGATGCGGAAGATGTGATAGTCACCGAACTGGGCCAGCAGGTCGCAGCGGGAATCGGACAGGCAGGCACCCACCACCTCCTCCGAATAGCAGAGGAAGTAGGGGATGTTCATGAGCTGCAGGTGAGTGATGCCCTGGGGCACGTTGAGCGTGGGGTACCTCACCCCGATGATGGCGTTGCTGGCCTGCTTGGAGAGCTCGGCCTGATTGATGAAGTGGAAGGCGGCGGTGAACGAGGCCTCCATGAGGGTGCCTTCCATGGTGTCCTGCCTGGTCCAATAGGGGATGATCTCGAAGGCGCGCGGGGTGCCGAACTCGTCCAGCTTCTGGCCGTGCTCCACCATGACCCGGCCGGGGGGCGACAGCGTGTCGAGGAAGTCGTTGATCTCCTTGTACTGAGGCCATGAGTTCTTGCCCTCATATCCCGAGTAGTTCCACTTGATCCAGCCGGCGGCGGTGGTGCTCACCAGCACCATGACCACCCCCAGCACCAATGCCACCAGCGGGACGTAGACCCGCCGCGACGTGATGCCCCGCCAGCGGAGCAGATCGCGCATCATGAACATGAAGGGCCGCACCATCCAGGTGGCGCCGTAGGCCGCCCACAAGTGCAGGGAGACGTAGAAGAAGGGCACCACCCGGGCATTCCAGAGTCGCCCGTCGGGCAGGGTCCAGAACAGCACCACGGTGATGAAGGTGATCCAGGCCAGGGGCAGGAGCTTCTTCTCCTTGCGGGCGATGGCGAAGGCCATGCCCACCACACCCAGCCCGGCCACGGGCAGCAGCGCCGTCGGCAGCAGGTCCTTGATGGAATCGAGCTGGTTCCAGGCCATGTGCGCCGTCCACTCCAGGTTGCCGGCGAACGGCAGCGACCAGAAGGCGGTCAGGCAGAATCCCACCGCCGCCACCGCCGCCAGATAGCCGAGCGACCGCCAGCGCAGGTTCACCAGCAGCAACCCGGGCACGATGAAGACAAGGACGAAAGTGGTCACGATGTGCGACAACGCCAAAGCCATCAGGATTAGGCAGTTCAGCACGAAGAGCATGTTGAACTGCGGCTTCTCCATCCCCCTGAACATGGTGCCTAGGAACAAGAAGACCAGGGCGAAGCTGAGCATGTAGCCGAACTCGCCGGCCAGGGTGCTCAGGATGTTGCCTCCGTAGATGGAGTAGCTCTCCATGAAGAGAAAGACCATGGCGAAGGCAGCCGCCATGATCGGGAAGGGCCGGCGCACCCGCCACAGCCGCCCCATGGCATACGCCGTGGCGGGCAGGATGAACACCCCCAAGATGGTGATCATCTTGAAAGCCAGCTCGTAGGGCATGAACCAGTCGAGGATGGCGATGAGCAGGAACGGGAACGGGAAGTAGAAGGTGAGCATGGGCATGCCGGCATACCAGCCCGGTGCCCATCCGGTCAGACGGAAGTGGGGCAGCAGCTCTTGGATGAGGTACTGGGCGGGATAGTGGTGCGCCCCGGTGTCGCCGCCCGCCGTGGTGGTGATACTGAAGATGAGGCTGGGCTTGTAGAAGACGAGGAGAGTGGCGTAGATGGCGATGAAAGCGAGGAAGGTGGGAGCCCAGTCCTGGAAGCTGCCCTTCTCGACCAGGTCCTCCCGCTCAGGATCCCGCATCCCTCTCCTTCCACAAGATCATCCGCAGCCTCAGCAGTCCGCGCATGGTACGCGGTATGCGACGTACTATAGACGAACGCGGTTTCCTTTTCTCCTCCACCGTGACCGGGATGGCCTTGACTATCACCCCGCCCCGCCGGGCCCTGATGATCAACTCGGTATCGAAGATGTCCTGCTGCATGACGGTCTTGGGCGCGTACTCCTGCACGACCTCCCGCCGGAGGACCTTCATGCCGTGGGTGTCGTCCATCTTGGGGTCGAAGAGCAGCCGCAAGATGGTGGTGAAACCGTAGGAGATCAGGTGCCGGACGGGAGAGCGCTTGTCCTTTGCTCCTTCCATCAGCTTGCTGCCCACCACTATGCCCGCTCCGGCGTCGAGAAGCTCACCGGCCGCCAGCAAGAAGGGCACATCGTGGAAGTCGATGTCGAAGTTGGCGATGTAGTCGCCCCGACCGGCCAGCATGCCCATCTTCATGGCATAGCCGTAGTCGGGCACCGGCGACTGGAGCGCGCGCACTCGAGGATCGGCTCCCGCCAGGCTCAGGCACATCTCGGGGGTCGCGTCGGAGCTGCCGTTCTCCGCGAGGATGAGCTCGTAGTCCACCCCCTTGGTCTCCAACTCCGTCACCAACTCATGGATCTCGGTCTCGAGACACTCGGCCTCGTTGTGTATGGGGATCACGATGGAGAAGCGGGGGCCGGAGTCAGGCATCGCCGTCTTTCTTGAGGGCCGAATGGCGGAAGGCCAGGTACCGGCTGCCCAGGAAGTTCCAGGTCACCGACACCACGGCGGCGGCGAAGGCTTTGCCCATCCGCGTCCAGAAGTCGCCGGAGTCGATCCAGATGTCGAGCAGGGTGAACACGATGACGTTCACCAGGAGAGGAGGCAGGTTGACGGCGAAGAACACGGCGAACTCCCGCCTGCCCCGCCGGGACCCGCCCGCGCGGAAGGTCCAGTACTTGTTCCAGACGAAGCTGTTGCAGATGCCCAGGATGTAGGAGATGGTCTTGGCCGCGATGTCAGGCATGCCGGGTATCAGGCCCAGCAGATAGAAGGCGGCGAGGTCGACCAGGGTGTTGAGCAGGCCGACCACCACGAAGCGGACGGCCTGTCCGCCCATGCGGTCACGCCGGAAGAAATCGGGCAGGGCGGAGGGTGTGGAAATGGGAGTCACGGCCTATATGCTAACATCCTGCGGTCCCCCAGTTACCTTACGGAACGAGGGCCTATCCGCGCCGGCCCCCTTCGATGACAACACCTGTCGACAACCCGACCGCACCGGGAAGCTCCGTGGCTTTCCGCACCATCGGTTGCAGACTCAACCAGTGCGAGACCGCCCAGATGCAGGAGAGCCTGGCCGCCGCCGGCTACCGCCTGGTGGACTGGCGTCAGCCCGCCGACGTGCGCGTGATCAACACCTGCACCGTCACGGCCAAGAGCGACCGGACCTGTCGCCACCAGATCCGCTTGGCCAAGCGCCTCGACCCGGAGTGCACAGTGGTGGTGACCGGCTGCTTCGCCCAGGTCGACCCGGCCGCGGTGGCGGCCATCCCCGGTGTCGACCTGGTCCTGGGCAACCTGGACAAGCTGCGGCTCGCCGAGGCCCTGCGACAGGCGGCCGCCGGCCCCTTGGTGGCGGTATCCGCCTACGGCGACCGTCCACGGTTCGAGGGGCGATCGTTCAGCGATTTCCACGGCTACACCCGAGCCTTCCTGAAGATCCAGAACGGCTGCGATTCCCACTGTGCCTATTGCGTCGTCCCCCAGGCCAGAGGGCCGGCCCGCAGCATGCCGGCGGCCGAGGTGCTGGAGCAGGTGAGCCTGCTGGTCGGGCGGGGCTTTCGCGAGATCGTGCTCACCGGGATCAACCTGGGCAGTTGGGGCCGCGACAGCGGAGAGGGGACCCTGGCGGACCTCCTGGAGTCGCTGCTGCGGCTGCGGGGGCCTGGAGGTCCCGGCCGCCTGCGCCTGAGTTCAATCGAGCCGCTCGAGGTCGACCAAGCCTTGATGGAAGTGATCGAGCGGGCCGGAGAGCGGGTGGCGCACCATTTCCACCTCCCCCTCCAAAGCGGGTCGGACTCGGTGCTAGAGCGCATGGGCCGGCCGTATCGGGCCTCCGAGTACCTGGCCGTGGCCGCCGAGCTGGCCCGCCGCTTCCCCGACGCGGCCCTGGGCGCCGACCTTATCACCGGCTTCCCCGGCGAGACCGACGAGGAATCCGCCGAGACCCTCGCCTTCGTCGAGCGTGCACCGCTCACCTACCTGCACGTGTTCAGCTACAGCGACCGCCCCGGTACCCGGGCCACCGCCATGCGACCCAAGGTCTCCCCGGAGACCATCCACGCGCGTGGTTTGGCCCTGCGGTCGTTGGGAGAGCGTAAGGATGCAGCGTTTCGCGATAGGCTGAGAGGGAGCGAGCAGCGAGTGTTGGTCCTCAAAGAACGTGGGGTGGGTGGCCGGTTGGTCGGCATCACCGGCAACTACATGGAGGTCCTGCTCGAAGGGGACGACGCGTTGGCGAACCGCTTCGTCCGGGCGTTGCTCGAGCGGCCGGGGCCTGACGGGCGCTGGGAAGCCGCGATCCTCGCGGTTGATGAGGAGGACGAGACCTGATGAGGGCGCTGGTGCAGCGGGTCACCGAGGCCTCCGTCGAGGTGGAGGGGCGGACAGTGGGCCGGATCGGAGCCGGCCTTCTGGTGTTCGTCGGCGCCGGGAAAGAAGACCTGCGGCCGGCCGCGGGCTCCGGAGCCGGCCGCGCGGCCGCCCTGGCCGACAAGGTGGCCAACCTGCGCATCTTCCCTGATGCCCAGGGCAAGTCCAACCTGTCCCTGCTGGACACGGGCGGGTCCGCTCTGGTCATCAGCCAGTTCACCCTCTACGCCGACTGCCGGCGGGGAAGGCGGCCGTCGTTCAGCGACGCCGCCGACCCGGTCCCCGCCGAGGACCTGGTAGAGGAGTTCCGCCACGCCCTTGAGCGTCTCGGCGTCCGCACTGCCGCCGGCCGCTTCGGAGCGCACATGACCGTATCCCTCGTCAACGACGGGCCGTACACCATCCTGCTCGACAGCGATCTACTGGCCGCGCCCCGCCGGGGCGGAGCGGCCGCCGCGGAGGTCTGACGTGCGCCTGCCTGACTATCACACCCACACCGCCCGCTGCGGCCACGCCACCGGCACCCCCGCCGAGTACGTCGCCGCCGCCCGGGCTGCCGGCCTTCTCGGGGTGGGCATTGCCGACCACGTGCCTTTGCTGCCCGACCCCGACCCGGAGCTTTCCATGGCCGCCTGCGAGTTGGACGACTACGTGGACGAGATCGAGACCCTCAAGGCGGCCTACCCCGGATACGTCCTGCTCGGGATCGAGGCCGACTACCGCCCCCACACCGTCCCCGAGTTGCGGGCACTTCTCCAGGACCGGCCGTTCGACTACGTCATCGGGTCGGTCCACCACTTGGAGGAGTGGGGGTTCGACGACCCCCGCCAGATCGACGGGTACGACTCCCGCGACATCGACGACGTCTGGGCCCAGTATTTCGAGTTGGTGGGCGACGCCGCCGAGTCCGGGCTCTTCACCATCCTCGGGCACCTCGACCTGGTGAAGAAGTTCGGCTACCGACCCACCCGGGTCCTCACCGTCGAGCTCGAGTACCTGGTGAGGCGCATCGCTCGGGCCGGGGTGGTGGTGGAGATCAACACCGCGGGGCTGCACAGGCCGGCGGGCGAGGCCTATCCCACCCTCGACATCCTGCGCCGGCTCTGCGCCGCGAACGTGCCCATCACCTTCGGTTCCGACGCCCACAGACCGGCGGAGGTGGGCCGGGACTTCGCCCACGCCGCGGCGCTGGCGCGGGCGGCGGGCTATTCCGACTTCGCCGCCCTCGAAGCCGGTCCTCCCGGCGAGCGGGTCCGAGTCCGCACCCTGCCGCTCCCCGGCGGGAGCGAGAGTCGGTGAAGGCCGCCCTCATCTTCAACCCCTCCTCGGGCAGAAGCCGGGGGGTGGTCATTGCCTCGGCGGTGCAGGCGGGCCTTCGCGACCGCGGCTTCGAGGCCGAACTCTACGCCACCGACCGGCCGAAGGACGCCACCACCATCGCCGAGCGCCTCTATCCCGAAGCCGACGTCATCGTGGCCATCGGTGGCGACGGCACCATCAACGAAGTGGTGAACGGCATGGCCGCCGCCCGCGAGAGGGCCCGGGAGTCAAGACCCCGCCTGGGCATCGTTCCCGCCGGCACGGTGAACGTGCTCGCCCTGGATCTCCGGCTTCCCTTCCAGGTGGAGCGTGCCTGCGACGTCATCGCCGGGGGCAAGACCCTGTCCATCGACCTGGGCAAGGCCAATGGGCGCCGTTTTCTTCTCATGATGGGGGCCGGCATCGACGCGCTCACCGTGCGCAACCTCGACCCGCAGGCCAAGCGTCGCTTCCACGAGCTGGCGTTTGTCGGTACCGGGGTCAAGATGGGTCTGGCCGAGCAGCCCCCCGTCTTCAAGGTGAACGCATGCGGCACGGAGTTCCGGACCACCTTCTTCGTGGCGGGCAACAGCCGCTACTACGGCGGGCGCTTCGGGATCACCCCCGCCGCCGACTTCACCGACGGCCTTCTCGACCTGCTCATCTTCACCGGGACCACCCGTGCCAGCCTGGCGGCGTTCTGGCTGGAGGTCCCCAGCGGCCTGCACCTTCGCAACCGCCACGTGGTCTACCTCCATGCCGAGCGGGCCGACGTCACGCCGCTGGAACGCGACCCTCCGGTCTGGTTCCAGACCGACGGAGAGCTGGCCGGAAGCCTGCCGGCATCCGTCGAGATCGAGCCCGGCGCCCTGGACATATTGGTGCCGTGAGATTCCGGAAGAAGCAGCGGCCATCCATATCCGGCCGCTCGCGGGCGGAGAAGACCCCTGACGCGGCCCCCCTGGACGAAGCGCCCTAGCGCAGACTCCCGATCACGTCCACCGCGTCGAGGTTGATGTTGGTGGCGGTAGCGGCGGAGCGCTTGGTTCCCGTCCAGGTGATGGTCACCGTGTGGTTACCGGGGACGAGGAAGGGCGTGGACCACACCTTCTGCTTGTAGAGAGTGGTCGAACTGTAGAAGTCGACCGAGACCGGCACCCCCCCGTCCAAGCTCACCCGGGCGATGCCGTAGTTGGAGGCCTTCTTGGCGATGAGGGTGAGACGGACCCCAGTGAATTCGATGGTGACTTTGGAGCCGGAGGCGTTGGCATAACGGAAGCTCCCCCCCGAGTAGGAGGTGCTGGACGCGGTGGTCCAGGTCCCACTCCACTTGAGCCGGGAGTCGGTCTGCTCATATCGGGTGGCCGATTTCAGGGTTCCGGCCACATCGAAGGCGTCCACGCTGATGTTGGTGCCGCCGGTGGAGACGCTCTTCTGGCCGGTCCACTCGATCCTCACGGTGTGCAGGCCGGAGGGGAGGATCCCACTGTCCCACACCTTCTTCTTGTAGCCGGTGGCGGCGCTGTAAAGGTCCACCAGGTAGGTGGTGGTGCCGTCCACGGTCACTTTGGCTTTGCCGTAGACCGGGCTCGTCTTGGCGATCCAGGCCAGATAGGTGCCACTGAAGACGGCGGTGACCGAAGCCCCCGAGACATTGGCGTACCTGTGGCTGCCTCCGGAGTACGAGGTGCTCGAGCTGGTGGTCCAGGTACCGCTCCACACGAGGCGGGAGTCGGTCTGCTCCACTCGGCTGGTGGCGGGAGGGGTCACCGCGGCGACGTAGGTGAAGTCGTCGGCAGCGGTGTCGGAGCTGGTGCCGGCGGCGGTGGCCACGACCACCCGCACCACGCCGGCCGCATGGGGAGGAGCGGTGGCTGTGATCCTGTCGGGAGAGTCGACCGTGTAGGCGGCGGGGGCATCACCGAACGTGACTGCCGATGCCCCCAAGAAGCCGTTGCCGCTGATGACCACCTGGGTGCCGCCGCCCACCGGTCCGGTGTTCGGGCTGAGCGAGGTGACCGTCGGCGCCGCCGACGAGGCTGCCAGGGCCGCGGCCGCGTTCAGCCTGCCCCCGGTCAGGCACAGACCGGCCAGGGAGGCTTTGCGGTCGACACTCGAGAGGATGCGGCCGACGCGCTCCCCGGCCGACTCAGACGGAGCGAGCGAGGCCAGCAAGGCGACGGTCCCGCTGACGTGGGGTGCGGCCATGGAGGTGCCGCTCAAGAAGAGGTATTCCGCCGGGGTGACCGAGGCTATGCCCACGTCGTCGAGGTAGACACCATCGGCGGTCACAGTCTTGTCGGACACCAGCCGGAATCGCACCTGGGTCTGTCCGGTGAGCACCGAGCCGGGAAGTCCCACGTTGTAGTAGCCGCCGGCGTTCGTCCCGGTCAGGTACCCCAGCCGGACCCAGGACGCCCCTCCGTCGCCGGACGCCTCCACGTAGAGGAAGTCGTAGCCGCTCTGCAGGGAGAAAGCGGCGGCGAAGCCCAGCACGGCACCGTGGGCAGCAAGGGCGTGCAGGTCCAGCGACCGGGTGCTCACACTGACATCGGCGTTGTTGGCGTAGTTGGTGCTGGGGCTGTCGCTCCAAGACCAGGCGCCGCTCAGGACTGCCTCGCCGGTCAGAGCCCAGGGGGACTGGGCGATCCAGTTTCCCGCTCCGGCTTCCATATCGTCGAAGTACGGGTCTCCGGCGTCGGGGTAGTAGAGCGGGTATGCCGGGAACGTGCTGAGGATGTTCTTCCCGGGAGCGAACAGGTCCACCTTCTTGGCCCCGTAATTGGAAGCAGCCCCGCCGCCGAAGTCGGCCTTCTGGTCGGAGTTGTCGGTAGCACCCACCGAGATGATGTTCGTAGAGGCATACGACGCCGGGTACCAGGGCGTCTTGTCGAGATCAGCCGCGCCGTTGCCGGCGGCGGCGCAGAAGACGATGCCCGCGTCACCGGCGGCCTGGATGGCGTCGGCCAGGGCGGCGTCGTAGGGTCCGTAGGTGCCCCAAGAGGCGTTGATGGCGACGACGTTGACCCCGTGGTTCCGCTTCATGTCGACGGCGTACTCGATGCACTCGATGGCGCCGGCATCGTCGCCCGAGCCGTCCGGGCCCAGAAAGCGAAGGGCCATCACCTTTGCCCTCCAAGCCACGCCTGCCACTCCCCGGGAGTTGTCTCCCACCGCCGCGACCGTGCCCGCCACGTGGGTGCCGTGACCGTGCTCGTCCCAGGGATCGGAGTCGCGGGAGTAGGCGTCGATGCCGTGCACGTCGTCCACGTAGCCGTTGCCGTCGTTGTCCAGGCCGTCCCCGGCGACCTCTCCAGGGTTGACCCACATGTTGCCTGCAAGGTCCGGGTGGGTGTAGGCCACGCCCGAGTCGATGACAGCCACCACCACGTCCTCATTGCCCGTGGTGAGATCCCACGCCTCCGGGGCGTCGATGTCGGCATCCGCGAGCCCGCCTCCCGCACCGGTGTTGTTCAGACCCCAAAGCTCGGCAAAACGGCTGTCGCTCGGCGTGGCGCAGATGCTGTTGACGTTGTTGGGAGACACCCGAGCGACCCCGGGAAGCCGCCGGAGCCTCTCGATCAATTGAGCGGTGGTGAGGGTCGAGGACCGGTAGACCGCGCGCGACCGTCCGTAGTCCTTGCCGGACCCCCCTGCCTGCACGGGGACCGCGTCCGCGGCGTCCACCTGCGACAGACCGGCCGCCGAGACCCCCGGCGCCAACTCCACGATGACCCCGGCGGTCGGCGCCTTCGCCGGCTCTAGGCCGGCCGTCCCCGACCAGGCCCCGGCCGGTGCGGGGGCGACAAGGCGCAGGCCGTTCACTTCGTCCCCGGCCGACCACGCCCCCGACGCCAGAGTCAGGGCGAACACGGCAGCAGCGAGGCCTCCCCCTGCCAGGAGACGCTTCCACCGCCTACCGCCCAGATACATCGCATCCTCCCCGTGACGCCTGCGTCCGCCGCTGAGGTGACTATGGGCGCGCCTTGTCACCCCTCGTATCTATTTCGGCACAGATCGAGAAAAACCGTAGCCGGCCGAGGCCGGCCCGCGCCCGGGGCCGGCCCGCGCCCACGGAGCCGGCCGGTCCGGCTGCTACAGGCCCTCGAGGAGGACCAGATCCCCTCTCGCCGCGCTCTGCCGGATAGCCTTGGCCTCGGCATACTCGGGCGAATCGTACCAGCGCCGAGCATCTTCGTAGGTGGGGAACTCGAGCAGGATCACCCGGCCCGCCTCTAGGGCACCCTCGGCCACCTCGGCCCGGCCGCCCCGGGCGAGATACCGGCCACCGTACCGCTCTATGGTCTTCGGCACCAGACGCTTGTATTCCTCGTACGCCGCGGCATCGCTCACGCGGATGTTGGCGAAAACGTAGGCGGGCATCGTCCCCCTTTCACGGCTGAGCGGCCGCGGCCGGCCGGCCGCGGGCGCTGAACGGTCGGTCACTCGAGGTCGAAGCGGTCCAGGTTCATGACCTTGTTCCAGGCCGCCACGAAGTCGCGGACGAACTTCTCTCCGTTGTCGTTCTGGGCATACACCTCGGCCAGGGCCCGCAGCTGCGAGTTGTGGCCGAAGATCAGGTCCACGCGAGTGCCGGTCCACCTTAGCTCGCCCGTCGCCCGGTCGCGCCCCTCGAAGGTCTCCCGGGCTTCGGAGGTCGGTGTCCACACGGTGCCCATGTCGAGCAGGTTGACGAAGAAGTCGTTGGTCAGCGTCCCCGGCCGCGCGGTGAACACCCCGTGTGGCGATCCGCCGAAGTTCGCGCCCAGGACCCGTAGGCCACCGACCAGCACGGTCATCTCGGGCGCGCTCAAGGTGAGGAGCTGCGCCTTGTCGACCAACAGCTCCTCGGCGGAAAAGGAGGACGGCGCCTTCAGGTAGTTGCGGAAGCCGTCAGCCTGAGGCTCAAGGAAGCGGAAGGACTCCACGTCGGTCCACTCCTGGGAGGTGTCGGCGCGGCCGGGAGTGAAGGGCACGTCCACCATGCAGCCGCCCGCCTTGGCCGCGGCTTCGACCGCCGCGCAGCCGCCCAACACGATCATGTCGGCCAGCGAGACCTTCTTGCCGCCGTTCTGGGCGCTGTTGAAGGCCTGCTGGATGTCTTGCAGAACGGCCAGCACCTTGGCCAGCTGTTCCGGCTGGTTGACTTCCCAGTCCTTCTGGGGGAGCAGCCGGATGCGCGCGCCGTTGGCGCCGCCCCGTTTGTCCGATCCGCGGAAGGTGGAGGCCGAAGCCCAGGCCGTGTAGACCAGCTCCGCCGTCGATAGCCCCGACGCCAGGATCATGGCCTTCAGGCCGGCGATGTCGGCGGCATCGATCAAAGGATGGTCCACCGCCGGGATGGGGTCCTGCCAGATGAGGTCTTCGTCCGGCACTTCCGGGCCCAGGTAGCGGACCTTGGGCCCCATGTCGCGGTGGGTCAGCTTGAACCAGGCCCGGGCGAACGCGTCGGCGAACGCCTCCGGGTCCTGCTGGAAGCGGCGGGCGATGGGCTCGTAGATGGGGTCGAAACGCAGCGATAGGTCGGCAGTGGTCATCATGGGCCGGCTCTTCTTGGACGGGTCATGCGCGTCGGGGATCAGGTCCTCAGGGTCGACGTCCTTGGCCACCCACTGGTAGGCACCGGCCGGGCTCTTGACCAGCTCCCACTCGTACTTGAACAGTGTGTTGAGGTAGCCCATGTCCCAGGTGGTGGGTTTGGGCTTCCAGGCGCCTTCGATGCCGCTGGTGATGGTGTCCGCACCCTTGCCGGTGCCGAAGCTGCTCTTCCAGCCCAGGCCCTGCTCCTCGAGGGGGGCCGCCTCGGGCTCGGGGCCCACATGGGCCTTGTCACCGGCGCCGTGCGCCTTGCCGAAGGTGTGCCCGCCGGCCACCAGGGCGACGGTCTCTTCGTCGCTCATGGCCATGCGGGCGAAGGTCTCCCGCACGTCGCGGCCGGAGGCCACCGGGTCGGGGTTGCCGTCCGGGCCTTCCGGGTTCACGTAGATGAGGCCCATCTGCACGGCAGCCAGGGGTTTCTCCAAGTCCCGCTCGCCCGAGTAGCGGCTCCTGGGCTTCTCGCTGGTGGCCAGCCACTCCCCTTCCGAGCCCCAGTAGATGTCTTCCAGCGGCTGCCAGACGTCTTCGCGGCCGCCGCCGAAGCCGAAGGTCTTGAAGCCCATCGACTCGAGAGCCACGTTGCCGGCCAAGATTAAGAGGTCGGCCCAGGAGATCTTGTTGCCGTACTTCTGTTTGATGGGCCAGAGCAGGCGGCGTGCCTTGTCCAGGTTGGCGTTGTCGGGCCAACTGTTGAGCGGGGCGAAGCGCTGGGCGCCGCTGCCGCCGCCGCCACGGCCGTCCAGGGTGCGATAGGTGCCGGCGCTGTGCCAGGCCATGCGTATCATCAGGCCGCCGTAGTGACCCCAATCCGCCGGCCACCACTCCTGCGAGTCGGTCATGAGAGCGGCCAGGTCCTTCTTGAGCGCGGCCAGGTCCAGCTTCTTGAACTCCTCGGCGTAGTCGAAGTCGGGGCCCAGCGGGTTGGAAGCGGGGTGATGCTGGTGCAGGATGCTCAGGTCGAGCTGATCGGGCCACCAGTCACGGTTGGACATGCGTCTGCGGGTGTCGCTCATGCTCGTTCTCCTTCTTCTTCTCCGACTGTTCACAGGTCTTGCATACGCCGCGCAGCTGCACTCGGACCGATTCGACCCTCCCCAGTTCATCGGCCGGCTCGGGGGCTCGCAGAGCATCGAAAGGAGGGTGATAGACATCGCGGATTAGGCCACACCGGCCGCATACGAAGTGGTGATGGCGGTCAAGGTTCGCGTCGTACCGTGTCGGTCCGGCGGTGGCATCGACCCGGGCGATGAGTCCCAGCGCCTCGAGCGCCGCGAGCGTCCGATACACGGTGTCGAGAGAGATGGTGGGCACTCGGGTCCGCACACTTTGATAGACCGTTTCCGTGTCGGGATGCGCTTCGCTCCGAGCGACCTCCCGGGCCACCTCGAGCCGTTGATGGGTCAGGCGCAGGCCGCTCCGGCGCAGGGCTTGGGAGAAGGACAAGACCCGGCGTTCCACTTCACTCTCCGGAATAGCCATCGAGCCGGCCTCGCTTGTTGCGAATGGTACCTAACTAGTATAGGGACGCAGGAGGCCGCTCGCAAGCGCTGCGGCCGGCGGCACTGGAGCGCTTCTGCCCACCGATCAGAAATCTATGCCGGCCCGCGCCAGGATACCGGAGTCGAACGGGTGTCTGACCTTGACCATCTCGGTGACGACATCGGCGACTTCGACGAGCTCAGCGGGCGCGCTCCGGCCCGTGATGATCACGTTCACCCCTTCCTTGCGCCCCCGGATGGCCGCGACCACGTCGCCGGCCTCCAGCCACCCGAAGGCCAGGGGCAGGGTGAGCTCGTCCAGCACCACCACCCGAAAGGCGCCGCCCGCGAGGACCTCGGCGGCCACCGCCCAGGCCGCCCGGGCGCAGCTCTGGGACTCGTTCGGGTCGGCCGCGGCCCAGGTGAAACCATCCCCTCCCTTGATCCAGGTGACCCCCAACTGTTCGCAGATCCGCTCCTCGCCGGTGCTCCAACCGGCGGACTTGAGGAACTGGATGACGCACACCGGCCATCCTTGGGCCAGGGCCCGAAGCACGACCCCAAAGGCGGCGGTGGACTTGCCCTTGCCCTCGCCGGTGTTGAGCAGCACTAGCGAGGAGGGGCCGGGAGCGGCGGCAAGGCGGGCAGCGGGCTTCTGGGTAGAGGGGGCAGCATTCCGGCGTTCCATACAAAAACCTCCGCGGTAGGCGGAGGGGGGAGGTCGGCGACCGCAGCTTCGCCCGCACCGCCCTTCCTCCGAGGGCTGGGTCCGTCTCAGTACCCAATGCAGGCGGCCTGGCTCACCCCTCGAGCAAGGGGATCACAGTTGCGGGACAGCGCCGGCCTCTCACCGGCTTCGCTGCCTGGGCACCGGTCGGGGGATATGGGCCCGACACCATCACATACTAGACGCCGCGAGAGACGTCGGCAAGCATGGCGCGGCCCGCGACCGAGCGAAGACCTAGTGGCGTGAGCGCGGTGGCGTGAGCGAGTGGCGCGAGCAAGTGGCGTGAGCACGCGCGAGGGTCCGCGCGGGGGTCGATGCCGCCCTCAGGCCATCACGTGCCGCCTGCCACCGCAGTTCACGAAGCTTCCCCCTTCACTTCGATGACGACGATCCCGACTTTCCGGCCCGTTTCGACGTACCGATAGACGTCGGCGATCTCCTCGAGAGGATGCTTGCTGTCGATGACCGCGCGGAACTCTCCCCTCTCTAAGCGGACGCGCATGGACTCCACGAAGGCCTTCGTGCTGCTGGGGAAGGGAAAGATGATCCGCTTGCTGCGCACGACCCCAGCCCACATCAGCATGATGAGGTTCTGACCCCAGGGACCGAGATCGGTAGCCGCAAAGACGCCCTGCGGTCCCAGCAGGGGTCGGCAACGCAGGTATCCGGCCTTGCCCACCGCGTCCAGAACGAAGTCGAAGGTCTCGCCGATCGAGGCGAAGTCCTGTGCAGTGAAGTCGACGACCTGGTCGGCGCCCAGCGAACTCGCGAGCTCGAGATGAGGGGGACCGACCACCGCGGTGACGCGGGCTCCGTACGATTTGGCGAGTTGCACTGCGGCGGTGCCGATGGCCCCAGAAGCGCCGTAGATCAGGATCCGGTGACCGGGTCCGAGCCCGAACGCGCGCAGGTTGGTGTCGGCGTACAGAGCGCCCTCGCATACGACTGCTTCAACGAAGGGAAGCCCCGGTGGCATGGCCGCCATCGCTCCGTCCTCGGGCACACAGAGGTATTCCGCATGACCGCCATGATCGCCCGGGGTAAGTCCGAAAACACGGTCGCCCGGGGCAAACGACGTCACCCCACTACCAACGGCCTCAACCCTCCCAGCGAAATCCATCCCCAGTATCGTCTGCTTCGGCCGGCGCAGTCCGGTAATGGCCCGCATGAAGAAGGGATGGGCACGGAGATATCCACAGTCGGTCCGGCTGACCGTGGTGGCGTGGACCTCGACCAACACCTCGTGTGGCGCCGGCCGAGGGGTCGGCACCTCCCGAACCTCGATGACGTTCGGCGAGCCGTAGCTGGTATTGACGGCGGCCTTCATGCCACTCCAAGCTACCACGAACAAGGAGCGATGACAGCAGCAGCCTCTGCGCGGACGGCAGCGACCTCCGCCCGATTTCTCACTTCCCCAGCCGCACCAGCATGGCCTTCGCGAAGGCCGCGTGTCCCCGCCCGATCCAGCGGATGACGTGCATCAGACCGACGAGCACAATGACTCCCGCCACGAACGCCAGGGGGATCCCCCACGCCGGGAACCACCACTCGTACGTGACGCCTTCCCAGACGAAGCTGCCATCCGCGAACCAGCCCCACACCGGCGCCGTGATGAACGCAAGCCCGACCGCGAGGCCGGTCACGGCGACGGTGAAGTACGTGATGCCAAGGGGCAGCATCAAGATCATATAGGCCATGGAGGCCCAGGTCCGGCCGTCCCTGATCCAGAACCACATCCGCTGAAGGAATCCGGCACCGGGTGGGTCCGACCGCACTCTGCGGGGCATACGCGTTCCCAGCAGCACTTCCACTATCCGACCCTCGAGCAATGCCATCGCGCGCACAAGCCCGAGAACGGCTACGAACAGCGGTATGCCGACGATCAGCACGAGCATGCCCCCGGCAGTGGATACGCCGGTCACCACGATGGTGAAGTAGGCGATGCCCGTACCCAAGGACAGGATCATGTAGGCCAAGGCCTTGTAGACCGCCGGGTCGGCGAAGACCCCGAAGATCTGCTGCCAGACGCTGGGGAACGTCGCGGGGGGAGCGGTCGCCGCGGCCATGCCGGCCCGCACCCCGGCGGGGGTCGGTGGCATCGGCGAGGGGGGAGCAACCGGTCCCACGCGGGTGCCGCAGCTTGTACAGTATCCCGCGCCGGGAGGCAGGGCTCGACCGCAGTTTCCGCAGAAGCGGGGCGGCTCGGCTCGGGCAGCTTCGAGCGCGGCCGGTGCCGCTACCCCCGTGGCAACTCCCCCGGTCGTGGACGCCTCCTCGGGCACGGGCGACCCATGACCCGACGTCGCGCCACCGTTCTCAAGCGCTGCATCGTACGCGGCGATCACCTTGTGGGCCGGTGCCGTCCCCAGATACGCCGCGGCCACCTCTCCCGGAGTCCCGTATCCCTCGACAACGGCCGCAAAGCGTTGCTCGTAGGCTGCAGTACCGCGGTCCACCACGCCCCCTGCCGCCATTTCCGCCTGCATGTGCTCCTCGGCGTCGAATACGGCGTCTTGGACCAGCGCGGGATCGGCTCCGGAGGCGGCCATCGCCTGCTGAAGTTCTCTGAGATATGACTCTATGTCCTTAGCCACGATGACCCTCCAAGACCGCGTCGATGAATTCACGGGTCCGGGCCCACGATCCCTGCCAGAGGACCATCGCCCGCCGACCTGCTTCGGTGACTGAGTAGTAGCGACGAGGCGGACCCGATACGGACGGCTCCACCTCGCTGATGAGCAGACCGCCGGCCTCGAGCGACCGAAGCACCGGGTACAGAGTCCCCTGCTTCACCGGCAGTCCGTCGCCATAACCTTCCAGTTCCTTGGCGATCTGATAGCCGTAGAGCGGCCTGTCCGCGTGAGCGAGAAGCGCCAGCAAAGCGAGCGACACGATGCCCGCACTCAACTCCTTCTGGAACTTGCGTACGCTGGCCGACACGATCCCCGTCGTGTCTTCCGCCGGCTCCGAGTGGGGTGTTGTGTCAACCATGCAGTCGTGCCTCCGATCTCCCCTGTCCTCCGGCCTCCAGTTCGCGGAGGCGCCAATTTCATAACCACATCATACTACTAAGTTAGTAATAGTCAAGGTGCGTGTCGCGGGCCATGCAGGCTCGGCACATGGGAGCAGATTAGTCGCATCTCTGCGGGAGATGGAAGTCAACGTCGGCGACTAGCATTGACTC
Source organism: uncultured Gaiellales bacterium (assembly GCA_964399135.1). Lineage (GTDB taxonomy): Bacteria > Actinomycetota > Thermoleophilia > RBG-16-64-13 > RBG-16-64-13 > CAYNPL01. Next base: position 46,423 of record CAYNPL010000013.1, read on the forward strand.
TTGACTATTATGAACTTACCAATATAATGGGGCACATAGCAAGCGCAAGCTAATACCTGATTCGAGCAACCGGCCGTACGCTAACCAGTTCAGGGGGTACAGGGATGAGGACTCTGCGAAATATCTTCCGGCGCAAGCTGCGGATGCTGCTCACCATCTTCGGAATCACCATCGGAGTTCTGGCGCTGGTGGTCATGGGCAGCATGGCCGAGAAGATGAACATGCTCGTCGCGGGTGGCACCGAATGGTTCTCCGATAAGGTCACCGTTCAAGCGGAGAACACCGCCCTCTTCATGAGCGCGCCCTTGGCGATGGACAAGCGCGATTCCCTGAAAGCAGTGCCTGGGGTGGCCGAGGTGTCGGCCTCGCTCGACGCACTCCTTGACACCGAATCCTCCATGTCCTTCGGCATGCCGCCGATGTTCTCGGGCAGTGATCTGCTCGGGCGCGATCTAGAGAGTTTCGAACTGACCTACGCCGAAGGACGGGAGCTCAGCCCAGGTGAGCGCGGCACCGCCGTCGTGGGAGCCGATCTGAAGCAGAGGCTGGGCGCCGAGCTGGGCGGGACCATAACCGTCCGCGGAGAGCCGTTTACCGTGGTGGGCATTCTGAACAAGACCCTGACCGCCCCCGACAGCACCGTCTACCTACCCCTCGCCGATGCCCAGCGCCTCTACATGGAGGACATCCCCGAGGTCGTGCGCAATCAGGTCGACCAGGAGGATCTCGTGACCTCCTTCGTCGTCTACCCCACCCCGGGCACGGATCCGGAATCGCTGGCGGCGCGGATCAACGAGGCCGTTCCCGGAGTCAACGCCACCGGACCAAAGGCCTTCCAGGACCAGGTGGCGAGCGCCATGGGCATCTTCAACGCCATTCTCTACGGTATCGCCATCATCGCTCTCTTTGTGGGGGGGCTGTCGGTGATCAACACCATGACCATGTCGGTGAGCGAGCGGACCCGCGAGATCGGGGTACGCAAGGCCATCGGCGCCTCCGACGGCCAGATCGTGGGTCAGTTCCTGACCGAGGCCGGGATCATCGGTCTGATCGGAGGGGTGTCGGGGCTCTTCCTGGGCTGGTTGGTGGCCACCGTGACGGACAAGCTTCTTGAGCCCCGCAATCTCGATCTGTTTCTCGTCACTCCCAGGCTGGCCATCGGCTCGGTCGCGTTCGCCGTCCTCCTGGGCGTGGTGAGTGGGCTCTATCCCTCGCTCCACGCGGCGCGGCTGCAGCCCGTCCTCGCCCTTCGCTACGAATAGGAGTACCTCATGGAAGCGATGGAAAGCCCAACGATGGAGGGTCGAATCATGGAGAGCCGGACGCTGGAGAGTCTCGCAGAAGAGAGGATAGGAAGCCAGATCGTCGGCTGCGGCGCCGGGCGCCCCGAGCACGCGGGCGGCAACGGTGACGGCCGCGCCGCAGCGACCGCTCTGATCCAGGGGATTGACATCAGCAAGCGCTACATCATGGGCCAGAACAACTACGTCGACGCCCTGCGGGAGACCTCAATCGAGATCAGGAAGGGCGATATGGTGGCCGTCATGGGTCCCTCCGGCTCGGGCAAGTCCACGCTCCTTCATATCCTCGGCTGCCTCGATTCGGCAGATTCCGGTGAAGTGTGGCTCGATGGGCGCAGGGTGGATAGCCTGACGCGGCGCGACTTGGCCCGGTTGAGGCGGAACGAGGTGGGGTTCATCTTCCAGACCTTCAATCTCGTCCCCAGTTACACGGCGCTCGAGAACGTCGCCCTGGCCGCCGAGTACGCGGGCAGGAGCAGGCGCGAGGCCCGAGATGCCGCGCGGGAGTCCCTATCCCAGGTGGGGCTCGCCGACCGGGCGGACCACCGACCCACCGAGCTGTCCGGAGGTCAGCAGCAGCGGGTGGCCATCGCCCGGGCTCTGGTCAACAGCCCCAAGGTCATCTTCGGTGACGAGCCCACCGGCAATCTCGATTCGGCCAGCTCAGCCGAGATCGTCGACATGATGCACCTGATCAACCGGTGCACCGGCACGACCTTCGTCCTGGTCACGCACGACCCAGGGGTGGCGGAGACGTGCGACCGGGTCTTCCACATGCTGGACGGGCGGGTGACCAACGGGCACCATGCCTGAACAGAGACGCCGACGTACGCATTCGAGAGGGTTTTCCCGCGACCGGGCGAAGACCTAGTGGCGTGAGCGGGAAGCCTGAGCAGGAGGACTTTGTGAGCCCAACGCGCTGGAAGGCGAGGGAATGGTTGGCGGCCCTGCGACCCCTGCATCTCGATCTGCCTCCGGTCGGGGTGAGGTTCTGCTCCAAGCCCCCCGCGGACATGCAGCGGGTGGAGGGCCGCCTTCGCCTGTGCGAGATGCTTCGCCGGGCTCAGGACGGGCAGGCGTTCTATGCCGCTCCCGAGAACCATGCGTGCGGCGGCGGACTCTACATCATGGGCAAGCCTCTGCCCCACGCTTTCACAACGGGAGAGTACGCCGCGGCCATCAGGGTCTATGACGATTTCAAGACCGGCCGCAGGATATACGACTCCCTCCCCAGGCTGGACGCCGACAGCACGGTCGACTACGTCGCCTTCGCCCCCCTGGAAGCGATCCCCTTCAGGCCCGACCTGTTGATCATCCTGGGTAATCCCGACCAGACCGAAGTCCTGCTCCGAGCCTACAGCTATACCACGGGCAAGCCCTGGATGAGCCGTTGCACCGGCGTGATCGGCTGCGCCTGGACGTACATGTATCCCTACATCACCGGCGATCTGAACTTCGTGGTGACCGGTCTGAGTCTGGGGATGAGGGCTGGAAAGCTCTACACCCCGGGGCTCCAGCTCATCACCATCCCGTCCGATCTCTTCCCCATGTTCCTTGAGAACCTGAGGAACATGCCGCCTGTCTTGCCCCTGCTCCAACCAGGGGCGGACGAGTTCCGCAGGAACGTGCTCGTCGGCCTCGGTCTCGATCCCGACCACTGAGGATGACCATGGATACCCAGTCGCCTGACAGCATCGACCCCAGGACCAGCGCACTGCTCGTCCTGCACTGGCAGAATGAACTGGTCAAGCCTGGAGGAGCTGTGTCCATCCCGCTCTCCCACGTCCTCGCGGAGGCGGGGACCCTCCAGCGGATGCAGGAGGCTCTCCAGGTCAGCAGAGAAAAAGGGGTGCTGGTGGTCTACGTCAACGCGAGCCATCGGAAGGGCTACCCGGAGGTGCCCCCCAACGCGGGCCCCCTCGCGGCCGGTCTCGTGAAGACGAGCGCGTTCCTCAGAGGCACATGGGGCGCCCAGGTCGTGGAGGAGCTCCAGCCTCGGGACGACGAGATCGAGATCGCCAACTACTCGACCAGCGCCTTCACCTACACCGAACTCGACCTCATTCTGCGGAATCGCGGCATCAGGACCGTCATACTGGCCGGGTTGGCTACCCAGTGGATCGTGGAGAGCACGGCCCGCGATGCGTTCAACAGAGGCTACTCGGTTTGGACCTTGGCCGACTGCTGCAACAGCCCGGACAGGGAAGCACATGACTACTGCGTCAAGCACACGCTCCCGATGTTGGGCGTGGTCTGTGAGGCCCGCGACTACGCGAGAGCCCTTTCGTCGAGGTCGTAGCGGGCCCCGAGTCGGTGTAGGTTTGCGACACCCGCCGCCGGCGCGGGGACAATGCCGCAGCCAACCTAACGAAGACCGGTTTGGGGAAGGGGCGTACCTGGCAATTCTGCGTCAAACGGATTGCCGCTTCGCCATCTTCTGTTGCGGAAAATGGATGGACTGGCTGCCCCACCGTTCTTGCCGCCGACGCTGGCGGCTGCAAGACGTCGGTCATCGGTCAGGGGACGGTCGGGGTGGCCCGTAGATGCGATCAAGCATCTGAGCTTCACTTGGGTGATCCTGGATCCCCGAACCGGGAACCATGTAACGCCGTCAGCCCATCGAGCCGATCGGCGTCTGAGAGGCGGGTTCAATGTCGACCCTGTCGACCAGCACCGTGGGGGAACCCCGGAAACCGCGACTCACCGCATCGGCTTCGTCCACGATGAGAATCTCCTCAACCGCGACATCCGGGCGGGTTTCGGCAATTCTTGACGCCATGCGGGCTGCGGCCTTGCCGCCCGTGCAGCCAGGTAGATGGAGAATGGTAATAGTCGTCACCTCTTGGGGCCTCTCTGGTCGGCTGTTCAGGTTCACGTTCGTCGCCGCCTGCCCTTCAACCGCCGCACAAGCAGTGCCTAAGGATCGAGGCTCAATTCCGCTCTCGCGCAGCCCGCTCAAACACGGGCTAGCCAGGATTGCCCGTTTCGGCAACCGAGGCCAAAAGGGCAATCCTGGCCTTATCATGCATTCGCCTACAACTTAGGCGTCAACTCCCTTTTCACTGGGGCGCCTGGTTTGCAGGGTGCCAGTTGTCCTCCAGGTACCGCGCGATGTGGCGCGAGTCTATGGGACCGACGAGGATCTCCATACCGGTCGCCGCCTGCAGCTTGTCCTTCAGCGGCTCCATGAGGCCGGGGATGATGAGGCAGTGGTGGTCTACCTTGTCCCGGACACCCGTCTCATCAAGGAGCCGGGCGACCTGCTCCGGAGCTATGGATCCGAGAAGACAGGCCACCCCCACGGAGTAACCTTGGCCGTCTGCTACGACGACGTAGGCGTTGACTCCAGCCGAACGTACGTCGGAGGAGACCATGGAATAGGTCATGGCGAAGTTGCCGGTCAGCAGGATCGGGGAGTTACGATCCGGCGACCCTTCGGTGTAGAGTCCGGGATCCACCGTGGCGGGGACGGTGGGGTCGGCGTACACCGACTGCCTGAGGACCAGGAGCGGGTAGACGGCGTGGGGCTCTGCGCTTTCCAAGAACACGACTCCCGCGTACTTGGTCACCAGAGCGGCTGCCCACGTTATCTCCTGCGCCTCGGACAACGGCCCGACCGGATATACGAGGGTGGGGTAGCCGAGGCGGCCCTCGTTGATGGCCATTCTGCGCAGGACGGTCAACTCGTCCGGACCCGCCGAAAACGACGTACCGGCATATGAAACCGGTGCCAGCAGCAGGTTGGGCACTCCTAGTTGCTCAACCCGCTCCACGAGGCGCTCGAGTTCTGCCACGGAACCCTCTACCGCAAGGGGCACTGCGAAGTCCCGAGCGACCGCGGCCATCTCCTCAAGGTTGTCCTTGGTGGCAAAGCAGAGCAGGACCGGTCCGCCTCCAAGGGCGGTCAGACCGTCGCGCGCGATCGCCGCGTCTGATGTCACGAGAGCCACTGGAAGATCGCAAGCGTCCCTCACCCGACGTGCGGCCTCGGCCAAGAGAACCGCTGAACCCGTCCGAGACCGCACGGCGACCATGTCGACCCGCAACTGTTCACCCATGCGGAAGAAGTCGAGAGCCTTGATCTTCTCGATCTTCGCCCGCTGATCCTCGGCCGAAAGATCGTCGTCAACCAATATGGCCAGCGCAGGTGGATGGAAGAAGCGCAGCTCGTGCCTATACAGTACCCGTTCCTCTCCCACCACGACAGGCCGGCCGCCGTTGCCAATGACGACACCTCGAACCGGCGGTACCAGCGCCTCGGTCAGTCTGGCTCGGTCTTCTTGGGTGAGATTGGGACAGTCTGCAACCTGTCGTTTTCCCCCGCGGAGCTGAGCCGCAAAGGTGACGCAGAGAGGCTCCCCGCACTCGCCGCAGTTCTTCTTGGGGAGAAGGGCGATGATGTCCAAAGCTGAAGTCGCACGCATCACCACACCTCCTCGGCGAACGTCTTGAGATTGGTCGCCGCGTTGGGGTCGAGCACCAGCAGCAAATGCGCGCCTGCCATCAATCCGGCGACGCCGGCAGTCGTCTCCCATAGTGGCCCGCGTCGCGCCGGGTCACCCAGTTCCGGATCCTGGGCCCTTGACTCTCGGGCCGCCCATGAGTTGGCGGGCACGAAAAGGACTGGGGGCTGAGCCAACCGGCGGCCGCCACGTGCGTTGAGCGCACTTCTCTCGATGAGAGTGTAGCTGTATTCGTATCCGTAACCGAGGGGACTACTGGAGAGATCCATGACGATGCTCTCCGCGTCCAGGCCGGCTACGAGCAGGTCCCGGTTGAAGGCCATGGCTGTTTCCAGGCTCATGGTGGTGGAAGCAACCACTGCATGACCGTATTCGACCGCCGACGGGACGATGCCACGGTAGGTGTCGGGAGTAAGAGAGGAGAGAAGCACGCGTTCCCCCGCAGCGGCTTTGGCTACAGCGGGGAGTAGTTGCGTATCCTTGCCCGCATCGCCTGATCCACCGATCATGAGCGGCACGTTCACCGCTTCCATGACTCGGGAGACCGTCCGGACTGCCTCATCGATCGAGGTGTTGGCTGTGTAGGGGTTGGTGCCCAGCAGTTCAAGGCAGATCATCTCCGCTCCGAACTCTTCCACACAGCACCTAGCCCACGAGACTGCATCCTTCATTTTGTCCCCGTAGGCGTCTTTCACCGCCTTGGGCAAACGTGGCAGCCAGTCGTAGATCTCGAAGACCACTACCGGACGCAGACGACCTTGCTTCTCATCACCGCCGATTCTCAGCGGGCGACGAGCACCGAGGGTCACCGAGGCGACCTCGGTCCGGTCGGAGATTTCCTCGGGGACGCTCAGAATCATGGCGACGGCGTCATCGAGGTGGTCGGCGAGCATCTGCTGGACAGCCTCGGTCTCAAACGGCGGGGTCCGGCCTGCCACCTGGGCAAACTCCGACATGTGCCCTTCCCATGGAGCTATCCCGTAGGTTTCCAGGAGCCGGGTGGCGCAGGCCGAGCCACACCCGCTTACTGCGATGATGTGGTCATAGGCCAGCAAATCGTGTTTTGAACGCTCGATTGCCTCTGGATCTCCTGCGAGAAGAGGCATGGTGTGCTCTACCAGACACACTTCTTCAAGGACATCACTCTTGTAGGCAGCGATGTTGCATGCGCGACGAGCGAGGATGGCCGGGAAACAGGCCCCGCTGCAGTTCATCAAGCCGATCTTCCCCTCCATGGTCATCCTTCCTTGGGGGAGTCAGACGGCGCGGACTGTGAGCTGGGGGCCAGATCCACCAAGCGCTGCACCACCTCCGGCACGCGCGCCTCGATCTCCACGTCCTCTTCTGCGGTGAGGCCGATCCGTTCGTCAGACCGGTGCTTGTCCGAGAGAACTAGGGTGGAAGCGGGGGTGAAGCCCATGCTGGTGAGCAGCTGCGTGGCACAAGCGGTCAGACAACCCTCGACGGCGATGATGCGCTCGAAACTGGTCTTGAAGTCTTGAATAGCCGCGTTGACAGCTATCTTGTTCGCGAAAGCCAAACCTTGGCTTGGGGCGGTCAGTCATATATCGATAAACCGCTTGGGGTAGTCCCCCATTGCCCTGATCGCGGCCCTCTTGCTGAGGGTTGCATCAACGCATGAACCTGAACAACTGAGCAAACCCACCACGGGTTCGACTGTGGCCGCTCAACCCATGACATCTTCTCCTTCCAACGGTGTCTTGTCTCTCTGTTTTCAACCAGGTCACAGATAATCCGAAGAGATCGGCCTCCTTTCGGGTTCACAACTCGCGGGCGATAGTGTGGGTCTTCCCACGGGTTGAACTGGCGACTGAACTGCGCGGATGGTCTGCGCTCGGAGGAGGCCGTTTCGCGAACCCAGAGCGTTTAGGAGGCTCCTCACACCTCTCGCTCCAGAGCCTCCAAGAACGGACAGCAACCATTGGAACCTTCGCGGCACCGGGCAGCAAGCGTTTCCAGAGCCTCCCGCATCCTGGTAAGTGAAGCAATGCGTGAGTCTATGTCGGCCATCTTCTCCTGCGCTCGCGCCTCGACCAGGTGACATGCCGTTTCTGGGTGGGCTCCAAGTTCCAAGAGTTCCCTTATCTCAGCCAGAGAGAAGCCCAACTCTTTTGCGTTTCGGATGAACCTGAGCCGGGTCACCGCCTCCTGAGGGTAGACACGAATGTGACCCTCAACGCGAACAGGCTGGGGTAGCAGGTGTTCCCGCTCGTAGAAGCGGACGGTCTCCACGCTCACCCCAGCAAGGTGAGCCACCCTGCCGATGGTCAGACGAACCGTGGCTGAAACCTCTGCTGGCTCCATAGCACTCAGTCTAATACCCGTACCGAGGTACGGGACAAGGGCCCGCCCTTACCGAGATCGCAAGAGGGCGGCCGGGGCGAAGACCGACAGCGGGCCTAAGCGCGCCGGCCGCCTGCAGAGACGTCCCGACTACGCCCTCCACACCTCCACCGTCACCGGCAGGCCGTTGACCTTGAGCGATTCGCGGTAGGCGCCCGCGGGCGCGTCGGCGGGAGCTTCGCTTGCCCCGCCGCCGGTCACCGGTCCCGGCGCGTCGCCGGGCGAGCCGCGGTCGCCTACCGCGGCGCCGGTCTCGCTCACCTCCAGACTCACCGCCAACGTCTCCTTCCGCACCCAGTCGCCGTGGACGGCCAGCATGTCGGCGATCTCGGGCGGGCCGGCCAGGCGCAGGTGAATGCGGTCGTCGATGTTGAAGTCGGCCGCCTTGCGGGTGTTCTGGATATGGTGGACCAGCTCCCGGGCCAGGCCTTCCTGGAGGAGTTCGGGAGTGAGGGCGATGGCGATGGCCACAGCCAGGGCGCCTTCCCGCTCCACCTTGTAGCCTTCGCGCTCGTGGGTCTCCACCACGAAATCGTCGGGTTCGAACTCGTATTCGCGGACCGGCGGCGCCAGCAGGCCCTCGGGACCGCCCGGGCCCACCTCCACCGGTGAGGGCACGCACACGGTCACGCTGCGGCCGCCGGCGATGCGGTCGCCGGTCTCGTCGGCCGGGAGGGCGGCCACCGCCGCCGCGACCGCCGGCATGTTCTTGCCGAACTTCGGCCCCAGGGTGCGGTAGTTGGGCTTGACGACGTAGGTCACCAGCTCGCTCGCCGAAGCGACGAAATCGATCCTCTTCACATTGAGCTCCTCGGCCACCACCGCAGCCAGGTTCTCGATCGCCGCCTGTTCCTTGGGCCGGCAGGCGACCACAGCGGCGGCCACCGGCTGGCGGGTCTTGATCTGCGCGGCGTTGCGGGCGGCCCGGCCCAGGTTGACCACCTGGCGGGCCACGGCCATGCGGAAGGAAAGGTCCTCGTCGATGAGGGCTTCGTCGGCGACGGGCCAATCGACCAGATGCACCGACTCCGGCGCTTCCGGAGAGCGTTCGGCGACCAGATTCCGATAGATCTCCTCCGCCAGGAAGGGGGTGAACGGCGCCAACAGTTTGGCCGCCGTCACCAGGCACTCGTTCAAGGTCAGATAGGCGGCGGCCTTGTCCGCGTCGGCCTCGCTCTTCCAGAAGCGGCGGCGGCTGCGGCGCACGTACCAGTTGGAGAGCTCGTCCACGAAGTCGGCGATGGCGCGGCCGGCGGCGAAGGCGTCGTAGGCGTCGAGTTCGGCGGTGACTTTCTTGATGAGGATGTGCAGCTCACTCAGGATCCAGCGGTCCATGAGACTGCGCTGGGCGCCCGCGGCGCGCTCGGCCTCGCCCCCCGCCGAGCCCTCGTAGGCCTCCGGGTCGAAGCCGTCGATGTTCGCGTACAGCGTGTAGAACGAGTAGGTGTTCCACAGGGTGAGGACGAACTTGCGGATGACCTCGTCCAGGTTCTCCGGCCCGAAGCGCCGCGGGAACCAGGGCGAGCTGGAGGTGAAGAGATACCAGCGCAGGGCGTCGGCGCCCTGCTTGTCGAGCAGGGTCCAGGGGTCGATCACGTTGCCCAGCCGCTTGGACATCTTGCGGCCTTCACTGTCGAGGATGTGGCCCAGCACCAGCACGTTGCGGTAGCAGGTGTGCCCGGTGAGCAGGGCGCTGATGGCAAGCAGGCTGTAGAACCAGCCCCGGGTCTGGTCGATGGCTTCACAGATGAAGTCGGCCGGGAAACGCTTCGCGAACATCTCCCGGTTCTCGAAAGGATAGTGCCATTGCGCCACCGGCATGGAACCCGAGTCGAACCAGGCGTCGATGACCGGCTCCACCCGGCGGGCTTCGCCGCCGCACTCCGGACAGGTGATGACCACCTCGTCCGCGTAGGGACGGTGGAGCTCCAGGCCGGAAAGATCGCGGCCGGCCAGCTCGCCCAGCTCGGCCCGGGAGCCCACCACGGTGTCGTGCCCGTTCGCGCAGCGCCACACCGGGAGCGGCGTGCCCCAGTAGCGGTCGCGAGAGAGCGACCAATCGATGTTGTTCTCCAGCCATTTGCCGAAACGGCCGTGCTTGAGGTGGTCGGGATACCAGGTGATCTCCTCGTTGGCCGCCAGCACCGCGTCTTTGCGGGCGGTGGTCCGCACGTACCAGGACGACTTGGCGTAGTAGATAAGGACGGTGTCGCAGCGCCAGCAGAAGGGATAGTTGTGCTCATAGGGCTGGCGGAGGAAGAGCAGGCCGCGGTTCTCGAGGTCGTCCATGATGCCCTCGTCGGCGTCCTTGACGAAGACCCCCGCCCAGGGCGTGACCTCGGCGGTGAAGCGGGCCTCTTCGTCCACCGGCATGACCACAGGCAGGTCGTTGGCCTGACCCACGGCCATGTCGTCGGCGCCGAACGCCGGGGCGATGTGCACGATGCCGGTGCCTTCATCGGTGGCCACGAAGTCGCCGGCGATCACCCGCCAGGCCGGCTTGTCGGGGGTGACGAAGCGGAAGGGCGGCATGTAGTGGCGGCCGACCAGAGCCGAGCCGGGGAAGGTCTCCTCGACCTCGGCCTCGGGGCCGAGGACGGTGGCCACCAGGTCGGCGGCCAGGATGAGGTGCTCCTCGCCCAGGCGGGCGCGGGCGTACTCGATGTCGGGCCCTACGGCGGCCGCCACGTTGGAGATGAGGGTCCAGGGCGTGGTGGTCCAGACCAAGAGGGAGACGGGCCGGCCGTCGGCGGCCGTCTCCTGGACGGCGCCGAGGGGGGCGGCAGTAACTCCCGGCGCGCTCGAGCCGTCGCCGCCCGGATCGCCCCCGCCTGGCACCCCCGCCGGGTCCACCAGCGGGAAGCGCACGTAGATGGAGGGGTCGGTCACCAGCTGATAGCCAGAGGCCACCTCGTGCGACGACAGTGCGGTCCCGCAGCGGGGGCAGTAGGGCACCACTTTGTATCCTTCGTACAGCAGGCCCTGCTTGGCGAACTCCGCCAAGATCCACCACACCGACTCGATGTAGCCGTCGGTCATCGTCAGGTAGGGGTCGCTGAGGTCCAGCCACATGCCGATCCGCTCTGTCATGCGGTTCCAGTCGTCCACATAGGCCGTCACCGACTCCCGGCACTGCCGGTTGAACTCGGCCACGCCGTAGGCCTCGATCTGCTCCTTGTGCTCGATGCCCAGGCGCTTCTCGATCTCCAGCTCCACCGGCAGGCCGTGGCAGTCCCAGCCCGCCTTGCGCCCTACGTAGAAGCCGCGCATGGTCTTGTAGCGGGGGTAGATGTCTTTGAACACCCGCGCCAGCACGTGGTGGACACCGGGCCTGCCGTTGGCCGTGGGTGGGCCTTCGTAGAACACCCATTCCTGGTTGCCGGCGCGCAGTTCGAGGCTTTTCTCAAAGATGCGCTCTTCTTTCCACCAGGCAAGGATCCGCTCCTCCAGGGCGGGGAAGCTCTGTCCTGTGTCCACTGCGCGATACCGGCCTGCCATCTATCCTCCTAGCCGCTTCCCCGGCCGGCGCCGCTGGCGCCGCCGAAGAGAACGAACGCTGTCGATCATCGGGCCATCACTTGGGGACCACCTGGATGACGGTGGCCTCGCTGTACCCCTTGGCCACCACCTTGGTCCGGTGGGACTGGGCCGCGCTCTTGCTGCTGAACACTCCCGAGAACACCACGTGCCAGCCTTCTTGCATGCTGCTGAAGTCACTGGAGTAGAGGAGCCCGGCCGGCAGCCCGTCGGCCAGGACCTCTTCGGCCTTGTCCTCAGCCCACCCCTCCGACTCGGGGTTGGCGCCGTCGTACCTGGCCACCTGCACGGTCCAGCCTGACTTGCTCATGGGCCACTCCATCACGTAGTCGGGCCAGGTACTCGTGGTGGTGGGAGGTTTGGTGGTCGTGGTCGGCGCCGCGGTGGTGGTGGTCGCCGAGGTGGAGGTGGTGGCCCCGCTCGTCGCCGTGGTCGATGGCAAGGTGGTCGTCGTGGTCTCGGGTGCCGTCGTCGTGCTGGTCTCCTGCAGCGCCACCGTCGTCGTGGTCGCCTCGGCCACGGACCCGTCATCGCCGCCGGAAGCGACCAGGTAGCCGATGGCGAACCCGATCGCCAGACCGATCACCAACGCCAGCGGGATCACGGCCCACAGCCAGCCGGGGATGCCCGAGCCGCCGGCGGAGCCGGTGGAGCCGCCGCCCAAAGCAATCCCACACTTGTGGCAGAACTTCGCATCCTTGTCGAGCGTCGTGCCGCAGTTCTTGCAGAACATGGCTCTTCCTCCCGTGTTCTCGTGGCCGGTGTCGGCGCGGCCGGCGGCCTCCGCCGCGGATGCGCCCCGCGCCCGCGCTGCGCCTACCGGCCAGATTCGCCGGAACGCCTGCCTGTCCTGCGGCGGAGGCACGGGACGTGACCCCGGGATACCACCCTGCTGGGCCGCACGCCGCCGCGCCCTCCGGCGGCTCGGGGAGGATATTCGGACGCCGGTTCCCACCGAGCTCACACCATCCCCCTTCGCGACCGCGTAGTCTAGTAGTATGCAGGGGGAAGTTCAAGGAGGGGCCGGTGTCGCGCACCTTTGTCGTCATCATCGCAGCACTCGTGATCGCCCTAGTCACGGTCGCCGTGGTGGTGGCCGTCGTTCTCGACCGCGATCGGGATGCCGAGCGGCGCGACGCCCTCTTCGCCGCCACGTCGACGACCGGGGCCGCCTCCCCCTACGACCTCACCGAGTTGCCGCCGGTCATCGACCTCAGCGTCGTCGCCGGGGCCTCGTTCGTGAGCATCCTCGTGCCGAACGAGGCGGGCACTCTGACCAGCTACGGAGTCAGCGCCGACGTCCCGGCCGCTCGGGAGCTCATAGAAGGCATTCTGGACGCGGAGGAGATCGATCCCGAGAGCGTGACCGCTCCCGCGGGGAGCGCCTCCGAGACCTCGGCCGGCCCCGCCGGTGAGGCCTCCTCCCCTACCATTACCTTCGTCCTCCCCACCAGGGAGACCCTCACCTTCGTTCTCGACCTCGACCGGGGCGTCATCCGCAGAGGCGAGAAGGCCTGGCGCCCCGCCGGCGATCTGCGGGCCCTCATCGCGGCCGCCACAGCCGGGCCTGGATGATGGCGGACGACGGCCTGCCCCGCGATTCGGTCAGCCGCCGGCTGATGCAGGAGCGCCGCCAGGCCGAAGCCCGGCGCCGCCGGCGCCGGCGAGTGGTGGGCCTCGCCGCCGCGCTGGTCCTCATCGCCGCGGCCGGCCTCGGCAGCTGGTATGTGGGCCGCGGGTGGGACCCCTCGCCGGGAGCGGCCGAACAGGCCGGCAACGGAGCAGTGACCTCTCTCCCCGCCCCGCCTCCCACCACCGCCCCTGCGCCCACGACTCCGCCGGCGTCCCCCCTGACCGTCACCACAGCCGCTCCCCCGGCCCCCGCGTCCACCGTCGCCTCGGCGGCTCCTACCACCACGACCGTCACCACCCCGGCGGCAAGACCGGTCGCCTCCTTCGATATCCACCAGACGATGACTCACGTGCGCTTCTTCGCCGACGACCTGGGAGTCCGGCGGGGCGGCACCGAGGCCGAGTGGAAGGCCTCCCGCTATGCGGCCGATCTGCTCGGCAGCCTCGGATACGAGACGAAGGTGGTGGAGGTCCCCATCCCCAACGGGCTGACCTCCCACAACGTGATAGCCACCAGACCGGGCGCCTCGCCGCTCACGGTCTTGATCGGCGCTCACATCGACAGCAAGAAGCCGTCACCCGGAGGTAACGACAACGCCTCGGGAGCAGCCGCCGTCCTCGAGCTGGCCCGAGCCGTGGCCGCCGCCGACCTGGTTCCCACCGTGGTCTTCGTCCTTTTCGGGAACGAGGAGATGATCGACTCCGATCCTGATCATCACCACTACGGCAGCCGCGCCTATGTCGCCGACATGACCCCCGCCCAGCGGGCCGACCTGGTCGCGATGATCTCCCTGGACATGATCGGCTACGGCGATGTCTTCACCGTCCGCACCATGGGCAAAGGACCGGAGTCGCTCAGTGACGCGCTGCTGACCTATGGGGAGCGCGCGGGGGTCGAGCTCGTCTACCTCCGTGACCCCTCGTCTTTCGGCTACAGCGACCACGAGCCCTTCGAGCTCGCGGGCTACCCTGCCGTGTGGCTGGAATGGCGGGAAGACCCCCTCTATCACACGAGCGGCGACACGGCCTCCCATGTCGACCCGGCTAGGATCGAGACGGCGGGAACGCTGGTTTTGGGGTTCCTGGCCAAGCTGACGGAGGGCGACCTGCGGGAGCTCAGCGCAAGCAGGGACAGGTAGCCGCGGCGCGACCACTGCCGCCGGCCCGGTCGCCGCCTAGGGCGCGGCCTAGGTCGTATCGGTCGTCGTCGTAGGCTCGGTCGTCGTGGTGGTTGTCGTGGTAGGCTCGGTCGTCGTGGTGGTCGTGCTGCGGATGGTCAGCGTGCCCGGCTGGAACGTCAGGCTGTAGTTGGCACCCAGGCCGAGCGTGCCCTGGCGGATCGTGTAACTGCCCGGGCCCTCGCCGGGGTCGCGGGTCAGGCTTCCGCTGAAAGCGTCCCCTGGCACAAGCGAACCCGAGACGATGCTGTAGGTGAGAGACGGGTCGGGATCGCCCTCATCCTTGAACTTGTCGTCGGCGCGGACCGTGATCGGCCGGGGGGTGATGGTCAGACCGGCCGTCGCTCCGATGGCGAAGGTGTAGTTGGGGGCGCTCAGGCCGGCGATGCTGCTGACGCGGATCTGGTACGGACTACCGAGGACGGTCTCCCCCGCGGTCCGGGTCATGGTAGCCGCGCCCGTGATCCCCGAGGTGGTGGGGCCGTCCCCGCCTCGGAAGCCGCTGAAGGTGTAGGTGAGGACCGGATCGGGATTCCCGTATATCTTGCTCTTGGCGACGGCGTTGACCGAAAGGGTGGCCTTGGTGATGGTTATCCCGACGCTGCCACTGGCGCCGTTGTAGTTGGTGCCCCCCTCATAGGTCCAGTAGGCCCGGCCTCCGGGGACGTTCGTGAAGCTGGCGCCCAAAGAGAGCCTTCCACTGAGGTCCTCGCCCCGCACGCCCCGAGCCGTGCCCGTCGCTCCGTGGGGAGTGCCCGTGTACATGCCTGTCCAGCCGTTCACGTTGATGATGGCGTTGGCTTTGTTGATCGTCAGGATGCCCACGGCCGAACCTTGATACTTCTCGTCTTCGATGGTAGCGAGGACCTCGTAGGTGCCCGCGTCGGTCGGGGCTGTCACAGGGTTCCCGGCTTGGCTGTAGGTCACGACCACCTTCAGCCCCGCCGGGTCGGTCGATACCGCCACCTCCCGCGCCAGGCCGTTATAGGTGACCGTCATGTCTCCCAGCGTGACCGTCGCCAGCTCC
The DNA here is from genome assembly GCA_964399135.1 of uncultured Gaiellales bacterium. Taxonomy (GTDB): domain Bacteria; phylum Actinomycetota; class Thermoleophilia; order RBG-16-64-13; family RBG-16-64-13; genus CAYNPL01. The sequence goes on from CAYNPL010000013.1 coordinate 61,925, forward strand.
TTGCCGGGAACGGTGGTCGTGGTCAAGCTCGAGGTGGTGGTCGAAAGAGTCTCGACGGTCGTGGTCGTGGAGACGGTGGCCGTAGTCGTCGTGGTCGTGGGGACGGCGGCTGCAGTGGTCGGCGGCATGGTGGTGCCGTCCCCCTCCCCAAAGCCACCGGCCAGAGCGAAGCTCGCGACCAGAGCGAGAGCGACGACGACGGCCCCGGCGCCGAGCGCAAGCATCCACTTCCGCCTACTGGAAGGGCCGGACGAGGAGCCGGTCGCCACCCTCCGCTCCGATCCCCCCGCAGAGGCCGCGGCCGCAGTGACCACCGAGGGAGACGCCGGCCCGGGTGTCGCCCCCGGCTGAGCCGGGGGCGCAGGAGGAGGTGAGGCAGGCGGCGGACTACCCCCGGCCGCCGCCAGCGAGGTCGCCACCAGACCGGCCGCGCCGGCGGCGGTCACCGGCGTCTCTCCCCGCAGGGCGGCCAGGAAGCCGGCGGCGTCTTGGTAGCGGCCCTTGGGCTCCTTCACTAGGGCGACGAGCAGGGCGGGGCGGATATCCCGGGGAAGCCCTGCCACCAAGGACTCGGGTATCTCCGGCGGGATGCGGTAGACGGTGCGATACATGACGGTATTGGCCGGTAGTCCCTCGGAGGCACCGAAGGGGTTCCGGCCGGTCAGCACCTCGTGCGCCAACACGCCGACGGCAAAGAGGTCGGCCCGCGCGTCGACCGGGTCTTCGCCGATCTGCTCAGGGGCCAGATAGCCGGGAGTGCCCATCACCGTCCCGGAGCGGGTGAGGGCCGGGTCGTCCCCGACATGGGGAACACCGAAACCGGCCAGCTTCACCTGCCCCGGCTCCTGAAGGAACACGCTGTCAGGATTGATGTCCCCATGGACGACACCCTGCTCGTGCGCGTACGCGAGCGCCTCCAAGAGCGCCTCCACCATCGCGAGCGCGGCGGGCGGTTCGAGCGGACCCCGGCTCAGACGCCGGCGGAGGCTCTCACCCTCCACCGGTTCCAGGACCTGGATGGGCCTCTCGTCGACGATGGCCGTTCCGAGAACCTTGACGATACCGGGATGAGACAGCCCTGTGGCCGCCAGACCCTGCCACTTGAACTCGGTGGCGTATTCGGCCAGGGTGACCTCGTCGACACCGGCGGGTATCAGGGGCTGGAGAACAGTGACGTCCTGCCCGGCCGCCGGGTCCCACGCCCGCCAGAAGACGGCCGAGGCCCCCCGGCTGAGTTCGGCTCGAAGCTCGTACGGACCGAGTTGGTCGGGCACGTGGACCTCCTGGTCGCCCCTGAGCAGACGCTGGAGACTGCTCGGGCTGGGATCTTGAGGATGCTGATTCTACTCGCCCAGCGAGGACTGTGCCCACTTGGGCTGCGTCTCACCGGCTTCCTCCGTGTCGCCCGCAGCGCCTGAAGGTACAATCGACTCGACACCGGCCGATCGAGGGGAGAAGCCTGATGCCCGACAAGATCTTCGGCCCCGCGGAGCCGTACGACCCCACCGACCCGTTCGTGGCGGTGGAGGCGGCCGGCGGGAAGCCCCGGCCCCCGGCCGCCGGTCAGCGTCCCGCCCCCACCGTCGTCGCCGCCCCTTTCTCCACCTCGGGCGACCCGGCCTTGACCCCACTGCAGGACGAAGAGATGGAGGAGGTGGCCCGCCGGGCCGCCCGCATAGCCTCCAGCATCGCCTCGGTGATCCTGGGCAAGGAGGAAGTCATCCGCACCTGCGTGGTGGCCCTCCTGGCCGGCGGCCACGTCATCGTCGAGGACTTCCCCGGGGTGGGCAAGACCTTGCTGGCCAAGTCTCTCGCCCGTTCCATCGACTGCCGCTTCGCCCGCATCCAATTCACGCCCGATCTTCTGCCCAGCGACGTCACCGGCGTCAGCGTCTTCAACCAGAAGACCGGGGAGTTCGAGTTCCGGCCCGGGCCTATCTTCGCCAACATCGTCCTCGCCGATGAGATCAACCGGGCCTCGCCCAAGACCCAGTCCAGCCTGCTCGAGTGCATGGAGGAACGGCAGGCCACCGTCGACAACGTCACCCACCACATCGACCCGCCGTTCATGGTCATAGCCACGCAGAACCCCATCGAGTACGAGGGCACGTACCCTTTGCCTGAGGCCCAACTCGACCGCTTCATGATGCGGCTCAGCCTGGGCTATCCCTCGGCCGAGGCGGAAGAGGCCATCATCCACGAGCAGACCTCGCACGACCCGCTGTCGGAGTTGCGCCCGGTGCTCGACGGCGCTGAAGTGTTGGCCATGACCCAGGCCGTCACCCGCGTGCGGGTGGCTCCGGCCCTGCGCCGCTACGTGGTCGAGATCCTCGCCGCCACCCGGGACCAGCGCGACATCTACCTGGGCGCCAGCCCCCGCGCGGGCATCGCCCTCACCAGGGCCGCCAAGGCCCTCGCCCTCCTGCGCGGACGGGACTTCGTGGTGCCCAAAGACATCAAGGACCTCGCCGCCCGGGTACTGGCCCACCGGCTCATGCTTTCCCCCGACGCCAAAGTGCACGGGGTGAGTGCCGAGACCGTCGTGGCCAGGCTGCTGGAGACGGTGCCGGTGCCACAAAGCGGAGGGTAGCCCGTGCCTCGCCTTACCGGCCGCGGCTTCGCCCTCGTGGGCCTCGCCGCCGGGACCTATGTGGCCGGGCGGGTGGTCGGCACCTGGGAGCTGTACCTGGTCGCTTTCGCCTTCGCGGCGGTGATCGTCGTCTCCTGGCTGCTGGTGCTGGCCACCGGGCGACGCATCCGGGTGACCCGCTCCCTCCTGCCCGAGCGACCGGTGGCCGGCGATGAACCCGATTTCACGGTGGTGGTCAAGAACGCCTCGCTCCTGCCGGGACCGCAGCTCACCCTGCGCAGTCCGCTGGAAGGGCTGACCGCGGGCGACCTGGAACTCGACATCAACAGCCTGGCACCCAGGGGCGAGCGGGTGGTGAAGACCCGTCTGCCTCGGGTGAACCGGGGCGTCCACCACCTGCCCCCTTCCCTGGTGATCGCCGAGGACCCCCTCGGGGTGACGCGGTCGTCGCGAAGAGCGGGTGACCCGCTGCCGGTGACCGTGTACCCGCGGATAGCCTTGCTCAGCTCGTGCGCCCTCTTCCCCGAGCTGGGGCTGAAACACGACTGGGCCGGACGACGGGGTCTGCCCACCCCGGGCGCTTCGGAGTTCCGCGGTGTCCGCCCCCACCAGCCGGGGGAGCCGCTGAGCCACATCGACTGGAAGAGCACGGCCAAGACCGGCGTCCTCATGCTGCGGGAGATGGAGGAACCCGCCGGTGCCGACATCACGCTGCTGCTGGACGGCACCAAGGCGCACCTGGTCGGTGACGCGGCCGACTCCAACTTCGAGATGGCCGTGCGGGCCCTAGGCAGCATGGCCGACTTCGCGCTGCGGGCGGGGCGTGGCGTCACTCTGCTTTGCCACGAGCGGGCCAGGCGGCATGTGGTCCTGACCCCTGACGGCGGGGGGCGGAGGACGCTGCTCGAGACCCTCGCCGCGGTTCAACCCACCGCGTCGGCTTCGCTGGGCACCGCCCTGCGCCGGCTCTTGGCCGACGAGTCCCGTCTGCTCAGGGCCCAGAGCGTGACCGTCGTGAGCCTCTCGCTCGACCATACCCTGGTGCGAACACTCATCGGACTGCGGGAGGAGGGGGTGCGGCTGGCCTTCGTGTACGTGGTGGGTCCGTCCTTCGCGGGGGCGGCCGGGGCGGCCGCGCCGCTCCTGCCCTTCTTGCCCGCCCGCAGGGGTGAGGGAGGCGACCCCGCGGCCGCAGAAGCCGGCGGTCACCCCGGCGCGGCCGGCCTCCCGGCCGAGACAAGAGCCCTGCTCCTCTCCCTATCGTCGGCGGGGATCCCTTCGCTGACCCTCGCCCACGGCGACGACCTGGTGCGGGCCCTGTCGGGGTGGGGCCGCGGCCGGCGCAGCCCGGCCGCGGCTGGGGCGTGAGGCCATGAAGGTCTGGCCCCGTGTCGTCTACTTCTTCCTGTTCGTGGGGGTGGCGGCCGTCGCCGCCCTGGCTCTCAACGGCGCCGTCAGACCCTCGGCCTCGGCCGACCTGCTCCGCGCGGTCTTCGTCGCCTCCCTGTGCGCCGCTCCCGGGCTGATCCATCGCAAGGCCTGGCCCGCGGCCCTGATCCTTGTGCCCCTGGGAGCCTACCTGGTCCTCAGAGCCACCCTGCCGCTTCCCGCCACCGTGGAGGGCCTGGGTGGACAGGCCTCTTACTACCTCGAACAGACCCGTCTGGGAGCAGAGCAGTACACCCAGAAGGTCTTCCCGATGGCCCTCGGCGATGCTCCCGGCCTGCGCATGTTCCTCACCGCCGTCGTCTACTGGCTCACCGCGGTGGCCGCTTTTCTCGCCCTCAGCCTCCGCCGTCCCCTGGCCGGCATCGTGCCCCTGCTCCTGTTGCTCGGCTTCGGGCTGACCGTCGACGAGACTCCCCGGCTGGTCTGGGCGGCCGTGCTGTTCCTGGTCCCGGCCGCCTGCCTGTTGGTGGTGTCTCGTGGTCTCCAACGCGGGGACTGGCGGCTGAGAGATGCGGGCACCGGAGCCGCGGTGGGTGTGCTGGCGTCGGCCCTCGCCCTGCTGCTGCTGGGAGCCGCCCCCTCGGCGGCGGCAGAGCCCTGGCAGGACTGGCGGACCTGGGACCCCTTCCACACAGGGGGGGCCGGCTATTCCTTCAACTGGCTGCAGAACTATCCCCAGCTGCTCGACCCGGCCAACGACCGGCTCGTCATGGAGGTGGACTCCCCGGCGCCCGCCTATTGGCGGGCCAACGCCCTCGACTCCTTCACCGGCTACGCCTGGATCGCCTCCCAGGGCTTCGCGCAGGAGGTCGAGCGTTCAGCCGGCGCTGACGGGTTTGTCTATTCCGTCCCCCCGGCCGACCCCAGTCCCGCGGGCAAGAAGGTGGAACAGTCGTTCCGCATCCGCTCCGTCTACACCAACTACTTCTTCACCGGAGGCGACCCGGTTTCGCTCGCTCTCGGACAGGAAGTCGACATCCGGACGAACGACATGCGGGCTTTGCATGTGGTGGCCGCCTTGGGTCCCTCGCTCGACTACACCCTCACCTCGGTCATACCCGCCGTCAGACCGGCCGGCCTGGTGGGCCTAGGCTCCGAGTATCCCGAAGAGCTGGAGCACTATCGGCTGCTTCCCTTCCCCCGCATGGACCAGCTACAGGGGCCCGACCCGGAGGCTTCCTGGCGGCAGACTGTGGCCGACGTCACGGCCGATGGCGAGCAGTGGGTCGACCTCTATGCCCTCAACCAAGAGATCGTCGGCGACGCCACCGATCCCTATGAGATCACTCTGCGCGTCGAACGCTACCTCCGCCGCTTCCACCAGTACAGCCTCACGCCGCCCGCCAGCGACTACTCCTCCCCGTACGCGGCCTTTCTCTTCGACACCCGTCTGGGCTACTGCCAGCATTTCGCCGGCAGCATGGCCCTCCTTCTGCGCTACAACGGTATCCCCGCCCGGGTGGCGGTGGGTTTCACGACCGGGGATGAGGGTCCGCCCGATACCTACACGGTCAGCACCAACAACGCCCACGCCTGGGTGGAAGCCTTCTTCCCCACCGTCGGCTGGGTCTCCTTCGACCCCACCCCGGGCCGGAGTCTGCCTACTCCCGGCCCTTCGTCGACCACCCCGGGGTTCGCCGATCCGTTCGCCGACACCACCGGCCCGGAGGGCGGCACCGTCCCCACCCTACCCTCCGGACAGATCCGGCCGGAGGACGGCCCCGAGGGAGGGGACACGGAGGCGGGCGGCACCAGTTGGTTCAGCCGGGCTTCCTGGCTGCCTTGGCTGCTCGCCCTGCTCCTCATCCTGGTGGCTTGGCCCGGTATCCGCGCCTCCTGGCGCCGGCGGGACCTTCACCGGGGCACCCCCCAGCGCCGCCTAGTGGCCTCGCTCCGACTGCTGCGTTCCTCTCTCGCCGACCACGGGATCGCGACGACCCCAGGACAGACGCTCGACGAGGTGCTCGACGCCGTGCGCGCCCGCACCGGCGTCGAGCCCGAGCCGGGCTTCGTGGCCAGGACCCAAGCGGTCCTCTACGGAGGGCGGGCGACCCGGCCGGCCGACGTGGAACGGGCGGAGACCCTGCGGCGCCGGGTGGCCGGCGAGTTGCGACGACGCCGCGGCTGGGCGGGCACCGTCCTCACCTGGTACGGCTTGCGCGGCCGCTGATATACAATGGCCGCATGGCCGCCACCAAAGCCCAGACAGACAAGAAGCTGCCGGTCTTCGACCTGGATCGCTGCAAGCGCTGCGGCATCTGTAGCCACTTCTGCCCGGTGGAGGCCATAGACACCGAGCCCGACGGCACCCCCTATCTGGCTCGCCCTGAAGTCTGCACCTCCTGCCGGCTCTGTGAGGACATGTGCCCCGACTGGGCCGTGTGTTTGAGCCGGCCCAGGGCGGGGGAAGGCTCATAGGACCGTCAAGACCACGACCGCGGACTACCCCAAGAAGGTCTCATGGACAGAGTGATCTATCTCGACCACGCGTCGACCACCCCTACCGACCCTGACGTGCTGGAGGCCATGCTGCCCTGGTTCTCCGAGCGTTTCGGCAACCCCTCCACCGTATACAGCCTGGGCCTGACCTCGGCCCAAGCCGTGCAGCAAGCGCGCGAATCGATCGCGCAGACCATCGGGGCCGAGCCCGAAGAGGTCTATTTCACCAGTGGGGGAACGGAATCCGACAACTGGGCCATCCTGGGCGCCGCCGACGCCCACCAGAACAGAGGCAAACACCTCATCACCTCCGCTATCGAGCACCACGCCGTGCTGGAGAGCATGGAGTTCCTGGAGAAACGCGGTTTCGAGGTCACCCGGCTACCCGTAGACGGCGAGGGGCTGGTGGACCCCGAAGCGGTGCGGCGGGCCATCCGCCCCGACACCATCCTCGTCTCCATCATGCACGCCAACAACGAGGTGGGGACCATCGAGCCCATCGCCGAGATCGGCAGGGTCACCCGCGAAGCCGGGGTGCTGTTCCACGTCGACGCCGTGCAGACCGCGGGCAAGCTCCCTCTCGACGTGACGGAGTTGGGCGTCGACCTGCTTTCCATGAGCGCCCACAAGTTCTACGGGCCCAAGGGCGTCGGATTGATGTACATGCGCAAGCGGGCCCGGGTGACTCCCTATTTCCATGGCGGAGGGCAGGAGAGGGGGCGCCGAGCCGGCACCCACAACGTCCCCGGCATCGTGGGCATGGCCAAGGCCCTGGAGCTGGCCACCGCCCGCATGGCCGACGACGCCGTGCGCGAGGCGGCATTGCGGGACAAGCTCTGGGCGGGCCTGAGCGAGAACATCGAGGCCATCCACCTCAACGGCGGTATGGCCCACCGGCTTCCGGGCAACCTCAACGTGCGGCTGGACGGCATCGAGGGCGAGTCGATGATCCTCATGCTCGACATGGAGGGCATCTGCGTGTCTTCCGGGTCGGCCTGTACCACCGGTTCCCTGGAGCCCAGTCACGTGCTGCTGGCGCTGGGTATCCCGGCGGAGCACGCCCACGGCTCGCTGCGGGTCACCATGGGACGCAGCACCACCGAGGCCGACATCGACCGGTTCATCGAGGTCTTCCCACCCATCGTCGCGCGCCTGCGGGAGATGTCGCCTATCTGGTGCGCCAACTGCGTCTGCAAACAAAGGAACTGACATGTATTCCGAACTCGTGATGGAGCACTTCCGCAATCCCCGCAACATGGGTGTGATAGAGGACGCCGACGGCGTGGGCGAAGTGGGCAACCCTCAGTGCGGCGACATGATGCGCATCACCATCAAGGTCAAGGACGACGTCCTCGAAGACGTCAAGTTCCAGACCCTGGGGTGCGGCGCCGCCGTGGCCACCTCGAGCATGGTCACCGAGATGGCCAAGGGCAAGAGGCTGGACGAAGCGCTGACCATCACCAACAAGGCTGTGGCCGAAGCTCTGGGTGGGCTGCCCCCGGCCAAGATGCACTGCTCCAACCTGGCCGCCGACGGGCTGCAGGCCGCCATCGAAGACTACCGAGCCCGGCAAGCCGCCAAGACCGGTTAGTGTCCGGCGCCCGGCCTGCCTCGGGCCAGCACGGTGACGCCGTCGGCCCGCAGTCGCAGGTGGAACGACACCGGAGCGGGCTCCAGGCTGAGCAGCTCGAGAAGGGTGTCCCGCGCGGCCCGCACCACCGCCCGCTCGTCGTGCTCGAGCCGGGCGGCCGTCGCCGTCTCCACCATCACCAGGGAGCGACACCAGGTCTCTCCCGAGTAGATCACGTCGAAGGCCACGGCGTAGGCGTCGGGCGGCTCAGCCTCCTCAATCGATACCAGCTCGATGTCGCTGAAGATGGCCGTGCCAGTCTCCGTTCAGCGCGGCCGCGACGGCCGGGCGGCGCCTTCCCGCAGGCTGCCGGGCACCCCCGGGCAAGCGGTCCCTATGCGCACTTGGAGTAGCCGCAAGAGCGGCACACCACGCAACCACCTTCGTGCTCGACGGCTCCGCCGCACTCCGGGCACGCTCCCTGAGCGAAGGCGATGGGCATCTCCAGCTGCCCCACCGCCTTGTAGCCGTTGCCGCCCGCCAGGTGGTACTTGTCGGCCAGGGCTTTGCCGATGGCATCGGGGCAGGACAGTATCTGATTGGGTCCGAAGCCCAGCGGCACGTGGCAGCGGATGCCCTTGAGCTGCTTGACGATCTTGTCCGGCGGCACCCCGTACCGGAAGGCGAGCGAGATCAGCCGCCCGATGGCCTCGGTGGAGGCGGAGGCGCACCCGCCGGCCTTACCCATGTTGGCGAAGACCTCGCGGGGACCGAAGTCGTCCTCGTTGACGGTGACGTAAAGGCTGCCGCAGCCGGTGACCTTTTCCCGGGTCTCGCCTCGAAGGACCGGCGACCGGCTGGGCCGCACTGGCATGACGGGAGCCCCTTGGGGACCGAGCTCCATCTGCACCGGGCCGCCGGCATCACCGCTCTTGCGCTTGACCTCGCCGATGTTGAGCACCTGCTCCTGCCGGGAGCCGTCCCGGTAGATGGTGACCCCTTTTACCCCCAGCTCGTAGGCCAGCAGGTAGACCCGCTCCACGTCCTTGGGAGTGGCCTGGTTGGGGAAGTTGACGGTCTTGGACACCGCATTGTCCACGTGGTCCTGGAAGGCCGCTTGCATGCGGATGTGCCACTCGGGAGAAACGTCGTGGGCGGTGACGAAGACCTTCTTGAGATCCTCCGGCACCTCCAGTTCGTGGAGACCGCCGGTGGCGGCGATGCTCTTCATGAGGCTTTCGGAGTAGAGACCGCGTTCTTTGAGCTTGGTCTCCAGGGCCGGGTGCGCCTCCGGCAGTTCGGTGTTGTCCATGACGTTGCGGATGAACGCCAGGGCGAAGATGGGCTCCACCCCGCTGGAACACCCGGCGATGATGGAGATGGTACCGGTGGGGGCGATGGTGGTGAGGGTGGCGTTGCGCACCCGCCGCCCCTTCGCCGCCCAGGTGCTCTGCTCCCAGTTGGGGAAGACGCCGCGGTCGCGGGCCAGCGCCTCACTGGCCTTGATGGCTTCCTCGTGGATGAAGCCCATGAGCTGATGGGCCAGCCGGATGGCTTCGTCGGAGTCGTAGGGGATGTCCAGTTCCACCAAGAGGTCGGCCCAGCCCATGACCCCCAGGCCGATCTTGCGGTTGCTCCTCGTCATCTCCCCGATCTGGGGCAGGGGGTAGCGGTTCATGTCGATGACGTTGTCGAGGAAATGCACGGCGGTGCGGGTGACCCGGCGCAGCCGCTCCCAATCGACGTCGCCGTCCTTCAGCATGAGGGCAAGATTGATCGAACCGAGGTTGCAGCTTTCGTATGGCAGAAGCGGCTGCTCCCCACAGTTTGCAACAGCTAGACCATTTGCGACGAAGGAATGGGTCAGGGGTTCGGTCAGATCGAAGACCGGTTCGGAGCCTTCCGCGACAACGGCGGCGACCCGGGCCACGAACCGCTCTCGATAATGACCGCGGGTATAGCTGTCAATGGCCCGCTGAAGAGCCGCGGACTTGGCTGTGCTCAGAAAACCGATCTCCCCGGCGAAACGAAACAGGCTCTCGCCGCCTACGCACAGATCGTGGAATGGGCGGATCTTGTATTCCTTCGCTCCGCCCTTGCCGTCACCAAGAACTGCAGTCGTCTCCCCCCGCTTGCGGTCGCGATGAATCCGGCTGAAAATGCCGAAGTTGGCGAGCAGTCGCTGCACATCCCGAAGCAGGTCGAGGCTGATCGAGGTCAGGCGGACGCCACGACGGCCCTTCAATTGCTGATAGACCGTCCCATCCGCCGTGAACAGCCCCTGCAGGAAGCCGCGCTGCATGTCCTCCGACCCGCGCAGCACCGGTTCAGGCACATTGAGCTTCTCGTCGACCAGACCGCATTCCTCGGCGATCTGCCGCAAACGGGCCGATTGGACCCGGGCGTCGTTGCGTTCGACGACCGCCACCACGCCTTCTCCGTAGTCGCGGTTGTTGCGGGACTGTCGCACCACGGCCCCCACCGCGTCGGCCAGAAGCGGGGCCAGTTCCCACTCCTCGCCCCAGAAGGAGAGCACGGCCCTGTCGGCCTTGACCGTGCCGTCGCCGACCAACCAGCCCAGGACACGGCCCAGCTCCAGCGAGCCTTCAGTGCCGAAACCCCCTTTGCGGTTCAGCACGTGAACCTCGTCGCCCGACCGCAGCTCGCCAGCCGGCACCCAGCCCCGCTCAGTCATGATCCTGTGCTCGGGCGTGACCCGGATCTCGTAACCCTCTACCGTGATCACGCGGACCACATCCTTGAAGCCGCTGAAGAAGACCGGCGCCGCGTCCACCAGCGACCTGTCCTGGGGAGCGCCGGCCATCCGCCCGTCGACGGCGACCTGGAAGGGCTCCCGCTCGAACATGAGGTCTATGGGATGCGCCAAGCCCTTGTCGGTGTAGATCAGGGTGTCGGCGGTGATGCAGGGGTTGGTCGACTCGATCTCCCCCAGCTTGGGCGTGGGGTTGTCGCGATTGAGCCGGTCGAGGAAGACGATGCCGGGCTCGCCGTTCTTCCAGGCCAGGTCGACGATGAGGTCGAACACCTCGCGGGCGTTGAGGCGGCCCACCTCGGCGTGGTCGCGTGGGTTGCGCAGAGCGTAGTCGCCCCCGGTGAGCACGGCGGCCATGAACTCCTCGGTCACTCCCACCGAGATGTTGAAGTTGTTGAGGATGTGCTCGTCCTCTTTGGCCCGGATGAACTCGAGGATGTCGGGATGGTCGACGCGCAGGATGCCCATGTTGGCTCCCCGCCGGGTGCCGCCTTGCTTGATGGTCTCGGTGGCCATGTCGAACACCCGCATGAACGAGACCGGTCCGCTGGCGACGCCCATGGTGGAGCGGACCAGATCGTTTTTGGGCCGCAGCCGGCTGAAGCTGAACCCGGTGCCACCCCCGGACTGGTGCACCAGGGCGGCGTCGCGGATGGCTCCGAAGATCGACTCCATGCTGTCCTCCACCGGCAGCACGAAACAGGCGGAGAGCTGCTGCAATTCGCGCCCGGCGTTCATGAGGGTGGGCGTGTTGGGCAAGAATTCGAGCCCGGCCATCACCGCGAAGAACTCTTCGATGGTGGCATCGAGCGGGATCTCAGGGTGATACAGGAGGTCGGCCTGGGCGATGTTCTCGGCCACCCGGGCGAACATGTCGGCCGCAGTCTCCAGAGGGATGCCGTCGGGAGTGCGCTTGAGGTAGCGCTTCTCAAGGACTTTCTTGGCACTGGGAGAAAGCCGGCTCTCGAGTTCGGCCGAGAGCGCCTTGAGATCGGCGACGGTCATCGTATCCCCTCTTTCGCTAGCTGCTCCAACTCCTGCTTGAACCCTTCGATGCTGTCGTACTGCCGGTAGACGGAGGCGAACCGGATATAGGCCACCAGATCCACCCGCTGCAGGCGCTCGAGGGCCATCTTACCCACCCGCTCGGACGAGACCTGGTAGGCCCCATCCTCCCTCAGCTCCCGCTCGATGTCGGCCACCACCTGCTCCAACCGCTCCAGAGGTACGTCCCTCTTGGTGCAGGCCCGCATGAGGCCGCGGAGCAACTTGTCGGGATGGAACATCTCCGTGGAACCGTCCCGCTTCAGCACGGTGATGGGGATCTCCTCGATCTTCTCGTACGTGGTGAACCGCTGGCCGCACGCGATGCACTCCCTGCGGCGGCGGATGGCTTCCTTGCTTTCCGTCTCCCGGGAATCCACCACCCGGCTGTCGGGATGGCCGCAATACGGGCAGTTCACCAGTCTCCCCCCAGGTGTCCGCGGTCTTCGGGCGGGCGGACTCACAGCAAGCGTTACCGCTGGCGTACCCACGCCTGCGGCTGTCCAGACCGCTCCCACGCAGGCCGAACACAACATATAGTGTGTTGAGGATGCTAGCACCCTATATATCGGCTGTCAAAGGGATAATCTTCGCTATTTGCTGGAAAAAGAAGTGGGCGGTGTCGCAGGCGAACGTACGCTGCAGGCGGACGCCACGCCCGTCAGAGCCGGCTCGCGGGCGGCTCCTTCGTCACCGTTCCCGGCGACGGCCCGCGCCGCCCGCCCGCCGAGCGCGCTGGTAGCTCTGGAATGCCAGCGTGGCCTGCAACCTGTTGGTCACGCCCAGCTTGCGGAAGACGTGGTTGGCGTGGGTCTTGACGGTCTTCTCCGAGATGAAGAGCTTGGCCCCGATGGTCTTGTTGGGCATCCCCAGGGCGATCATCTTGAGGATCTCGCGCTCCCGTTCGGTGAGCGACTCGATGCCTTCCATGGTCGCCGCATCTATCTGAGCTCCAGGCACCGGAGCGGCTGGACCGCCGGCCAGAGGACGCCGGCGCGGCGTCCCCAGGGGCACATCGGTGGGGTAAGTGCGCCCCCCGGCCAGCTCGCTGAAGTACGAACGAAGGCCGTCGGGTAAGCGGGGGACCACTTTCGCCCGCAAGAACGATCCGGCCTCGAAACGGTCGCACAGGGCGAGGATGGGCATGGCCACCTTGGCCTCCTGGCTGAAGAAATGCACCTGGTCGTTCTCCTCGGCGATCCGCATAGCCTCGGTCAAGGCCCGGGCGGCTTCGTGCTCCCGTCCCCCCAGCGCGTGCAGCCAGCCCAGATACAGCAGGGAGGGGGCGAGCGACCCTTTGAGGCTCCAACGGCGGCTCAAACGCACAGTCTCTTCCAGGGAGACCTTCGCCTCCGTCTCCTGCCCTAAGACGGCAAGATCCATCCCCATCGCGGCTAAGGCCCGCACCCTCTCCGACGCCGCCAGCCGGTTCGTCTCCACCAGCTCGAGGGCGGTGCGATGATGTTCCAGCGCCCTCTTGGCGTTGTGGTTGCGCCGGCACAGATCTCCGAACATGTCTTCGGCCCAGAAACTGCCCTCACTGTCACCCACCTCGGCCGCCACTCTCTGCGCTTCCCTGATCAACTCGACCGCCCGGCGATAGTCCCACCGGCCCTGGGCCACCGCGGCCTGGTCGAGCAGCGTGGGGATCTCGAACAAGGAATAGCCGCGAGAGCGGACGAGCGCCATGCACTCGTCGGCGTAATGGGCCGCCTGTTCATACTCACCGGTCTGCCAGGCGAGGGTGGCGGCGGCGTTTAGAGCCATGGCCCGGGCCGGGGTGGTCCTCCCGGAGGCCCGGTCGATGGCCTTCTCGGCCCATTGCCTGGCCACCCGGTTCTGCCCCATGGCGAAGAAAAGCCGGGCCCGGTGCAGGAAGACGCGCTGCGTCAAGGCCTCCTTGCCGACGGCCGGAGCAAGGGTCAGTGCCCGCTCCCAGTCTTCCACGGCCTCGTCCCAGCGGCACAGGCTGAGAAGCACGTTGCCTTCGACCACCAGCACCTCCACCTTCTCCACCGGCGACCGGGCCAACGACCGGCACCGCTTCATCACCGCCAAGCTCTCCTCCCAACGCCCCTGGTTGAACAGGCAGAACGCGGAGCCCAACAGCACGGGCAGCAGGCCTTCGTGATCCCCCGCCACGGAGAGCAGCCGAGCCGCCTTCTCGTAGAAAGCGGCCGCCCCCGCATATCTAGCCTGCCGCTGGAGCATCCTCGCCTTCGTCACCAGCAGCCAGGCACCCGCCGCGGTGTCGGCGTCGTCGGGCAGAAGTCGGGACCACTCGTCGTCCGAGTAGTCGATGACGGCGTTGAGCGAGCCGAGGGCGAGCCGGCGGAGCGGCCGGGCGGCATCCTCCAGGTGGCCCGCCCGCAGGTACAGAGAGGCGGCCGGCTGGTGCTCGCCGACCTCCTCCAGATGCCGACCCGCGGCCCTCAGCGATCCCGTGTCCGCTTCTCTCTTGAGGGCGGACTGGGCGGCATAGGCGCGCACCAGTGGATGGATGGTGTAGCTTCGGTGGCCCGACCGAGTCACCAGGAAGCCTCGCGACACCAGCTCCTCCAGCCGGGCCTCGGCCTCTCCGGGCTGCCCGGGGAGAAAACCGTCATCGCGAGGGAAGACGACCCTCCGCAGAAGCCCCGCCGTCAACATCAGCTCCGCGGTCTCCCGGTCGAGACCGGAGAGGACGTGCCGCTCCAGGTACGACCGCAGGTCACGACCGCGGGCCAGCAGCCCCAGGATGTCCCCGCGGCCGGCGACCTCTCCACGCCGGAGCAGACGCTGCCCCAGCAACACCAGGGCGGCCGGCCACCCTTCAGTGAGCCGCCATAAGGCCCGCGCCTCGCTAGGCTCGAGGGCGATGCCCCAGTTCTGGCCGGCCCAAGCGGAGACCTCACTGGGGGTCAGCCGCAGGTCCCGGGACTGGATAGCCACGAACCGTCCGCCCAGCCTAACGCTGTCGAGGCCGAGCGGGAGCGGGCGGCGTGACGACAGCAGTATGGTCCACCCGGGAGGAAGACCGTGGATCAGCAATCTGACGGCCTCCACGACCCCAGGAGACGTGTCGACCAGGTGGAAGTCGTCGAGCAGCCGGCCGTCGGGGCCGAGCGCCTGCGCGCGC
>CAYNPL010000014.1:0-14136 GCA_964399135.1 uncultured Gaiellales bacterium
GCCCAGCACCGACCCCAAAGCGCCGTGGAGAGCGTCCAGGGCGATCTCGGCCGTATACTCCTTGCCCGGCCGCAACCCCAAAGACCGGCATACGTCGGACTCGGCCAGCCCGGCGGCCTCCAACAGGCGGACCCCTCTCACCCGTGCGCACACTTCGCTCGCGCTGGCCAGGGTCGCCGGGCAACCATGGGCCTGATAGCGGGCGTCAACGATCACTCCGGCCTGCACCCGCAACTCGATCCTGATCAGACTGCCGCACTCAAGGTTACCGGCCTCACCCACGCCGTCAGGGGCCTCCAAGCGACCGGCCGCACGGCATGAAGCCAAGCGGTCACCCACCCGCTCCCCGTAAGCCGACCCCGCTCTGTCGCCGTCTTTGTGTCCGCCCGCCGCTCCCATCCCGCTCCCCGCGAACGGCGAAGGCCGGGACGACCCGGCCTTCGCGCCATCCAACCGTCTGTCGCTAGTCGTCACCCCTGGCCTATATCGACCATGCACTGCCGTAGAGTACCCTCATCCACATAACCGTTCCATATCCAGCGGATCACCCCGGAGCGATCCACCAGCACCGTCTCGGGGGGATAGTCCACCTGCAGCAGCGTGGAGAGGTCGCCGTAGGCGGCCGGGGTCTTGTAGTCGTACAGCAGGTACGTGTAGTCGGCGAACTCCGGCCGCAGGTTGTCGACGGCTTCCAGCACCTTGGCGTCGTCGTAGTTGCCGGGCACGTAGAAGACCATGACCACCGGTATGCCTTGAGCGACCGCTTCGGTGTAAGCGGCAGGAGTGTCTTCGGTCGCAGGGACCTCCGTGCCTATGAGGGCGACGTCCGCCGGGACCGGCTCAGGGGGAACGGTGGTCTGGGGAGACTGGGAGGCGGCCGTGCTCGAGGTGGTATCGGCGCCGTCCCCGCCGCCGCAGCCCCACAACGCCGCCGCGGCCACGAGGACGAGGAGGAGGACGGCGATCCGCTGTGCGCTTCGTCCGGTCATGTCTCCCCTTCCCAAAAAGATGCTCCACCTTGCCGTGTCTGACAGGCGCTTGAACCTGCCGAAGCAGGTGGGTGGCAGCCCCTGGAAGGTGTTGAGCCGTCCAGGTAAGCGTGCCTCCCGAGCGAAATGTGTTGGCTCAAGTTTGGGCCAGATCACGCACAAGGTCGAGCACAACGAGGTTAGCATACGACCCTGCGCCCGGCAACGCACCGCTTCCGCCACCCGGCCGCGGCCGGTCAGGCGCCTCTGACATGAGTTTTCGGCGCTTCGGGGCCGAAGCTTGAGCGGTCTACAGAGTCCGGATACGCAGTTCGCGCAATTGCTCCTCCGCCACCGGGGAAGGCGCGTCGGTGAGCGGGCACGAACCGCTTTGGGTCTTGGGGAAGGCGATGACGTCCCGGATGGACGATTCACCGGCCATGAGCATCACCGCTCGGTCCAGTCCCAGCCCGATGCCGCCGTGGGGCGGGATGCCGTAATCCATGGCTTCGACCAAGAAACCGAACTTGGCCGCGATCTGCTCCTCATCCAGGCCCAGCACCTCAAATACCGCCTCCTGCAGGGCCGGATCGGAGATACGGATGGAGCCGCTGCCCAACTCGACGCCGTTCAGGACGAGATCGTACGCGTAGGTACCCAGTTCCAGAGGCCTCTCCCGCAGATCCGCGAGGCTCTCGACGCGCGGCTTGGTGAAGGGATGATGCTGTGCTTTGAGCCGCTTCTCTTTGGCGTCGTATTCGAACATGGGGAAGTCCACCACCCACGCGAACGCCCATCCGCTCCGCTCGACGCCAAGGCGAGACGCCAGCGAGAGGCGAAGAGCGCCCAGACTGGCCTCGACCACCGGGGCCCGATCGGCCACCAGCACCAAGAGGTCGCCCGGCCGTCCATCCAAACGTTCCACCAGCGCCGCCATCTGCTCGGCGGCCATGAACTTGAGCAAAGGCGACCGTATCCCCTCTTGCTCGACCCATATCGGGAGAAGCCCTTGCGCGCCGAAGACCGCCGCCTCCGCCGCCAGGTCGTCCACATCCTTGCGAGAGAAGCGGGCGCCGTTCTCGGCCCGCAGACCGCGGACGACACCCCCCCTGTCGAGCACTTCGGTGAACACCCGAAACTCGGTGTCGGCAGCCAGGTCGCTCACCTCGACTATCTCCATACCGAAACGGAGGTCGGGCTTGTCGCTGCCGTACCGGGCCATGGCCTCTTTGTAGGTGAGTCTGGGGAACGGACGGGTGAGCTCCACTCCCAGCGTCTCCCTGAAGGCTGCAGCCCACATGCCCTCGACCGTCTGCTGGATGTCGCTCTCCTCGATGAAGCTCATCTCGATGTCGATCTGAGTGTGCTCGGGCTGACGGTCGGCCCGCAGGTCTTCGTCGCGAAAGGCGCGGGCGATCTGGTAGTAGCGCTCGAAGCCACCGATCATGAGCAGCTGTTTGAAGAGTTGCGGCGACTGGGGCAGAGCATAGAACTCCCCCGGCTGCAGGCGGCACGGCACCAGGAAGTCCCGCGCCCCCTCGGGCGTGCTCTTGGTGAGAATCGGCGTCTCCACGTCGATGAAGCCCTGATCGCCCAAGTACTTGCGCACCGCCTGCACCACCTGATGGCGGAGAAGGAGGTTTCGGTACATGCGGGGGCGGCGCAGGTCGATATACCGGTACTTCAGGCGAAGCGTCTCGTCGACTTCGATATCGTCCTCCGGGAAGAAGGGCGGGGTCTCGGCGGCCGCGAGGATCTCCATCCGCTCCACCACCAGTTCGACGGCGCCCGTGGCCAGGTTCGGATTCACCCGCTCCGGCATTCGGGCGACCACCTCGCCGCTCGCCCACATCACATACTCGCTGCGCAACTCCTGGGCCCGGGCGTGCATGTGGGCGTCTTTCTCGGCGGTGATCACCAATTGCAGCAGGCCGCTGCGGTCGCGCAGGTCGACGAACACCAGTCCGCCGTGGTCCCGTCGCCGATGGACCCAACCGGCCACCTTGACCCGGCGGCCTATCAGACTCTCGTTGACGTGGCCGCACCATTCGTCTCTATAACCCACGGCTGGTCCTCTTCCCTTCGCGACTCAAGATTCCATCGGGGCGCCGCCGGCAGCGCCGCAGGCGAGCGCTTTGGCCTCGCCGAGTGACAAGCGGCGCTCTTCGCTCGAGGAGAGGTCCCGGACCGTCACTTGGCCAAGCGCCAGCTCGTCCGCACCGATGATGTAGGCGTAGCGGGCTCCGCTGCGCCCGGCCTGCTTCATCTGTCCTTTGGGGCTGCGCTGCATGTAGTCCAGCTCCGTCGCCACCCCGGCCGATCGCAATGCATGGGCCAGACCGAACACCGGCAGCCGGGCCTCCTCCCCCAAGGCTACGGCATAGACCACGGGCCCCGAAGGCGCCGGCACCCTCACCCCAGACCGTTCCACCGCCAACAGGATGCGTTCCACCCCGGTGCCGAATCCCACCCCGGGAACGGCCGGTCCCCCGATGGCGGCCACCAGGTCGTCGTAGCGCCCGCCCCCGCCCACACCCGACTGCGCGCCCAGCAGCGCCGACTGGAACTCGAAGGTGGTCCGGGTGTAGTAGTCCATGCCTCGCACCAAGGCATGATCTTCGACGAAGGAGACGCTCTGCAGGTCCAGGCAGCTCTTGACCCGGTCATGGTGGTCACGGCAGGCTTCGCACAGGTGATCCGATATCCTAGGCGCCTCGGCCAGGGTGCTCCGGCACGACCCCACCTTGCAGTCGAACACCCGCAGGGGGTTTATCTGGGTCCGTTCCCGGCATTCCTGGCACAACAGGGACTCCTCCCTGGCGAGAAAGGCCCGCAGCGCCGCGGAGTATGCGGGGCGGCACCGAGAGCACCCCATGGAGTTGAGCCGCAGTTGCAGGCCCGTCAGGCCCAGCTCTCCGTACAGGGCAGCCAGCAGGCCGATGACCTCGGCGTCCAACTCGGGCGCCGTCGAGCCGAAGGCTTCCACGCCCAGCTGATAGTGCTGCCGGTAGCGGCCGGACTGCGGGCTCTCATACCGGAACATCGCGCTGTGGTAGTAGAGCTTGACGGGCTGGGGCAGGGTGTGCATGCCGTGTTCGACGTAGGCGCGAGCGACCGGGGCCGTGCCCTCCGGGCGCAGCGTCATGCTCCGCCCACCCAGGTCCTCGAAGGTGTACATCTCCTTGCGCACGATGTCGGTCGACTCTCCCACCCCCCGGGTGAAGAGACGCGTGTCCTCAAAGGTGGGCGTGTCGACGCGGCGGTAACCGTACCGGGAGAAAACCCGTTCGGCCGTGGCGACGACCCAGCGCCGGACCGGTTGCTGCTCGGGGAGCACGTCGTACGTCCCCTTGGGTGCGGTGAGTGGTTCAGCCACGAACACCGAGTCCTGAGAGGAACGGGTTGAAGGCGGCCTCGTCCCCCAATGTGGTGGACTGCATGTGCCCCGGGTAGACGGGGGTGTCCGCGTCGTACATCGCCAGCAGGCGGGCGACTGAGGCCAACAGGCGGGCGAAATCTCCCCCAGGGAAGTCGGTCCGGCCGACCGACCGATGGAAGAGCAGATCGCCGCAGAAGAGCCGCCCTCCGATGTCGAAGGTCACGTCACCGGGGGTGTGCCCGGGCGTGGCGATGACCTTCACCGGCAGCGCGCCCACCGAGAACGACGTCCCGTCGCTCACCACCTGAACCGACATCGGGTCCACCGAGGCGATGGGATATCCACTGGCGGGGCAGCCCTTTTCCCCGCCCACGATGGGCGCCACCGCCGCCGAGCAATACACCTTGGCTCCGGTAGCCTCCGCCAGGCCCTTGACGCCCTCGACGTGATCGAAGTGCCCGTGCGTGACCAAGATGGCCTCCAGATCCAACCCCCGTCGAGCGACGATCTGGGCCAGGCGTTCCGGCTCACCGCCCGGATCGACGGCGCATGCCTTCTTCTCGTCGTCCCACACCAGATAGCAGTTGGCCTGCAGCGGCCCTACGGGCACGCACATGATCTCCATCGAGCGACCTCTTCCCCTGTTACCGGCCCCGCCGGTGTGGCGGGCGCCCCGTATCCACGGTCTGCAATTCTACCAGAGCGGGGAAACCGACCTTCCCCGGGGTACGCAGGCGGCAAGGCCGCGCTGGTGCGGGGTTCAGTGTGGAGTGACCCGGTAGGCGTCATACACCGTGTCGATGCGCCGCAACCGTTGCAGGACCGTCTCCAGATAGTCGATGTCGGAGACGTCGAAGACGAAGCGGTCCTTCACCATGTTGTTCCGGGCCGTGAAGATCTGGGCGGCGATGATGCTGATGCCGCTCTCACTGAGCGTGCGCGAGATGTCCTCCAGGAGATGGTTACGGTCGTATGCCTCGATCTGCACCTCCACCCGGACGGGCGCCCGGCCCTTGGTGTTCCAATGCACCGGGACGAACCGTTCCGGATTCTTCTCGAGCGCCTTGACATTGGGACAATCCCGTCTGTGAACCGTAATCCCGCGACCCAGGGAGATATACCCCACCACGTCGTCTCCGGGCACCGGCCGGCAGCATTGGGGGATACGGATGGCCACGTCTTGCACTCCGTCCACCTGGATACCCAGTTGGCTGCCGCTGGGGGCGACTCCTGTCTCGCGTGGCACCGTCTCGGGAGCGGAAAGGGTTGATCCCGCCGTCTCTCCCCCTCGATTGAGACCTTGGATCACGCGGGTGACCACGTGCTGGGGGCTGACCTTGCCGGAACCGACGGCGATGAAGAAGTCTTCCTTCTTGACGTAGCCGGCTTCCTTCATCAGGTCGTTCAGAAGATCGGAGCCGATGAGACGCTGCGCGGGCAGACCTTGCTTCCTGAAAGCCTCGAGCAGGGCCTCTCTGCCAAGGTGCTCGGAGTCCTCCCGGCGCTCCCGCTTGAACCATTGCCGGATCTTGTTGCGAGCCCCGGAGCTGGCTACAAACTGCAACCAGTCGCGCGATGGCCCCTGCGCCGTCTTGGAGGTGAGGATCTCCACTATGTCCCCGGACTGGAGACGGTAAGTGAGCGGCACGATCCGTCCATCGACCTTGGCTCCGATGCAGCGGTGGCCCACATCGGTGTGGATGGCATAGGCGAAGTCCACCGGAGTGGAGCCTTGCGGAAGGCTCTTCACCTCTCCTTTGGGCGTGAAGACGTACACCTCGTCGTGGAAAAGATCCGTGCGCAGCGACTCCATGAACTCGCCGGCGTCCTTGGTGTCGGACTGCCAGTCCATGATCTGCCGCAACCACTGCAGCCTCTCCGCCTGAACGTCCGGGCGTTGCCCAGGCCGGCCCCCTTTCTCCTTGTACATCCAGTGCGCAGCGATGCCGTACTGGGCGGTCTCGTGCATGTCGTAGGTGCGGATCTGTATCTCCAGCGGCTTGCCCTTAGGCCCGATGACCGTGGTATGGAGAGACTGGTACATGTTCAGCTTGGGCATGGCGATGTAGTCTTTGAACCTGCCCGGAAGCGGCTTCCACAGCGAATGGATGACCCCCAAGGCCGCGTAGCAGTCCTTGACCGAATCGACCAGCACGCGCAGGGCGGTGAGATCGAAGATCTCGTTGAACTCCTTACCCCTGCGCACCATCTTGTCGTAGATGCTATAGAAGTGTTTGGCCCGGCCGGAGATCTCCGCCTCGATCCCCACCGCGGCCAACTCCTTGCCCAGGATGCCGCGGGCCTCCTCCATGTCATGCTCGCGGTCGGCCCGGCGCTGGGCCACCATCTGCTGGATCTCCGCGTATTTGCGGGGATGGAGCGTGGCGAACGCAAGATCCTCCAGCTCCCATCTGATCGACTCGATCCCAAGCCGGTGGGCCAAGGGAGCGTAGACCTCGAGCGTCTCTTTCGCTTTGTCCAGCTGCTTCTCTTTGCCCAGGTAACGCAGGGTCCGCATGTTGTGCAGCCGGTCGGCGAGCTTGATGAGGATCACCCGCACGTCCTTCGCCATGGCGACGACCATCTTGCGGATGTTCTCCGCCTGCTCCTCCTCCACCGTGCGGAATTGGAGCTGGGAGAGCTTGGTAACACCGTCGACGAGTAGGGCGACTTCATCGCCGAACTGCTCGCGCACGGCTTCGATAGAGATCTCGGTGTCTTCGACCACGTCGTGCAGGAGAGCGGCCGCGAGAGTGGCGCTGTCCAAGCGGAGATCGGCACAGATGTCAGCCGTGCCCAGCGGATGGTTGATGTAAGGCTCCCCGCTCGCCCGCAGTTGCCCCTGATGCTGGGAAGCGGCGACCGTGAACGCGCGCGATATCAGCTCACGGTCGAGGGAAGGATTGTACTTCTCGACCTTCTCGAGCAGTTGTCGAAGCAGGACCTGGTCGGGCGGTTCGGTTGGCCCGGAAAGGCCCGACCCGTCCGCAGGACCGTCCTCGGTCAACGAACGGGTGGTTTCTAAAGGGTCCGACACAGCCTTACGCACTCCTCGAATTCGGCCTCCGCCTCCTTGTAGGCGGGGACATCCCGCGCTTCTAGTTTAGCCCTTCCCCCGTCGCCTCGCCCAATGCCCGCCGCCGCCAGGATGGCCCAAGCCCGCTCCACGATCGCTCGAGCGAGCACCACCCCGGCTTCATCCCAGCCGATTCTGGCCGCCCGCTGCACCAGGGCCTCCCCCGCCCGCGCGCCCTCCGGTTCTTCACCGCCGCCGTCCCGCCTCCCGGTTCCTTCCTCTTGCAGAGCGCGATACACGCACACCATTGCAAACCTGGGATGCAGCAAATAGCGGAGCAGACGCACGGTCGCGTCCCTCTCTTCGGTGCCGTACAGCAGATGCACCGTGGCCCCATGATCGGCGGCCGACCAGAGCGCCTCCACGTGCCCGGCCCGGTAGGGCGGCTGCAGAGCCACCACATGCGGGCGGCCGTCCAGCAGGCCCGACCCGGTGGTGAGCTCATCCCACTCCGCGAAGACCACGCCCATCCCCGCCGTCTCCTCCGTGACTCGAGCCGGTGACCCCCTTCCCACCCAGGCGAACTCCCCACCCACCAGGTCGGCCAAGGGAAGCACGGCCGATACTTCTTTCACCAAGCGAGGCAGGGGGCATCCGAGCACCAGGGCCTGTTCTCCCGAGGCCAGCACTTGGGCAAGACCGGTCAGATTGCCGGGCCGCTCGCGCAGGTCGTGACTCGCCGGCAGACGAAGACCACGGCCGGCGGATCCCGCAGCGGCGGGAGCGGAGACCGGGCCGTCCGCACGGGTCTGCCATGCGCTCCAGTCGGGTTCGAACCGGCTGCCCCAGACCTCGCTCTGATCGGTGACAGACCCTATCCGCTCGATTAGCAGCTCGGTACGCACACTGCCCTGCCAGTCGGCCACGCGGAACTGCGCACCCAGCAGACGCCTGCGCGGGTCCGTACGCAGCTCCTCGGCCAGCTCACCCAGCCCGAAGCCGATGCCTCGGGTCCTTACCCCGTCCACTTCGACGCTGCAGCGCAGATGGGATCCGTCGCGAGTGGTCTCGGGCTGGGTGACACCGGCGTGTACCAGAAGGAGGCGGGGTCTGGGATTGCCCAGACCGAAGGGGCCCAGTGACGACAGGGCCAAGGCGGTGTCGGGGTTGACCTCTTCCCCGCGTATGACCGCATCGGCTCGAAAGCGAGGGGCAAGATCCCGTCCGGACAGACGCGCCGCCGCGTGCTGCTCGATGGCGGTTCGGAAGGCGTCGACCCCCTGTGCGGGAAGGGTAAGCCCCGCCGCTTGAGGGTGACCGCCATACACCGTGAGGTGCTCCGCACAGGCGTCGAGCCCTTCCATGAGGTCGTAGGCGGCGATGCTGCGGCCGGAGCCCTTAGCCACCCCGTCCCGGACGCCCAGCAGGATGGCAGGACGGTTATAGCGTTCGACCAGCCGGGAGGCGACGATGCCCACCACGCCTTCATGCCACCCACTCCCCGCCAGCACGACGATGGGGGGAAGCGCCTCACATTCATCCACCCGCCTCACAGCCTCCTCCACGATCTGTCGCTCGACGTCCTGCCGAGCGCCGTTCAGCTCGTGCAGGGTCTGAGCCAGCCTCTGGGCTTCTCTCTCGTCCTCGGTGAGAAGCAGCCGCAGCGGAGGCGAAGGGTCGGCCAAGCGACCGGGCGCGTTGAGCCGGGGCGCCAACCGGAAAGCCACGGTGCCCGAGTCGGCCACGCCTGTGCAGCCGGAGACCGCCGCCAAGGCCCGCAGCCCCACCCGCCGCCCGATGGCGATGAGCTTGAGACCCTCATGAACGTAGTAGCGGTTTTCTCCCGTCAAGGGGGCGAGATCGGCGATGGTTCCGATGGCCACCAGATCCAGCAGCGGCAACAGGGCCTCGGGGACGGCGTCCGCCGCCGCACCCCGCAGCCGCACGTGCAGCGCGTGCAACAGCTTAAGGGCAAGGCCTACTCCGCACAGCCGTCCCTGCGGGTAGTCGCCGACCACTTCATGGATCAGGTGGCATTCGGGCAGCCGTGGCCCCGGCTGGTGATGATCGACCACCACGACCTCGAGCCCGGCCTGGCGGGCCATGGCCACCTCGTCGGGGTAGTTGACCCCGCAGTCGACCGTGATGAGGACTCCCGGGCCCCCTGCCGCGATGGCGTCCACCGCCAAGCGGGACAGCCCATAACCCTCATTGAACCGGCTGGGTAGGTACCACTCGGCCTTTAACCCCAGGTCGCGCAGTCCCAGCAGCATCGTGGCGGTGGCGGTGATGCCATCTGCGTCGTAGTCGCCATGCACGATCACCCGACCCCCGCTCTCGATGGCTCTGCCGATGCAGGCGACCGCGGCCTCCATGTGTGCGAACAGGAAGGGGTCGGGGATGTCGGCGGCGCATTCCAAGAAGCGCCGGGCCGCACTGGGGTCGGTCAGACCGCGGCCGGCCAGAACGGCGGCCGCTACGAACGGTAGACCCAGGGTCTGGGCGAGACCCTGCGCCGCCGACCATGGATAGGGCGTCACCGCCCAACGGGTGTCTGGAGCAGCCGGTGCGGTCTTCATGTCAGCCCCACTATACCGGGCACCGAAGACAGGAGTGATCAGAGACGGCCGGAGCGGATGATGGCGTAGATCAGCCAGACTCCGAAGAGAAACGACAGGGCGAAGCCAGGGATGCCCCACACCGAGAGACCCCATACGTGGGGGCCTTCGCTCACCATGATGGCGATGGCCGTGCTCGTCGCCCCCAGCGCGATGGTGAGCAGCGCCACCACCAGCCTGTTGGCTATGAGGTCGAACCGGTGGGTGACGTCCTCGAGTCCGGTGTGGCGATACTTGATCTCGAGCTCCCCTGACCGCATCTCCTCCAGGAGGTCATGGACCTGGATGGGGAAGTCGCGCACCACTTGGGCGTAGGCTGCTGCTTCCCGCCGCACGCGGTCGCCCATCACCCGCGGGTCCATCCGCCGCCGCTTCAGCTCACCGGTGTAGCGGGCGGCGATCTCGAAGATGTTCACGTCGGGGTACAGACGCGTCACCACCCCCTCCAGCGTCAGCAGGGCCTTGTCGAGGAGGAGGAAGCGGCTGGGGAGCCGCAGCCGCAGCGAATAGACGATGTCGAAGACCTGATGCAGAAGGGAAGTGACGTCGACCTTGGCCATCGACATGCCGAAATAGCGGGAGAACCCATCCTCGATAGCCTGCGTCACCGCCTCGTCGGAAGAAGGCGGCCAGCGCATCCCCAGCCGGCGCAACGACCGCTTGATGCCGGGGATGTCGGAGTCCATCACGTGCAGGAAGAGCCTGACCCCTTCTTCCAGGTCTTCTTCCCGCAAGAACCCCGCCGTGCCGAAATCCAGCAAGCCCAGACGGCCTCCACCCAGGTGGACGATGTTGGCCGGGTGAGGGTCCGCGTGGAAGAAACCGTCATGGAGGATCTGCCGGAACCAGCAGGCGGCGATGGCCTCAGCCACCACCTTCTTCTCTTCCACCGGCAGATCGGCCACCGTCTGGCTGTTGAGGGTAGGGCCGTCGATGCGCTCCATGGTGAGGATCCGGCTGGTGCAGTACTGCCAGTAGACCCGGGGGATGTGCACCTCATCCACACCTTCGAAGTTCCGACCGAACCTCTCGGCGTTCCTGGCCTCCAGGATGTAGTCAAGCTCCCGGTTGATCGCACGGGAGAACTCCTGCACCACGCCGACCAGCGAAAACCCAACGTCAACCCGGGTCTCGAACAGCTCGGCGAACTGGAAGAGCAGTTCCACGTCCTTGCGCACCTGTCGCGCAGCCTCGGGGCGCTGGACCTTGACAACCACCCGCTCGCCCCCAGGCAGCACCGCCCCGTGGACCTGGCCGATCGAGGCGGCCGCCAGCGGCTCTTCCTCGAAGCTCTCGAAGGCCCGCCCCATACTGAGACCCAGCTCCGCCTTGACGATCTCCCGTACCTTGGCGAACTCGAAGGGAGACACCCGGTCCTGGAGCAACACCAGCTCCTGGACCACGTCGGGAGGCACGATGTCGGGACGGGTGCTCAGCAACTGGCCGAACTTGACGAAGGTGGGACCCAGCTCGTCCAGCATCTCCCGTATGTGGCGGCCGCGCGGTGTGGGCGGCTGGCCTACGGGACGGCGCCTAAGCGGTATCAGGCCCAGCAGTCGATGCCGTTCGAAGAAATAGCCGAAACCGTGTTTGGCCGCCACCTCGGATATCTCCCGCATCCGTTCGAAGTTGCGGATGCGGGTGAGCAAGCCGCCGTGTCTCAGTGTGGTCGGCACGAGGAGGCTCCGCCGGGGTGGCCCGCGCTCTCGCCGGGGGCGAGACCGCTCAGGAAGAAGGGCCGCCGTCCTTGTCTTCGCTGGTCGCCTCAAGAAGGGCCACCCGGTGCTCCAACTGGCGCAACCGGAGTTGCAGGTCCTCCAGCTCCCGCTTGGTGGTCAGGCCGAGGTCGCGATAGGCCCCCTGCAATGAGGAGTCGGCCCGCCTGAGCGCGGAGCGTGCCTCTTCCCGGCTGCGCGCGATCAGGGTGTCCACCATCTCGCGGCCCTCTTCGCCGGTGAGCTGGCCTCGGTTGACGAACTCCTGCACCAGTTCTTGGATGCGGTCCTTGGTGAACGCCGCCGCCCCAATCCCGATGAGGAACGTGCGCTCGATCAGATCGCGGAGCCCCTGGCCGCTACCCGTCTTGGACTCGGTCCCGGTCTCATCCGCAGTGTTCTCGTTCACGGTACCCTCCTCCTCAGCGACTCGGCCGCTTGGCGTTCTTGCCTGCCGGCCGCTTAGAGGTCTTACCTTTCTTGGGCTTGCGCGAAACCCCGGACTGCGCCGGCTTGCCGCCGCCACTCGCCTCCTGGCGTGCCGGAGCGGCCGCGACGCCCGCGGTGCTCACGGCGGCCGCCGCCAATCCGGGCACCTCGTCGTCGACCATGGGTCCGGTCTCGCTGCCGGCGCCGGCCATACGTTTGCGGTAGCGCGGCTCCCGCTCCTTCCAGATCACGACCATCGGGGCCGCTACGAAGAACGAGGAGTATGTCCCGGTGACCGTACCGATGGTGAGCGCAAAGGCGAAGTCTTTGAGGGTCGGCCCACCGAAGATGAGGATGGCCAGCAGCGGCAGCAGAAGGCAGATGGTGGTGTTGATGGAGCGGACCATGGTCTGCCGGATCGACAGGTCGACCATGTCCCCGTAGCTTTCTCTTTTCATGAGCAGGGTGTTCTCCCGCATGCGGTCGAACACGATGATCGTATCGTGCACGGAGTAACCCAGGATGGTCAGGATGGCCGCCACCGTAGCCGCGGTCACGAGGCGATTGCTCACCGCGTAGATGCCCAAGGTGAGCCCCACGTCGTGGATCAGAGCCACTATCGCGGGGATGGCGAACTTGAACTCGAAGCGGAAGGAGAGGTATCCGACGATGACCAGCACAGCAATGGCGATGGCTATGAAGGCGCGGTTGGTGGTCTCCCGACCGAAGCTGGCCCCCACGGTCTCCACCCCCACAGAGCCCTCGGTCACGCCGTAAGAGCTATCGAGCTCGGCTACGATCTGCCTTTGCTGCTCGGGAGTCATAGACTCGGCCGTGATCATGAATGAGTTGGTGCTCGAAGCTCCGGTCACCGACTGTACGACCGGGTCCTGCACGCCCGCTTCGCTGACGATCGCCCGCACGTCGTCCACTGTGGCCGGCTGCTCAAGACCGACTTCCATGCGCACGCCGCCCCGGAAGTCGATGCCCAGATCTAGTCCGACGATGAAGACCGTCACGAAGGCGAAGATGGTGACCGCGGTCAGCGAGCCGAGGAACCACCACTTGTAGCGCATGAAATGGAAGACCCTCATGCCTGGCCCCCCTTCTCCACGGCCACCTGTTTCGCCTTAGGCACGTGCAGGCCGAGCAGCTTGGGATTCCGGAACGGCTTCCAACCGCTCAGGAGCGCCAGGAGCGAGCGCGTCACCAGAACGGCGGTGAACATGGACAGGGCGACCCCGACTCCCAGAGTGAGGGCGAAGCCCTTGATGGCGCCGGTGGCGGCCCAGAAGAGGACGATGGCGGTGAGGATGGTGGTCATGTTGCAGTCGAAGACCGCGCGGAAGGCTTTGCGGAACCCGGCGTCGGTGGCGGCTCCGATCGTCTTGCCCGCGGCCACCTCATCTCTCATGCGGGCGAAGATGAGCACGTTGGCGTCCACGGCCATCCCGAAGGTGAGGATCATGCCGGCGATGCCGGGCAGGGTCATGGTGACCCCTATGGCGTTCAGCACCCCTAGGAACAGCACCCCGTAGATGATGAGAGCGACGCTGGCCACAAGGCCCAGCAGACGATAGTAGGCGATCATGAAGACCATGATGAGCAGCAAGCCCACGAACCCGGCAATGAGCGCCTGATTGAGAGCGGCCTTGCCCAAGGTGGCGCCCACCGTGTTCTGGCTGACCGGCTCCAACTCGACGGGCAGGGCGCCGGTCTGGAGGACGAGGGCCAGGTTCTTAGCCTCATCCTGGGTGAACCTGCCGGTGATCTCAGCCCGCCCGTCGGGGATCTCCTCCAGCACCCGCGGGGCCGAAGCGACCTCGCCGTCCAGCACGATGGCCAACCTCTGGTCTTCACCTGTGATCTGAGAGGTCTGGGCCATGCGGGCGGTCACCTCCGCGAAGGCTTCGGCCCCCTCATCGTTGAACTGCATGTCGACCTTGGGCCGGTTGTTCTGGTCGAAACCGGTCTGCGCCCCCGTCAACATGCCGCCGGTGACCACGGGCTC
>CAYNPL010000014.1:14146-27900 GCA_964399135.1 uncultured Gaiellales bacterium
GGTGGTCACCACGAACCATTGTTCGCTGGAATTACCCCCCGATACCGGCCAGTGCACGAGGCGGGTGCCGGCGGGCAGCTCATCCGCGGAGGTCACACCGGCGGCGGCCAGAGCCTCCTCTTCACTGCCGTACGGCGTGCCGAAATCCTTGACGTCATAGAAGGCGAGCACCGCCGTCTTGCCGATGATCTTGAGGGCCTCATCGGGATTCTCGATGCCCGGCAGTTGGATGCTGATCTTCCATTCGCCCTGCCGCTGGATCTCAGGCTCGGCCACGCCCAGTTTGTTGACCCGGTTCTGGATGATCTTGACCGCTTGGGTCATCGCTTCATCGGTGCGCTCAGCTGTGGCGGTGTCCTTTGCCTCCAAGATCACAGACAGGCCGCCCTGCAGGTCAAGGCCAAGATTGGTCTTCTCCAGAGGGAAGGCGAAATAGGCGGCCACCCCCAGCAGAATGGCCACCACCACCAGGATCACGGCGTCGCGCTGCACCTTAGACAAGAGGACACCTTCCTAAGGGATCGATCGGTAGTGCCTACACGGTCGAAGCAGGGCCCGCCTGCAGGAGCCCCCTTCGGGAGCGGTCATTTCTTGGCCGCGTCGTCCTCGGTCTCGTCGCCCGCGGTTTCTTCCTTCCCCTCCGCGGCTTCCTCGCTGCCGGCCGGCTCGTCGTCGGCGGCTTCCAGCTCAGCAGCGGCCCCTCTCTTGCGGGAAGCGGGCTCAGGCGCAGCGGCCCGGGATTCGGCTCCGTCGCGCACGATCTCTGCCACGGCCCGGCGCGCGATCTTCATGCTCACGCCCTTGGCGATCTCCACCACGACGATGTTCTCTTCGACGCGCTTGACCGTACCGTAGATGCCGGCTGCGGTCACGATGCGATCGCCCTTCTTGAGCGCAGACAGCAGGGCCTGGTGGGCCTTACGCTGCCTCTGCTGCGGCCTGATCGCCATGAAGTAGAAGATGGCGATGAAGGCGACTACGTAAATGATCAACATCCCGGCTGAGCTGGACAAACCGTCCTCCTTCTGATGGACCGCCCCCCGTCACCGAGCGGGCGCGGATCCGCTGTTCACGCGAATTGCTATGTTATCACGCAACGCGCAGACGGCTTCTGAACGCCGCGAAGTTCCCGGCTACTATCGCCTCGCGGGCGGCGGCCACCAGACGGGTGAGGTGGGTGAGGTTGTGCTCGGTCAGCAGCATGATCCCCAGGATCTCCTTCTGCAGGAGGAGATGCCTGAGAACCCCCCGGCTGAATCCCGAGCAGGCCCGGCACGGGCAACCATCCTCCAGCGGCGCGGTCGAGCGGGCGTGCGCGGCGTTGCGCAGGTTCAGCCTGCCTTCGCCGGTGAAGGCCGTGCCCATCCGGGCCGTCCGCGTGGGTAGCACACAATCGAAGATGTCCACCCCTCGGGCGATGACCTCGATGAGCCCTTCGGGATCGCCGATGCCCATGAAGTAGCGTAGCCGGTCGTCCGGCAGCAGCGAGCACGTGAGCGCGGTGGTCTCGAGCATGGCCTCCCGTTCCTCTCCCACGGTCAACCCGCCAATGGCGTAGCCGGGAAAGCCGATCTCCAGCAGCCCCTCCGCGCTGCGCCGCCGCAGCCCGCTCACTACCCCGCCCTGGACGATACCGAGGAGCATCTGGGGACCGTCGCTACCGACACCCCCACACTCCCGGTGGGCCTGTTTGCAGCGTGCGGCCCAGAGGGTGGTGCGTTCCACCGCCTCCGCGATCTCCGCCGGAGTCGCCGTCCCCGGAGGGCACTGGTCGAGACACATGACGATATCAGCGCCCAAGGCCTGCTGTTCGGCCATGGCCCGTTCGGGGGTGAACATCTGCGAGGACCCATCGTATATGGAGCGGAAGGCCACTCCCCCGGCGTCCACTTTGGCCGTGTCGCGCAGACTAAAGACCTGATACCCACCGCTATCGGTGAGGATGGGACCGTCCCACCCCATGAAGCGGTGTAGGCCTCCCAGCGCCTTCACCGTCTCGCTGCCTGGGCGCAGAGCCAGATGGTAGGTGTTGGCGAGGATGATCTGGGCTCCCAGCCGGGACAGTTGCTCCGGATGTGCCGCCTTGACCGTCCCCTTGGTGCCCACCGGCATGAAACAGGGGGTCCTCACCGTCCCTCGGGGCGTGTGCAGGATGCCCGCCCGCGCGGCTCCCTCCCGCGCCTCCACCACGAAGGGGAAGTCCGGTATGCCGTCAAGGTCACGCATCCGTCCCTCCCGGCTGCATGCCGGCCTCGGGCGCCCCCGGCGGCGGGCCATCGATCAGCATGGCGTCGCCGAAACTGAAGAACCGATACCTTCTGGCGACGGCCTCCTGGTATGCCGCCCGTAGGCGGGCCGCTCCTGCGAAGGCCATGGTGAGAGCGAGGACACTGCTCCGCGGCAGGTGCAAATTGGTGAGCAGGGCATCCACCGCCCGGAACCGATAGCCGGGCAGAATGAAGATGTCGGTGGAACCGCGGACGGGCCCCGCGTCTGCATCCTCAGCGAGCGCGCCGAGACCGGCGAGCGTCTCGAGTACCCGGGTCGCCGTCGTGCCCACAGCCACTATGCGACCCCCCTCGGCCCGGGTCTCTCTGATGGTCGCGAGGGACGGGGCCGGCACCGAGAAGCTCTCACGATGGATGCGGTGTTCTTCTACGACGGCCTCTCGGATGGGCTGGAAAGTATCGAGCCCCACATGGAGGGTGACGTAAGCCGCCTTCACCCCCATGTCGTGCAACCCGGCCAGCAGTCGCTTCGTGAAGTGAAGGCCAGCTGTCGGAGCCGCGGCCGAACCCGGCTCCAGGGCGTAGACGGTCTGGTAGCTGGAGGGATCCGCCGGATGCTTCTTTATGTACGGGGGCAGAGGCAGTCTTCCATACAGCTCCATCAGCGTGCTCATCGACCGCCCGGGCGGGCCCTGCAAGACCCAGCGACCTTCCCCCACCAGCGTCTCCAGCACCAGCTCCTCTCCGCCGGGAAGTACCAGTAGCCCGCCGGGCCTTAGGCGGTGAGACGGCTTGGCCAGCACCTCCCAGCGCTCTCCCGACGCCCAATCCTCCCCGGTGCGAGGCCGCAGGAAGAGGAGTTCCACCTTGCCCCCGGTGAGCTTGCGGGCCTCCAATCTCGCCGGCAGCACGCGGGAATCGTTGAACACGAGGCAGTCACCCGGCTGTAGAAGCCGGGGAAGGTCGGAGAAGACCAGGTGGCGCGGTCCCCTCCCCAGCGGCAGGTGCATCAGCCGGCAGGCGTCCCGCGGCTGAGCGGGTTCCTGAGCGATCAGCTCCTCAGGACAGTCGAAATCCAGTTCCTCCAAGCGCATTTGCGGCTCTCGTCCGGCTTCTCGAAGCGCCCGGGTCAGCGCCGGGAGAGGAAGTAGAGGATAAGCGACCCCACTACGCTGACCAGGATCATCAGGCCTATGGGCACATACACCGTGAGGTTCTCGCCCCGGTACACGAAGGTGCCCGGCAGCTTGGTGAAGCCCAGCTTGGCCGCCAGGTAGAGGAGACCCCCCACCACGATGATAGCCACTCCTACCCAGAGGACGATCTTGGCTACCTGCTCAAGGTTCACGGTAGCGCTCCCACTCCGAGACCAGGCAGCCGCAGTACTTCTGCCGGTACACGCCCCACTCCCGGCTCAGGCGCCGCGACTCCCCATACAGCGGCCGCAGGTCCTCGTAGAGGAACTCCACGCCGTGCAGGCGCGCCGCCCGCTCCCCCGCCTCGCGGATGGCCGCGTGGTCCTGGTAGGGGCTCACCGAGAGCGTGGTGGAGAAGGCCGGGCACCCGCGCTCCAGGGCGGCCTGCGCGGTGCGCACCAGCCTCTGTTCGATGCACCGCAGGCAGCGGGAACCCGGTCCTTGCCGG
Organism: uncultured Gaiellales bacterium; assembly: GCA_964399135.1. Taxonomy (GTDB): domain Bacteria; phylum Actinomycetota; class Thermoleophilia; order RBG-16-64-13; family RBG-16-64-13; genus CAYNPL01. The sequence goes on from CAYNPL010000014.1 coordinate 18,019, forward strand.
ACTTCCGCGAACCAGGTCTCGGGATCATAGGAGGGGTCCACTTCCAGCTCCACCCCGCGGCGCTCGGCCACCTCGCGCATCGCCGTGGCTCGGCGCCGCCATTCCAGCAGCGGGTGGATGTTGGGATTGAAGAAGAAGGCGGTGACACCGGTCCCTCGGCTTTGCCAGTAGGGGATGACGGCGGTCGCACACGCTCCGCAACAGGCGTGTAGAAGCACCTCCATGGCCGCCGGGCTCCCCTCCCCTTTCCTAGCTGAACAGAGTGTCCGGCCGCGCGGCCCGGACGTCCTGCGGAGGAGTGGCTCCACAATGTTCGTAGCCCAATCGGGTGAGCACCCTCCCCCGGGGGGTGCGCATGAGGAAGCCGCGCTGAAGGAGAAACGGCTCGTAAACGTCTTCGATGGTGTCGGCCTCTTCGCCGATGGCCACCGCCAGGGTCGACAGGCCCACCGGGCCGCCGTCGAACTTGTGCAGGATGAGGTTGAGGATCTCCCTGTCGACCCGGTCGAGCCCCTCGTCGTCGACCTCGAAGAGCCGCAAGGCCTCCAGAGCGATGGCGCCGGTTATGCTGCCCTCGTGCCGCACTTGGGCATAGTCGCGCACCCGGCGCAACAGGCGGTTGGCGATGCGGGGCGTGCCTCGTGAACGCAGGGCGAGCTCTTGCGCCCCGTTCTCGTCGATAGCGACCCCCAGGATATCGGCCGACCGCCGCACGATCAGACTCAGGTCGTCCACCGAGTAGTAATCAAGCCGGTGGGAGAAACCGAATCGGTCGCGCAGCGGCGTGGTGATGAGACCCGAGCGGGTGGTGGCACCTATGAGAGTGAAGTGGGGCAGTTCCAGGCGGATGGTGCGCGCGCTCGGACCTTGGCCGATCACGATGTCGATCTCGAAATCCTCCATGGCCGGATAGAGGATCTCCTCGATCGACCGGTTGAGGCGGTGGATCTCGTCGATGAAGAGGACGTCCCCCTCTTCCAGGTGAGTGAGGATGGCGGCCATGTCGGCTTTTCGCTCGAGCGCCGGGCCGGAGGTGGTCGAGATGTTCACCCCCATCTCAACGGCGATGATGTTGGCGAGGGTGGTCTTGCCCAGACCGGGCGGTCCGGCCAGCAGCACATGGTCGAGCGGTTCTCCTCGCGACCGCGCGGCCGCGATGAAGATGCCGAGTTGCTCTCGCAGCATCGGCTGACCCACGAAGGCGGCCAGCGAACGCGGCCGCAGCGTCCGCTCCAGCTCCTGCTCGAGCGGGGTCTCTTCGGGGTCCGCCAGCCGTTCCGCCCCTACAGCCATCCGCCTTGCCTCTCCCTGGTCATACCGCTCACACCCGGCCCGACAGGGCCTTGCGCACCAGCTCCTCCACCGGCAGCGCCGGATCGAGCCTGGCCAGCAACTTGTCGGCGTCGGGCCCAGTGTATCCCAGCTCGACCAAGGCGGCGCGGGCCAAAGACATGGCCCCGTCGTCGGTGAGGCCCTCCCGCGGAAGCCCGCCGGCGCCGGCCACGCCGGGCTCTCCGACCTTCTCGCGCAACTCGAGGATAAGCCGTTCCGCCGTCTTCCGGCCGATCCCCGGCACCGAGGCGAAGAGAGCCACATCGCCGGCGGCCAACGCCCGCTTCAGGTCCGGGGCCCTCCGGCAGGACAGCGCGGCCAAAGCCAGCTTGGGCCCTATCTTGCTCACCCCGAGGAACAGACGGAAGAGCTCGCGCTCCTCCTCGGTGGAGAAGCCGAAGAGCTGCAGCGCCTCCTCCCGCACGTGAAGATGGGTGAACAGGGTCATGGGAGCGCCGACGGCGGGCACGTCGCGCATCGTGGTGGCCGAGACTTCGACCAGGAAACCCACGCCCCCCACCTCGATGACCACGCCGTCCGCACCGCGGACGGCCACCGTACCCGTAAGCCGTTCGATCACCGTCCACTCCGCCTCTCTTGCGCGGCCGCTTCGCTCCGCACCAGACTCTCCCGCATCCCGCAGGTGTTGGCGTGGCAGATGGCGACCCCCAGCGCGTCGGCGGCGTGGTCGGGCTTGGGGACCTCGGCCAGCCCCAGAAGCACCCGTACCATTTCCATCACCTGCTCCTTGCCGGCCTTGCCGTATCCCACCACTGCCGACTTGATCTGCTGAGGCGTGTACTCGAACACCTCGCAACCCGCTCGTGAGCAGGCCAGGAGAGTGACCCCCCGCGCCTGCCCCACGGCCAGGGCCGTGCGCACGTTGGTGTTGAAGAACAGCGACTCCACCGCGGTCGCCGAGGGCCGGTGCCTGGCCAGCAACTCCCCCATCCCATCGAAGATCTGCTCCAGCCGCCGCTCCGGCGTCACTCCGGGCGCCGTCTCCAGCACTCCGTATTCGAGGACCCGCAGACGGTTGCCGCTGACGGCGATGACCCCGAACCCGGTGGAGGCCGTGCCCGGGTCGAGCCCTAGGATCACCCGGTCAGCCTCCCCCTTCATCGGGATGGGGCCGTCCTCACCCGGCCAGGGCTTCCATGACGTCATCGGCGATATCGAAGTTGGCGTAGACCTCCTGGACATCGTCGTTGTCTTCCAGGGCATCCAACAGACGAAGGGTCTTCTTGGCGTCGCCCTCGTCCAGGGCCACCGTGTTCTTGGGGATCATCGTCAACTCCGCAGACGTGTAGGCGATGCCGGCCTTCTCCAGGTTCTGCCGCACGGCCATGAAGTCGGAGGCGTCGCAGCGGATCTCGTAGGCATCGCCCGCGGGGATCATGTCCTCGGCGCCTGCCTCGATGGCGGCCAGCATCAGCTCGTCTTCGTCCTTGCCGGCCGCGTCGACGAAGATGACCCCTTTTCGTTCGAACATCCAGCTGACCGAGCCGTCGGTGCCCAGTTTGCCTCCACTGCGATCGAAGATGTAGCGGATGTCGGCGGCTGTGCGGTTCTTGTTGTCGGTGAGCGCGGTCAGGTAGACCGCCACCCCGCCGGGACCGTAGCCTTCGTACGTGAGATGGTGATAGGTCTCGGCGTCGGATCCCGCCCCGGTGCCCTTCTTGATGGCCCGGTCGATGTTATCGTGGGGCATGTTGGCGTCTTTGGCCTTGATGATGGCCTGAGCCAGAGCCGCGTTGTGGTCGGGGTCGCCTCCGCCCTCCCGGGCGGCCACGGTGATGGCCCGGGCCAGCTTGCCGAACAGCTTGCCCCGTTTGGCGTCGACCAACGCCTTCTTGTGCTTGATTCCAGCCCACTTGGAATGACCCGACATCTGCAGACCTCCGCTCGGGCCTCAGCCCGCTTCTGTTCCTGTAGCAGTGACTCAGAGTTTAACCGAGCCCCCGGATGCCTTCAACGCGGGCCGCCGCCGTGCGACCGGCGCACGGGTCCCGGGCCCCGCCTCGGCCTCAGCGCAACCATCCCGACTCCGCGGCTCTGTCGCGAACCGCCCGCACCCGGGCATCGTAGAGATCCCGGTCCTGGCTGTAGATGGCGGCGGCCAAAGCGCTCACCAGGCTCACCGGACCCACCAACGAGTGGGCGAAGAACGTGGAGTCGATGTCGGCGTACAGCGTGATCGAGCCCCTACCCGCCAGTTCCGAGAGCGAGTTGTCGGTGATGATGATGACCGTCGCCCCCTGCTCCCCCGCCTTGTCCGCGAAAGAGATGGTCACTGAATGGGCGCGGCGGAACCCGATGGCCAGGAGGACATCGCCTTCCCCCAACCGGCTCAGCCGGGCCACGTTCGACTCGCCGCTGTCGGTCACGGCGATGCAGGGTATGCCCAGCAACTCAAAAACGTACGAGGCGTGCAGAGCCACCACTGCCGCTTCGTGCAGACCCACCGCCAATACTGTAGAGGCCTCCGCCAGGGACCGGGCCGCCCGGTTGAAGCGCTCGAGGGTGTTCTTACTAATGGTCTCTTCGAGACTCAGGGCGTCTGTCTTGAGGGCGCGGGTGAGGACGTCCTCTTCGATGGCGAAGCCGAGCTGATCGTCGTGGACGACCGGACGGGCGGTGGCCCCCAACCGGTACTCGTCGCGGGCGGCTTTCTGCAACTCAGGGTAGCCGGGAAAGCCCAGGGACTGAGCGAAACGGACCACGGTGGAGCTCGACGTCGACCCCTTGCGCCCCAACTCCTCGGCACTGAGATAACCGACCTCTTCCAGATGGTCGATGATGTAGCGGGCGACAGCCTTCTGCGACCGAGAGAAGGAGTCGAACCCCTCTTTCAGCAGATCGCTGACTCGCCGTGGTCTGCCGTCGTCCACCGATCCTCCGCCGCGTGAGCGAGTTGCATCTGTTGAATTATACAACAGTCATTGCAACCATCCTGCCCGCTGCATCGGACGGAGTCGCGGAATCCTTTAGGTGGGACCGGCGGCCCCAAGGGGCCGCCGGCTGGAAGCGAGGGGCGCCGCCGCGTCAGCGCGGCGCTGAGGGGCACTGGTGTCCTAGGACTCGGCCGCCTTTCGGGCTTTGGCTTCGGCCACGATCTTGTCCACCAGATGCGAGGGCACTTCCTCGTAGTGGTCGAACTCGATGGTGAAGGAACCCCGCCCGGCCGTCATGGAGCGGAGCTGGGGCGCGTAGGTGAGCATCTCGGCCAAGGGGACCTGGGCCCGGATGACATGCATCTCGCCCAGGCTCTCGCTGCCTTGGGGCCGGCCCCGGCGGCTGGACAGGTCGCCCATGATGTCGCCCATGTTCTCCTCCGGTGCTATGACCTCGACATTGACCACCGGCTCCAGCAGGACCGGGGCCGCCTCGGTCATCGCCTTGTTCCAGGCCAGACTACCGGCCAACTTGAAGGCCAACTCCGAAGAGTCCACCGTGTGATACGAACCGTCGTAGAGCTTGACCTTGACGTCAACCACCGGATAGCCGGCGATCACGCCGTGCTCCATGGCCTCCACGATGCCCTTCTCCACGGCGGGGATGAAGTTGCGGGGGATGGCGCCGCCGAAGATGGCGTCTTCGAACTGATAGCCCTCTCCCCGAGGCAGCGGCTCCACCTCGATCCAACAGTCGCCGAACTGGCCGCGGCCGCCTGTCTGCTTCTTGTGCCGCCCCTGAGCGGTGGCCTTCTTGCGGATGGTCTCCCGGTAAGGGACCTGCGGAGGATGCAACTCGACCTCCACCCCGAAACGCCTCTTCAGCTTGTCCAGGATGACCTCAACGTGGACCTGGCTGGTCCCCGAGATGAGCATCTCTTTGGTCTGGGGGTCGAAGCGCAGCTCCATGGCCGGGTCTTCCTCGCCCAGCCGGCGCAGACCGTTGGATACCTTCTCTTCGTCACCCCGCGTCTTGGGAGAGATGGCGAACGAGATGGCGGCCGGCGGGAACTCGTAGCGAGGGAAGCGCACCGCCCGCCCGGGGTCGGACAGCGTGTCGCCGGTACCGGTGTCTTTCAACTTGGCCAGAGCCACGGTGTCCCCCGCAGTCGCCTCGTCCACCGCCTTTGTCTCTTTGCCCTGCATGAGGAGGATGTTGCCGGTGCGCTCCTTCTCCCCCGTCCGGTCGTTGAGGAGCTGGCTGTCGGTGGCAATGCGGCCCGAGAAGATGCGGGCCAGGTTGACCCGTCCGGAGAACTGGTCATAGATGGTCTTGAACACGAAGAGTGAGGCGGGAGCCGCTGCGTCGGTGGTGATCTCGACCTCGGCGCCGTCGGAAACCTTGTTCGCCTTGTGAGCCCCCTTCGCGGCCGGCGATGGCACCGCGAGCAAGAGGTCCAGCAGGCGGTCAGACCCTATGTTCTTGGTGGCCGCTACCGGGATCACCGGGGAGAGTGTGCCTGACGCCAGAGCCGCCCTCAGCGCCGTCACCACCTCGTCCTTGCTGAGCTCGCCGCCTTCGAGGTACTTCTCCAAGAGGGCGTCGTCGGCTTCGGCCACCCGATCAACCAGCGCCTCCCGTGCCGCGGTGGCGGCGTCGGCCATGTCATCGGGGATAGGGCCCTCGGCACCTTTGCCGGTGGTACCGGAATAGGTGTAGGCCTTCATCGAGATGAGATCGACTACCCCCTTGAACCCTGCCTCGGAGCCCACAGGCAGCCCGACCGCGACGGCCTCGTCGCCGAACCTGGCCTTGAGCGCGGCCAACGCCTCCGCGAAATCGGCGCGCTCCCTGTCCATCATGTTGACTGCCACCACCCGGGAGACGCCCATGTCCTTGGCTCGCTTCCAGATGCGCTCGGTCTGCACTTCGACCTTGGCCACGGCGTTGAGGACCACGAGGACTCCCTCGACCACGGGCAAGGTGCCCAGAGCTTCGTTGATGAAGGAAGCCTCCCCCGGGGTATCGATGAGGTTGATCTTGTGGCCCGCCCAATCGACGTGGGCCAAGCCCGCGGAGATCGTCATCTGCCGCTTGATCTCGTCCTCATCGTGATCCATGGTCGTCGTGCCGTCCATGACGGTCCCCAGCCGGTTCTTGGCGCCGGCAGTGAACAGCACAGCTTCCACCAGCGAAGTCTTGCCCGCCCCGCGGTGGCCCACCACCGCGATGTTCCTGATCTTCGCAGGGTCTATGAGCGCCATGGATCCTCCTCGAGTCGGACGAGCTCAGGGTTCAGAAAGAGCAGGCGAGCCCGGGACAAGAACAGCACTACTCGCCAAGCTTCAACTGATAGCGCCGGTCTTTTCTCAGCCATGAGATGGCCCCCACCGCTGAAGGCAGGAGCTCGAGGGCCCCGTCACGCGCTTCCACCCGTATTATTTCGAAGTCCCGGTAGAACACCTTCACCGGGCCGGTGAGGATCGTGACCGAGGCCGTGCGTAGGTTCTCGTCGGGGGCCTGCACCGCCGTGGTCAGACTGACCGAAGCCTCGCCCTCTTGCACCAAGATCTGCATGCCGGCCGGGGGCCTACTCCTCGACCTTCACGACCTGGCGGCCGTCGTAGACACCACAGTTGGGGCACACCCGGTGGGGCAGCTTGGGGCTGTGGCATTGCGGGCATTCGCCCACGGTGGGAGCCGTTCCAGCGTGCGTCGCGCGCCGCGCGTCCCTGCGGGCCCGGGAAGTCTTTCTCTTGGGGACTGCCATGTAAGTGCCTCTCTCCAGACCTATACGGAAACCGTCAGTTTGTACCCCATCGGGCCCGATATTTCAAGGGCCGGACGGTTGCTCCGGCGGGCAGTGACAGCCCCCCTTGTTCAGATCGGCCCCACACCGAGGACACAGACCCCGGCAGTCGTCAGCACACACCGGCTGAGCAGGCAACGCGAGCACCACCGCCTCCCGCGCGATCGCGTCGACGTCAACGACCAGGTCTTTGATGAACTCGCTGAGGTCTGAGTCTTGCCAGCGGTCCTTCGTGGACGGGGCGAACTCCTGCTGCTCGGCGTGCAGGTCGAAAACCGCCTCGGCCAGACAGCGCGAACAGGGCCCGTAGACCCTCGCGTCCAGAGCCACGCCAATCAGGTAGCCCCCCGCCACCCTGTCCACCCGCACGGAGACGCCTGCCGGTACTAGGACTTGGTACGATGAGCCGCCCAGCGTGATAGGGCCCATCTCCAACGGGTAAGTCCGCTCATAGCGTTGGCCCCCGCGCAGCGGGAGCCCGGCCAGATCGAGCAGCATCGAGGAAAAGGAAGGACGTGCGGCTGCCGGAGATCAGTCGATCTCGGCTTCGCTCGAGCCGGTCTGCAGGCGTTGCCGGCCCCGCTGCACGGCCGCCAGAAACTTGTCCAGGTTGGTCTCCAAGGTCTTGAGGATCTCGTCGGCGTAATCCTCGGCCCCCAAGCGGATCTCCCGCTCGCGGGCCTCGGCCTCCCGGATGATCTCCTCCGACTGCCGCTGCGCCCGCCGCACCACTTCCTGCTCGCTGGCCAGCCGCTGCGCCTCCTCCCGGGCTTCGCGCAAGATGCGCTCGGCCTCTTCCTTGGCCTCTTGGAGCATCTCCTGCCGCTCCTTGACGATCCACCGGGCCTGTTTGATCTCCTCCGGTATGGTGGCCCGCATCTGGTCGAGCAGGTCGTAGATCTCGTCCCGGTCGATCATGACCTTGTCGGTCATGGGAAAGGTGCTCGCCCCGTGCACCAGGTCGTCCAGCTTGTCGATCAATACGAGAACATCCATGCTCTAATCCTCCGCGGATCCATACATTTCCGCAAACCGGTCCACCACCACAGCGGGGACGAGATCAGCCACGCAGCCACCGTACTTGGCGATCTCCTTGACCCCGCTCGAACTGAGGAAGGAGTATTCCGGCGACGCCATAAGGTACATCGTCTCCAGGTCCGGGTCCAACTTGCGGTTCAGTTGCGCCATCTGGAACTCATACTCGAAGTCGGTCAAGGCCCGCAGCCCCTTGACCAGGACGCTCGCCCCCACCTGGCGGGCGAACTCCACCACGAGACCCCGCATAATGGCTACTCTCACATTCGGCAGGTGCTTGGTCGACTCCTGCAAGAAATGGAGGCGCTCGCCCGCGCTGAAAAGCGCAGTCTTGCGGTAGGAATCGCTGACGACCCCCACCACGACCTCGTCGAACATCGAGCTGCAGCGAGAGATGATGTCGAGGTGGCCGATCGTCACGGGGTCGTATGTGCCGGGACAGAGGACCGTCTTCACCCTATATCCCTCCTTGCGCTGACCATGGTCACCCGGGTATCGCCGTAGACCCGGTCGAAGAGGATGTCCATGCCGAAGGTCACCCCAGAAGACCGTTCGCCCTCGACAACCACCACGCCGTCGGCCGACAGCAGGGCCGGCAGTCGCGGTGAAAGCGTTACTTCCACTTCGGTGAGCATTCTATAGGGAGGGTCCACAAAGAGCAAATCGAAGCGCTCGCCCGCTTGGACCAGCCGGTCGACGGCCGTGCGGTAGTCGGCGCCTATCAACCGGGCGGCGTGATCGTATCCGAGTGCGTGGATGTTCTCCCTGAGTAGCGCCGCCACCACCCGGTCCGCCTCCACGAACACACACCCGGCTGCCCCCCGAGAGAGCGCTTCCAGTCCCATCGCACCCGTCCCCGCGAAGAGGTCCAGAGCGCGCGCACCAGGGATGGGCCCCAGCGCGTTGAACACGGCCCCTCGCACCATCTCGCTGGTGGGACGGACCACGCCCCCCGCGGGCACCTTCAGGAGCAGGCCCCGTTTGGCACCGGCCACGATCCGCACCCTCCCCGGCGCTCGTGCGCTCATACCCGCTCCATCCAGCCGATACGGCTGCCGAACCGGGCCTCGGACGCCTCCAGAAGGGCCGCCAGTCCTGCCGAGGGACCTCCGCCCGGTGCCGGGCCGAGCGGCACCGGGCCGCGGGCCGCCGCACTTACATCGACCTGCGCGCCGGTCGCGGCCTCGAGGGCCCCGAGCCCGGCCACGACCGCCTCGGCCTCCTCGCGGGCTTCCTCCAGCAGCCTGCGGTCACGCAGGAGCGACGCCACCTGCAGGTCTCCCAGGCCTGACTGTCTTTCTCCAAAGAGCTGCCCGGCCCCCCGCGCAGCCAGGTCGGCCTCAGCCAGTGCGAAGCCGTCACCGGTGCGGGCGAACAGAGTCAGGCGCTCGATGGCGGCCTCGTCCTCCTCACCCACCGGCAGCAGGCAGAAAGAGGCCTCGGCCCCCCGGCCCACCCTCCCCCGGAGTTGATGGAGTTGGGAGAGTCCGAACCGGCGCGCCCCCAGTATGATCATGACGGAGGCATTGGGCACGTCGATGCCCACCTCGATGACCGAGGTGCTGACCAGGACATCCACCTCGCCGGCCGCGAAGGCGGCCATGGCCGCCGCCTTCTCGGCCGCCGGCAGTTGTCCATGCAGGAGCCGCAGCGCGAAGCCTTTGAGCTCCCCCGCCGCCAGCTCGCTGTAGGTCTGGCTGGCAGAGGCCGACTGCAGGGACTCGCTCTCCTCGATGAGAGGACAGACCACGTAGGCCTGCCGCCCCTTGGCCAGCTCCGCCCGGACGAACCGCCACATCCGGGCCTGTGCT
>CAYNPL010000014.1:27910-71595 GCA_964399135.1 uncultured Gaiellales bacterium
ACCAAGCGGGTGGTGATCGGCTTCCTGCCCGCCGGCATCTCGTCAAGCACACTCACATCCAGGTCGCCGTACAGGGTCAGACTGAGGGTGCGCGGAATAGGGGTGGCCGACATGTGCAGGGTGTGCGGTCTCACCCGCCCGCCGTCCCCCGCCAGAATGGCGTCGCGCTGGCGTACCCCGAACCGGTGCTGTTCGTCGATCACCGCGAGCCGCAGGTCCCTAAAGCGGACACCTTCCTGGATGAGAGCATGCGTGCCGATCAGCACATCCACCTGCCCGCTGGCGAGCGCGGCCCGCACCGCCCGCCGCTCCGATGCGCTCTGGCTCCCTTTGAGCAGTCCCACCTTCACCCCGCGCGAGGACAACTGGTCGACCAACCCCAGATAGTGTTGATCGGCGAGCACCTCTGTGGGCGCCATGAGGGCGGCCTGGCCGCCCTGCTCCACCGCCCGCAGCATGCAGTACGCCGCCACCATGGTCTTCCCAGACCCCACGTCCCCATGGAGCAGCCGTCTCATGGGCACCGAGCGCTGCAGATCCGCGTCGAGTTCGGCTATGACCCGCCGCTGTGCTTCTGTGGGCCGGTAGGGAAGGCCGGCCAAGAAGCCCGTCGCCAGGGGCCCAGGCGGCGCGAGGGCCCGGGCCTGCTCCTGCCGGTCCTGGGACTGCCGTCGGCGCAGCACGGCCAGCTGGAGCAGCAGAAGCTCCTCGAAGGCCAGCCTTTCCCGGGCGATGGACGCTTCTTCGAGACCGGCCGGGAAGTGGCAGCAAAGGACCGCCTCCCCTTTGCCCGGATAGCGGCGGCGGGCCAGCATCTCCGCCGGCAGCGGGTCGAGGAGGTGCTGGGCCAGCGGCGCGGCCTCGTGCAGGATGGTGCGGATGGTCCGGACGCTGAGGTCCGCCGTGCTGGGGTAGACTGGCACCAGACCGAGGACATGCCTGCTTTCGTCCGCGGGACCGATGATCTCATGCCGTTTGACCAGAAAGACGGAGCGCCCCCGTTGCCGCATCAGTATTCCCCTCAGCAGGATCTCCGGTCGCTCCCGGAGGGCCGGCTCCAGGTAGGCCTGGTTGTACCAGACGGCCAGCGCGCTCCCGGTGACGTCGCTGACCACCGCCTCCAGCACCTTCACCCTGCGCCTCGCGGTCTCTCGCACCGCGCATGAGAGGACACGGACCCGCATGTTGACCTCCTCCCCGAACCTGAGCGAGGCCACGTCCACCAGTCGCGAGGGCGGCTCGTGCCGGAAAGGCAAGTGAAGGAGGAGATCCCGCACCGTCTCGATCCCCAAGCCTCTGAGCTTCTGCTCGGTGCTCCGACCCACGCCCCGGATGGTGGCGACCGGCCGGTCGAGAAGAGCGGGCGACAGGAGGACCTTGGAGCACCGGGCGGCCGGTACTTCTTGCGGCCGCAGGGGGCGAGAAGACCCCAAGGGGCAGAAAAGGCCACCCCTGGTGTCGCCGCTCATTCCTGGATGAAGCAAAGGGCGACGGCGCCCGGGCCAACGTAGGTGCCGATGACCGAACCGACCAAGCTGACCGTGCGCATGCGGATATCCCGGTCCGGAACGGCTTCGACAAGATCCCTGAGCCGTCCCAACACCGGCTCGTTCAACGCATGCGCGAGGCCGACATAGACGGGCCGGCCCGGCACGGTGTGCTCGACTAGGCCGTCCCGCATCACCTCCAGGGCCTGGGAGACGCCTCGCACCTTTCGGTAGACATCGATGACGCCCCCCTCGATGGCGAGCACCGGTTTGACATTGAGCAGGGTACCGACCAAATGTGAGGCCCTGCCGATCCGCCCCCCCTTGAAAAGAAACTCCAGCGTCGTAGGCAGGAAGTAGAAGACTTTCTCCGCCACGAACTTCTCGATGTAGGCCTCGAAATCCTCTTCGGGAGTCCCCCTGTCGAGGCGCTCCAGAAGGCGGTCGATCAGCAGAGCGACGCCTCCTGTGGCCAGTTCGGAATCGACCACGCGGACTCCGTCGATCTGGCTTTGCGCCACTTCGGCGCTGGCGCACGTGCCGCTGAGCCTGCTGCTGAGGTGTACGGAATAGATCCGCTCGTACTTCTGGCGCAGGGCCTTGTAGTGCTCGAGGAACGCCCCGGCCGACGGCTGAGAGGTGCGGGGCAGCACCGGGCCGGCCTGGAGGCGCTCGTAGAACTCGGCGGGCTTGAGCTCGACCCAATCGAGATAGGCCTCTTCCCCGAAGTAGACCGTGAGCGGCACCATGCTGACGTTGGGGTCGGCGGCCAGGTCCTCGGGCAGGTCGGCTGTGGAATCCACCACGATCGCCGTGCTGTTCCGATCGATGATCATCTCCCCCTCCCTGTGGTCTCGCGGCTGTCCCGCGCTCTACTGCCTCGTCACTCGGCCGAGAGCAGGACCGGGTAGAACGGCTGTCCCCCCTGGTGGATGTCGATCTCCACCCCCGGATACCTCTGCCGCAGACGCTCGATCGCGGCGGCAGCCAAGGGCGCGTGTTCGTCGTCTCCCAAGAGCACCGTGAACATCTCCCGTCCCTCGCCCAGCAGCCGGTTGGACACTTCTTCGACCACCACACCGATGTCGAGCGACGCTACCACCACCCGCTCATCCACCAAGCCGATGAACTCGCCCGCCCGTACCTGCACCCCATCCACCAGCGAATCCCGCACAGCCCGGGTGATCTCGCCTGTAATCACCGAATCGATGACCGACCGCATCTCCCGGGCGTTGACGTCACCCGCGCTTCGCTTGTCGAAAGCGACGGCCGCGCTCAGACCGGCCTGGATGGAACGGCTGGGTACCACGAGGACCTGGCGGTCGGCCAGATCGACCGTCTGCTCGGCGGTCATGATGACGTTGCTGTTGTTGGGAAGCACGATGACGGAAGGAGCCGTCGCCTGCTCGATCGCCCGCATCAGGTCCTCGGTCGAGGGATTCATCGACTGCCCGCCTTCGACCAGGAGATCGACCCCCAGATTGCGAAAGAGCTCCTTGTTACCCTCCCCGGAGACCACGGCGACGACCTGGGTGAGGCCGCCCTCGGCTTGGGCAGGCCCGGCTGGGCCGGCCGGCGCCGGCACGGCCGGCGTGCGGCCCAGCCGGGCCGTGCGGGCGGCGGTCTGCTCCTTCATGTTGTCGATCTCGATCTCGGTCAGCACACCCAGGGCCGTGACGATACCGAGCACCTCCCCGGGCTGATCAGTGTGGACGTGCACCTTGACCTGGCTGTCATTGCCGACCACCAGCAGGCTGTCCCCCAGCACAGCGAGCCGTTGCTCCAGGGCGGTAGGATCGAGTCCGGCGCCGGTCAGCAGAAAGCTCGTGCAGTAGGTGAAGGGGCTCTCGGGCTCCACGGGCTCCTCGAAGGCCCCGATCTCGACTTCAGGAGTCTGCGCCCAGCGCAGGGCTATCGGCACCTCTCCTCCAGCCCTGCCGTTCGCGGCCCCCTCCACCAAGACCACCAAGCCGAACCCGCCGGCGTCCACTACCCCAGCGTCGGCGAGGACCTTGAGCAACGTGGGTGTCTTCTCCACGCTCTTCCAGCCCGCGCCGATCACGCCGTCCAGAAAGGTCCTCATGTCGGCGTCCTCGGAAACCTCAGAAGCAGCCTCGGCCATCTCCCGGAGGACCGTGAGCATGGTGCCCTCTACCGGCCGCCTCACCGCCCTGTAGGCGGTCTCGGTGGCATGACGCAGGGCCCTGACGAGGATATCCACGGTGACAGGGCCGGGCCGGCCGAGAACCTCCATGGCGCCCCGCACTACTTGAGACAGGATGACCCCACTGTTGCCGCGCGCCCCCATCAGGGCCGCCTGGGAGACGGCCGCGCACAGCTCCACCTGGCCCAGGTCCTGGGGCAACCGGCCCAAGGCGTCGACGATGCTACGCACCGTGAGGGCGAGATTGGTCCCGGTGTCGCCGTCGGGCACCGGGTAGACGTTGAGATCGTTGATCTCCTGCTTGCGCGCTTCCAGCGCCTGGTATCCCGCAGCCCACAGTGCCCGGGCCTGGTCAACCGTGAAGGCCCGCTCGGCGTTACTCACCGACTCTGACCCCTTGCACATAGATCTGGAGGGCGGTGACGGGCCGGCCCGTCATCCTCTCCACGTTGTACGCCACCTGGGCCCGCACGTTCCCGGCGACCTCGGCTACGTTGAGGCCGTATTCGACGATGATGTACAGTTTGATGCGCAGCAGGTCGGCGGTCTGCTCCACCTTGATGCCCTGGTGGAGGCGGTCACGGCTGAGCAGGGAGGCCACCCCCCGGCGCAGGCTGGGTGAGGCCATCCCCACCACGCCGTAGCACTCCAGGACCGTGTAACCGACGATGTCGGCGATGGCGCGGTCGGTGACCACCATGCGGCCCCCAGGCGCCAAAACCGGGTCCGGTCGCCCCTGCGCTCGCCCCTCCGCTCCCTGCGGACCGCTCATGGGACCGGCGGCTGCTCGTAGGCGGCGAGCCTGTTCAGCTCGGCGATGACCAGTTCAGGATCGATGCCGTGCATCTTGGCCCCATATACCATGGACACGTCTTTGCTGAAGATGGCCATCTCCTTTCCCGACAGGGCGTGGACGGTCTCTTTGGTATTCTACCCTACCGTAGCGGGCCGGAAATCGCCATCGCCAGGGCTCTCTTGTCAGACCGCACCCGCCTGCGGCATACTATGCCACTCCGATCAGAACCCCCGACCAAGAGTGAGTCGTGAGATGTCCAAAGTGTGCGTGATTTGCGGCAAGAAGCCCTCCTTCGGTAACAACCGGAGCCACTCCATGCGGGCCACTCCCCGCCGTTGGGACCCCAACGTGCAGAAGGTGCGCATCAAGCTGGACGGAAAGCCTACCCAGGCCTACGTCTGCGCCAAGTGCCTGAAGGCCCACAAGGTCGAGAAAGTGGCCTGACCCCAAGCGACCCTTGCTCGGCGGACGGGCCCGGCCGTCGGTTCAGACGGCACGCCCGTCCAGTCTGCGCACCAGGTTACCCATCTCCAGCGCCGAGACGGCCGCGTCCCAACCCTTGTTGCCGGACTTGGTCCCGGCCCGTTCCACGGCCTGCTCGATGCTGTCGGTGGTGAGGACGCCGAAGATCACCGGGACCCCTTCGCTCAATTGCACGGCGGCCACGCCCTTGGCCACCTCGGCCGCGACGTAGTCGAAGTGCGGGGTCGAACCCCGGATGACGGCGCCCAGGCATATGACGGCGTCGTACTTCTTGGTGGCGGCCAGACGTTTGGCGATAAGCGGGATCTCCATGGCTCCAGGGACCCAGGCCACGTCCACGTCCGCGGCATCGACCCCGTGCCGGGTCAGACAGTCCCAGGCGCCGGAGAGCAGCTTGCTGCTGATGAACTCGTTGAAGCGGCTGATCACAACCGCGAACCGGAGACCTTCGCCCCTGAGGACTCCTTCGTAGACCTGCCCAGCATCACTCATCCCTGCCGTCCTTTCCTTGGTCTTCGCCGTATCGCAATCCCTGATGGTGCAGTATGTGGCCGAGCTTCTCCCGTTTGGCCTTGAGATAGCGCAGATTGGCCTCGGTGGGGCTGACCTCGAGCGGTACCCGCTCGGTGATGGTCAGACCGTAGCCTTCGAGACCCACCAGCTTGCGCGGGTTGTTGGTCATGATGCGGATGGAGGTGAGCCCCAGGTCCACCAGGATCTGGGCCCCGATCCCGTAGTCGCGCATGTCCGGGGCGAAACCCAGCTCCACGTTGGCCTCGACGGTGTCTCTCCCCTGCTCCTGCAGCTCGTAGGCCCGCAGCTTGTTGAGCAGGCCGATGCCCCGGCCTTCTTGAGCCATGTAGAGGAGCACGCCCAGTCCCTCCCGCTCGATGAGGTCGAGCGCCGTCTGCAGCTGGTCCCCGCAGTCGCAGCGCATGGAGTGGAACACATCCCCGGTGAGGCACTCGGAATGCACTCGCACCAGCACGTTCTCCTTGCCGGCCACGTCACCCTTCACCAGGGCCAGATGCTGCTCGTTGTCCAGCAGGCTCTCGTACCCGTAGGCGATGAAGTCCCCGTACTGCGTGGGGAGCTGCACCGCGGCCACCCGGCGCACCAACTTCTCGGTCCGCCGCCGGTACCGGATGAGGTCGGCCACTGTGATCATCTTGAGGCCGTGGCGGCGGCAGTACTCCACCAAGTCGGGCACCCGGGCCATGGTGCCGTCGTCGTTCATGACCTCGCAGATGACTCCAGCCGGGATGAGCCCGGCCAGCCGGGCCAGGTCGACCGCCGCTTCGGTCTGGCCGGCCCGGGCGAGGACGCCGCCGCTGCGGGCGATCAGAGGGAACACGTGACCGGGCTGGACCAGGTCCTCCGGCCGGCTGTTGGGGTCGACCGCCACCTGGATCGTGCGGGCCCGGTCGGCCGCCGAGATGCCCGTGGTCACCCCCTCCCGGGCCTCGATCGACACGGTGAAGGCCGTCCCGAAGCGAGACTGGTTGGTGCGCACCATGGGCTGCAAACGAAGGGCCTCCGCCCGCTCCGGTGTGATGGACAGGCAGATCAGACCGCGTCCCTGGGAAGCCATGAAGTTGATGGCCTCGGGAGTGGCGAACTGCGCCGCCATGGTGAGGTCTCCCTCGTTCTCCCGGTCCTCGTCGTCCACCACCACCACCATCCGCCCGGCCTTGATCTCCTCCAAGGCCTCCTCGATGCTGGCGAAGTCGGTCCCCGCTCGTGTCATCACGGCCTCCTCGTCATGCGAACCCCTGTTCGCGTAAGAACGCTTCACTGAGCCCCCCTGCCTCGACGGCGCCTGGGCCGGGAGCGGACGTCCTCTCCCGATCGGCAGCCGTCGGCGTTCCGGTCAGGAGCGTCTCCAGAGCCTGCCGCACGTACCGAGCAAGGACGTCGGCCTCTAGGTTGAGCCGCTGCCCTTGCTTGAGCGCGCCCAGGGTGGTCGCCCGCAGGGTATGCGGGATGATGCCCACGTCGAAGGTGCCGGCCCCGACTCGGATGACGGTGAGCGAGATCCCGTCCACGGCGATGGAACCCTTGGGCGCCACACATCCGGCCAGCTCCTGGGGCAGACTCACTCGCACTTCCCAGGCCCCGTCCCGCCGGCGCACCTCGAGCACCTCGCCGATGCCGTCCACGTGGCCAAGGACCAGATGCCCTCCCAGTCTCGCCCCCACCGCCAAGGCACGCTCCAGGTTGACCAGGGCGCCCGGGACCGCCTGCCCCAACGTGGTGTGGGAGAGGGTCTCGGGCATGCAGTCCACCACGAAACCTGCCGAGTCCATGGCCACCACGGTGAGGCACGCCCCGCTCACGGCGACGGAATCGCCCACCCGGGTTCCCTGGAGCACCACCTTCGCCGCGACGCTGAGGCGCCCCCCCTGTCCGCTCCGCTCGAGCCGCCGGACCGTGCCCACCTCTTCGATGAGGCCGGTGAACATCAGAAGGCCTCCCCCCGGTATCCGGTCACAAGGACGTCGGGACCCACCTGCCGCACCTCCACCTCGCGCAGCACCACCCCCTCAGCTATGGTGTCCGGGCCGGGACCCTGCAGGGGGGCCCGGTTCACCATCCCCGGCACCACTCGGGGGCAGATGAAGGCGGCCACCTTGTCCACCGCTCCGGCGGTCCACCAGCCGCCGGCCAGACACGGCCCTCCCTCCAGCAGGACGGCCTGCACGCCCCGCTCAGCCAGCAGACCGAGGACCGCGAGGGGTTCCGGGCGCCCGCCCGGCGCCGTCGGCACGACCGCAGTCTCCACTCCCCACGACCGCACCTCGCTGTGCCGTTCCTGGGCCACCGCCGGGCCGCAGACGGCGAGCACCGGGCCCTCTGCGCGGCTGCGCACCAAGGCGCTCCGCGCACTCAGGTCCAGGCCGGCTCCCACCACCACCCGCAACGGCTGGCGTTCGCACCCCACCCCTCTCGCCGTGAGGGTGGGGTCGTCACGCCGAACGGTCCCCGCCCCCACCACGACCGCATCCGACCAACTGCGCCAGCGGTGCACCAATCGGCGGCTCTCCTCACTCGACACCCAGCGCGAATCGCCGCTGTCGGCCGCCACCCGGCCGTCCAGAGTCATCGCGTACTTGTAGGTGACGAACGGCAGGCCGGTGGAGACGCTCTTCCTCATGCCGTCGTTCTGGCGTTTGATGCGCCGGGTCAGCTCTCCCTCGGCCACGTCCACCTGGACGCCGCCTTCGCGCAGAAGGGCGACCCCGCGACCGTTCACAGCCGGGGTGGGGTCCAGGGCCCCCACCACCACCCGGTGGAAGCCGGCAGCAAGGAGGGCCGACGTGCAGGGAGGAGTCCGCCCGTAGGTGCAGCAGGGTTCCAAGGTCACGTACATGGTGGTGCCGGCACAAAAGCCGCGGCAGGCCTCGGCGAAATCGGCCCCTTCGGCTTCGCCCTCGCCTCCACCGGCCCGTCGCAGCACGTCTTTGATGGCCGCTATCTCGGCATGGTCTCGCCAGGGTCCCTCGTGGTAGCCCTCACCGAGGACGCGGTCACCGGAGACGATGACCGCCCCCACCAGCGGGTTGGGGCTGGTGCGGCCCCGGGCCCGCTCGGCCAGGTCCATCGCCCTCTCCAGGTACCGGGAATCCTGTTCGCTCAGCGCCAAAAGAAAAAACCCCTCAGACCGATGAGCCCAGGGGTCGGGGGAACGCTGACGCGCCCCGGTCTTCTCTCATCCAGACTGTCACTGTCGGCCCAGGGATCTCACCTGGTCTGCCCCGGAGGGCTCGCGGGCTCTCACCGCCGGTAGGGAATCGCACCCGACCCCGAAGACCTTGTATCGTCGCGCACCACAAGGGTGCGGCGCACAATCTATCACACCGGCGGTTCGCCTGCCATCAGCGCCTGCAAGCGACGGACCTCCGCGGCGGGGTCGGCCGCCCCGAACACGGCCGAGCCGGCCACCACCCAGTTGGCCCCCGCCTCCACCACCTGCCGGATGTTGCCGCGGTGGATGCCTCCGTCGATCTCCACGGCGGCGTGGTCGGGTAGCAGGGCTCTGACGTGGGGCACCTTCGCCAGGGCGGCCGGTATGAGTCTCTGCCCCCCAAAGCCCGGATTGACGGTCATGACCAGCACGTAGTCCACCAGACCCGCGACATCGGCGATGCGGGCCACGTCGGTTCCCGGATTGAGGGCCACCCCGGCCCCCGCCCCCAGGCTCTTGATGGCCTCGACGGCGTGATACAGGTGGGGGCAGGCCTCCACGTGCACACTCACGGCGTCCGCCCCTGCTTTGACGAAGGCTTCCAGGTAGTCCTCGGGCCGCTCGATCATGAGATGGACGGAGAAGACCCCACCACGGTCGTGGACCCGCGAGGCCAAGGCCTCCACCACCAGCGGCCCCACGGTGATGTTGGGCACGAAGTGGCCGTCCATGACATCCACATGGATGACCCGCACGCCGGCGTCCATGACCATGTCCACCTGCTCACCCAAACGCGAGAAGTCGGCCGAAAGGATGGAGGGCAGAAGGTGGAGATCCCGATAGAAAGGAGCAGGCAAAGCCACGTCCGCCCTCCTCTACGTCACTGTTGCTCATGGGTCGGCCGGCACTGCCCGGGGGGCGGCCCCAGCTCCCAGCCCAGACGAGTCCCGTAGCCGCGCAGAAAGGCCGCCGAGCTCATCCGTGCCCTGCCGCTGGGCTGTACGGACAGGATCTCGACCGCGCCTTCCGCGCAGCCCACGAATATGCGCCCTCCCGCCGCCACCAGCCGGCCCGGTCGCCCCGAGACTCCTGCGGCCGGGGCCGGCACCGGTTGCAACCCGGCCTGTCCGAACGGCCAGGTGCGCCAGATCTTGAACTGCACTTCCCCGCTCGCGGCTCTCACTCCGACTGCGGGGCTGAGCGCCCGAACCCGATTGTGGAACGCCTTGGCGCCGCCGGAGGGGTCGACCAGGCAATCGGAGGCGTCGAGCTTGTCCGCATAGCCGGTCGCCTCTCCCTGCTCCGTCCACACCACGGTGCCGTCCTCCAGCCCGGTGAGTACCCGGTCGACCCCCATCGCCCCCAGCAAGGCCAAGACCCGTCTGAGCGTCCCGGCGTCATCGCCCAGGTTGATCGACACCCGGGTCTTGAGCGCCCAAGGCCCAGTGTCCACCCCTTCTGTGATGCGCATGATGGTGATGCCCGTCTCCTCCTCCCCTGCCGCCAGGGCACGCTCGATCGGCGCCGCCCCCCTGTAGGCCGGCAATAAGGAAGCATGAATATTGATGCAAAGGAACGAGTCCAGAAGCAGCGGGCGCAGGATCTGTCCGAAGGAAGCCACCACCAGGACGGCGACCCTCGCGTCCTGCAGCCGTTTGCGCAAGGCGGGCGCGTTGATGTCCTCCACTTGTGCGCACTCCAGACCCAGGGCGGCGGCGGCGACCGCCGCCGGAGGCGCGGTCGCCCGGCGCCCCCGTCCGCGCGGACGGTCGGGCCGGGTGATGACCAAGAAAGGCCGCCGACCCACGCTCACCAGGTGCTGGAGCGCCCAGGCGGCGAACTCGGGGGTGCCGGCGAAGGCGAACTTCACGAGCGCCCGGACAAGGTCCGCTCCCGCAGCTCTTTGAGCACACGCTTGCGCTCCTCCGGCGAGGCGCGGTCGACGATGAGGCGGCCTTCCAGATGATCGATCTCGTGCTGGACGATGCGGGCGAGCATCCCCGACAGTTCCCAGGTCCGCTCCACGCCCTTGAGATCCTGGCTGGTGACCGTTATCTCGTTCGCCCGGGTCACCTCGACCGTGGCGCCCGGCACGGATAGGCATCCCTCACTGGCCGTCGTGCACTCCTCGGACTGGGCCACGATGAAGGGGTTGACGAAGACGTAACGGACCTTCTCGTCGTCGGGATCCCTCCAGACCATCACTCGGCTCAGCACCCCGATCTGGGGAGCGGCCAGACCGACACCCTCCTCCCTGTCCATCACCCGCATCATCGTCTGGGCGAGCTTCTCCAGCCGGGCGTCGAAGACCGTCACCGGCCTGGTCGGCTGCTTGAGGGCGGGATCACCGAAGGTGCGCAGGGCCTCCAGGGGAGCGCTCCCCTTCTTGTCTCCCCTCTGAGGATCGTCGTGTGGGCTCATATCCTTCCCGTCCTGCCTCCTTCTTCTGTCAATTGAAGGATTGCGGATCGACATCGATCAGAAGCGTCACCCCCCGCCGCCGGTAAGGCTCCTGGAGCTGCGCCCCCGCCTGACCCACGATGGCGCGCGCCCGTTCCCCGTCGGCGGCGGCGATCACCACCTGCCAGCGTTCCCGTCCGCGTAGAGTCGGCAGCCGCACCGGACCGCGTATCTCTCCGGAGCGGAAATGAGGACGAAGCCGCTCGACCAGAAGGTTCGCGCCGGCCTGGGACTTACCGCTGTCAGCGGACAGGGTGAGCAGCCGGATGAGCTCGGCGAAGGGCGGGTAGCCCAGGCGCTCCCGAGCCGCCAGCTCCTGCCTGTAGAAACCTTCTTCGTCCTTTTCCAGGGCCATTCTAATACAGGGCACCTCGGGATTCCAGGTCTGCACCAGCACGCGACCGGGTCGCGCGGCTCGGCCGGCCCGGCCGGCCACCTGGGTCAGCAACTGGAAGGTCCGCTCCGCCGCGCGGAAGTCGGGGACGTACAGACCGATGTCGGCATCGGCCACCACCACCAGGGTCACGTCGGGGAAGTCGTGCCCCTTCGCCACCATCTGCGTCCCCACCAGGACGGCCGGCCTCGCCTGGGCGAAGGCGGCGAGGACCTCCTGCGCCCGGCGCCCGCCCCCGACGACGTCGGAGTCCATGCGGAAGACCTGGTCCCGGGGGACCAGCCGCCGCAACTCGCGGTCGAGCCGCTCAGTGCCGGGGGCAGTCCTGGTGAGCGGCGCCTGCCCGCACGCGGGACAGACAGGTGGCTGCGGATAGGCTCTCGCGCAGTGGTGACAGACCAGGCGGCGTTCGCGGCTATGATAGGTGAGCGACATCTCGCATTCGACGCACATCATCACGTGCCCGCATGACTCACAGTGGATGAAGCCGGCATAGCCGCGCCGGTTGAGAAGGACGATGGCCTGTTCGCCGGCGCGGAGTACTTCGGCCAGAGCCTGGCGCGAACGGGCTGCCAGCAACTCACCCGGCCCCTGCCGGCGCATGTCGACCACCTCGATCTCGGGCGGCGACCCGGCAGCTCTATGTATCAGCCTGACGAGGGGCGCTCTCCCCCCGATGCTCTCCACCGAGGGGGTCGCGCTGCCTTCCACCAGGAGACCGCCTGTCTGCTCCAGGCGGAGGGCCGCCACGGTCCTCACCTCGTAGCGAGGCTCTTCCTCCTGCTTGTATGAAGGGTCGTGAGCCTCGTCGATGATGACCAGCCGCAGGTCCTTGACCGGGGCGAAGACGGCGGAGCGCGCTCCCACCACGATCGTGGCATCCCCCGCCGCCACCCTCCGGTATTCCCGCAGACGCTCCCCCCGGGGGAGGCCGCTGTGCAGCACCGCCACCCGCGTGCCGAACCGGGCCCGGACCCGGTCGATCGTCTGCGGGGTCAGGGCGATCTCAGGTACCAAGAAGATGGTGCCGCCACCCCGCGCGAGCGCATGCCCGATGACCCGCAGATAGACCTCAGTCTTGCCGCTTCCGGTGATGCCCCAAAGGACCCGCCGAGAGGGGACCGGCTCTTGCAGAGCCGCCACCAACTCGGTGACGGCCTCTTGTTGCTCCGGCCACAGTTCGGGGCCCTCACCCACCCCGGCCGGCCCGGGGTCAGCCCCCCCCTCGCCGACCGGCCCGACCGGGTCCGGCTGCTTTTCCGCGGGCGGGCCGATAGCCACAAGGCCCTTGCGTTCGAGGGCGAGGAGGACACCCCGCCCCGCCCCGGCCCTCTCCAGGAGAGAGGCCGCGTCGATGCCCTCGGGCGGCACCAGCTCGAGGACGGCCTTCTGTGTGGTGGTGATGCGAATGCCCATCTGGGCCGCACCGGCAAGGGTCACCCAGCCCCGTCGTCGACTGCCGCTCCCTGTCCGTTCCTGCCGCCGCCCCGGGGCCACCATGAGCCTGAGGCAGGACTCAAGGGAGCACAGATACCTCGACGAGACTGCGCGGGCGAGATCGATCAGCTCCGGCGATATCCTGTCGGCCGAGACGGCGCAGATCTCGCGCAGGTCGCTGCGGGCCGCCCCTGGACTGGGTCCCAGACCGACGACGACCGCGCGGGCCGTTCTCTTGCCGAAGGGCACGGTCACCACCGACCCCATCTCCACCCGGGCGGTCAGCCCGTCAGGGATGGCGTAGTCGAAGAGGCGGTCGCCCAGATGATGCAGCCTGAGCAGCACGACGCAGCGGGCGATCCCTCCCGTCCGGTCACTTGAAGTGGGCGCCACCATCACCTCCAGCGGCACCGCCCGGGCGGCCCGTGACTGAGGGCTTTCTAGCTCAGACCCGCCTCGCTCCGCAGAGCGGCCGCTTTGTCGGTGGCCTCCCAAGTGAAGTCCGCGTCTTCCCGTCCGAAGTGGCCGTACGCGGCCGTCTTCTCGTAGATGGGCCGCAGCAGGCGCAGATCCCGGATGATGGCAGCCGGCCGCAGGTCGAAGTGACTCCGGATGAGCTCTTCGATGGTGGACTTGCTCACCTTCTCGGTGCCAAAGCAGTCAACCATGACGCTCACCGGGTGGGCAACGCCGATGGCATAGGCGATCTGCACCTCGCACCGGTCGGCCAGACCGGCAGCCACGACGTTCTTGGCCACGTGGCGGGCCGCATACGCGGCTGACCGGTCCACTTTGGAGGGGTCTTTGCCCGAGAAGGCGCCGCCCCCGTGCCGGCCGAACCCACCGTAGGTGTCGACGATGATCTTGCGCCCGGTGACTCCAGTGTCGCCCATCGGCCCTCCGATGACGAACTTGCCGGTGGGGTTGACGTACAGCTTGGTGCGCTTGAACTCGGGGTCGTACAGACCCTCCGGCAGTATCGGCCTGATGACGTGGTCGATCAGGTCGGGGCGCAGCAGGGTTTCGACATCGACACCGTCTTTGTGTTGGGTCGAGACCACCACGGCGGTGATGAACTCCGGCCTGCCGTCGGTGTACTTGACCGTCACCTGGCTCTTGCCGTCAGGCCTGAGATAAGGGATCACACCGCCCTTGCGTACCTCGCTCATGCGGTGCACCAGGCGATGAGCCAGCAGAATGGGCATGGGCATGAGCTCGGCGGTGTCGTTGCAGGCGTAGCCGAACATCATGCCTTGGTCACCCGCGCCCTGGCAGTCCAGCTCATCCTGGTCGTTGGGATCGATCCGGCACTCAAGGGCGGCGCTGACCCCTTGGGCGATGTCGGGAGACTGCTCATGGATGCTGGTGATCACGCCGCAGGTGGAGGCGTCGAAGCCGTACTTGGCCCTGGTATAGCCGATGCGCTCCACGGTCCGCCGGACCAGAGAGGGCACGTCCACGTAGGTCGTCGTCGTGATCTCCCCCGATACCACCACCAGCCCGGTGGTTATGAGCGTCTCACAGGCCACATGCCCCTGAGGGTCGTCCTTGAGCACCGCGTCGAGCACCGCATCAGAGATCTGATCGGCGATCTTGTCCGGGTGGCCCTCACTGACCGACTCCGATGTGAACAGGAAACTGTTGTCCTCCACGCTGACCTCCAGAGCTATCGCGCCTACGGACGGCCCCAGGCCGCCCGCTCATTGCCGTCCGGGCAGTGTAGCAGATACGCCTCCCCCCGCCCGCCCGCGGTCGTCCACTAGCCGGGCGGCCCGGTCGGCGGTGCGGGGGATGGACCTTGGTTCCACCAGACGCACCCGGGGGCGGATCCCCAGTTCCTGTCGCATCCGTTCTTCGACATGCCGCTGAAAGCCTTGCAGCCGGCGCACGGTGTCGGCAAAGAAGGAGGAGTCGACCTCGATCTGGATCTCCATCTTGTCGAGGCCCTCTTCGGTGTAGAGATGGACGCGATAGTTGGGCTCCACCCCTTCCAAGTCGAGCAGGACGGCCTCGATGGAAGCCGGGTAGACGTTCACCCCCCCGATGATGAGCATGTCATCGGTACGGGCGTAGACCTTGTTGTGGCGGGCGAACACCCGCCCGCAGGCGCAGGGCCGGTGGCTCACGCTGGAGAGGTCCCCGGTGCGATAGCGGATCACAGGCAGCGCCTCTTTGGTCAGGGAGGTGAACACCAGCTCCCCTTCCTTGCCGTCGGGCACCGGCTCTCCCGTCTCGGGGTCCACGACCTCCACCAGGAAGTGGTCCTCGTTGACGTGCAGACCGTCCTTGTTCCAGCACTCGTACGAGATGCCGGGGCCGATCACCTCCGAAAGCCCGTAGATATCCGTGGCCGACATCCCGGTGCGCCGCTCCAGTTCGTCACGCAGCTGGTTGGTCCACGGCTCCGACCCCAGGATCGCCACTCGCAGGTGGAGAGACCGTAGATCGTAGCCCAGGCCGGGTGCCACCTCGGCCAGGTGCAGGGCATACGTCGGCGTGCCCACCAGCACGGTGGTCTTGAAGTCCCGCATGATTTGCAGCTGGCGCTGCGTGTTGCCGGTGGAGGCCGGGATGACGGTGGCCCCCACCCGCTCCAGACCGGCGTGCATGCCGAAGGCCCCCGTGGTGAGGCCGTACTCGAAGCAGATCTGCGCGACATCGTGGGAACGCGCCCCTCCGGCCACGGCCACCCGGGCGCAGAGTTCCGACCAGGTGTTGAGATCGCCCCGGCTGTAGCCCACCACAGCCGGGTCGGAGATGGTGCTGGAGGCGGAATGGATCCGCACCACTTTCTCCAACGGCAGAGCGAAGAGCGCATACGGGTAGGCGGCTCTGAAGTCGCTCTTGACCGTGAACGGCAACTTGGTCACGTCCTCCAGGGAGCGGATGTCCGCAGGCTTGAGCTTCAAGGCCTCCCACCGCTCCCGGTGGAAGGGCACGTTCTCGTAGGCCCAGCGGAGGGTCATCTGCAGCCGCTTGAACTGCAGCTCCCGCAGCTCGTCCCGGTTCATGGTCTCGTACTCAGGGTTCCAGATCTCGTTCATGCCTTCTCCCTGGGTCGCCCTCGCGCTTGCCGCTGCCCGAAGTATATGGCCCGCACCTCCGGGTTCTCCAGGAGGACCCGAGCCGAATCCTGCAGCACTATGCTACCCCGCTCCATGACCAGACCGCGGTGGGCCAGGCTGAGAGCGATGCGGGCGTCTTGCTCCACCAGGAGCATGGTCAAGCCCTGCTCGTTCAGCTTCCTGAGCGATGCGAAGATGTCCCGTACCACGATAGGGGCAAGGCCCATCGAGGGTTCATCCAACAACAGCATGCGCGGCTCGGCCATGAGCGCCCGTCCCACGGCCAGCATCTGCTGCTCACCACCCGAGAGTGTCCCGGCCTGCTGCTCCAACCGCTCCTTCAGGCGCGGGAAGAGCTGGAAAACCCTCTCCATCCGCTCCGCCACCGGCGCATCCCCACGCCGTCGCGAGTATGCCCCCAGGGCCAGGTTTTCCCGCACACTCAAGGGGCCGAAGAGCTGCCGACCCTCCGGGATCTGCACGAGCCGGCGGGACACGATCTGCTCCACGCTCAATCTGTCCAACCGCTCGCCCGCGAAGGTGATGGAACCAAACGAAGGGCGCACCACGCCGGAGATGGTCTTCAGCAGGGTGCTCTTGCCGGCGCCGTTGGCCCCGATGATGGTGATGATCTCACCCTCGGCCACGGTCAGATCGAGGCCGTGAAGGACCTCGATCTTCCCGTAGCCGGCGCGGACACCTTCAAGTCGCAGCACCTGCCGCTCCGGCCTATTGCGCGAGCACCCAGGTGCCGTCCTGGATCTTGACCATGATCATGTCCGACGCCTTCAGGCCGTCATGGTCGGTCTTCGAGTAGGTGTAGTATCCATCCGGGAGCGCGAAGTCCTTGGTGGAATCGAGCGCGGTCTGGATGGCCGCCGGGTCGGTGCTCCCCGCCCGCTCGATGGCGTTAACCAAGAGGACGACCGCCTCGAAGGCGTAGCCGGCGAACGTGTTGGGCGACGACCCGTACTTGGCCTGGTACTGGGCGATGAACTCATCCGTCACGGCCTTCTGGGCCGGGTCGGTGATGGAGCTCGGCACCAGCAGGCGGCCGGCCGGGAAAACCACGCCCTCAGCGGCTTCGCCCGCCAGTTCTATGAAGGTCTTGTTGGCGATGCCGTGGCTGCCGACGTAGGGGATGTCCATGCCCAGTTGCTGCATGTTCTTGGCCGCCAAGGCCGGACCGGGGTTGGTGCCCCACACGATCAGCACTTCCGGGGAGGCGCCCCGGATCTTGGTGAGCTGAGCGGTGAGGTCGGTGTCGGCCGTCTTGTACGATTCCGAGGCCACTACTTCCAGACCGAGTGTGGGGGCCTGCTTCGCGATCTCGGCATTGCCTGAAGAACCGAACGCGTTCTCGTCGTGAAGGACTGCGATCTTCTTGACCTTGAGAACGTTGGCCACGTAGTCGAGGGCACGGGAGACGGCCAGGGCGTCCTTGTGAGGAGTACGCCAGATCCATTCCATCGGCGCCTTGTCGGTGATGTCGTTGGCGGCGGCCATGGCTATCTGCGGCAGACCCTTGGTGGCCGTGATCTCCTTCACCGCCAAGGTGGACGGTGAGATGGTCGAAGCGATGAGCGCCACCGCCTTCTTCTGTTCGATGAGGCGGTTGGCGGCGGTGACGGCCTCTTTCGGGTCGCTCTTGTCATCTTCGATGACGATTTCAAGCGGCCGCCCCAGCACCCCTCCCTTGGAGTTGACGACCTCCTGCATCATCTCGAGGACGTTACGCTCTTGCTCGCCAAGAGCCGCTCCCGGTCCGGTGGCCGAGACGATGGCGCCGACGACCACCGGTTCGCCCGTGGGTTGCGCGCCGGTGGTGGACACACCGCCGGCCGCGCTCGTGGTGGTAGTGGCTTCGTCACCGCATCCTGCTGCCACCGCCGCCGTCAGCACCAGCAGAAGCGCCACGGTCATCCATAGGACGGCCGCCCCCCGGCGCCGACCCCTTGCCCTGTCCTTGCAGCCTTTCATTCCAACTCCTCCCCCAGGTACGCTTTGATCACTTCCTCGTTGTCCTGGATCATCAGCGGCGGTCCCTCCGCGATCTTCCGTCCATAGTCAAGGACCACCACTTCGTCCGATATGTCCATGACGAAGGTCATGTCGTGCTCCACCAGGAGCACGGTCACCCCCTCGTCCCGAATTTTCCTCACCGTCTCCGCAAGACGCCCGGTCTCCTCGTCGTTGAGCCCCGCCGCCGGCTCGTCCAGCAACAGCAGCTTGGGGCCGGCCGCCAAAGCCCGGGCTATCTCGAGCAGATGGCGCTCTCCCATGGGGAGGTTCTGAGCCGGCTCGTCCGCCCGCCGCTCCAACCCCACCCGCCGCAGCGCTTCCCGCGCCACCTTGAACGTGTCCCGCTCCTCCCTGCGATGCAGAGGAAGGGCAAGAGCTGCCGATAGGATACCCGCTTTGGTGCGGGAGTACCTCCCCACCGCGACGTTCTCCAACACGCTCATGCCGTCGAATATAAGGCTTTGCTGGAAAGTCCGGCCGACCCCCAGGCGGCAGATCCGGTGGGGAGCCATGCCCGTGACGTCCACCCCGTCCAGCAGCACCTTGCCCTCATTCGGGCTATATGAGCCCGATACCAGGTTGAACAGCGTGGTCTTGCCCGCTCCGTTGGGGCCGATGACCGCCTTGATCTGATCTTGGTACACAGCGAAGGTGACGTCCTTGAGCGCATCGAGACCGCCGAAACGCTTGGAAACCCCCTGCACGCTGAGGAGTGCCACGACCTACTCCTCCTCCGGGCTCGACGGTTCGGCCTCGCCGCCGGACCGCTTCGACCGCCAGGCTTTCAGGGTCTGCCACAGACCGCCCTCCCCCTCCCGGGAGAAGATCATGATCAAGATGAGGAGCACCCCGAACACGAGATTGGTGATGTCTTCATTCACGCGTTTGAGCAGTTCGGGCAGGATAACGATGGCCAAGGTACCCCACAGAGCCCCCCATATCGTCCCCAGCCCCCCGATGATCACGCCGGTGATAAGGATTATGGAGAAGGTGATGGTATAGCTGTCGGGGCTGATGTAGTGGACGTAGTGGGCATCGAAACTCCCGGCGATGCTGGCGAACACCGCCGCCAGCATGAAGACCTGGACCTTGCGACGAGAGGTATCCACCCCCAGCGACGCCGCCGCCGGCTCCGATCGGCGCAGCGCGCGCAGAGACCGGCCCACGCGGGAACGGCTCAAGTTGAGGGCGAAGCGGAAAACAATCAAAGCTACTCCCCACACCACGAGATGGTAGGCCTTGGGCCCGCTCAGATCGAGCCCTCCGATGGAGAGCGAGGGGATGCCGGTGATGCCGTCAGTGCCGTTGGTCAGGCCCTTGAGTTGCACCAGCAGGATGTAGATGATCTCGTTGATGCCCAGCGTGGCCATGGCCAGGTAGTAGCCCTTGAGTTTGAGGGTGGGGATCCCCACCAGACCGGCGATAAGAGCGGCCAACACGGCGCCTACGGCCATGGCCAACCACGGGTTGAGGTCGAGCCTGGTGGTGAGGATGGCGCTCGCATACGCCCCCACTCCCACAAAGGCCGCTTGGCCCAGCGAGATCTGCCCGGCCTGGCCAAGAAGCAGGCTGAGCCCTATGGTCATCATGAACCGGGTGGCTATGAAGGCCAGGATGGACAGATAGTAGGTATCGCTCAGGTAGGCCGGAATGGTCATCACCACCACGGCCAGGATCAGGTAACCGGCATGGCGGCGAAGAAGGGCCACGAACGGGTTGTCCCGGCTGTCGCTCACTGCCTGCTCACCACCTTGGCCCCCAGCAACCCTGCGGGCCTCAGGAAGAGCACGAGGAGAAGGATGACGAAGGAGATGGCGTCCTTGTAGCCGGCGGAGACAACCCCTATCCCCAGAGCCTCAACGATGCCCAGGATGAACCCCCCGAGAACGGCTCCCAAGGGGTTGCCCAGCCCGCCCAAGGTGGCGGCGGCGAAGCCCTTGAGCCCAATCAGGGCCCCTGAGGAGTAGCTCATGAAGCTGATAGGGGTGATCATCACCCCGGCGGCGGCGGCCACGGCTCCACTCAGTGCGAAGCTGAACAGCACCACCTTGCGGTAGGAAACGCCCTGCAGCCGGGCCGCAGTGGGGTTGACCGAACAAGCCCGGATGGCCGTGCCGAACAGGCTCTTGCGATAGAACACCTGGAGCACGATCACGATGAGGATCGTCAGTCCGACCACCCACAGCGTCTGCGGTACGATGGTGGCTTTCCCCACCGCCAAGGGGGCATCTCCGGAGAACGGCGGCAGGGTGACCGCATCACGCCCCCAGATGAGCATCGCCGCCGTCTCGAACACGAAGGCAGCACCCACGGTGGCGATGATCTGAGCCAGCACCCCCTTGCGAAGGAGCGGTCTGATGGCCACGGTCTCCAAGCCCATGCTGACAAGGGTGACGATGACGACCGCCCCGAGGAAACAACCCCACAGCGGCAGCCCGGCTTTGTAGAGCGACACCCCGATCATGCCTCCCAGCATCACCATCTGTCCTTGCGAGAAGTTGATGATCTGGGTGGCGTTGAAGATGAGGGTGAAGCCTATGGCCGTGAGCGCGTATACGCTGCCGCTGGTGATGCCACTGAAGAGGTATTGGAGGAACTGGTCGAAGGTCACGACTGGGTGGCCGTCAGAAGCGCGGTCGTCACGTGAGGTCTTCAGGACCGAGGATAGAGAAGCCGCCGTCTATGAGGAGCTTCTCCAGTCCCTCAAGCTCCTCTGTCCGCAACAAGAGGGAATCGCGCGCACCCTGGTAGACATACTCGATGTCGAGCCCCGACTCGGAGACGAGTCGCACGACGGCGGCCAGAGCCCCGGGGCGGTCAGGGAGGAGGGCACATACCACCGGATGTTCGGCCACTTCGTACCCTGCCGTCTCCAAAAGGACCTTGGCCTCCTCCACCTTGTCCACCACCAGGCGCAGGATCCCGTAGTCGGTGGTGTCGGCGATGGTGAAGGACAGTACGTTGACCCCTCCCCTGGCCAGCGTGCCGAGAGCGTCGGCAAGATGACCGGGTTGGTTCTCCACGAACACCGAGAGCTGCGGCACGCTCATCGGGACCCCCCAGCAGCCGGATGACAACGACGGAGCCCGCCCGGGCCCAGGCCGGGCAGGCGCACGCTATTCTAGTACACGATGCGTGAGCGCGAACAGTGCAGGCGGGTGGCCCTCGCCCTCGACCCTCCCACTCTGCTCATCCGAGGGGGACGGGTGTTCTCGCCCTTCAGCCGCGATTTCCAGACCGCCGACGTGGCCGTGTGCGGCCCGCTCATCGCCGGGGTGGGGTCATACCCGGGCCGAGCCAAGCAGGTGATCGACGCCACCGGCGCCTACGTCCTCCCGGGCTTCATCGACGCCCACGTCCATCCCGAGACCTCGATGCTGTCTCCCCCCCGATTCGCGGAGGCCCTGGTGGTGCACGGGGTCACCACCACCCTCTCCGAGCCCCACGAGATAAGCAACCTCATGGGCTACGCCGGCCTCGAATTCTACCTGCGGGCCCGAGCCGGTCTTCCCCTGGACCTCCGTCTGATGGTGCCCACCACGGTGCCTGCCTCCCCCTTCGAACACGCCGCGGGCACGCTCGACGAAGAGACGGTCGCCCGGCTGCTGCTCGAGGACGGCGTGACCGGATTAGGCGAGGCCATGGACTACCTGGGCCTTATCTCCGGGGAGGCGTCCTCCGCTCTCCTCTCCCTGGCCGGGGACCGGGTCATCGACGGCCACGCGCCCGATATCAAGGGCAAGGACCTGGCGGCCTACCTGGTTGCCGGTCCGACCACCGACCACGAGACCTCAGACCCCTCGGTGCTGCTCGAGCGCAGGCGGCTGGGCATGTGGACGCTCATCAGGGAAGGCTCGGCCGCCCGCGACCTGGCCCGGGCGCTGCCCTTCCTGGTCGAGCACGGCACTGAACTCGTGGCTCTGTGCACGGACGACCGCAACGCCGCCGCCCTGGCCGAGCATCATCATCTAGACGGGGTGGTGGGAGCTTTGTGCCGGGCGGGTGTACCCGTCGCCGAGGCGCTGCGGGCGGCCACCAGCAACCCGGCCGCGCTTTACGGGCTTCGCGACCGCGGCAGTGTGACCCCCGGCAAGAGGGCCGATCTGCTCGTGGTGGACGACCCCAGCTTCCCTCATCCCCGGGTGGTCGTCCAGAGAGGTCGGGAGGTGGCTCGGGAAGGCCGCCTCACCGTGCCGCTCCCCCGCACCCCCTCCCTCAAGTCACCCCGCTTCCGCCTGACCATAGCCCAGGCGAAAGAATTGGCTCCCGCGGCCCCGGACGGCCTTCACCGGGCCCGCGCCATCCATCTGGCTCCGCGCTCCTTGGTCACCGATGAACGCATCGTGGAGGTGCGGGCCGTCGGAGGCCGCCTGGCCGCCGACCCCGACAAGGACGTGTCGCTGGTCGCCCTCATCGAGCGGCATCCGGCGGCCGCGGCCGCCTCGGGGAGCGGCCGCACCCTCGGCCGCATCGGCCAGGGTCTGCTGAGTGGCCTCGGCCTCGAACGGGGGGCGATCGCCACCACCATCGCCCACGACGCCCATCATCTCCTGGTGACCGGGGTGGACCCTCAGGCCATGCTCGCCGCCGCCCGCGCCGTGGCGGCCGCGGGCGGCGGGCTCGCTGTGGCCGACGGCCAGACCACCCACGTCCTTCCTCTGCCTCTGGCCGGGCTCATGGCCGATCTACCGGCGGAGGTGGTGGGGGCGAAGCTCCGTTCCTTGGAAGGGGCGGCCGGTTCGCTGGGCGTAGATCTGGAGGAGCCCTTCATGGTCCTCAGCTTCATCACCCTCAGCGTCATCCCCCGGCTGCGCCTGACTCTGGAAGGCGTGCTCGACGTGGAGGCCCGCAGTCTGGTGCCGGTGCTGCCGGTCTAGCCCGTGTCGGCCCTGAGGGCGGCCTCGACATACTTGAGAGAGGGATCCCACAGCAGCCACTCGTCGAAGCCCTGCTCCTCCGCCGCCTTGATCTGCGCCTTCACCTGTTCGACACCGTACTCCACCCCGCCCAGGGAGAAGTCCTGCAGCCACGGACGTCCTTTGGCTCCCGTTCCCGCCAGGCGCGCGGTGGTGTCGGCCATCGCTTTGGTGATCAGCTCATACGGCGAGGCGTTGGGGTTGTCGATGCCGTACACCCCCGGCCCGTAGTGCGACGGATAGGTCATCGGACACACGATATCCACGTTCTGGCTGATCTTCTCGATGCGTTGTCCGATGCCCATGTCGTCCTTGACGTGTACGGTCAGCCCGAAGACATCGGCCGAAACCCACACTCCCAGCGGCTCCAGGCGCTGGCGAGCATAGGCCAGGAAGCCGGCGATGGCGTCTTCCTTCGTCGTGTACTCCCCCGGGTAGACCGCCTCCTCCACGGGGCCGTCACTAGGGAAGCGGACATAGTCGAACTGGATCTCCCTGAAGCCGCGCTTAGCCGCATCCTCCGCGACCTGCACGTTGTACTCCCACACCTCGTGATTGTAGGGGTTGGTATAGCGGAGGCCCTTGTGGTCCTTCCACTCTCCCCCCTTGGAGCTCTGGACGGCGAGCTCCGGCCTCTTCCTGGCCAGATCGTTGTCCTTGAACACTACCAAACGGGCGATGGGGGTGATGTCGTGCTCGCGGAGTGTGGCGATCAGGCCGTCGATGTCCTCGATCCGCGGGTCGATAAGCCCGAGCGAGGCGGCCAGGGGCACGTCGACGCTGTAACACACCTTGCCCAGATCGTCCTTAATATCAACAACGAAGGCATTGATCTCAGTGCGGTCGGCGATACCGAGCATCTTGTCGAGGAGCTCTTGGTTGCCGGCGCCGTAGCTCGTCACGTAGATGCCCTTGACCGGCACGTACGAGAGGTCGCGTAACACGCGCAAATCGACCAGCGGCTCCAAGGTATAGTCAGAACCGTTAGAACCCACCGCTACGACGGTTGCGGTCTGAGCGGTGGTATCGTTGTCACCACCGGGGAAGCCGCCGCCTCCCACCAACCAGCTGCCCAAAGACCACAGGAGGATGAACCCGGCGGCGAACATGCCCGCCCCCAGAAAGGCGATGACCAGGAGTGCGGGGGCAGCGGCCCGCCGGCGCCGGCGGCGTCTTGGATCGGAGTAGCTCCTGTAAGGTGGGGCTGGGGCCAT
The DNA here is from genome assembly GCA_964399135.1 of uncultured Gaiellales bacterium. GTDB lineage: Bacteria > Actinomycetota > Thermoleophilia > RBG-16-64-13 > RBG-16-64-13 > CAYNPL01. The sequence goes on from CAYNPL010000014.1 coordinate 52,034, forward strand.
GGTGTCGGTATTGTAACAGAGGGCTCTGATATACTAGCCCCGGTATGAGACGAGACAAAGTCCTGCGCTTCCTTGTCGTAGCCTTCGCGCTCGGGGCCTTCTTCGGACTGGTAAGCGGGCTCGCGTTCGGCGGCAGCCCCGCCACTGGAACGCCCAAGGCCGGCGGCTCCCAGGACAAAGCGGCAGACGCCGCCCTTGCCGCCACGTCAGGTTCTCCCTCCACCACCGTCGCTCCCATGACCGCGGAAAGGGCACGCGCGATCGGCGCCAACGAGATGGGGTATGTCCTTGTCTTCACCTACCACCTCATCGGCGACAAGGAGACCGATTACACCCGTACCCCGGAGAACTTCCGCAAGGACATCGACCTCCTCAAGTCTGAGGGCTTCTATCCTATCAACGTCCGCGATCTGGCCGCAGGCAACATCGACATCCCCGCCGGCAAGTCGCCTGTGGTCATCACTTTCGACGATTCCAGCCCGGGTCAGTACCGCATCCTCGACGACGGCACTCTCGACCCCGACTGTGCGGTGGGCATCCTCCAGGCCGCGGTAGAGGCGGGTGACTGGGCGCCCAAGGCGTCGTTCTACTGTCTGTTGGATGTCACCCCTTCTGAGCGCATCCTCTTCGGGCAGCCCGACCGGCGCCAGGAGAAGCTCCGCAATCTGGTGAACTGGGGGTACGAGGTGGGCAGCCACACCGTGTCCCACCTCAACCTGCGCGAGGCCAGCCCCACCGAGGCACGCAAGCAGTTGGCCGAGTCCCAGGCCACTCTGGAGAAGCTGATCGGCGGCACGTACTCGGTCACCAGCATCGCCGTGCCCTACGCCGACTACCCCGAGGACGAAGGCATCCTCGCCAGTGGGGAGTACGACGGCATCACATACGCTTACACCGCGGCCTTGACCGTCGACGGCACGCCAGCGTTCTCGCCTTTTTCGACGGAGTTCCGGCCGCTGCACATCTCGCGCATCACGGCATCCGGCAATTATCTGGCGCAGGCGATAGCCAGGCTGAAGGCCGATCCGCAACTGCGATATATCTCTGACGGCGACCCCACCACCGTCTCTGCCCCGCTCGACCTGGATCCCAAGCTGGGCGACCTTCTCCCCGACCTGGGCAGGCCGGTGATCCGCTACTAGGCGGACCTTCTCCCCTTCTCCACCGCCACCAGACCGGGGCCACCGGCCGCCGTCACTACCTCCGACACCCCACCGCACAGCCCGCAGGCGAAACGCCGTCCTGGTGCCGCCTCCGACCCCAGGTGCACCCGTACGTGACAGTAGGGGCAGACCGCATCGAGATCCGGCTCCGCCCCCTGAAGAGGAACCTTTTCCTCGACGATCTCCCACAGCGGGTCGTACTTCTTCTTGGCCACCACTCTCCCCCTTGACCCCCGTCCGCCGGACTGCCCGGAGCCGGTGCGATAATGTCACCTCATGAAGGAAGTCTCTCACACCGGGCCCGCGGCACTCAAGGGCGCCGACGCCGCCCCAACCCGCCCGGCGGAAGCGCTCACCGCGGCCGCTGCGACCGCCGCGGACCCTGAACAGCAAGACACCGTGCCGGTGGCCGAGTCCCCGCCGGCAGAGGCGCGCAAGCCGGCGCTGCCGGCCCCGGAGCCGGCCCCGCCGCCGGCCCCGGCGCCGCGGAGGCCGCGGCCGCGCCACCCCGTCCTTCGGCTGCCCGTGCTCGACCTGGGTATCTGCCCCTATCTGCCGCTCCAGCGGCTGCAGGGTCTGCTGCGCCAGGCCGTGGTCGACGGCACCATTGCTGGGGTCATTCTCCTCCTCGAGCACGACCCCGTCATAACTCTGGGCAGCCGGGGCGCGATGCACGACCTGCGCGACCCGGCCTCCGTCTTCGGCCGCGGTGTGGAGGTGGTGGCCTCCGAGCGGGGCGGGCAGACCACGCTGCACGCTCCCGGTCAGCTGGTGAGTTACCCCATCGTGCCCATCCCCGGAAAAGACCTATCGGCGTACGTACGCGGGCTCGAAGAGGTCATCCTGACGGTGCTGGCCGGGGTGGGGGTGGCCGGGCACCGCAGGCCCGGCCACCCCGGCGTCTACGTGGAGGGAGACAAGATCGCGTCCGTGGGGCTCCGCTGCCAGCGCTGGGTGGCAAGCCACGGCACCTCGCTCAACGTGAGCTTGGACCTTTCCCTCTTCGACCTCATCGTCTCCTGCGGAGAGCCGGCGATGAAGCAGACCAGCGTGGCCAGGCTGACCGGAGCGAATCCGGGCATGGATAAGCTCAAGCGCCTCTACTGCCAAGCCGCCGCCCGAGTATTCTCCTGGGAGCTGCGGCCTATGGAAGGGGTACCCCACTGGGAAGTGGAAACCGCGCTCGGCCTCCGGGTGTCGCCGGCTGCGGCCCCACCCCGGCACTGCGCGATGCCCACGGCAGGATTCGAACCTGCGACACCTGGCTCCGGAGGCCAGTGCTCTATCCCCTGAGCTACGTGGGCGGGGTTGAAGATCCTCGCCGGCCCCGCAGGCCGGCGAGGCGCCATTATACCCGTTCGAGCCGAGCGGTGCCCCTTTCCGGATAGGGCACCACGAGCACGTCCAGGTCCCGGGGCACCAGCGCTCCCGGGAAGACGGACCGGGCTTCATCACGCAGCTCCCGCCAACTGTGGCGAGAGCTCATGTGTGTGAGCACCAGCGTGCCGACCCCAGCCGCTAAGGCCACTTCCGCCGCTTCTCTGGCCGTGGAGTGACCGGTTTCGAGAGCCCGCTCGTACTCGGATTCGCCGAAGGTGCAGTCGTGCACGAGGACCGAGGCGCCCCGAGCCAGTTCGATGACGTCGGTAGAGGGCCGGGTGTCGCCGGTGAACACCAGCTTCCTGCCCCGGCGCGCACTCTCCATCACGTCCGCCGGCTCCACCGTGCGCCCCTCCGGGGTGATCACACTCTCACCCCGTTGCAGGCGGCCGAAGTCCGGCCCGGGGATCACGCCGAGTTCCTGCGCCCTCTCCGGATGGAAAAGACCGGGCCGGGGCCCCTCTTCCAAACACCAGGCCACTCCCGGCAGACCGTGGTCGGTAGGAGCGGTCTTGAGTACGTACTCCGGCGTGTCCACCACTGCACCCGGCCTGACCTCCTCCACCAAGAAGGGGAAACGAGGCCTGCCCACGATCCGCTCCACCTCCCGCAGCAACTCATACAACCCAGGCGGGCCCAAAAGTCGCAGCGCCTCTTCGCGCCCGGCCAGACTGAGCGTCTTCAGCAACCCGGGAAGACCAAGGTAGTGGTCACCGTGCAGATGTGTGAGCAGAATGGTCCCGATGCGGGCCAGGCCCACCGACCGCATGAGTTGGCGCTGCGTCCCCTCTCCGCAATCCACCAGGATCCTCTCCCCCCCTCGCGCGATGAGGGTGGCGGGGGACCCCCTCTCCACCGTGGGTGTGGCCCCGGCTGTGCCCAGGAAGACGAGGTGGAGGTCCACGCCCAGGACCCTCAGCCCTGCGGATCCCGATCGCTGTCGGCGGCGGATCGGTCGATCAGGCGGATGCTGTCCTCGGCCGGGCCGCCGGGGTGCTGAAAGAAGGTGGGGTTACAGCACCCGCTGGTGCCCGCAGGGGAATCGTAGGCCTGTTCGATGGTCACCGGGCACTCCGGCCTCGGCGGCCTGCTCACCCGGATGAGACCATAGGGGTCGACCCCCCGGCGGACCCGCCTCCCCCGCTCTGAAAAAGCCGCCAGGTCCAGTTCGGGCGCGAAGACCTTGTGCACGCAGCCGAAGTAGGTGGTATCACCATCCTGGTACGAATAGATGGCGGAGCAGCCGGAACGCAGGCACCGGTACGGTGACACCACCCGTTCGCAGATGACCTCGCACTCGCGGCATTCCAGCCTCAGCCGCTGGAGCCGCCTCCAGAGTCCCGCCAGGTCGGACCTTCGTCCTCTTCTTTCCATGCCCGTGAGTATACCGTCCGCCTCTCATCCGATGGTCTCCCGCCGCGAACCTGGGACCAGACGTACCCGGCTGAGTGAGCGGTCGGCGGCCCAGCGGAGTACGTCCGACCCGAAGACCACCCCTCCCGTCCGGCCGACGTCCACCACCCCCGTCACGAAGACCGCCCCGCGCACCCGCGTACCATCCAGCAGGACTCCTCCGCCGTCCACCACCACCACCCCGCACAGGTCACCTCTCCCCCGCAGGTCGAGAGCCGCCCCTCCGACGACAACCACCAAGACCGGGGCCAAGGGGTCGAGATGGTCCGCTTCTCCCCCAAGACTGAGAGTCTGCCCCGGTCCGCCGCTCATCACCAGCACCCGAGGGCCCGGCGCGACGCCCCCCGCCCTCCCGGAGACGATGCCTCCGGAGACTGAGGCATCCGGGACCCGCGTCCATTCAACCCACTGCTCGGCAAGCCGGCGCCACCCGTCGTCCAGATGCCAGGCCTTATCGAGGGTGGCCAGCACACAATCCGGACCGAGGCCTGCACCCGCCGGCGTCCGCACCACAAAGGCCCGGGCCGGCCGCTGGGAGGACCCTGCTTCAAGCCAAGGTTCCGTTCTCTCGCCTGGGGTGACGACCTCTCCGGCCACCAGAGCCGCGAGCGGCAGATCGATGCCGTCCCTTCCTCGCTCCGCCCTCGCATAAACCGTCATGCGGGACACAGCCGGCTGCCGCACGGCGGCTTCCATGAGCCACCCCGCTCCCGCCTCCGAGGCGACCGCCTCCAAGCTGCCCTCGAGGTCCTCCGGTCCCCCCGGCATCTCCTGCCAGCCAAGAGAAGTCCATGACAGGGAAGCCTGCCCTCGCAGCCAGCGCAGGCCCTCCTCTTTCTCCGCCCACCACTGCCTTCCGCTGCTCTCGTCGACGGCAGTCCGCTCCGCACACACCAGGACGGCAGTGAGGGTCTGCACAACCACGGCCACCGCCAGGCAGGCGAAAAGCACCAGCAGCAGGGTCGAGCCTCGCTCGGTTCCGGCCCTCATCGACCCACCCGGGCGAAGACACGGACGGATTCGCCCACGCCGGCGGATGCGTCACCGCTCCCCAGCATGAGTGAGACCCCGTCGACGCCGGCGAGATCGGATCCAAGGGCGGGCGCCTCCAGTCCCACCCCCGCCCGGTAGTAGCCAAAGGCCGACGTGGCGCTGGCGATACCCTCCAGCATGGTCTTGCTGTCGCTGTAGAGCGAGTGTGCGTAGGTCAGAGGCTTCTGAGCAGGACACGGCCCCCAGCGGCGCATGAGCGCACCCGCCGTCAGCTCCCATTCGACCAGGATGGGCGCGGCCGAGCCGTCCGTGCGCACGAGCAGGACCACATGGGAGGATGTCGCCTGCAGCACTGGACCGTCCACCGGGAACGGGCAGCCTTCCGCCGTCGCCGCACGCAGGTCTCGTTCCAACCGACCGGCGGCCACTCTGGCTTGAAGGGTCCAGATCGTCTTGTCGGTCTCTCGTGCCCCCAGCGCCTGGAAGGACGTCCAGAGAGGCGCCACCGCCAAGGCAAGGCACAGACCGAGCGCGAGGGCGAGCAGCAGTTCGATGAGGGACAGTCCGACCGCATCCCGGCAACGAACCGCATCCCGGCAACGAACCGCCGCCGGGCGAAGAGCCGGCCGCCCCGGCCGCCCCCGCTCAGAAGTAGACATCGAGACCTCGGCCCGGCTCGAGCCGCCACCACTGTGACCGTCCCCCGGCCTGACCGTTCCACCAACCGGTCCCGGCCGGCGGGAACAGGAAGGGACCAGCAGAGGGCAAGGGCTCAACGGCCACCCCCGCGAGGCAGGCGGCCGGCGCCGCGATCCCTGCGGAGGCCATGTGTACCACCACCGCCGGGCCGTCCTCCAGCCAGGCCCGATCTTCCTGCCCACCGATGGCAACCGATTCTCCTGCAGGCAGACCGCCGTCGTTGCCCGGCACCTGCGTGCGCCAAGGCGGCCCCCAGCCTCCCCGGCCGGTCCGCGCCCGCACCACCAGCTCGCATCCCTGTCTGCCCTGCCAGACCGACTGGTCGCCGATGGCCGCCCAGGTGGACGTGAGTGTGCCTCCTTCCATGTTCCATCCGTCGACCCATAAGCCCAGGGTGAGAGTCGCTTCCTCCGTCTCTCCCCCCGGCGTCTCCAGCCTCACATGAAGCACCGGCCCCGGTCGCCACCACGCGTCCACCACACGCGGACCCCAGCTCCAGGGGTCATCATCAGGCGAAGGCACCGAGCCTGGGTAGGAGACCACCGCCGCGTGCTCCCTCAGAGTCCGGGCCTGGGCGACCGCCGTCCGCAGTGCTTCCGCCAAAGGCACGACCAGCAGAGCGACCAGCACGGTGGCCACTGCGACCTCCAGAAGGACGGAACCCCGCGAGTTCACGGCAACGCCCCCACCCACGTCCTCACCGTCAGCCCGCTCTCCGGCCGCACCACCACCCGGTAACCGCCAGAGATCGCCCGGAAGTAGAGAGAGCCCCCACCGTCCGGCGCCGCCGTTCCGCCCAGGAAGCGCACCAGCACGCCGTCGTCTTTCCACCAACGCGGCAGGTTCGCGGAGACGGGGGCGGCGGGAGCCGAAGCGCCGAGATCTCCCCCATAGCGCCCTTCGGCGTCGGCGACCCGCAGGGCGCCCGGAGAACAGGACACTGCAGCCACGCTTCCCTGCCAGACAGCTCCGACTTGGCCCCAGGCCGCCGCCGCCTGCCAGACCTGAGCGGCACCACGGGCCTCAAGCAAGCGGGCACCCGCGGCCAGCGAGATACTCCCCGCAACCAGACAGAGAGCGAGGATACCAAGCACCACGACGGCTTCGACCAGACTGAAGCCGGCACGGGACCGGTCATCACCACAGAGGTGAAAATGTAAGAGCCTCCTCATAGCCCGCAGGCTACCGGAGGCCGCCTCATCCGTCGGCACGACCTTAGTCGTACATTGGCAATGTCATTCCGCCGCCCGCGACCGCCCCTCGCCCGTCCCTGCGGACGCCGGCAGCGCCTGGGCCCAGACTACCAGCCCAGCAAGGTGGTCCCTTCGACGACCTTGACTTTGACGTATCCGGTCTCGGCGATATTCACGGTGTCGATCTGTATCCCGAACAGATTGCCGCTCTCACTCACGCTGGCCAGGTCGGCCATCGTCTTGGACTCGAGGTAGAAGGCCACCTCATTCTCCCCCGCCTGGGCCGGCACCGCGGCGGCCATCCAAGCAGGACCGGTGGCCACGAGATCGTCGGCCGACTCCACCCAGACGATACTGGGCTCGATCGAAGCCAGGTGGGCGGCTGTGACCAGTCGGTAGTCCCCGGTGTCGACCAGGGCAGCCTGCATAGCGGTGAGGGCGTTGCGCACAAGGGTGTACGCAGCGGCGTCCTGGGCGTTCTGCCGTTGCCCCAGGAAAGTGGGGATGGCGATGGTGGCCAGGATCGCGATGATTATGATGACGATGAGAAGTTCTATGAGTGTGAATCCGGCCCCGCAACGGGTACCCCGCTGCAGACGCCTGAGCAGTCTCTCTGCCGTCGTTCTTCGCTGTTTGTCACTCGTGCCGTTCATGTGGAGGATCCCTCCTTCGACACCGGCTCGTGCCGCTGTCGTCAACCCCCGTCTCAGCCACCCGTCCCAGTCGCCGCTCCGCTCTCGGTCGCGGCGGCACGGAGCTCTTCCGCCTCCGCCGGGCGCCCCTGGGCTTCTAGGAGGCCGATCAGGACGGTGTAGGCGTGACCGTATGACTCGTCTTCGGCGATGGCCGCCCGCAGACTCGCCTCAGCATCAGTGGTCCTGCCCGCTGCGATCTGCGCCTGAGCCAGGAAGGTGAGCACCTTCGCGCTGCGCTCCAGTGCGGCCGCCTCGGCGAGCACGGCGACCGCTTCGGCAGGTCGCCCTTGGTGGTTCAGGTAGTTGAATCCCAGTTCCACGCGTATCTGCACTTCCTTTGGATCAGAGGCGACCGCCCGCTCCTGGAAGGGCAGAGCCCCATCCAGATCACGGAGAAGATAGAGATCCACGGCCAGTCCCTTGACGGCCTCCAGATCGTCCGGAGCGGCCGCAAGACGTTCCCGGTACAGCTCGACCGCGGTCTGGAGATCCCCAGCCCGCTCGGCCTCCCGGGCCTCGGCCAGACTCCCGTCGGAGCAACCGGCGGTCGCGAAGGTCAAGCCGCTGAGCACAAGCGCCGCCAGCAGCACCGCCAAGCGGCTCCCGCGCCCCCGCCACCGGAGAATGAGGTGTCCCCGCTCCCGCCGGTCTGTGCCTCGATGCGTATGATAGGAATTTGAACCCATGGCTGTCTGCCGATGTAGAGAAAAGGGGCCCCTTGGTGGGGCCCCTTGACACTACGATCCGCTCGGGTTTCTACCTACCAACCAAGTTCTGCGGTGCCGTCGATCACGCGCACGAAGATCGTGCCGCCGTCAGGAGCAGCGGAGGCCTTGTCGGTGTAGACACCGAACTCGTTGCCCGAAAGAGAGGTGGTCGCGATCGAGAAGATGCTCTCTTCCCCATAGTAGTCGACCGCCTGATCCTCGGCACTCACGGTCGCCAGAACGTCGGGGGTGGCGATGTCGGTCACGTGGTCGGCAGCCAGGGTGAAGTCGATGGAAGGCTCGATGGCCTCGAGGTCAGCTTCAGCGACGTCGTATGTGCGGCCGTCGACATAAGCGGACTCCAGGGCCGTCATGGCGTTGCGGACAAGGGACTTGGCGGAGGCGTCCTGGGCTTTCTGGCGCTGCCCCAGGAAGGTCGGGATGGCGATCGCCGCCAGGATGGCGATGATGATGATCACCACCAGCAGCTCGATGAGGGTGAAGCCTTTTTGACCCCTCATCCTCTTGTGAATGAACGTGAACATCGTGGCTGTTCCTCCTCCTATTCTCGCGGACCCATTTTGCAGGACCGCGTTCGTCCGCGGCCCGGCACGCCCACCTGAGACGTGTCGCCTCTGCTATCGGCAGTCTGCGACAGGACTTTAGGGATCCGTTTAGGACTTTCTGCGGAATCTGGCGACGCTCATCAGACGCTCACTATAGAGGGGCAAGAATCCCACCCGCTAAAGGGGTATCGGACGTGTGCCGATATCTCCCGCAGAGAGAGAGCACGGGAGGCCTGATGCGGAAGCGACCGGCGGAACCGTTCACCTGCATTTCCAGCAAGGCCCGCAGCAAGCGCGGCATGACCCTGATCGAGGTCATGGTGGCCGCGCTTCTGTTGCTTTTCGCCTTGGCCGGGATCGTCCCTCTGTTCCTGACCGGGCTGAGCCAGGCTTCCACCGTCCGCTTCAAGTCTCTAGCCACGAACATCGCCCGCGAGAAGATGGAGCAGATCCGCCAGCTCGACTACCGGGAGATCTACGACGACGACATGGCCGCTCTCAATCCGTCACTGGGGAACCGCACGCTGGAGAACCTCTTCGGCGTGACCGCGACCGAAAGGGACGCCACCTTCTACATCTCTTACACGGTGGCGGAGTCGGCCTACAGCGACGGCAAGCTCAAGGAGGTCACCGTCGACGTCGACTGGGATGCTCCGCCCCGAGTCTCGGTAGCTTCGATCACCACGCTCATCCACCAGCAGTTCCTGGGCCCCCGGGGAAGCCGCCTCACCCTCGAGCCGGCCTATTCCGATCCCCTGGGTACGCCTTTCCCACTGCTCGCGAACGCGACGAAGGCTCGCTACTACATTGCCCAAGCGGACTGGAACCTGGTCTTCACCAACCTCGATTCGGCCACGCCGGTGCTGCGCAACACGTACATGCGCCTGGCCTTGTTCGATGACGACGGACAGAGCATCCCCCTGGGCGACCCGGCGGGCGAGTTCAAGATCGACAACTCCCACGTCCACTACACCCAAGGCGGCGATGGCAGGATCGATTCTGTGTGGTTCGAGTACGACTTCGACGCCTCCGCCATCCCGGATGGCTACTGGGAGCTCCGGGCCGTCGCCTACAACGTCTACAACGAGCCCGGCAACGTCTGGAGGATGCGGGTCCGCATCGAGAAGGGCGCCCCGGGCGCGCCGACCGGCCTGGTGGCAACGCCCCAGGAGGACAATCACACCATCGTCCTGAACTGGGCCGGAGGCGCTGAGCGCGACCGGGCCAGATACGTGCTCGAGCGCCGGAAGTGGGACCCCTTCGCCGGCGTCTGGCTGCCCTGGGTAACCGTGGCCGCCGATCTCAACCCCAAGCTCTCCGAGTACATCGATGTGGGCAACGTGGGGTCGGGCACCGATCCTTGGGGCACTCCGAGTGACCAGAACGTCTACGAATACGCCCTCTGGGCCGTGGACATCTGCCAACCGGGGCTGGCCGGTCCTCCGGTGACGGCCAACGCAGCGCTGCCCCCTCTGGTGACCACGACCACTATCTATGAAGAGACCACCACCACGACCCTCGCTCCGACCACCACCACCACGGTGCCGTCCGTCTTCTCCGTCGACATCAAGAACTCCTCCAGCGCCAACTACGACATCGTCATCCGGAACGATGCCGGCAGCATCGTGTACACGGGCAAGGTGAACAAGAACAAGACCATCACCGTCTCGGGGTTGGGCCCGGGGAGCTACCTCATCACGGCCACCGCGAGCAAGAAGCCCACGGTCACCCAGTCGTTCTCCCTGCCCGCCCAGGCCGGCACGGTCGTCCTCCACCTGCTCTAGGAGACTCCGGTGACCCCAGCCGCCCCCCAGCCGCCCCGGCCTCCAGCCCTCCTGGCGGTCCGCGCCCAGGGTGGCTTCACCATGGTCGAACTGTTGACCGCCATGGCGCTGATGATGGTGGTGATGGCGGCCATCTTTGGCATCTGGTTCGGTCTGCAGCGCGCCTACACCTTCACCGAAGACGACATGAGCGCTCAGCACCAGGCCCGCACCGCCATGGCCGAGATGGTCGAGCTGATCCGTACCGCCCGCCAGCCCGACCCTGCCCCCACAGAGGCCCTCGGAGTGGTCATCTACTACGCCGATGAGAACGCCTTGGTGTGCTGGACGGATGTCGACCGCGACTCCGCCCATGCGCTCGAGCTGGTGCGCTTTCGAGTGGACCCGTCGACACGCACCCTGTATCGGGACACCGACCAAGACCACACCAACGATCCCACCTTCGCCTCCGCCCCCGCGGTGCGGCTGGTCAGCAATTGGGTGAGTAACGGACCTTCGTCCCAAGGCAAGGTCCCCCTGTTCAGCTACATCGGCGCCGACGGTCTCCCGATGGAAACACCGGTGGAAGATGTGACGCTCATCCGCCAGGTGGTGATCGACCTGCGCATCGATGTGTACGAGAGCAACCGCCCGATCGCCCATCAGTTGCGCTCGGTGGTGCAACCCCGCAACCTGCGCCAGTATTAGGCCGCTGTGAAGGAGTGTGTGACATGAGAACCCAGACCGGTAACGCCGAAAGTCGCGCAGCCCGCCGCTTCGGGGACGAGCGGGGCTCAGTGATGGTCATAGCCGTGGTCTTCGTGCTCGTCTTCACCATCATGGGAGTCGCCCTTTACTGGCTGGTCACCTCGCAGACCCGGGCCACCGAGACGGAACGGACCGACGTGAAGGCCTTCAACGTGGCCGAAGCGGGCATCGACGCGGGCATGCTCTCGCTGAAACTGGCCTGGCCCCGTAAAGCCGGCGCCACCGCCACGGTGGATGAGGCCCTCCTGCGGCAGTCGCTGCGCGATCTCAACCCCGGCCTCTGGCTACCGACCGAGGATGGCGAACTCGACCCCACCGACTTCCTGCAGGTGCACCTCTACGACAACGTCGACCCGGAGACCGGCGAGACGACCGTGGTGGCCGACATGAACGCTCCCGCTTGGGACTCCAACCGAGACGGCAAGATGTTCGTCGACTCCACCAGCAACGTCGACAATGACCGCCACCGCATCCTCGTCTTGGCCGAATGCCAGAAGTGGGAGCTGACCTTCCCCGCCACCCTGGCCCTGTGGGCCGGTGTAGTCGACAGCAACGGCCAGGGTCTGGAGATCAAGATCGAAGACGGCACCCCTCCCATCTACTACGACGTGCATGACGCCGAGCACAAGGGGTTGGACCCCAACCCGCCCGATCAGGTGCTGGCCGCCCCTCCCACCGACTTCGAGAGCGTGGTGAGCACGGCGACCCGCTTGGCTCTGCTAAGGATCGCCCAGGATGAGCGCACGTACTTCTCCGGAGCCGACGCCGCCGCCGCCGCCAGCGCCTTCCTGGCCTCCGGTCAGGCCAACGGCAAGGTCGTCTACGTGAAGAGCGACACCGCCGTCGAACTTGCCGGCGACACCCAGGTGGGTACCGTGGACGAGCCGGTGGTGGTGGTCATCGACAACGGCGACAACATCTGCGACAACGTCTGGGATTTCCGCGGCACAGGGGACTTCTACGGCATCATGGTAGTGGTCGGCAACAGCATCCTGCGCGGCACCTCGGGAATGCATGGAGCCATGTACGTCTCGGGGATGCTGTCGAACAAGGGCAACGGACAGTGCGGCGAGATCAACTACAACCAGAAGTGCATCAACAACATCAACGGCCAGTACACCATCAGCGTCAACATAGTCCCCAACACCTGGGAAGAGTACACGCTCCCGGTCGCCGCCAACTAGAAGGCGCGGGAGCCTTGCCCCCGGGGCCCTCGCCGGCGCGGCACCCGAGTGCGATGGCGCGCTCGCGCCACGCTCTCAGCGGCCGCTGCTGCCGAAGCCCCCTTCGCCCCTGACCGTCTCGGGGAGATCTTCTGCGGTCACAAAGCGGGGCTCCTCCACCCGCTGCACGACCAGTTGCGCGATGCGGTCGCCCACCGCCACCGGGAAAGGGTCGGCCCCCGAGTTGTAGAGCGAGACCCGTACTTCGCCGCGATAGCCGGCGTCGATGAGGCCGGGAGAGTTCACCACCATGATCCCGTGCCTGAAGGCAAGGCCGGAGCGGGGCTGGACGAACCCGGCATACCCGGGAGGGATGGCCAGAGCGATGCCGGTCCCCACCTCCCGCCGCTCCCCCGAGGGGATCACCACCGCTTCCACCGCGAAGAGATCGGCGCCGGCGTCACCGGGATGGGCCCGCCGGGGCACCTGCGCCGCGGGGTGAAGCAACTGCACCAGAAGCTCCATGAAGACTACCTCCAGATCCCAGATGCCGGCCGTATCGCCACGGGGCCGCCCGGGATTTAGAGCCGCAGTGACCGCTCGATGCGGTCGACGGCCTCGGCGATGCGATCGTCAGGAGTGGTGAGTGACAGCCGGACGAAGCCTTCCCCGGCCGGACCGTAACCCGAGCCCGGGGTGACCACCACCGCCGCCTGCTCGAGGACGTGCTCACAGAAACCGGCCGAGGTGTAGCCCGCCGGGACCGGGATCCACATGTAGATGGTCCCCTTGGGCTTGGGCACCTCCAGGCCCACCGAGACCAGCGCCTCAGCCAGCAGGTCGCGGCGGCGGCGGTAGACCTCACACATCTCTTGCACGAAGTCCCAAGGACCATTGAGGATGAAGGCGGAGGTCCGCTGGAGAGCATCGAACATCCCCGAGTCCATGTTGGTCTTGAGCCGCCACAGGTGGGCGAGGACATCGTGATTGCCCACGGCGAAGCCGCTGCGCCACCCAGTCATGTTGAAGGGCTTGGAGAAGCTGAAGAACTCCACTCCCACCTCTTTGGCCCCGGGGGTGGCCAGGAAGCTGGGGGCCACGTAGCCGTCGTAGGTGAGCTCGGAGTAAGCGTTGTCGTGGACGACGGCGATGTCGTACTCCTTGGCGAAGGCCACCACCCGCGCGAAGAAATCGTCCTCGATGACGGCGGCGGTGGGGTTGTTGGGGTACCCGATGAAGAGCACCTTGGCCCGGCGGGCATCCGCTTCGCCGACCGCATCCAGATCGGGCAAGAATCCTGTCTCGGGCCGCAGCCTCAGATACCGCACCTCGGCGCCGGCCAGGATGGAGCCACCGCCGTAGACCGGATAACCGGGATCGGGCACCAAGGCCAGGTCACCCGGGTCGAGCAGAGCGAAGCAGATGTGGGCCAGCCCCTCCTTCGCTCCCAAGAGAGCCATGAACTCGCCGTCCGGGTCGATCTCCACTCCGAAGCGGCGCCTGTAGAAGGAGGCGGCCGCGTTGGCGAACTCCGGATGTCCCCAGTTGCTGGGATAGCGGTGGTTGGCGGGGTCAGCGACTTGGCGCTGCATCTCTTCCACGATGTAGGCGGGCGTCGGTAGATCGGGGTCGCCGATGCCCAAGCTGATGACATCGATGCCCGCGCTGCGCTTCTGGGCGATCTTCTGTTCGATGCTCGCGAAGAGATAGGGCGCCAGGTCGTCCATCCGCCGGGAGAATCGCACGTCAGCCTCCTTGTCGGTCACCGGCCGGCCTCGGGGCCGGCGTTTGTCTCACTGGCCGGGCGCCGGCCAGTCCAGCCGGCGGAGCAGAGCGGGCGACGGCTCGCATGTGAAGACCTCCTCGGCCGGGCCGGTCATGAACACGGGGAGCCCGCCGGCGCCGGCGACCCCCGGGCCGGCCCCGCCCGGACCCCCGACCTCGATCACCAGGTCACCCCCCGGCAGGTGGACGGTCACCGGGCTGGCGGCCAAGCCCAGGCGGACGCAGGCGGCCCCCACGGCCGTGGCCCCCGTACCGCAGGCCTGGGTCTCTCCCACCCCCCGCTCCCACACCCGCATCCGCACAGACCCGTCCGCCTCCACTCGAACGAACTCGGCATTGACTCGGTGGGGGAAGAAGAGGTGGTGTTCGATGGCCTCACCTACCCCCGCTACGTCGAAAGCGGCCGGATCGTCCACCAGAATCACACAGTGCGGGTTGCCCACATCGACGAAGGTGAAGCGAAAACGCCGGTCGTGGACCGCGATCTCGGCGTTGACCACTCCGTCGGGGGCCTGCCCGTCCACCTTGGCCGCGTCGATGTTGCCGCTGAGGAAGCGGGCCCGCCCCATGTCCACCCGCACCTGCCCGCCGCTAAGCAGGCGAGGCCTGATGGGTCCGGCCAGGGTCTCCACCGTGAACTCCTCCCCCGGCGCCTGTCCGGTCAGCTCGAGATAGCGGGCGAAGATACGGATGCCGTTGCCGCACATCTCCGACTCGCTGCCGTCGGGGTTGAACACCCGCATGCGCGCGACGGCACCGGGGACCTCTCCCGAAGGAGGGCACCGCAGGAGGATTCCGTCGGAGCCAACCCCCAGATGGCGGTCGCACAGCCCCCTGATCGCCTGGGCGGTGAGGGGGCCCGGCAGCGCCGACTCTTCAAGGACAAGGTAATCGTTGCCCAAGCCCTGCCACTTGCTCAACCTCATCGGGGCGTGACCTCTCTAGTCGTCGTACCGTCCGCGCACTCCAGGATAAGCCGGGCGACCTCAGCCGGCGGCCGGTCGCGGACCTCAATCATAACAGCGCCCTCCACCTTCCGCAGCCAGGTGAGCTGGCGGCGGGCATAGCGGCGGGTGGCGGCGGCGACCTGAGCGACCGTCTCCTCCAATGTCTGTCCCCCGTCCAGATAGCGGCATATCTCCGCATAGCCGATGGCGCTGGCGATGCCGGCTCCGCCCGGCTGGGCCGCTTTCCCGCGCTCTTCCCGAAAGCGGCGCACCTCCTCGACCGCTCCGCCCTCCACCAGACGCCGGGAACGGGCGTCGATGCGCCGGTACAGCTCCTCTCGCTCGCGGTGCAGACCGACGACCACGGTGGGATGGTCGTACACCGGATGCCACAAGTCGTCCCTTCCCGACCAGGAGCCGCCGCCCATCACCGCCTCCAGGGCGCGCACCAGCCGGCGGACGTTGCGGGGGTCGATGCCTGCTGCGGCCGCGGGGTCGAGCCGGGCCAGCTCGGCGTGGAGCGCGCCCGCGTCTTCGGCGGCGCGCGCCTCCAACCGCGCCCGCAGCTCCTCGTCTCGCGGCGCTACCGCGAGAGGCGCCAGGGCGGCCCGCAGATAGAGGCCGGTGCCGCCCGCGACCACGGCGGCGCCGGCGCGGGCCAGGTCGGCGGCGATGAGAGGACGGGCGGCCGCCGCGTACTCAGCCGCCGAGTAGGCCGATCCCGGGTCGGCGAACCCCACCAGGGCATGCTCGATGCCGCCGGCCTCGTCGGCGCTGGGCTGGTTGGTCAAGACGGGAAACCCGCGGTACACCTGCATGGAATCGCAGGAGATTACGCGGGTGCCCAGCAGCCGGGCCAGTTCGACGGCCACCGCCGTCTTGCCCGCGCCGGTGGGCCCGAGCAGCCCGATGACCTTCCCCAGGCGCGAGTACGCATCCGCCCGGCCCGCGGCCGTCCCCGGCTTCACTCCCGGCTCCCGCCCGGCGGCTCCGCTCCCGTCACCTGGCGCCCCGTCACCTGCCGCCCCCGGAAGCTGGTGGAGGTGGCCTCGGTCAATTCCACCAGCACCAGGCTCCCCGGGGAAGCGTCGGAGGCGAAGTTCACCGGCTTGTGCCCACGGGTCCGTCCCATGACCTCGCCGCTTGCGTGCCGGCTGGGGCGTTCCACCATGACTTCCACCGTGCGCCCCAGCTGAGCCTGGTTGCACTCCCGCCCCAGCCGTTGCACGAGGGCGACCAGGCGGGCCATTCGCTCTTCGGCCACTTGAGCTTCCACCCGCCGGGAGAGCCGCGCCGCGGCCGTGCCCGGCCGCGGCGAGTAGATGAAGGTGAAGGCCCCGTCGAACCGGCACTCCTCCACCAGTGACAGGGTCTGTTCGAAATCGGCCTCGGTTTCTCCCGGGAAGCCGACGATGAGGTCGGTGGTGAGAGCCAGGTGAGGAACGGAGGCGCGAAGCCGGCCGACCAGGTCCAGATACCCGCGCCGGTCGTAGCGCCGGCCCATGGCGGCCAACATGCGGTCGCTCCCCGACTGCACAGGAAGGTGCACGTGTTCGCACACCTGATTATGGGCGGCGACGACCTCGATCAGCCGGTCGGAGAAGTCCTTGGGATGGGACGTCATGAAGCGGACGCGCTCGATGCCCTCCACTCCACAGGCCAGCTCCAGCAGATCGGGGAAGCGCTCGCTCCCGGCAAAACCAGGCTCAAGGCCATAGGCGTTGACGTTCTGGCCGAGAAACGTGATCTCCCGCACGCCGTTCTCGGCCAACTCCCTCACCTCGGCCAGTACGGCCGCCACCGGCCTGGAGGCCTCGGGCCCGCGCACATGGGGCACGATACAGTAGGTGCAGAAGTTGCTGCAACCCGCGACGATCTGGACCCAGGCGGTCGGCCCCGCCACTCTGGCTCGAGGAAGCTCTGCGCTGAAGCGCGTGGTCTCCTCGTGGAAGGCTCCCGCCCATACGCCGGTACGCCGCCTTTCTTGCAGCAGGGTGGGCAGTTCGTGCAGACTCTGCGGACCCACCAGGACGTCCACGAACGGGAAATCCTTGAGAAACGCCGTCCTGCGGCTCTGCGCGAGACAACCCGCCACCACGATCAGGCGGCCGGGCTCTTCCCGCTTGAGGCGAGCGGCGTCGCCCAGATGGCCGGCCAGGCGGGTGTCGGCCTTCTCCCGGATGGAGCAGGTGTTGTAGACCAGGACCTCGGCCTCTTCCGGCTCGGCCCGCCGGTCCAGCCCGGCCGCTTCCAGCATCCCGGCGATGCGCTCGGCATCGTGGTCGTTCATCTGGCAGCCGAAGGACCGCAGATAGTACGTCCGCGGCTCCACTCGGCTCATCCTCCCGGACCGGACCGGCCGCCTCTACTTGGCGTAGTCGACCGCCCGGCTCTCTCTGATGACCGTGACTCGGATGGTCCCAGGGTAATCGAGCTCCTGCTCGATCTCCTTGGCGATCTCGCGGCACAGCAGACCGGCCGCCTGGTCGTCCACCTCTTCCGGCTTGACCAGCACCCGTATCTCCCGCCCGGCCTGGATGGCATAGCTCTTCTCGACGCCCGGCTTGCTCTCGGCTATGCGCTCGAGCGCTTCCAGTCGCTTGATGTAGGTCTCCAGGGTCTCCCTGCGGGCTCCGGGGCGGGCTCCGCTCACCGCGTCTCCGGCCGCCACCAGGACGGCCTCGACCGTGGTGGGCTCCACCTCTCCGTGGTGGGCCTCGATGACGTGGACCACGGCCTCGGACTCGCCGTAACGGCGAGCCAGATTGGCGCCGATGGCCGCGTGCGACCCTTCCACCTCATGATCGACGGCCTTGCCCAGATCGTGCAGGAGCCCGGCCCGCTTGGCCAACTTGGCGTTGACGCCCAGCTCGTTCGCCATGAGCCCGGCCAGGTGGGCCACTTCGAGAGAATGCATGAGCACGTTCTGCCCATAGCTGGTGCGGAACTTGAGCCGGCCCAATAGCTTGAGTAGTTCGGGAGCCACGCCGTGCACGTTGGCATCGAGCACAGCCTGCTCGCCCGCGTCCTGGATCTCCTTCTCCACCTCTTCCCGAGCCTTGGAATACATCTCCTCGATCTTGGCCGGGTGGATGCGCCCGTCGGCCACCAGCTTGGACAAGGTGAGACGGGCGATCTCCCGCCGCACGGTGTCGAAGCCCGACAGCACGACGGCCTCCGGAGTGTCGTCGATGATGAAGTCGACCCCGGTGAGGTTCTCCAGCGTGCGGATGTTGCGCCCCTCCCGGCCGATGATGCGGCCCTTCATGTCGTCGGAGGGAAGCGGCACCACCGAGACGGTGGTATCGGCCACGTGGCTGGCGGCGGTGCGCTGGATGCAGATGGAGAGGATGTCCTTGGCCCGGCGTTCGCCCTCGTGCCGCGCCTCTTCTTCGATGGCCCGCACCATCTTGGCCATGTCGTGACGGACTTCGTCTTCGGTGCGTTTGAGGATGACTTCGGCCGCCTGGTCCCTGGTCATGCCGGAGATCTGCTCCAGCTGACGCTGCTGCTCGGCCCGGGCCGCCTCGGCCTCTTCGATGACCTTGCGATAGTGGGCCTCCCGATCGGACACAGACTGCTCCTTGCGGGCGAGATCCTTCTGCATCTCGTCCAGCCCTTCTTCCCGGCTCAGCAACCTGTTCTCGAGCTGGGCCAGCTCCTGCCGTCGTTCCTTGATCTCAGCTTCCACCTGGGTACGGAGCTGGTGCATCTCGTCCTTCAGCTCGACCCTCGCCTCGCGCTGAATGGCCTCAGCCTGGCGCTTGGCATCCTCGATGATCTTGTTGGCCGCCTGCTCTGCAGACGAGATCTTCGCCTCTCCCAGGTGTTTTCGGGCGAAGAAGCCGGCGGCGGCGCCCGCTAAGGCCACCACAAGCACTACCACGATCCAGACAGCTGTCATAGTCCACCACTCCACTCGCACACGCAGTCGCGGTCTCTAGGCCATGCGTGCTAGGAGCGGGCGATCGGCGGCGTGAAGCACAAAAGGCCGAACCGCAGCCCGGCCATGGACTTGCACATATGACCTTGCCCTACCGAGGGGCAGACCGTACCGACGAGTCGGCCACCTCCAAACGGCAGGCCCCCGTACGGTTATTTTCCCCGCTATCTAAGTCTTCGGCTCTCGCATTCTCATGCCAGACACGCCGACTCATTAAGCCATCCAAAGCCGACAGGCAAGGTCGGAAAGTACCGCCATCGACCGATCATCACACACCGTCGGAGTTTACCGTTGCGCAGAGTAAAGTGTCAAGAAAGGCCGGCCTCATCGGTCTCCCCTCCCGTCCACTCCGGCGGCGGGCCAAGCCCCCCCGTTTCCGGTCCC